>CAZRGV010000012.1:37205-72114 GCA_964599655.1 uncultured Isosphaeraceae bacterium | reverse complement strand
AGTTCATCCGTGGCTTCATCGCCGATCCGCCCTGGTAGAGCTGCACGAACCGCACGCCACGCTCCAGTAATCGTCGGGCGAGCAAGCAGTTGCGGGCGAAGGGCCCGCAAACCGGGTTCTCGAGGCCGTAAAGTCGCTGCGTCGCCCGGCTCTCGCCCGAGAGGTCAAGAACCTGGGGAACACTCGTCTGCATCCTGGCGGCCAGCTCATAGGCTTCGATCCGGGCGGCCAGCATGTTGTTGCCCGGCCTGGCCGCCTGGTGCTCGCGGTTCAAGGCGCCGAGCAAAGCTCGGGCCTCGCGGTCGGACTCAGGATCCACGTCCGCCGGACCGGAGAGGTTCGGGATCGGGTCGCCTTTCGACCGTAGCGCCACCCCTTGATGTCGCGGCGGCAGAAACGAGGAGGACCAGTTGGCGACCCCACCGGCTGGAATCCCGCGAGGATCGGGCAGCACGACGAAGACCGGGAGATCGTCGGCGAGCGAACCAAGTCCGTAGCTGATCCACGAACCCATCGAGGGAAATCCATTTCGAATGAATCCTGTGTTCATCTGAAGTTGTGCAGGACCGTGGTTGGCCGATCGGGCCGTCATTGAATGAATGAAGGTCAGATCGTCGACACACTCGGCAAGATGAGGCAGCAGGTCGGACACGTAATGGCCGCACTGCCCGCGAGGGCGGAAGGCCCACGGGCTCTTCATTAGCGTGCCGATACGGCTATTGAACGTGTCGATCGATTCGGCGCCTGGCATCGGCTCGCCATGCCGTCGGATCAGTTCAGGCTTGTAGTCGAAGCTGTCAACCTGGCTGATTCCCCCGGTGAGAAAGACTTGCAGAACCCGGCTGGCCCTGGGCGGAAAGTGAGGCCCGGCCGCCTCACCCGATCGACGTTCCGAGGCACTCACCGCCTGCTCGCGCTGAAGAATATAGGCCAGCGACAAGGCTCCCAACCCTCCTGCCGCTTCGCGGAGGAAATGCCGTCTGGGCAACCAGGGCAGGGAGGCTAACGGCGTCACTCCCTCTGCGTGTGTTCGGCTCGTGATTCCGTTCGAGGTTGGCTGGGTTTCGTCGCTCATGGCGTGTTCCCGGGAGTGAGTCTAAATTCATTTATTCAAGAATATTTAGTCGATGAACAAAAACTCGTTCGAATTCAGCAAGACACGACAGAAGCTTGCCCAGCCATGTCGCGAGACGAATGCCAGGGCACGCTGCCGCTCTTCGTCCGAGGGGTGCCGCCCGAACGCCAGGTTGTAAGCCCGGTCGATTCGCGACGTCGGTTCCGTCGCCTCATGATCCAGGCGACTCGCAAAGGCGAGAGCCTGACGGTGGATAAAGGGATCGTTCCAGAGGCTCAGGGCCTGGAGGGGGGTCGTGGTGACGCTTCGGGTCGGCGTGGTCGTCGACGAATCCGGACAGTCGAGCGTTGCCAGCAATGGATTCTCCGTGCCACGGACCACGGTGCGGTAGATGCTTCGGCGGCGGAACTCCAGCCCGTCACGGTCGACTGGCCGGTACAGGGTGCCCGCGTTCGTCTTTGCCTCGAAGAGCGCAAAGCCAGGGCCGCCCATCGCGATATTGAGCTGTCCGCTGATCGCCAGCATCGCGTCTCGTACTTCCTCGGCGTCGAGCCGCCGCGGTGACATCCGGCAGAGCCATTGGTTGTCGGCGTCGCGCGAAGCCGCCGAAGGGTCATGGCGGCTCGATCGTCGGTAGACCGTCGACAGCAGGATGAGCCGATGAATTCGCTTCAGGCGCCAGCCGCCTTCGATCAGCTCGGTCGCGAGCCAGTCGAGCAGCTCCGGGTGCGACGGCCGGGTGCCGTTGAACCCGAAGTCGCTCGGGGTCGTGACGATTCCACGACCGAAGTGTTGCTGCCAGATTCGGTTGACGACCACGCGTGCGGTCAGTGGGTTGCGGCAATCGGTGATCCAGCGGGCGAGGGTCAGCCGCCGTTCCCCGTCCGATGCCATCTCGGACAGGTCGAACGTATTCGGCAGGGTCCTAACCGCGCTGGGCACTCCGGGCGCGACGACTCGGTCGGGAGACTGCACATCACCGCGTTGCAGCAATCTGACCGGCTCCGGTGTGATCTGCTCTGGCATGTACGGATCGTGGCGATCGGCCTCGGGTCCGCCGTGCCGGACGCCCGCGAACAACGCTTGCAGGCGGTAGTAATCCTCCTGTGGAATCGGGTCGAACTTGTGGTTGTGACAGCGCGCACACTGGAGCGTCAGGCCGAGAAAGGTCTGACCCGTCACGCCGATCACGTCCTCGAGCTCATCCTGCCGAACACTCGCTCGCATCAAGGCGCTCTTGACCTTGCTACCCACTTCGTCGAACGGCCCGGCCACCAGGAACCCGGTCGCGGCGATCGTCTCCGGATCCTCGGGCGCCAGCACGTCGCCCGCGAGTTGTTCAGTGACGAACCGGTCGTACGGTGTGTCGTCGTTCAAGCTTTTGATCACATACTCACGATAGCGCCAGGCGTTCGATCGGGGCGAATCGTGCTCGTACCCGTGGCTTTCCGCGAACCGGACGACATCGAGCCAATGCCTCGCCCATCGCTCGCCATACCGGGGCGAAGCGAGCAACCGGTCGACCAGCCGCTCAAGGGCTCCGGGCGCCTCGTCGGCCAGAAACGCGTCGATCTCCTCGGGCGAAGGAGGGAGGCCGTGCAAGTCGAAGGTCATTCGACGGATCAAGGTCCGGCGGTCCGCCTCAGGGGCGGGCTCGAACTTCTCGGCCTCGAGCTTCGCCTCCACGAACGCGTCGATCGCGTTTGACACCCGCTCGGGATGGCCTATTTTGGGAAGGCTCGGTTGTCGGATCGGCTGGAGCGACCACCAGTCCAGACCGGCCCTTCGGTCGGTGGTGACGCTGCCTGGCACGAGTGCCCCGCCAGACCAGACCACCCCAGCCTTGATCCAATCCTTCAAGATGACTTGCTCACGAGTGGTCAGCCGATCGGCCTTTTTCGGTGGCATCAAGCCGTTTTCCACCATGTCGACGAGCACGCTGGAGCCAGGATCGCCCGGCTCGACCACCTCGCCATTCTCGGAACCCTTGAGCACGCCTTCACGCGTGGTCAGGTCCAATCCTCCGGCCGGAGTCTCGCCGGAGTGGCAGTCGAGACAGCGCGCTACCAGCAAGGGGCGCACGTCACGTTCGAACGAAACCGCATCGGCGGCCTTCGTCCGATCCACAATCGCCGCCACGACGACAAGGACGATGGCAGGGCCGAGGGCGGATTTCCAGCCCTGAAAGGCCGAGGGACGAAAACCCCATTCATGCGTCATGTTCCTCATCATTTTTGTGACGCGGTTCCTCCGTTGCCGACAGGCTCCGCGATTCCCGTTCGCCGACGGATGACGGACCAGGGATCATCCGGCCCAACCTTGGGATCAACGTAGCGGGCCAGGTCTCGCATGGCGATCACGTGAAACCCTTCCTTATGAAGGTACGCCATGTACTCCTCGAACCGTTCGCGGGGTGTGTTGACCCAGGGATGTTCTCCCTCCGGCACGCCATGGAACTGGAGCACTGCGATCCGCCCATCGCGTGCCTGGCTCACGGCCGCCTTGAAGTTCGCCAACGTCCAGACCGGCCTCGCGTCCCCCGCCGTGGGAATTAACAATGGATCATCCTGTCCCGGCTCGAAGGCGACGCCACGGCCCTCTTCATACGGAAACTCGGGGGTTCCGCCGCGCCGGGCGAAGAGAATTCCGTGTGCTCGCAAGACTGGCAGCGCTTCGGGGACGATCGCGTTGCCTGGATAGGCGAACGAAACTGGTTTCGGAACGCCGGCATCTTTGCATCGCTGGTCGATCGCGTCGAGCTGCTCCCGTAGTTTTGGGACGCTTCGGACCGTTAGCCCCATGTGATCTTTCGTGTGGTTGCCGATCTCGAATCCGTCGTCGTGCAGCGCCCGGATTTCGTCCCAGGTCATGTAATTCGCTTTGTCGGTCGTGAAGTGAAATCCTTCGGAGATGAAGAACGTCGCACCGAAGCCGTACTGCTTCAGGATCGGCCTGGCCACGACGAAGTGCGACTTGACCGAGTCATCGAACGTGAGGACGACCAGACGATCCGGAATCGGCTCCCGATCCGCGGCGACCGCCAATGAGCCAGCCAATCCAATCGAGCTCCATCCCAGCGCCAGGAAAAGGGGAATTCTTTGAGAAATCGACACAAGCAGGCCCTCGTTTCGGTATTCCTTGCCGTTCCTTCGCTCCGACAACAGGGGAGGACGATCGATCAACGATCCGCGACGCTGGGGATAAACGACCGATTTCGGGTTCGGTTCGGGGGAATCTCGTCCGCCGGGATCGAGAACCGACACAACGAGAATCGTCGCATGTCTCGACGCCCAAGGCAATCGATTGTTTAACATCCAGCGGGTCGACTGGCCGACCGAGTAATCAGTTCCGAGAACGCGTTTGACGCCCCGAGTTCGACCGATTACAAAAGATTGTTGAAGAATCTCGCCTTAGGACCCCCCGGACAGACCGGTCGCCTCGTGACCGACAGGATCGAGGGCCTTTCCGATGAGCATGATCCGGCGACCCAGGCGCCGTCACCTCTTCGCCTTGGCGAGAGGGACCCTGTTCGCGGCTTGCCTGATCCATAGCGCCCTGGTGTCTTGGACGGCCAGGGCCGCCGATCCGGACGCCGCCAGCCGTGCCTTCTTCGAGAAAGAAGTTCGCCCGCTCCTGGCCGAGAATTGCGTGAAGTGCCACGGGCCGGAAAAGCAAAAAGGTGGGCTTCGGCTCGACTCTCGCGAGTCCGTCCTCCAGGGAGGAGAGAGCGGTCCCGCCGTCGTGCCGGGAAAGCTCGACGAAAGCCTGCTGGTCGACGCCGTTCGGTACGATGGCCTCCAGATGCCGCCGACCGGCCAGCTCAAGCCCGAACAGGTGGAGACCCTGACGCGATGGGTCAAGATCGGCGCCCCCTGGCCCGAGGACGGCCATTCCGCGATCCCTTCGGCTTCGTCGGCCACTCGGAACCGATCCAAGATCACTGACGAGGATCGTGGCTTCTGGTCGTTCCAGCCTGTCCGACGTCCCGAGGTGCCCGAGGTGGCCGACAAGTCGTGGGCGAGGAATTCGATCGACCGATTCGTGGCCCGCTCCCTGGAAAAGGCGGGGCTGGTCCCGGCTCCCGAGGCCGATCGGCGGACCCTAATCCGCCGCGTCTCGTTCGACCTGACCGGTCTGCCTCCCGCATCGGAAGAGGTTGAGGCGTTCGTTCAAGACCCAGCCCCCGACGCCTACGAACAACTTGTCGAACGGTTGCTCGCCTCGCCACGATACGGTGAGCGCTGGGCAAGGCACTGGCTTGACCTCGTCCGCTACGCCGAGTCCGATGGCTATCGCCAGGATGCCTACCGACCCGAGGCCTGGCGCTATCGCGATTATGTGATTCGCTCGTTCAATCAGGACAAACCCTACGACCAGTTCGTCACCGAGCAACTGGCCGGCGACGAGCTGGATCCCGGCGACGCCGAGATGCGGGTTGCCACGAGCTTCCTTCGCCTCTGGCCGTACGAGTACAACCAACGAGACGTTCCCGGCCAGTGGGCGGCGATTCTCAACGACCTTACCGACGTCACCGGAGACGTGTTCCTCGGCCTCGGCCTCGGCTGTGCCCGTTGCCACGACCACAAGTTCGACCCGATCCTCCAAAAAGATTACTACCGCTTCCAGGCGTTCTTCACCCCGCTCTTGCCTCGTGACGACCTGTTCCTGACCACGCCCGAGGAAACGGCCGACAACCTCGTCCGACGGGCTGCCTGGGACCTGTTGACCGCTGACATTCGCGAGGAAATCGCCGCGATCGAACGGCCCTTCAACGAAAAAGGCGCTCGCGATGTTTTCGCGAAGTTCACGCCCGAACTCCAGGCGATCCTTCACAAGCCGGAGTCGGAGCGGACGGCTCACGAGCAGCAGTTTGCTTACATGATCGCCCGCCAGCTTATAGAAGAAGGGGGTAAGGCCGAGACCCAGATCAAAGGCGAGACCCGGAAGCGATATGAGGAGTTGAAGAAGCAACTCGCCTCGTTCGATCGCTACGCGCCTCCACCCTTGCCGAGGGCCTTCACGGCGACCGACGCAGGCCCGATGGCTCCTCCCACGATCATTCCTGGCGATCGCAAACAGGAGGACATCGTACCCGGATTCCTCACCCTCCTCGACCCCGAGCCGGCCTCCCTCGAAACCCCGGCTCCCGAAGCCCACTCGACCGGGCGGCGGTTAACCCTGGCTCGATGGCTGACACGGCCTGATAATCCCCTCACGACCCGCGTGATCGTTAACCGCATCTGGCAATACCACTTCGGCCGCGGCTTGGTGGCCACCTCCAGCGACTTCGGGAGACTGGGCGAGCCGCCCACCCATCCCGATCTGCTCGACTGGCTGGCCACCGAGTTCGTGCAACGCGGCTGGAGTTTCAAGCAGTTGCATCGCCTGATCCTGACCTCGGCGACCTATCGGCAGTCGGCCCTCCGCCCGATGCCCGAGATGGCCCGGAGGATTGATCCGGAGAACCGCCTGCTCTGGCGGCGCGACACCACTCGACTGGACGCCGAGGAGATTCGGGACGCGATGCTCGTCGTCAGCGGAGAGTGGGAGTCCGTGGCGGGCGGACCGGCCGTGGAGGCCTCGGAGCCTCGCCGCTCGATCTTTACCAAGGCCATTCGCAACACGCATGACCCGCTACTCGATGCCTTCGACGCTCCCGACGGATCGGCCAGCACTCCGAAACGCAACGTGACCACCACACCGACCCAGTCACTGCTCTTGATCAATGGCTCCTGGACGCTCGATCGAGCCCGCGCCTTCGCCGAGCGGCTCCGCCGCAGGGCTCCCAACGACCTGGCCCGGCAGGTCGAGCTGGCCTATCGAGTCGCGTACGGCCGGCCTCCGGAAGACGCGGAGCGCGACGACGCCCTGGCCTTCCTTGATCGTCAGTCTTGCCGGTCGACGAATCCGGCGAGCGAGTCGGCCGAGTGTGAGGGTGGAGAACCCTCGGCGAAGCGACCGGATGCACGATTCGAGGCAATGGTCGACTTCTGCCACGCCCTGCTGAATTCGAACGAATTCCTCTACGTGGATTGAAACGCCGAGCCCGGGCCGCCGGGGGGGATATTGTCATGAGTCCGCACGAACCCGAGAGCCGACTAAGCGTGCCCCATCGGGTCGAGGCCCTGACCCGCCGCGAGATGCTGCTCCACGCCGGAGGCGGCTTCGGCGCCCTCGGCCTGGCGTATCTGCTCGGCCTAGGCGAGTCGCCGGCACGGGCTGGTTCGACCAAGGAACCATGGCTTCGTCCCGCGAGGGCGCGCAGCGTCATCTTCCTGTTTATGGAAGGTGGCCCCAGCCATATCGACACGTTCGATCCCAAGCCCTTGCTCGAAAAGCTGGCGGGCAAGCCCTTGCCACCCAGCTTTAAGCCGGTTGTGACCCCAATGGGCGAGTTTCACTCGCCGGTCCTGGCCCCGAAACGCAAGTGGAAGCGGCACGGCGAGAGCGGCCTCTGGGTTTCCGACTGGCTACCGCACATGGCCGAGTGCGTCGACGACCTGGCCGTCATCCGCTCTTGCTGGTCGAACGGTCTGAACCACGTCGGCGGCGTTTGCCAGATGAACACCGGCTCGATCCTGGCCGGCCGGCCCTCGCTCGGGTGCTGGGTCAGCTACGGGCTCGGCACCGAGAATCAGAACCTACCGGCCTACGTGGTTCTTCAGGACAACGAACGAGCGACAGTGGCCGGCGGACCCCGAAACTGGGGAGCCGGCTTCATGCCGGCTGGTTACCAGGGAACTCGCCTTTCTAGCGGCCCTGAGCCGATTCCTAACCTGGCAACGCCGGAGAGCGTCGGCGACGCCCGACAGCGCGGCAAGCTCGACTTCCTCTCCAGGCTCAATGCCCGGCACGCCGAACCGAGGCGCGATCAGACCGAGCTCGAAGCCCGCATCAAGAGTTACGAGCTCGCCTTTCGCATGCAGGCCGAGGCGCCGGAAGCCGTCGACCTCTCGCGAGAGACCGAGGAAACCAAGGCCCTTTATGGCATGGATCGGAAGGAGACGGCCGTCTTCGGCCGCAACTGCCTGTTGGCCCGCCGACTGGTGGAGCGCGGCGTGCGGTTCATCCAACTCTACCACGGCGCGGGGAGCAAGTGGGACGCCCATAGCGCCATCGAGAAGAACCATACCGAAAACTGTCGTGCCATGGACAAACCGGTGGCTGGGCTGCTCAAGGACCTGAAGCGTCGCGGGCTGCTCGACGAGACGCTGGTCGTCTGGGGCGGTGAGTTCGGCCGCACGCCGATGTCGGAAAAAGGGGACGGCCGCGACCACAACCCGTATGGTTTCACGATGTGCCTGGCCGGCGGCGGCGTGAAAGGAGGCCGGACGATCGGCATGACCGACGAGGTTGGCCTCCATGCGATCGAAGATCGGTTGCATGTTCATGATCTTCATGCGACGATCCTCTGGTTGATGGGCATCGATCACACGAAGCTGGTCTACCTCCACAAGGGCCGGCCCGAGCGCGCGACCCAGAATGAAGGGATCATTTACGAGAAGATCGCAACCGCTTGAACGAGAGGCGCGAATGGGTCGCGCGGCTTTCCCCGAGGAGAATCGGTCATGTGGAGCGCCCTCGGCCGCGATCGAAGTGGATCATTGACCCGTCGAGCCCTGATTCAAATGGGTGCTATTGGACTTGGCGGGCTGACACTCCCGTCCCTGCTGCGACTCGAACGAGTCGCCCTGGCCTCGAGGAACCTCGGTCGTCGATCCAACCCCGTGGCAAGGGCCAGGTCCATCATCCTGCTTTTCCTTTCGGGAGGCCCGGCCCATCAGGATATGTGATTTGGTTGGGAGGCGGAGCCCCCACAATCGATATGTGGGATCTGAAACCCGAGGCGCCCGAGGAGATTCGAGGCACCTTCGCTCCGATCGCCACGAATGTTTCGGGAATCGCGATTTCCGAGCACATGCCTCGCATGGCGCGGTTGGCCGACCGCTACGTGATCGTTCGATCAGTCCATCATCGCCAGTCGAATCACCCGGCCGCGGCGTACTGGATGATGGTCGGCAGCCCGATCCAGCGCCCGGTTTCCGATGCCGGCTTCATGAGCCGAGCCGACCGGCCACACCCCGGCTCCGCTCTCGCGAAGCTGCTAGGAGCAACCCCTACTCTACCTCCGTTCGTTATGTTGCCGGAAGCCATCCAGCCCAACGGGCCCGAGCGCTCCGGCCAGTTCGCCGGCTTCCTCGGGGCGGCGTACGACCCCTATCGAATCAACAGCGATCCCAACTTGCCCGATTACTCGCCAGGGGTGCTCCAGCTTTCGACCGATTTGCCTCCCGCGCGCATTGGAACTCGTCGCGCCCTCCGCAATGCGGTAACGAGCCAGGAAACCCAGGGCGCGGTGGATCCGACCACCATCGCCATGGAGGACGATTACACCCGCGCCTTCGACCTGCTCGCCTCATCCGAAGCTCAAAAGGCGTTCGATATCTCGGCCGAATCCGACGCGACTCGCGACCGTTACGGACGACACGTCTTCGGCCAGTCGGTCTTGCTGGCAAGACGAATGGTCGAAGCCGGCGTACGCCTCGTTCACGTCAACTGGGTTCGTCACGACAAGGGCAAGGGGGGGCAGGGGTACGATAGCCATCGCGACCACCTCAACTGGGCCAGGACCGAATTGCTCCCACCCACCGACGCCGCCTTCGCATCCTTGATCGAAGATCTTCACGATCGTGGATTACTTGACGAGACGCTCGTGATCATGATGGGAGAGTTCGGACGCACGCCTCATTTCAACAAGGATGGCGGTCGCGACCACTGGCCGCACTGCTTCAGCGTGGTCATGGCCGGTGGCGGAATCCGGGGCGGCCAGGTCTTCGGTGCCTCCGATAAGAATGCCGCCTACCCCGCATCGGATCCCGTCGTGCCGGAAGACATCATCGCCACCTTGTATCATTGCCTGGGCGTTGAATCAAAGACGTTGATCCACGACCAGCAAGGTCGCCCTTATGTTCTCGTCGATGGAGAGCCTTTGCACGCCCTTTTATGAACAATCTTACGAGCGGCGAGGTGGACGTCGCTATCCTGGGCGCGGGGGCCGCGGGCCTTATGGCGGCCATCCACGCGGCGGAACGGGGTCGGTCAGTCATCTTGCTGGAGAAGAATCGCCGGCCAGGCGTGAAGATTCTGATGTCGGGCGGTACCCGTTGCAACCTGACCAATGCACGAGGTCTGCGCGATCTTCGAGGCATCTCCGGCCCCATCGACCCGGCCTATGATCCGTCTCAGGCACGAGGGGCAAGAAGCATCCAGCAGGCGTTCGGGCCGGGAGGTTCATTTCTCGGCCCGTCGTTGAAGGCGTTAAGCGTCGAGCGGACGATCATGTTCTTCGAAGGGGAGGGGGTCGCGACGAAGATCGAGGGGAACGGCAAGATCTTCCCCGTTTCCGACCGCGCCGCCGACGTTCTGGCCGGGCTTGTCGGGCGGCTGGAACGATCCGGCGCGACGCTCCGAACCGAATGTCCCGCGATCGGAGTCGAACGGCTCGATGAAGGAGGCTTTCGGGTCCTCTTGATTCATGGGGAGATCCGGGCGCGTCACGTAGTTGTTGCGGTGGGAGGGCAATCGTACCCCGGGAGCGGCACCACGGGTGATGGATATGGAATTGCCCGAAGATTTGGCCACACGATCGTCGAGCCCAGACCCGCGCTGGTACCGATCCGGGTTGCGGCCGACTGGGTCGCCGCACTCAAGGGACTGACCGTTCCCGACGCGAAGGTCGCCGTTTTTGGCCCGACGGGCCCCGCCTTGATGGAGCGTCGAGTGGCCGGTCTGTTCGCGCACTTCGGACTGACCGGTCCGGCCATTCTGGATGTCAGCCGATGCGTGGCGCGCCACGATCGTCCGGAGTCGCTGCAACTCGCGCTCGACTTCGTGCCCGACCAGCGCGCCGAGACCCTCGATCAGCACCTCGCCGCAGCCAGCCGGAGGGGTCGACCAGCCGTGATCAACCTCCTCCCGCCGGGCATTCCCCGACGATTGGCCGAGACGATCCTTGAACTTTCCGGCATTCCGCTCGATCGGATGGGCCCTGAACTGGGTCGGGATGAGCGTCGACGACTGGTCGCCAACCTCAAGGGATTACGTCTCCCCGTGACTGGAACGTTGGGCTTCGGCAAGGCCGAGGTGACCAGTGGCGGCGTTTCACTCGACGAGGTGCATGCCGAGACGATGGAAAGCCGCCGTCAGCCCGGTCTTTACTTCATTGGCGAAGTCCTCGACCTCGATGGGCAGATCGGCGGTTACAACTTCCAGGCTGCGTGGAGCACGGGCTGGCTCGCGGGCGCGTCGGTCTGAAAATCGTACCAAGGCCCATCCCGCGATTCCGGCCAGGGAATCGACATTAATCCGATTGCGATTCCGAGCCATCTCCTTGCACCGACTCGGGATGAAGCCAGTCATAAAAGTTCCGGTCGTAGAGAATTCCTGAGACTCCCGACTCGGGACTGAACCAGAGGTGCTCCTCGTTGTACTCGAAGGAGTCGGGAACAATCTGGCCCGAATCATCGACCGAGAAGCAGCCCAGAACATCTTCGCTGGGTGGATCTTCGTCCGACTCGGTCTGATTGCGAGGATCGACCAGGTAAAGCCGCTGGCCGGGAATCGATCGGGCCCCTTCCACCAGCTCGGGAGAATGAGCGGTTTGCTCATTCATGAATTCCGTGAAAGCGTCGATGAACTCTGGGTTAATCTCGAAAGTCTCGGCGTCAAAGTCGCCGTCTGGCCCTGGAGTGAACTCACCGATCATCGCCCTCGAGTCGATGCCGATCGAGCCGGCGAGGACTGGGTCGAGGAACCCGATCAGGTGTCGGATTCCGTCGACGGTCTCAACCTCGTAGATGTTTAGAAGCGGAAGGTCGGATTCGGACATGATGATCGCATTCCTTGCTATATTGGTGTCGGTTCGGTCATCAATGATTCATTCCGCGATTGTCGGCGGGGCCGAGGCCGCCTGTCCGGCCAGCGCCCCGAGACCCAGTGAGTCGTACAGCATCCAGGGAGCGTCCTGGGCATTGTGCACCCGGAAGAAGCCCGGCTGCATGAGGTCGTACTGGATGGTGGTCTTGTCCCTTAGATGAAATTTCACGTCCCCGTTGATCGGCTGCTCCTCCGACACGGACCAGGGCTTGCCGGCCTGAAGCAGGTAGTGAACACGTTTGATTTGCTCGGGATTTTCGATCTTCGCGATTGCGGGCGTCCAGACACCGGGCGCATCGTTGCGGAGGATTTCGATCTCACACGACGTGATCGTTTCGACCGCTGGCAGCTTCGGCGGCTCGCCGTCGACCGACTGGAATGTCGTACCGCCGCAACCGAATGCCGTAGTTCCCAGGCTGATTGCCAGTCCGATGGTCACGCGACGAATCAAGAAGGTTGTGCCTTGTTTCATGGGTTGGGTTGCTATCAGATGCTCGGAATATGCGACGATCAGAGGATGAAGCGACTGAGATCCTCATCCTTGACTAGGGGATCGAGTCGCTGCCGGACGTACGAGGCATCGATCTCGACTCGCCGATCCTTCCGATCGGGAGCGTCAAAGCTGATGTCTTCGAGCACGCGTTCGAGAATCGTGTGGAGACGGCGAGCGCCGATATTCTGGGTTGAGCGGTTAACCTGGTGCGCGATGTCGGCCATGGCGTCGATCGCATCGTCGGTGAACCTCGCGTCAAGACCCTCGGTTGCCAGTAACGCCTGATATTGCTTGATGAGCGAGGCCCTCGGCTCTCGAAGGATGCGAGCGAAGTCGTCTCGCGTCAGGTCCTGCAGTTCGACTCGAATTGGGAACCGCCCTTGGAGCTCGGGCATCAGATCGGATGGTCTTGACTTATGAAAGGCCCCCGCCGCGATGAACAGGATGTAGTCGGTACGGACCGGGCCGTACTTGGTGTTGACCGTTGTTCCCTCCACGATCGGCAGGAGGTCGCGTTGCACGCCCTGGCGAGAGACGTCGGGACCTCGGCCACCATCGTCGCCAGCGATCTTGTCAATCTCGTCAAGGAAGACCATGCCCGAAGCCTCGGCGAGGCTCACGGCGGCCTGGTTGACTTTCTCCGGCTCGATCAGGGCCTCGGTTTCCTGGGTAATCAGGATGGGCCGGGCGTCCCGGACAGTCATCGTTCGCGTCTGAGATGGCTTGGGAACCAGCTTCTCGAACATGCCTTGGAGGTCCATCTCCATCTGTTCGAGATTCCCGGCGCCGAGAATCGAAACCGGGGCCATCGCCCGGCCGGGAATGGTGATTTCGACCTCACGGTCCTCCAACTCCCCAGCTTCGAGCCGTGTTTTCATCTTCTCCCGAGTTCGCTTGCGACGCTCAGCCGCTTCGTCGGCCTCGGGAGAATTGGGGTCGATCCAGGTCGTGGGCGCGGGGGGAATGAGCAGGTCGAGCAATCGGTTTTCGGCCCGTTCCCTGGCCTCGGTCGCGACACGTTCTTGCTCCTGGGCTTTTACCAGCAAGACCGCCGCTTCCACCAGATCGCGAATCATTCCCTCGACATCACGGCCGACGTAGCCGACCTCGGTGTACTTCGTCGCTTCGACCTTGACGAACGGAGCGCCGATCATCGCGGCCAGCCTGCGCGCGATTTCGGTCTTGCCCACGCCGGTCGGACCGATCAGCATGATGTTCTTGGGCGTGACCTGATCGCGCAGATCTTCGGAGAGTTGCTGTCGTCGCCAGCGGTTCCGCACCGCCAGGGCCACCGCGCGCTTGGCGTCGGCCTGGCCGACGATGTCCCGATCCAGCTCGGCGACAATCTCGCGGGGAGTCAGCTCGCGCACGGCAGTTCCTCCACCGTCAAGTGGCCATTGGTATAAATGTCGATCCCTCCCGCGATCAGGAGCGATTCGCGAACGATTTCGGCCGCCGAGAGCTGCGTGTGTTTCATCAAGGCGCGGGCCGCCGCCAGAGCAAAGCCTCCACCCGATCCAGCCGAGAGCACGCCGTCGGTCGGCTGGATCACGTCTCCCGAGCCGCTGAGCAACAGACTATGCCGGGCATCGGCCACGACCAGAAGCGCCTCCAGTCTTCGGAGCACCCGGTCGGTGCGCCAGAGTTTGGCGAGCTCGGTAGCGGCTCGGGGAACATTCCCGGGGAAGTCCTTGAGCTTCGATTCGAACCGCTCGAGCAAGGCGAAGCCATCGGCCGCGCTGCCGGCAAAACCGACGAGCACCTGCCCGTCGAGCAGCTTGCGGACCTTGACGGCGTCGGCCTTCATTACTGTGTTGCCGAGCGTCACCTGGCCGTCACCGCCGACGGCGACCATACCACCTCGGCGGACCGAAAGGATCGTTGTGGCATGCCAGAGCAATCGCTGGCCTTCCCGATCGTTCAACGTCATCTCCTCCAGCAGAAACTCTCCACGAGGATACGCGTTCGCGATGCCGCTTGCCAAGCGGGACCGCTCGTGTCCTCTGGTTTCTACTGGACGTAACACGGTCCGAATCTCGGTGCGAACGACCGATCGCGATCAAGGAGCCAGGCGAACGAACCGCCAACCACCATCGGGCTGAAGTCGGTAACAAAGCCGGTCATGGAGCCGGTTCGGCCGCCCTTGCCAGAATTCGATCATATCAGGAACCACTCGGAATCCGCCCCAGTGCGGAGGTCGAGGAATCTCGCCGTCGGGGTGCTTCTGTTCCAGCTCACGAAGCCGGGCCTCCAACAGGCTACGATCCGGCACCACCGTGCTCTGCTCCGACGCCCAAGCACCGAGCCGAGCCCCTGCTGGCCTGCTGTGAAAGTAGGCATCCGACTCCGCGTCGGAAACTCGCTCGACGCGTCCATCGATGCGGACCTGGCGTTCCAGCTCGGGCCAGAAGAAGACCAGCGACGCGAATGGGTTGACCTTCATCTCGTGGCCCTTGCGGCTCTCATAGTTCGTGAAGAAGGCGAACCCACGCTCGTCGAACCCCTTCAGCAGCACGATCCGGGCCGAGGGCCGCCCGTGTTCGTCAGCCGTGGCTAGAGTCATGGCGTTTGGCTCCGGAACACCTGACGCCAACGCGTCGTCGAACCAGCCGAGGAACTGGCGAAACGGATCGGGATCAGCCTCCGACTCCAGCAGGGTAGCGCGGGTGTATTCCACGCGAAGCGATTTCGCCTTCATGACCGTCGACTGACTCCTGGTGTTCTTCGATCGACCGTGCGATTGTGTCGGATCGGACGACCGTGGAACACCTCTTTGGGACCAAAATCCAAGCCGCAATCCTGGGGAATCGCCACTCTCTGTGCGGGTGCCAACACGCCCTCGTGCTGCCCTTTCCCGATTTCCTCCAACGGTCGGCGCCGGAATCTTGGCGTTCGCCATCAAGGAATGCGGATCGTCCGATCCTGAAACGAACCGTCAATCGAACGCTGCAGGTTGAGCTCCAAGGGACTCCGATGGCCCGGCTTGCCGATCGATTGAAGGACGTCGCTGGTTGATCGTACCGGCTGACCGTCGATGGCCTGGATCAGGTCGAAGGGCTTCAGGTAAGGCGATAATCGGCTCGACGCGTCAACCTTCGCGACAAGGACGCCCCTCAGGGATTCCTCGAGGCCATAGCGCCGCGCGGTGGAAGCACTGTCGATGACCACCAGATCCAGTCCCAGATCGGCCGGCGTCGGCAGCGGGCCTGGGACGGGTGGACGTCGCAGCAAGCCACCGGGACTCGCGCGACCGGCCGGCGCTGGTGGCTGAGACACGATCGCGCCCCGATCGGCCACCGTCACCTTCAAAGGAATGGCCCGTCGATCTCGCCAGACGACAACCTCGGCCGTTTCTCCAATGGGGGTCATCGACACCAAATTGATCAGATGGTTATAGTCGATGACGTTAATGCCATTATACTTGAGAATCACGTCGCCAGCGCGAAGCCCCCCCAAAGCGGCCGGTGAGCCGTCTTGAACCAGGTGGATTCGGGCGCCTCGAGGACGCTCGAGACCAAGCTGAATGGCCGACTGAGGGTCGAGTTCTTCGAGACGAACGCCGATCGCGCCGCGGCTGACGCGGTGATTGGTCACGAGCTGGTTCATGGCCCAACGTGCCAGGTTGATCGGAATGCTGAAGCCGACCCCTTCGCTCCCTCCACCGTTCGATGCGATGGCGGTGTTGATGCCGACTACTTCGCCCTTGAGGTTGACCAGCGGTCCGCCGGAGTTGCCCGGATTGATCGCGGCATCGGTCTGTAGGAAGTCCTGGTTCTCGACGCCGTCGTCTTCGAGTTCCTCTTCATAGCGGCCTCGGGCGCTGATGATCCCGTGGCTGACCGAGTGCGTTAGGCCGAACGGACTACCCATGGCGAGCACCCAGGTTCCCACGGTGGCCTCGTCGCTATTGCCCAGTCGAGCGACCGGTAGATCCGATCGACTGAACTTGAGGACGGCGATGTCGACTTTCTGGTCGGCCCAGAACTGATCGGGGCGGATCACTCGGCCGTCGTGAAGGTAGACGCTGATGTCGTCGGCGATGGAACCCTCGACCACGTGGTTGTTGGTCAGGACGAAGCAGCCAGGGGCTCGGTCCGATCGCACGATCACACCCGAGCCGGTTTCCTCGAATCGTGTCATCCGACCCGACTCATCGGGACCGCTTTTCTTTGAGACAATGTGAACGACCGCGGGTGAAACGATCTTGGATACCAGCTCGAACGTCTGATCGATTGAACGAAATCGCTCGTACTGGCGCGCTAGTTCGCGGTAAACGGCATCCTCAGATCCCTCGGAAGCCTGCCGCGCTGCCTCGTCGGTATCCAGGGCTTGTTTCGGTGCACCTGCCTGGGCTGAGAGCGGCACGGCGCCTCGCCCGATAACCAACCCCAGGACGACACCGATCGAAAGAGTGGCCAACCAGAGCAGCGGGGAGGCAGGGCGGGGCATGGTCGGCGGATCTCCTCGCCAGAGCGGAAGTTGCGAGCGGGCGAGACGCAATGGCAAACCGTGCGACGTTATCCGTCGATAATGGTTCACCATCCATTACCCACCAACTATACAACCGGGCTCCGGCTCAAGTCAAAAACGGTGACCAGCCCGGTTTGTCTCCGTCAGCCGGAATAACCCTCGCCATCTTCTCAGGCCGACGCCGGCTCAGCCGGCACGCGGCAGCGGGTTCAGGCTCGTCAGTGGTGCCGGACCGCGTCGCGACGAACCGAACTTGGGCAATTCCGTAAATTTCACGTCGATCCAGTGGTGGAAGGCCCAGCCAACCAGCAACGACATCGCAAGTGATGCCGGGATCATCACCGCCAGCCGGAACCAGAACTCCCGTACCCCTAACGAACCGATCACGGCGTTCACCAGCAGGCAAACCGGCAGGTGAATCAAGTAGATACTGTACGAGCGACGGCCGCATGCACGGATGGGATCGAGCCAGGTGCATTGCCGGATCGGCTCGTCCCACCGCCTCATCGCGATCAGCGCCAGACCAAACCCGGCGGCCGCGATCGTCGAGCGCGAACCGAAACAGCACGCCAGGCCAAGCAGCACGACCAGGCCCAGATCGACCATCCGCCTCGAGAGCGGAGTTGTCCGAGCGTTCAGCCGCCAGAACACGGCTAGCCCCACCGCGAACTCGTGCCAGAGCTTCGGGAACATCCCATCGAAGCGGTGCAAGGCCCCGGCGTCCCAGGCCACCACGCGAAATCCCACGATCACCGCCGTGGCCATCCCCAACGCACCAAAGTATCGCCTCGGGAAGGCCAACAGCAGCAGGAAGCAGACCAGGTAGAACTGCTCCTGGTAGCAGAGGGACCAGGCGACCCGAGTGAAGATCAGCTCTTCCGTTCCCCAGACGCGAGGCCGCCAGGTCTCGGTTAGTGTCAGGTTGCCCAACCATTGCGAGGGCTTCAATTCATGCAACGACACCAGCTCCAGCGATAGATCGCTACGATGCCATCGCTCCAGGCCAACCAGATCGAGCACCGTTACGACGACGGCGAAACCCAGCAGCGCGGCCCAGTAGGAAGGGAAGATCCGCCAGAGCCTCCGTGCCAAGAATCGCAAGGGTGAGTGCCCCTTGCGACGGTGGGCATCTGTGCTGGCCGCGATGCAGTAGCCGCTGATGACAAAGAACAGCGGCGTTCCGACGTTCCAGCGCAAGGGAGTGACGATCGCTAGCCGGAGCCCTTGTTCGAAGCCGCTCGCATCGGAAATCCCCGGCCAGAGCGCCACTCCCGCGTGTTCCAACACGACGACCAGACAGAACAACCCACGCCAAAGATCCAGCGCATGGTATCGGGGGTTGTGTTCCAGGGGGGGAATCATCGTATTGCCTCAAAATTATCGAATCAAACGCTTTCTTAATAGCCCGATCCGTTGCCTCGGACATCCCGATCCCCGGGAAACCCGCGCGGACCTCGACCGCGCCGACTCACGATCGGAGGCCTCGTAGTCCGGACGCCAGCCATTGCCCGCATTCGCAGGCGTTCGATGATATGGTCTCTCACTCGACATTCGACGGGGCGAAGGGAAGGGCGTGACCCCAGCTCGTCGAGTGGTCGGATAATGGAATCCGTGTCCGCTCAAATCTTGAAGAAAGGGGTATGTCGGTGGGTAAAACGGGTTTGGTCGTACTCCTCCGGCCGACTCTCAAGGAGAACCATCAACCTCTCATTCACGATTGAGCGTCAAGTGCATCCGAGCTGTCCCAGGATTTTTCCAGGAGCCGTTCGCCGGTCCCGATCGCGGGGAGTGCCACGCCGGAGACACTCCAACTTAAAGGGGGACTCCGGAGGGTTCGCCGGGTGGTTTAACCGGGCCGGTAGGGCCATGAGAAGCCGCAGGACGCCGATCGCGAGTCCGATGCACGAGCCGTCTCGAGCCGCGGCGGCAATCCCCAAGCCGAGCGGAAGGCTGGTTGACCCTCTCGGGGGCGGAATCGATAATAAAACGGTTGGGTGTTCGGGACGTTCAAACCGTTCGGGCGACGCATCCGGGGAGGCCAGGTCCTTGGGATTACTCGGTCGCGCGCGGAAGATGATTCGGGGTTGGGCGCCTGACGAGCCGCCCGCGCCGCAGTACTACAACGTGGCCTGTCCCGAAGGGCACATTCTCAGGGGGATTCGGACCGAGGGCTACCAAGCCCTGCGATGCCCCTCGTGCGGAGAAGGCGTTTTCGTCCTTCCGCAAAGCCCGCTGCCTCAGCCCCCGGCTCCGACGTCGACGCCCCGTCGACGCGTCGCGGCACCTCAGCCGGTTTTTGACGATAGCCCGATCCCCCTGACCGACGCGCCCCCACAACCGGCCGACATCGACGTCGAGGCGGAGGCCGAGGGGGAAATCGTCTGGCTCGAGCCCGAATCGGCCGAGAGCCCTCCCGCTGCCTCGTCGCTTCGCCTGTCGGAAAGCGAAATTTCTCCCGACTATCGGCGACCACCGAAACCACAGGGCAACCCGCGGCCGCCGTCATCCCCCACTTCGAAACGTTCTGTTCCTCGCCCTCAGACCCCTGGCCGTCCTGCCTCTGATGGCTCCGCCGCGCTATCTCCACGGCGAGTCCGTCGTCCTTCGCTCGAACCTTCCGCAGCGGTCGAAGAGCGGGTCATCACAGTTTCCCGCGCAAGTGCCTGGGACGGCTTGAAGCGCCATCGTCTCGCCCTCGTGATCTTGAGCGTCGGGCTCCTGGTCGCGGTCACTGTGGGCTATCGCATCTGGCTCAGTCGTTGGGAGAATCTCCCCCACGTCGCCGAGGTGAACTGGGTCGAGGGGCAGGAGGCGCTCGAGCGGGGGCACTTCGACGAGGCCAAGCAGAAACTCGCCCGAGCCGCGAAGGCCTTCGAGCAGCTTGGCGTCAAGGACGAACGTGCCTCCAAGTCGCGACAATTCGCCAGCGAGTCAGCCATCTTCGCCGATCTCGTGAGCAAGACTCTCGAGGAACTGGTCGATGAGGCCGCCCGTTACCAGCCGCCCGAAAAGTGGCCCGAGCGATTCGAAACGATCTATAAGGGCCAGTCGCTTATCCTCGAATCGACCATCGCGGAGACACCAGAAACCTCACGCAGCGGGATGTACGAACTCGATTACCGGATCTTCGTTGGCCGGGGACCTCGTCCTAGCCGCGAAGGCCGCATCGATCTTAAAGGGTTCCAGCTCTTCGAGAGCCTCGCGCCCAAAGTCGGTCAGAATGTGCTTTTCGGTGCCCGCCTCTCCTCGCTCCGGTTCGAAGGAGGTGTCTGGCGCGTGCGGTTTATGCCCGATAGCGGCGTCATTCTCACCCAACTCAAGGCGCTTCCTTACCTGACCCGTCACGATTTGCCTCCGATTCCGGCCCAGGAGGGTCGGGGTCTGGGCCGCTCATTTATCGCCGCGGCCATGATCGCGCTGGTGCCACCGCTCGACGGCCCTGTCGAGGTCGAGCCGGGGCAACTGGTCCGTCGGCCCGACCTGATCGGCCGCGAAGTCGCCGTCGACGGTCGAATCCAGTTCTTCCAGCTCCACCCCGGCCGAGGCTTCGACGAGATTCTTTTCAAGGAATCCTCGGTCGCCTTTCGACTCCCGCCCAAGCTCCGCTTTTCCCGAGCTCCCGATGCGCGCGTTGTTCGGGCGATCGGGATTCTCCACAAGGAGGGCGATCAGTTCGCCGTGGATGTACAGTCGCTTCAACTCCTTCCCGAAGACGAGGTTCGGCTCGCTCAAGGTGTAGCCGTCCTCGCGCCTGACGACGTGAAGAACCGAAAGGCCTGGGCGCGCTGGGCGGCCCGTCGGGCCGAAATGTACAGCGACGTCTCGCTTGAGATCAAAGCCAGGGAGCTAGAGGCCCAGGTTCTTCGTATCGAGGCCAATGACGCCTCTGCGAGAGATCCGAAGACAGCGCTTGCGCTGGCTCGCGAAGGTCGTGAGAACAAGGTCCCCGAGCCTTTGCCTTCGTCCCTCGCGCATCGGGCCTTCCAGGGGATGGCGCGGCTGGCCACCACACCCGAGGAGCTTGATCAACTTGCCTCGCGGATCGAAACGTTCCTCCCTCGTTCTTCCAGGCCCGTCGGCACGGTGGACCTGAACCCCTGGCTCGACCGCTACCAGGCGGATCCAATGGCAACGTATCTTCAGGCGCCACAAAATGTTCGGAACGCCCTCGACCGCCGTCTCCTGGCCGACGTCCGCCAGCGATCACTCGAACTGAAGGCGAAGACCGACGGATCCCTCGCGCTGAAACTCGCCGAGGACGCCCGCACACAGCTTCCCGATCGACCCGAGTTGGC
Organism: uncultured Isosphaeraceae bacterium; assembly: GCA_964599655.1. Classification (GTDB taxonomy): domain Bacteria; phylum Planctomycetota; class Planctomycetia; order Isosphaerales; family Isosphaeraceae; genus CAZRGV01. Next base: position 50,846 of record CAZRGV010000012.1, on the reverse strand, counting down.
CGAAACGCTCCGCAACCTGGGCCTCGAAACGGCCTCGCGCAATGTCGCGGCGTTGCGGCGGTCGGAAGTGCTTGACCTGGCGAGAGCTTACGAAAAGAGCGGTCAATCGGATCGGGGTCGCGAAGTCATCCGAAGCTGGCTTCAAGACCAGCGCGAGAACCGCCTCGGCGCTCGTGACGCCGAAGGGCGTGTCTTACTGGCCGACCAGTACCGATCCTTACTTAACGACCGGACGACCGCCGTCGCCTTGCTTCGCGAAGCAGTCGCCATCGACCCTGAGTCGAAGCCGGCTTCGGAGGCGTTTCGACGCCTGGGATTCCGCCAGGAAGGCGATCAGTGGGTCGAGGCCGTGTCCAGCCCCTCTGGCGAGGAGGCTGACCGTCGCGAAAACGACCCTGACGCGATTCCAGAACTCGACGACCCGATCGTCGGCTTGACCACCGACGAGGTCCTCTCTCGGTTCGGAAAGCCTGATCGCAGATCTCGATCGATCACCCAGGGCCAGGTGATGATTCAGTGGACCTACGTCGGTTCTCGCGGTTCCACGCAGTATATCAATTTTCTTCAGAAACCGAACTTGCCAGCGACCGTCATCAGTCGGTATTCTCGCCGCTAACCTGCCGACGATCAGGGACGATGCACACGACGCGGTCCTTTGGGAAGTCTTCCTCCGTCCTGGTCCCACCCCGCCGAAGCGCCTTTCCCCGGATTGCCCGGCGAACCTCTCCTGTGTTCGGTGTGTCCAAGTTCGCCTGAGTGCTTGGATTTCCCGCCTGGTGAGAATTTGCCACAGCTCAAACCAGATCTCTGGTTTTTCCAAACCCACCGAGCGTCCATGTGCTATGGTTTGCGGGTGTCCACGGACCTCCGAAAAAAAACGGGTTTTTAGCAAACCTTTAGAAACTTGCAACGTACTGCCGATATGGTCGGCACCGCGGACCGAAGACATCTTGCCCGTGGCGCATAATGTGCTTAGTCCAAGGCAGAGTCGATCCACGGCGGATTGAGTTTCAGGTCCGATTCGGTTCTGGCCATTGACACGGTTGGACGATTTCGGACTGGGCCGGTCCGGAGAGTTTCACAGGTTCAGGGAGTCATCCTTTTTTCATTCTATGTGTTTCGGGACTGGGTTCGGCCCCGCGTGTGGCCTGCCGGAGAGATCCCGGCCACCAATTGGTCCGCAGCGACCGCCCCTGACGAACACCCGGAGGTGCGAGATGGCCCGCAACAAAGATGCCTTGCTCCGACTTCACTCGAGGCTGGTCAAGCGCCGTGATGCCTTGCGAAAGGCTCTGACAGGCGATCTCGACTCGCTCCGGGAATACGCATCGACCTTCCAGGTTGGCGATAGCGTCGATGCCGCCGTCGATACCGCCAATGACGAGATCAGCTCCCAGCTCGCCGAGCTGGAAAGTCGCGAACTCGAGCAGATCGAGCACGCCTTGCAGCGGATCGTCAAGGGGGTCTATGGACGCTGCGAATTCTGCGGCGAGAAAATCGCTGAGGCTCGTCTCAACGCCTTGCCTTACACCAACACCTGCATCGACTGCCAGCGTGAGAACGAACGGCACGGCCAGGTCTACACGACCAAGTCCGCCGCTCATCGCTGGGATAAGCTCGATGATAAGCGGCTTGACGACGTCGACAGCGATCGCGACATCAATCTCAATGACTTCGAGATGGATCTCAGCGAGTCGGGACGGTAAACCGTTACGTTCTTGACCCCTTCACGAGATCGGTGAAGGCGAAGTCCTCGTGAGCCTCCAGGGCCGCCGATGTTGCCATCGGCGGCCCTGTTTCTTGCCACTTATCCCCGTTGTCAGGATATCCGTCACGTCTTCCGTCTTTGTCAAATCGAGCGATCTTCGCTAGTATTTCCCAATCTTCCTGGTTTATCGAATCGCACAAATTTACCAAGGTAATCGAACTCAGGAATTGGGCGAGGTCGATCCGGACGAGCTCGTGCGGGAGCGATGAGCGCGGCGGGATCGCCGGAATCGCACCTGGTGTCGGGTTGTCGCGGACGGCCTTAGGGATTTTTCCTTCGATCGAGAGTTCGAACGCTCCGGTCCGCGCGCTCCGAAACGAACCGTGGGCCTGTTGGATTCCGCCCCTGTGGGATTTGACGACCGAGCGAGCGGCCGATATGCTAGGGCTTCTTCTCGTGCTCGTTTCTCAAGTAAGGCCGCCTCAAGGCGCTTCGCCTGAGGAGACTCGGCCGGATCTGGCTATTTGATTTCGAAGGGGTCGACCTTGGCGCTCGCGGTCAAAGACCTGATCGATGCCGGCGTGCATTTCGGACACCGTGCTAGCCGGTGGAATCCGAAGATGAAGCCGTACATTTACACCAAGCGAAACCTGATTCACATCATCGACTTGAAGGAAACCGTTCGCGGCTTGCTGCGGGCCATCAAGTACTTCAATCGCATCGCGGCGTCGAACGGACTGGTCTTGTTCGTTGGAACCAAGCGCCAGGCGGCCGACACGATCATCGAGGAGTGCAAGCGGAGCGGGATGCCCTACGTGACCGAACGCTGGCTGGGCGGAACGCTCACCAATTTCCGCACCATCCGCAGCCGGCTCGAACGGCTTGGCGAGCTGGAATCCATCCTCGATGGCGAACAGGCCCTCAGCTATTCCAAGAAAATGGTTTCGACGCTCTCTCGAGAGCGGCGCAAGATCCAGCGTAACCTCGAAGGCATCCGGAATATGACCCGGCTGCCCGAAGCTCTCTTCGTGGTCGACCCTCACCGCGAGAAGATCGCGGTTTCCGAGGCCCGCAAACTCGGTATCAAGGTTGTCGCCCTCATGGACACCGACTGCGATCCCGACCTCGTCGACCTGCCTATTCCTGGCAATGATGATAGCATGCGGTCAATCGAACTGGTGGTCAAGCGCCTGGTCGATGCGATCGTGGAAGGAAAAGCAGCGGCTCCGGTCGAGCCACCTCCTCGTGCCGAAGGTGCCGAGGCGCCTGCGTCGCGTCGAGGCGAGCGCCGAGGCGGTGGACTGGGTGGTCGAGGCGCGGGCCGGAGTCCGGCGGAGCCGTCCGAGACGGTTGCGGTGGCGGCCGAATCGCAACCCACTTCCGAGCCTTCCGAGACCGCGCCGACGGCCTCTGAGAATCCCTCTGAATCGGACGCTGAGGCCCCGTCCCAAGGCTGATCACCCGATTCCGGTGGTCAGAGTGGCGGCTTTCCACGATCCCGTATTCTCTTGTGGAGTCTCCCCCGAGGAATTCACCATCTGATCGAACCGCGAATGGTGGGTGGTGGCTGTCTATCTAGGGAAAATCGCGAGACGAAGCATGCCTGAGGGCCGGCGCTATCGCCGGCCTGTCGTCTCTAGGGCGTTGGACAAGACAAAGTCAACCAGTCACCCGAAGCATCAGACATCTCGATCAAAGCGAAAGATGAGGAGAGTCGCCGATGGCCGAGATCACGGCACAGGCTGTCAATGAGTTCCGCAAGCGCACCGGGTTGGGCCTGATGGAATGCAAGGCGCTCCTGAAGGAGGCCGACGGCGACATGAAGAAGGCGGAGACCCTGGCGAAGGAACGGGGTCTGAAGAACGCCGAGAAGCGCGCCGGTCGCGCCGCCAAGGCGGGCCGCATTGAGGTCGCCATCGCCCCGGATGGGAAGTCGGGCGCGATGCTCGAATTGAACTGCGAGACCGACTTCGTGGCCCGCAACGACGAGTTCCGCCAGATCGCCAAAGATCTGGCCGAGCAGGTGCTCCAGAACGGTGACGAGAATGTGCTCGAGCAGTCCTACGCCAAGGATCCCTCGAAGAAGGTCAAGGACGCGCTGGTGGATTTGAACGCCCGGACCGGCGAGAACGTTACGCTGGCCAGGGCGGTCCGGTTCTCAGGCGAGGGGCGGGTCGACTTCTACGTCCACCACGACGCAAAATCAGGGGCCCTAGTCGAAGTGGCCGGTACCACTGACCCGCAACTGGCCAAGGATCTCGCACTTCAGGTCGTGGCCGCTAAGCCGCTCTGCGTGACCCGCGAAGAGATGCCGGCGGCGACGGTCGAAGAGCAGAAGCGCATCTTCATCGTCCAGGTGCCCGAGGATAAGCCCGCGAACATCCGTGAGAAAATCGCCGAGGGGAAGCTCAATGCCTGGTACGGCGAGAGCGTTCTCCTGGAGCAGGAGTTCGTGAAGGAGCCAAGCAAGAAGGTCCGCGACGTCGTTGCGGCCGCCGGTAAGGAGGTCAAGGTGGTGCGCTTCGCTCGCTTCGTCGTGGGCGAGGTGGCCGACGCGGAAACCGCAAGCGAGTCGTAAACTCCTACCCTCCGGGCGGTTTCGAGCCGCCCGGCTCCTTTCAGGACCCCCAGACGATGGACGTCTCGCCGGCTCCGCATGGCCTTCCCGTTTTTCGCCGTGTCTTGCTCAAACTCTCGGGCGAGAGCTTCTGCCGGCCCGGCGAAGGAGGCATCAGCGTCGATGAAGTCAGCCGGATCGCACGCCAGGTGGCCCGGGTGGCGAACCATGGTGTCGAAGTCGCGATCGTCGTCGGTGGCGGCAACATTCTCCGGGGCGCCACGTTGACCCGAGGCCAGGACATCATCAAGGAGGCCACCGCCCATTACATGGGAATGACCGCCACCGTGATCAACGGACTGGCTCTTCAGGACGCGTTGGAACACGAAGGCTGCGAAACTCGGCTCATGACCACCATCCGCATGGAAGAGGTTGCCGAGCCGTTTATTCGCCGCCGAGCCCTGTCGCACCTGGCTCGACGTCGGGTCGTGATCCTGGCCACTGGCACCGGCAGCCCGTTCGTGACCACCGACACAGCCGCCGCGCTGCGAGGTAAGGAGCTGGATGTCGAGGTCCTGATGAAGGCGACCCGCGTGGACGGAGTTTTCTCCGCTGATCCGGAAAAGAACCCTCATGCCGTTCGCTACGATCATCTGACCTATGACCAGGTGCTACGAGATGACCTGAAGGTTATGGACATGACGGCCATCGGCATGTGCCTGGATAATAGCCTGCCGATCCTCGTCTTCAACTTTAAGAAAGAAGGGAATATCGAGCGCGCCATCGCGGGCGAGCCGATTGGAACCTGGGTCGGAAAGCGCGAGAGGCCTCGGCCCTCCAACCTCGCCTGAGAACGACCTTGTGATTCGCCTTTCATCTGTTCGAAAGTTGCCGGGTAACTAGATCCGGAGTCCGCTCATCGGGCCGGTCGAGCACGGCGGTCGCGCGGATGGACTCGCGGGACGGCACTGATCGAGAGTATCCTGATCCAGTGGCAGACAGGTTTCCCTACCTTGAGACCCCATCGTCGAGGGGAATCCTCGGAGGCAGCTCTCCATGAGCATTGAAGAGATCGCGCTCGAGGCCGAGGAGCGGATGGAGAAGACCATCTCCCTGCTGAGCGACCAGCTCAAGGGGATTCGGACCGGACGGGCCAACACCGGCCTAGTCGACTCGATCCGGGTCGAGTATTACGGCTCATCGACGCCCCTGAAGCAACTGGCTCGCCTGAGCACACCCGAGCCGCAACAGATTTTGATCCAGCCATTCGACCAGTCGGCCATTGGCGACATCATCAAGGCGATTCAGGCGAGCAACCTGGGTTTGACCCCCAATTCCGACAACAAGGTCATCCGACTCAACGTGCCCAGCCTCTCGGTCGAGCAGCGCAAGAAGCTCGAAGGGCGGGTCAAGGAACTGGCCGAGGAGGCTCGCGTCGCGATTCGCAACATCCGACGCGATGCCAATAAGCAGGCCGATCATGAAATGGCCGACAAGATCCTCACCGAAGACGACCACGAGAAGTGCAAGGAAGAGATTCAGTCCCTCACCAAGCGGTTCGAGGGGAAAGTCAACGACCTGGCCGAGAAGAAGACGACCGAGATTCTCGAAGAATGAGCAGGAACCCAGTCAAATCGCCGTTCATGGCGTCTGAGACGACTGAGGTGGAGCGTCGAGGATGTTGAGCGAGTCCGGGTCGCCTGTTCCGATGTTTTGAGAACCATTCTCACGAGAGTTCCTGACTACAAGATCGGATCGTTGCCGTGACCGATCGACCCATCTTCGAGGCTCTGAAACGACTGGGCGAAGGATATGACCTGACGGTTGATCAGGCGTCCGCCGCCGTGGCCGAGATCATGGGGGGCGGCACCGCCGAGGTCGAGATCGCCGCGTTCCTCACCGCGCTTCGGATCAAGGGGGAAATCGCCGACGAGCTGGCCGGTGCCGTCCGTGCCGCGCGGGACCACATGACCCCCTGGAACGGACCGGACCTCCCGCTGCTCGACACATGTGGAACGGGTGGAGACGGGGCCTGCATGTTGAACGTCTCCACGGCGGCGGCTATCGTCGTTGCCGCCACTGGCGTGCCGGTCGCGAAGCACGGCAACCGATCCGCGTCGGGGAACTCGGGTAGTGCCGAGGTTCTGACCGAGCTCGGCATCAACATCGAGGCCGAACCGACGGTTCTATACCGCTGTCTCTCGGAGTTGGGCATCACGTTCCTGTTTGCTCCCCGGTTCCACCCCGCGCTTCGTTTTGCGGCCCCTGTCCGTCGCCGACTGCCTTTTCGAACCCTGTTCAATCTGGTCGGTCCGCTGGCCAATCCAGCCCGGCCCCGTTACCAGCTTGTCGGCGTGACCAGCCTGAGGCTCGCTGACCTCGTGGCGAAGACCCTGGCATCGCTCGGGATTGAGCGGGCGGCGATTGTCACGTCCCTGGCGTTGGAGGGAGAGGACGGTGGCAGAGGTTGCTCGATCGAGGACGCGAGCGGGATCGACGAGGTCGCGCTCGACCGGCCGACTCGAGTTCGCTGGGTGGAGGCGGGCCGTGTCCGATCCGAGGTCTGGACGGGTGCCGACTTCGGCTTGCTACCGGCCGAAATCGCCGAACTGAGGGTGAGCGGACCCACGGAGAGTGCCCATCGCATTCGGAAGTTGCTGTGGGGGGAGCCCGGACCCGCGAGAAATGTGGTTCTGGCCAATGCCGCCGCGGCGCTTCGAGTGGCCGGCCGGGTCGAGACGTTGGCCCAGGGTGTGATCCTAGCGGCGGAGGCGATCGACACGGGTTCGGCGGCCAGATTGGTCGAGCGCTGGGCCGCACTTAGTCAGCAGGTTCCGACGAGCAGTTGAACCGGTCGGGCCAGAGCTCTTCGAAGACGTGATAACCGCCGGGTTCCATGCCGAGGGCCCGATACGTGCCTTGAGCCTGATGGTTCTCAACCTCGACGTAGAGCCGTAGGCCGATGACGTCGGGGGTGGACAGGGCTTCTTCTCGGATCTGACGGAACAGGGCACGGAAGACACCCTGACCGCGATGGCCCATCTGGACATAGACGCTCTGAAGCCACCAGATCCAGCCGTTCCGCCAGTCGCTCCACTCCCGAGTGATGGCCGCCTGACCGACAACCCGCCCATCGTACTCGGCCACCCAGTAGCGGAGCCGATCGGGATCACCGAGCGCGGCGTCGACACCTCGCTCGAGCACATCTCGGGAGAGTGTCTTGTGCTCGGTTTCCAGGGCGAGCCGGGCGTTGAAGTCGATCAGCGTCTCACGGTCTGTGGGGTGGGCGCTTCGAATGATCAGTTGCGGCTTATCGGAAGTCTCGGTCATCAGAGGCGCTCGCCGCGACGGTCTCGAGCCCGCCGGCTGGCCTCCTGAAGAACGCGATTTTCTTCCTCGGTCAGACCTCCACGGCCTTCGCGGGCGATCTTGGCGAGTACCTCGTCCAGCTTGGCGTCAAGCTGTTCCTCCGGATAGTAGGGAGGAGCCTCTCGACGGGCGCCCACGGCCGCGGAGCGGCTACTTCCGCTGCCGCTCGTGAGTGGGGAGACCCGATCATGGTCCCGAGGTTCCGGTGAGACGACCCGGAACCTCGGACGTCGAGGTCGCCGGCTGAGCAAACGAGACAGACGGATGTCCCACTTCTTGTAGGCCCAGCCATAAAAGGCTCCAGCCAGATGGGCGGCAAATGCCGTTCGGAGCAACGAGGCGCCCGGGGTTCCTTGCAGGACCTGGAGCAACGCCAGGGCGTCACGCCCCAGGTACAGAACCAGCACCAGCCACATCTTCACCGGCAGGATGAAGAAGAGCAAAATCTCGCGGTTTGGGTAGTACAGTGTATAGAGCACCACGACCGCCATGACGGCCCCCGAGGCGCCGAACATCATTCCCACGCCGTGCTCGGGGCCGAGATAGTTCAATGCAGCCCAGCACAAGGTGCTGAACGCGCCGGCGGTCAGATAGAGCAGAGTGAACTCCCGGCTGCCGTACATCGCCTCCATTTCGCGCCCGACCCACCAGAGGAACAGCATGTTCCAGAAGATGTGGCTAAGGTCATGCGGGTCATGGAGAAACGTCGCCGTGACGAGCTCCCAGACACGGAAACGCTGAAAGATGTCGGTGCTCCGGGCGGCGAAGTTTAGTTCGAGTTGGAGGTTCGGGGCGAGAAGCTGGAGTAGGAAGACGACCACGTTGACGAGGACAATCGTCCGGCAAGCGGGAGCTGTGCCGGAAAACCAGCCGGAGCCGCTTGTCTCGTCGCGATAGTACTCGCGGTCGTAGATTCCCATGGTGGCTCCGGCGGACAGACGTCCCTTTCCAGGCCGTCAGGAGGAGACTGTCGGAAAGTCTCTCTCAATCCCTCCCAATCATCGGACGCCGCAGGGAACCTGTCAACGGGTTCCGACGGTCGGTTTCCGGGAAGTCAGATTCGGACCCCGCAAGACGACACTCGGGCCCCGATTAGTCTGAGAGAAGCGAGTCGATCGCCTCGCGTCGGCTTCCGTAAATTGGCCAAACCATGTCGAGTTTGGTCATCCGGAGCAGGTCACGAATCCGGTCGGTCACTCCGGTCAAGACCATCATACCCCCCTGACTCATCACACGCTTCCAGCACCGGATCAGCAGTGCCAGGAAGGCGGAACCGAAGTAGTTAATCTGGCTCAAGTCGATGACCACAAGGGGGGCTTCCAGATCCCGAAGCGGCTCGAGGAGCAAAGCGGCCGCTCCGTCAACGAGGCTTGGCTCCATGGCCTCCAGGGCCGGAGACGCCACGATCACGGTGACATCTCCGTGACGCTCGATTGCAAAGGCATCTTCAGAGCTTAAGATATTCATGACGTGTCGCCTTGGTGCCAACGTCGCGGCGGACCAGTCGTAGAGGATCTACTTCTCAGCGTAGAGAGAAGGCAGACCACGCACAAGCCAAAACCGCGCGACTTGTTTTGCCAATGGCGACACGACACCGACAGCACCACGGCCAAAAACCTCTCCATCAGGCCGAGGGGCGGCAGTCGGCGAACGCGCGAATGACCTCATAGAGGTCGGGCGTGACCAGGAGCTGATCGTCCTCGAAGTCCCGAAGCCAGACGTAGTTGTCACGATACGCTTGGGCCAGGAGGGGATAGAGGTCGGAGAGGCGGACCGGAATGGCGGGAACGTGATCGTCGTCTCGGGTCTCATCCTCGGGGTGGGGAAACAGGCGCAGTCGAGCGGTAGCCATCGGATCTCCTCCTCCGTGCATTCCAGCGCCCTGTTCGAACGGGCGGACGAACCGGGACGTTTCGACCTGGTACGATCCCAGGGCCGCGAGTCCTGGGGTACCTCGCTGGCGAACCATGCCCGTCCGTGGAATCGTTGTCCTTGGTGATCGGCAGGAAGGCTCCCCGGGCATCAGCCAAATCCGGCGTAAATTCATCGCGGGGGGGCGGAATGCCGACGAAACAATCCGTTGTAATGTGAATGGCGACTGTCAAGCTTCCGCAGCGTCACTTATAATGAGGCTTCTCAAGCCCAGATCCCGCCGCTTTGTGTCTTTCCGAGGTGCCATCAATGGAACTACCACTGCCCCGACTGCATGGAATCGTCCCGCCGTTGCCCACCCCCTTGAACGACGACGAGACGATCGACGTCGAGGCCCTGGCCCAACTGGCCGAGTTCCAGATTCGAGCGGGTGTGCACGGGCTCTGGGTCCTGGGAACCACCGCCCGCTTTGACCTGATCCCCGATGGCCCCCAGCGCCTCGTGGCCGAGAGCGTCGCTTCCGTCGCTGGCGGCCGCCTTCCCCTGGTCCTGAACGTCTCGGACGGCGGAACCCGGCGCACACTGACCCGCGCCCGGATGTTCGACGACTTACCTTACGATTATTACGCCGCACTTCCGCCCTGGTACCAGCCGATGACGGCCGCCGAGCTGACCGACTACTTTCACGCCCTGGCCGACGAACTGGCGCGTCCTCTGGTCATCTACAATGCCCCGTGGGTTTGCAATCAACTGAGCTTCGACCACCTCCGCCGGCTGGCCGAGCATCCTCGGATCGTCGGCTGCAAAGACGTGACGCCGAGTCTGAATCGACCGATGGACTGGACCGTTGAGGAGCGACGGCGTCTCGACTTCTCCTATCTCCACGGTTGTGACCTGCTCGGGCTCTCGACCGAACTGGGCTCCGACGGTTTCGTGTCGAGCCTCTCGAACGTGCTGCCCGAGCTGGCCGTGGCTCTCTGGGACGCCGCCCGAGCCGACGACGCCGAGCGGGCTTTCCGCTTGCAGTCGCAGTTCAGCCGGCTGGGCCGAGCCCTGGGATTTGGCGGCCAGCATGCCTGCCTGGAAGCGGCCTGCCGTCATCGTGGCCTGCTAAAGCGGATGCTGCCCTCGCCGCTCCGGTCGCTCGACGCGGCGACCGCGCAGCGGGTGATCGACGTGTTCGAGTCGGTCGGAGTGCTCCCGGAACCCACCTCGGCTGCGGTCTGAATTCGTCGAAAAACCGGGGGCGACATTCGCTCCCGGTTTTGCTAAAGTCCGCCGACCATTCGGCCGAAGGCGCGGCCGAGCACGACAGGACGATTGCCCCATGAAGGGGACCTCACGGAGGAGCATTGGGCATGGATGCACGTCTCCAACGCCCGGCCCCTGGCCGGCGCGCCTGGGCGATTGCGGCCCTGGCACTCGTACCTTGCCTGGCGGGTGCTTCGTACCGAACGCCCAACTTCATCGTCGAGGCCCCCTCGGCCGAGGCCGCGAAGCAGGTCGGCGATCACGCCGAGCGGTGTCGAAAGTCGATCGCCCGGGCCTGGCTGGGTCGGGAAATGCCTCGATGGCCGTCGCCGTGCCCGATTCGGGTGAAACTCACGGGCGGTGAGGCGGGAGGTGTGACCTCCTTCGATTTCGCCGAGGGAGGCGGCGTGGCCGATCAAGTCATCAAGGTCGAGGGCCGAATCGACCGGATTCTCGCGTCGGCCCTGCCGCATGAGATCACCCATACCGTCTTCGCGGCGTACTTCGGCGGCCCCATGCCTCGATGGGCCGATGAGGGGGCATCACTTCTTAGTGAAGACCTTCGCGAGATCCGGCGGCACGACCAGATCGTCGAGCACCTGCTGGCCCGACGCGCGGACCTTCCGCTGGCTCGGTTGTTCATCCTCGAGGAGTATCCCGCCGACCTGATGGGCTTCTATGGACAAGGATACTCGGTCTCGCGTTTCCTGATCGAGATCGGTGGCCGCCCGCGCTTCCTCCGGTTTGTCAAGGATGGTGCCCGGCTTGGCTGGGATATCGCGGCCAAACGGTACTACGGCCTCGCCGACGCTAGAGAGCTCGACCGTGCCTGGCGATCGTGGCACAAGGTTGTCATGGCCGAACCGTCCGTCAATCAAAGAGATACCGAGGTGATCGTCCGGGCACAGTCCGACCCACTCTCGCCTGGACGTTGAGCCGACCCCTTAACCCGAGTCTTCGCCTGCGTCTCCGGCCGGACCCTGCAAGCCGTTCCGGCGTTCCCAACGTTGCTAGCAAGCCGTCCGTTAACCCACAAGAAGGCTTCAAAACGTTGATGTCTGCTCGGCCGTTTGTTTCAAAGCCGTGAGACGTCGTCGAGTCTCGTGGGCGATCAATCGGGTTAAGAAGAGGGAACAGAACCTCGGGCGGGCCACGACGTTGATGAGGAAGGAGACGCGAGTCCGGCCGGGTTCGATCGCCTCAAACCGCCAGGAGGCGCTAAAGGATCGAATAAACCAGGGGCCGCGGGTCATTTCGACCGCGCAGACGCGAGGGGGTTTGAACGAGATGTAGCGAGTCTCCATGCCGACACCCTGGCGGGAGACGCACCACGCCCGGACGTTCAGGCCGGCTTCCTTTGCGCCTTCGAGGAGGCAAGCCTCCTTGAGAAACGGATCCCAGTCGAGGCGACGAGCATAGTCCTGGCTGAGCGCGAACAGGGCAGGGGGCTCGGCGGCAATCTCAACGAATTCGTGAACCGGCATACGTTGAGTCATTCCTGACGATCGATCGGTCGAGAGTCGCGGGTCATTGAAGATCGGGAAGCGGCCGGTTCGGGCCCCTCGGCAAGACCCAGACGGGCGTCGTGCCGTCGTCGCTTCTGGCTCAGATCGATACGAGATCCTGGGCGTTGTCTTCCACGAGTGAGAGCAGCAACGATCGGTCCTTGCTTCGCGACTCACCGATGGTCGTGACGTAGACCGCAGGGTCGTCCTTGACGGGGCACTCATGCTCGCAGATGCCGCAGCCGATGCACTTGTCCGGGTCGATCCAGGGCTGCTTGAGTTCGATCATCTGGCCCCAGCGATTGGGCTTCTTGACGACCTTGGTAAAGATGGCCTTGGGGCTGACGGGGCAGACCTCCTCGCAGACGACGCAGGAAGTGTCCATCGCCCAGGGGAGGCATCGCCCCCGGTTGTAGAAGGCGGTGCCGGTCTTGATCGGTCCCTTACCTTCAAAGGGGCCGACGCCCAGCTTCTCGGCGATCGAGATTTCACGGATGGCACCGGTCGGGCAGACCTGGCTACAGAGGGTGCAGTTCAGCTCGCACCAGCCCATCTTGGAGATCATGATGGGGGTCCAGAGCCCTTCGAGGCCGGCCTCGAACATGGCGGGTTGCAAGACGTTGGTGGGGCAGACCCGGATGCACTGGTCGCACTTGATGCAGCGACGGAGGAACTCCAACTCCTCGACCGAGCCAGGTGGCCGGATGGCCCGCTTGTCGAAGTTCTTCTTGACCGAGCCCGAGAGTCGGCTCATTGGGAAAAACATGATGCCGAAGAGACCCGCCAGAAGAAGTTGGCGACGACCGACCTGCGGGTAGGTGACCTCACTGGCCTTGCGAGGTAGGAAGCGGAAGGTCAGAGCGTCGTGTGGGCAGTCCTCGATGCAGTTGAGGCAGACGAAGCACTCGCTCTTGCGAAGGTCCTTATGCGGGTCGGAAGCCCCTTCACAGCTCTTAAGGCAGAGGTCGCAGTCGGTGCAGCGGACGGGGTCGCGGTCGATCCGCCAGATTGAGAATCGGCTGAAGACGCCGAGCAGCGCTCCCAGCGGACAGAGAACCCGGCAGAAGAAGCGGGGGATCCACCAATTGGCGACAAGAAGGCCAACAAAGATGATGCCGACGATCCAGCCCCACATATACTCACGATTCTCGGTGTAAACGCTTTCGCTGGCCTTGTGCACGCTCGGCAAGACACTGGTGGTCATCGAGCGGACCGTCAGTGCGATCGGGTCGAGCAATCCGATTTGGAGCGTCGCATTCTCCAGCCGTTTCTCGGCCGCGGCACGGGCGAGTCCCGACTGGAAGGCGGCCAAGGCGCGTGGGGCGTGCGTGTGCTCGGCTGCTGCCCACGACAGGCCGGTTCCAGCGGCGCCGATGCCC
>CAZRGV010000012.1:25363-37183 GCA_964599655.1 uncultured Isosphaeraceae bacterium | reverse complement strand
GGCTCGTTTCATCGGCCCGGAAAGCCCTGGCGACCTGGCCAGGGATGGCGATGAGCGTCGGCAGGCTGAAAGCGACGGCCAGGCCCAGTAGCGAGCCCAGGACGAGGCGACGCTTCGTATAAAGCCAGCGGTAGGCCGGATTTCGCAAAACGGGCACGTCTCGTTTCTCACCGATGGTTGAGAAAGCGAGTCCGAGCACCAACGAGAGGGCGAGCAGAGCCAGGGTTGCATCGAGGCTGAATCCCTCGACGACCTTGGTTGTGGAGCCCAGGCGGTCGAATTCCTCGGCGATGTAGGTCGGGGCGATTCCGATGGCCGGAATGACCCAAAGGGCGGCCATGATGAGCATCACGGCGAGAATGTAGTACTTGATCGCGTAGATCTTGCGGTAGCGGTTGACCTCGATCATCTGCTTCGTGTTGCGGCGGTTGCCGATCCACCCGAAGAAGTGGTGCAGGATCCCGAACGGGCACATCCAGTTGCACCAAACCCGACCGAGCATCATCGTGATGGCGATGATGAGCAGGCCCCAGACGAGGTTGCGGTAGATCGTGTGGGTCGTCAGCGCCGTGGCGACCGCCACCAGGGGGGTCGCCTCCAGGAAGAGCGACACCGGCCACCCCTTTAGGTAGCGCAGGTCGGTGATGATGAGGAAGAAGAGGAAGAGCCCGAGGAAGAGCACCTCGTAGGCCCGTCGGATCTTAACCATCGGTCCCTCCGGCCGGTGGGATCATATTCACTTCCCGACCCATGTCGTTGGTGGTTCGCACGAAAGTTGATGAATTCTGCCGATTGCTGGGTTCGCGGGGCCAGGCACGGTCCGATCAGACCGTGATCTCGCGGGTCCACTGAGGTCGCCAGTCCTGGCCAAAGCCACGCTTGATGGCCTTGTCGAGGTAGAGGATCTCGTGTCTTGGCTTTTCGAGAAGTCGGCTGACACACCAGCTATCGACGGCCACGTGGTCGGTTCCAACGACGATGGCGTCGGCCCGCTTGACGTCGTTGAGGCTACCGCCGGTGGGTCCGTGCTGCATCAGGAGTTTGCGGCCGTCGGCCACCACAAAGGTCGGCTTCATCATCAGACCGAAGTCGGAGATGATGCCGTGAATATCTTGATGGAACTGGTTGCGAGGGTTGCCCAGCAGGCCATACCAGTTCTTCATCGTGACGGTGGCCTTGCAAAGGTTGTGGTCCTTGACGGGGGAAACGCCAATGACCTTGGTGGCCTCACGGAAGGGCCGGTAGAACATCTTCCAGGTGTTCTTGATGGTTTCGCCGCCGATATAGAGCTGCTCGAAGTAGCTTTCCTTGGGAAGCATGACCTCGGCGCCAGCGCGCTGGGCGGCCTCGCCGACCTTGGTTTTGTAGAAGCAGCTTTCGGGATTATTGATCGGGTTGTCCGCGACGATCACCTTACGAGCCCCGGCGCCGAGGCAGAGCTTGACGACGGCGGCGACCGTATCGGGCTGGCTCGTGGCGGCGAGGTCGGGGTTCTTGTCGAAGGCCACGTTGGGCTTGATGACGACGACATCCCCCTTGGTAATGAAGCGATCCACTCCTCCCATCTCGTCAAGCGCGGCCTTGACCATCTTGAGGGCCTGGGCCTCTCGGGCGGCGAACTCCTCTTCCTTGGAGGAGTAACCATGCGGATCGACGGGGCTGGAGCGGGTGACGACGAGGCTGGGGCGGCTGGGAACCCCGGCGACGGAGTAGTCTTTCAGCCGGACGGGCGGGGGCGGCTTGACCCCTTCCATGCCCCAGCGATCGCGGAGGTACAGTCCTCCGACAACCGCTCCACCGGCCAGGGCCGTCAGGCCGCCGACCTGGTTGAGGAATTGACGTCGCGTGAACGACTCGTCCGCCGGGTTCACACCCCCGAGCCGTTCGAGATTCTTAAGCTGAGTCTTGGTCAGCTTCTCGCTCATGGCAGACCTCGGGAATCTTTCCGCGTTCGAGCGGCCGGGGTTGGGAAGAGAAAAACGCGTATGGTCTTTCTAGTTTTCCGGTTCGCCCTCGATCTCTTGACGGTTTGCGGCGGGCGCCGTCCCGATCGTCGGGACCTTGGCGGGAAGGTTCTTGGCGAACTGGCGGGCGAAGTCCTCTGCCGGTTTGGCCTCGGTCGCGCCGTTGGCTCCGGCCAGGGTATTGCCCTTGAGATAAACGACGTCGAAAAGACCGATATTGGAGCTGACGATCATTTCGTCCGCTCCCTCGGCCTCGAGCGTCTTGATTTCCGCGCCGTCGGCCTTGGCGGTTTCGACATATTGATCAAACACCTTGCGAGCCGCCTCTGGACTTTCAAAGGGGCGTAAGAACCCTTGCCAGGTGATGTCCCCTTCCTTGTAATCGGCCATGAAGACGTCGGACAGGAAGCTGTATCCGAAGACATCCTGCGCGATGTACTGGGGCCGATCCTTGTTGGGGCCATCGGGCAGGAGTTTGAACAGCGCGGTCGGAGTTGCCGCCGCCGCTTTTTCGGCCACGGCTTCCGTCGCGGCGCCGGCCGACTTCGAGGAGGCTCCTGGGTGAATCCGATCGGCCACTGTCCGGGCCAGGGCCAGGGAGAACTCGGCAAACTTCGGATCGTCGCTGGTCGAGACGATCTGCGTGTAGTACTTACCCTGGTGGAACATGACGCTGCCTGCGGTGGTGTATCCTTCCTCGCCGACAGCCACGTCCTCGACGTTCGGGGGCTTCTCCGAGCCGTATTTGCCGAAGGCCTTCAGCGGGTCGGACATCTCGAAGATATAAAGCTGAACCTCGTTCGAGTCGTCGTCGCCGGGGTGGAAGTTTGCGTAAGCCATGCCTTGCACGTCATACTGGACAAAGCTTTCGGCCCGGCCGTCGATCTTGTCGTAAAGGTTCGCGGCGTTGAACGTTTCGAGATGCTTGTCGCCGAGCTTACCGACTGCCCAGCCCGTGGGGACGTCCGACAGGGGAAGCAAGGCGGCTAGGGGCTTTTGCGGACCGGGCACGCTCGACAGCTCAAGGTCGAACTCGGCCTGAGTCAAGCCGTTGCCGGCCTTGGCCACGGGAACCGCAGGGACATTCGCGGCCATGACGGTCGTGGTGACGGGCGGAGGCTCATTCAAACGGGCGATGACCTCGTCCCACTGGTGAGGCGCGTCGATCCCGACAGCCTTGCGAACACCACCCATGTTCTCGATCACGCGAGGCATGACCTGAACCACGGCGGGCGACTGGGGCGCGACAGCTCCCAGAGCGAGAAGCGCCTCGTCAAGCTTCTTGACGTTCTCGACCAGTTCCTTGCGTTCGCTGGCCAGCCGCTCCATCTCGGCCCGAACGGCTTCGTCGGCCTTATACGCCGACTCGAGGACGTTGCGAGCCTCGTATTGCCGGCCCTGGTCGAGTACGGAGAGTGAGCGGTTCGGGTCGAACTCGTAACGATCCTTGTCAAAGTACTGGCTTTTGACCATCAGGGTGAGGGCGATGGCAGGGATGCCCATGACGAGCATCGTCGCGACAACGACCGTACCAAAGGCCGGGCGCTGCAAAGTTCGGCCTCGACGCGCCTGGAACCACTTTTGAGTACCCAGGATTGCGAATGCGATGGGCGTGGTTGCCAGAGCGATGGCCGCCGCCCACATCGCCACCGCGTTGAGCGCCGACGCTCCAGCGAATTCCTGAACCTGGGCAATGATGTCGCGGATTGAATTCATCTCGACCCCGGCTTCCAGCACGGCGACGCGCGGAGTTTAACAACAGTTGGACCTAAACCTCCGGGATTATAGCCGATCGGAGAGTCGAGGAGCAATCTCCTGTCCGATCAGGAAGGCGGATTTGCGTGAGTATCCCAAGTTTCTTCGAAATCGGGTGACCGAGAAAAACTTTGATTCGGGCTGGAGCAAGGATGGCGTGGTCAATGATTGGCGAGTTGGCCCGGGGGAGGATAGGCTTTCGAGGCATCGTCGAGCACGAGCACCCAGTCGAGCATCTCGCCAAGGTCGGGTGGGACGAATCGTCGGGTTCCGGAACTGGGGAATTCGCCGATCGCCGTCGCGTCGCCATTTCGAGGATTGTACCACCATGCCTTTACCTTCGAGCCTTTGATGGTGTTCATGCGAACTGAGAACGGCCGACCGATGGCTGCGTAGACCATTGCGTACGTCCCGCTCTCATCTCTGGTAGCGACAAACCGGTAACGACCGGCCCCGGGGACTGAGGTTGGCACATCGTCCGTCACGATGATGGAGTCATCGGGGATTCGGGTGAGAATCGGGCGGGACTCGATGAGTCGTCGCCCGTACTGCATCTGGCCCGCGCCCGGCTGATGGATCGCGTCGTACCACGGCAAAAGGGGGTTATTGATCGGGGCTCGACCCGGTTGCCACATCTGCCAGACGGAGTGATGCCCGTAGGTATGCCCACAGGCCCCGCTGAAGAGGTCCCAGTACAACGGGCGTCGAACGTCAGCGGCGATGGAGTGGCCAAGCATTCTGGCGTTGAAGGAAACCGGGTGATCTTCGTAGATCGGTTCGCCATCGAGGACGGGTTTGGCCGGCTTGCGACCGTAGTCTTCACGGGTGGCGTCGTACCGGCCCGTGAATTCGGCGACGTGGCCGTTCTGTCGCATGTTGAAGTCGAGCCAGGTTTCGTCGTGGAACCAGCGAGATGAGCCAGAACCGCCGGGTGGGTGGAGTGTTATCAGGTGTGCTCCGCCGTCCCCCTTTCGAATGCCCTGGGCCATCGCCCGGATGACGGCCTTCTGCTCGTCAGTGTCGATTCCGCGATCGCCCCCCAGGATCCAGATGAGCCCTTGATCCTTGTAACGTCGGCCGAGCCACTCGCCATAAACCTCGGCGTTCTTGGCGTTGAACAGCGGCTTGCCGTTACGAACGTTGTCGTGCCAGTAACGGCCCCAGGTTGGCAAGAACCCGATAACCAGCCCCAACTCGTTGGCGCGATCGACGATGAAATCGACGTGGTCCCAGTAATCGTTAGAAGGGCCCTCTTTGGTGTCGGGGCGCGCGGGATCGAGGTCGATCAGCGGCAGGTGTCCGTATGGATTGGGGTCGGTATGACCGTTGAGCTCAGCGATCGCGACCGCCTGAATCACGGTGAAACCCTTCGATGCGCGGTCTTTCAGGTACTGATCCGCCTCTTCCCGATTCAAGCGATGGAACAGTTCCCAGGCCGTGTCGCCGAGGTAAAAGAAGGGTACTCCCTTTTGGTCGAGCAGGTAGCGATGGTTCTCACTGACCCGGGCCGGATACGAGGTGCGCAACGCCCCGGCTGCTTCGACCTCGGCCGGCATCCCCGCGAACACGAGGATGGAAAGCAGCGCGCAGCCCTTGATCCACGACATGGCATTCCACTCCGAACCTCGAATCGTGTAAGTCTGGCGAGGGATAGTAGCTCTCGGGAATACGAAGTGCCTCCTGGGCTTCATTCCGAGGCCACCCATTGCAATCGCTGACCGGCTCGACCCGCCATACTGGATCGCGTAATCCGTTTCCGCGATCGCGACAGCTGTTTTTCCCACATCGTCGCCGGGAGGGATCAGGCGAACATCGACTCAACGAAAGTGTCGGCGTCGAACGGCTGGAGGTCGTCGATGGCTTCGCCGACGCCGAGAAACTTCACAGGAAGGTCGATGGTCTGGCGAACGGCGACAACGATGCCCCCCTTCGCGGTGCCGTCGAGCTTGGTAAGAATTACGCCAGTGCAGCCGATGGATTTGGTGAAGACTTCGGCCTGCCGAATCGCGTTCTGGCCGTTGGTGGCATCGAGGACAAGAAGGACCTCATGCGGCGCGCCCGGGATCTTGCGGGCGATCACGTTGCGGACTTTCTCAAGCTCGCGCATCAGATGCTGCTGCGTGTGAAGCCGGCCAGCCGTGTCGACGATCAGGATGTCAACGCCGCGCGCCAGGGCGCGGTCGCAGGCATCGTGCGCCACGCTGGCCGGATCGGCCCCGGGGGCCCCTCGTACGATGTCGGCGCCGGCCCGTTCGGCCCAGATCGCGAGCTGGTCGGCCGCCGCGGCGCGAAACGTATCGCAGGCGCCCAGGAGGATTGAATGTCCTTGATCCTTCAAACGCTGAGCAAGCTTGGCGATCGACGTCGTTTTACCCGAGCCGTTGACACCGGCGATGAGGATGACCGTGGGCCGGGTCGAGGCCATGGCCAGGGTTCCCGGTCTCGGGTCCTGGAGTAGCTCCTTCAGCTCCTTCTTGACGAAGCCGATGAGGTTCTCGTCGACGGTCTTTTCGGCATAGGCCTGCCGGACGCGTTCGATAATCTGGTCAGTCGCCTTGACGCCGACGTCGGCCTGGATGAGCTTCGACTCAAGTTCCTCCAAAAATGACCGGTCGACCTTGCGGCCGAACCAGGACCGGACATTGAAGAGCCGCGCCGTCTTGGCCAGCCCTTTCTTGAACTTTTCCAAAAGGTCTTTGATTGCCATGTGATGACACGCTCGGTCGGAGCATTCCTCACTTCTAGTCGGTGGATCGCGTCGATTCGAGGAGGGCCAGTGACGTTGGCTCGTTGCTGGGAGCTCGGTTCTGGATAATTGGCTAGGGCGATGGCGGTGAGGAACCGCTTCGGCATCCGGCGCGCTCTCGAAGGAGTTCGACAACGGGCCCGGGGGTGGTGATCGAACCGACCCATCGTCCTGGGCGATCAGGGACGTGGAAGTCCGAGCCGGCGATCGGGACCAAGTCGAATCGCTCGGCCCAGTTTCGCCATCGCCGACCGAGACGTGCGTTGATGCCGGGGCCTTCCGTTTCGATCGACCCAAGCCCCGCTGCAGCATACTCTTGCAACGTTTGTTCACGGAGATCATAGGGCGGGTGGGCCAGTCCCGCAACCCCACCCGCGCCACGGATCAAGGCGATGGCCTCGGTCCAGTCGAGCCTTGGCTTGGGAACCTGCGCCGGACCATCGTCACGAAGGAATCGGGTGAAGGCTTCCCGGGGACTGGCAACCTGACCAGTCCTCGTCAGCCATTCGGCCAGATGGCGGCGGCCGAGGGTTGCGCGAGGGAACGTTCGGCGGACGGCCTTCAAGTCGAGATGTAGACCGAGCGACTCGAGCCGATCCACCATGAGGTGGATGCGATGCTCGCGCCCGATCCGGAGTCTCTCCGAGGCGGCCGAGAGTTCGGGGGCGTCGCCACGAACGAAGTGGCCCAGGATGTGGATCTCGCGTCCGTCGCGTTCCGCGGTCAGTTCGATTCCACCGATCAGCTCAATTCCGAGCCGTTCCGCCTCGGGTCGGGCGATTGCGAGGGCGGAGAGCGTGTCGTGGTCGGTAATCGCTAGGGCGGATAGGCCGAGGTTGGCGCCGGCCCGGACGACCTCACACGGAGAGCAGGAACCATCCGAGTGCGTGGTGTGGATGTGCAGATCGGCGGCTTCGCGACGTTGGCGAGGGGGCGCGGGTGGGCGTCTCATTCCGGTCGTCGGCATGATCTCACGATCCGCCCGTCGGATCCGGATGTTCGGGCGGCGATTCGAAAAGAGGTGTCGCTTCCGAGTCAGACACGGTCGAGGTCGAGGGACCCTTGGACGCGATTTCGGGAGACGCGGACTGGAGCCGGTCGAGGATTCCGTTGACGAACCGGCTCGACTGCGCCGTGCTGTACCGCTTGGCCAGCTCGAGTGCTTCGTTGATGGCGACCTTAGTCGGCACGTCGGGGCAGTGGAGCATCTCGAACGCCCCAAGCCGTAGGATGTTGCGATCGATGGCCGCCATTCGGTCGATCCGCCAGTTCTCGGCCACCGACGAGATGAGCGCATCAAGCTCCGGCTGGTGGGCTCGAACACCCTCGACGAGCCCTTGCGTGAATACACGGAGGCGTTCATCGTGCAAGCGACGCTGGATGAATCGGTGAATCTGTGCGGGGTCGACCTCCGGATTCTGCTCGATCAGGTAGAGGACTTGCAGAGCAACCTCGCGACCACGGGTGCGCCGGCTCAGGGCGGGGCGGCCGCCGTCTGGCTTGGTGGGGCTCGCCGAAGGGGCCTTCAAAGGTCGATCCGAGGAGGTGGGCTCGGCTTGCTCGGATGGCAGCGGTGTCCTCGCGTCCGTTTCCGTTGAAGCCGGGCTGACAAGCGTGGCCCAACGACGTTCGATCAAGAACTTCAGGTCTTCGGGTGAGAATTCGTTCCCTTCCTGAATGCCGAGGACGAGCGTAAGGTAGCGTTCCCCTTCCGGCGCGAGCGCATACGAGGCGTGCTCGCCTCGAAGGCTGGACAGGACGTAACAGCCGGGACGATCGGGGTATCGGCGGAAAACCGGCATGCGGCCTCTCCAGTTCCTGCACATGAGTGAGTCGCTTCGCGTTCGGCTTCGACCGTCGTCGATCTTCGCCTCCCGTCAACGGTCCGAACCAAGACTCGGGACACCACGGATCGGCCCTCCTTTGCCGACAAGCGAGGTGTCCGGCGACCCAGCGAACAACAGGAATCATACGCCAGAGCGCCCTCGTGGGGAAAGGGCAGCCGGCTCGTTGACGCGTGGTTTATCCTACTCGCCTTTGGGTCGGACACCGCGACCGAACGCTCTTACTTCGCAGTCAAGAAGCCATGAGGACCTCGCGCCGGAATCACGCGAAGGCTTGCCGTCCGAGCGGAAATCCAGAGGTTACGAGCCGGCTTTTCGGGTCAACCCTTTCCCAGACGTCGGACGAGCGCCGCTGGCGCCGACAACCGCCCGAAGCATCGCCTTCGACCCCGCCCAGGCATCGTCGACGGATTCTCCCCGGCAGGCGGCGATGGCCTTGGCCAGGAAGGTGTCGAAGGCCTCGGTCTCGAATTCGGCCAAGGAATGGCCGGTGATCACAACCTCTTGCCCGAAGCCCCGGAGGTCAGAAATCGCGACCCGTTCGGCGTCGGAGAGCACGGGAGTTGGCCCTTCGGCGAAGGGCACGAGCCTTAACTGCTTCTGGAGCATCTCGGCCCGGAAGGTGCCTCGTGGAACTCGAAACTTCAACGTGACGATCCACTCGTGGCCGGTTAGGGCTTCGAAGAACGCAGGCGTGTCCGGGTCGGGGCCAAGAATGCGTACGATCGAGCGTTGAGACCAGTCGGTTGCCGCGAGACCACCCGAGGTCTCGATGCGATCGACGATTCGCTCCAGGATGCGGCCGTCCCATCGGATCGGTTTGCCCGTGCGGGTTCGGCGGTCCTGGGTATGCCAGCGACGGCCGTCGATCTGCCAAGGCATTTTGACGTCACGTCCGAATTCCTCGGTGGTGGCCGCGGCCTTGCGTGCGTCTTCGATCACCTGGCGTGCAGCGGCCTTGGGGTCGAAACGCGGGCGTTCCTCGTAAGGCCCCGCGTCCAGCACGCCCTTGAGGATCTTGCCGGTGAGGCTATCCGGGGCGTTCACGATGGTCTCCGGCGTTCCCTCGGCCACCACGCGGCCTCCTGAAGCCCCAGCCTCGGGCCCAAGATCGATGATCCAGTCGGCCGTCTTGATCACCTCCAGGTTGTGCGCGATGATCACGACCGTATTGCCCAGGTCGGCGAGACGGTGGACGACCGCGAGCAGTTTTTTGATATCGTCGAGATGCAGGCCAGTGGTTGGTTCATCGAGGATGTAGAGGGTGCGGCCGGTGTCGGGGCGAGCCAGCTCTGAGGCCAGCTTGACGCGCTGAGCTTCCCCACCCGAGAGAGTCGGCGCGGCCTGTCCCAGCGCGATGTAACCGAGGCCGACGTCCTGTAAGGTCTGGAGAATGCGACGGATCTTGGGCACTCCGGCAAACAGCTCGAGCGCTGCGTCGACTTTCATATCAAGCACGTCGGCAATCGACTTGCCCCGGAACTTGACCGCGAGGGTTTCCGCCGTGTAACGCGAACCGTGGCAGGCCTCGCACGTAACCCAGACATCGGGCAGGAAGTGCATCTCGATCCGCTTCTGACCGGCCCCTTCGCAGGCTTCGCAACGTCCGCCGTGGAGGTTGAAGCTGAAACGGCCCGGCGAGTAGCCGCGGATCTTCGCCTCGGGGAGTTTGGCGAAGAGTTCGCGAATCAGGTCGAAGACGCCCGAGTACGTGGCCGGGTTCGAGGCCGGGGTTCCGCCGATGGGCGTCTGATCGACGCTGATCACCTTGTCGACGTGTTCGAGTCCGTCGATCTCGTCGTGAGCCCCCGGGGTGGCCGAGGCCCGGTGCAACCGCCTAGCGGCGGATTTCATGAGAATATCTTCGACTAGCGAGCTTTTGCCTGAGCCGCTGACCCCAGTAACGACCGTGACCACGCCGAGCGGGAACGAGACGTCCACGTTCTTGAGGTTGTTATGCCTCGCCCCCCGGACGACGATCGACAGGCCGTCGGTCGGGCGGCGGTTGGTCGGGATGGGGACGCTGGCCTTGCCGCTGAGGTAACGGCCGGTGAGCGAGGTTTTCGCGGCACGAACTCTACGAGGCGTGCCGGCCGCGGTGATCTGGCCGCCGCCATCGCCGGAACCGGGACCGAAGTCGACCAGATGGTCCGCCGCCTCGATCACCTCGCGGTCATGCTCGACCAACACCAAGGTATTCCCCAGGTCGCGAAGTCGCCGGAGGGCCGCGAGCAATCGGGCGTTGTCGCGGGGGTGCAGGCCAATCGTCGGCTCGTCCAGGACGTAGAGGACGCCCGTCAAGCCGCTGCCGAGCTGACTGGCCAGCCGGATGCGCTGGCTCTCGCCGCCGGAGAGTGTGGGCGTGCCGCGGGCCAGCGTCAGGTAGTCGAGGCCGACATCGACGAGGAACGTGAGGCGATCCCGAATTTCCCGGACGAGGTCGCCGGCGATGTGCCGCTCGTCGCCATTGAGCTTGAGCGACTTGACGAACTCCAAGGTCTTGCCGAGTGGCCAACGGCTAATCTGGTCGAGGGTAAATCCACGGAACCGCACGGCGGCCGCGTCGTCTCGAAGCCGGGCCCCCATGCAGGCCACGCAATCGACCTCGCCGACCATTCCCTGGAGCTTCGCACGGTAGAGGAACGAGACCCGGCCGGCCTCCTCGATGGCGGGGAAGAGTCCTTTGTACTGGAACGAGAAGGCGGACTGGCTGCCGGACTGCGGCACCTGGATCCACAGATCTCCCGCGCCATGCAGGAGAATGCGGCGGTGCCGGCCGTCGAGCTCGTCAAATGGGGTGTCGAGGTCGATCCCCATCGAGTCGGTCAGCGCCTCGATCATCCGGGCGAAGAATGCGTTCTCCCGCAGCGGTGGCCAGACGTCGACGGCCCCTTCGCGAAGGCTCTTGCGACCGTCGGGGATCAAGGCGGCGGGATCGGCCCCTTGCTGCACACCGAGCCCTTCGCAAACAGGGCACCACCCGAGTGGGCTGTTGAACGAGAAGTGATGCGGCGAAAGCTCCTCGAAGCTCCGCCCACAGCCCTCGCAGGAACGATGCTGGCTGTAGCGGTCGACGTGCCACGTCGCCTCGTCCTTGTTCTCGTCGACACGAGCGATGTGGAGTACCCCTTTGCCCAGGTCGAGCGCCGATTCGACCGAGTCGGCCAGCCGAGATCGCGTGCCGCGACGAACAATCGCCCGATCGACCACGACCTCGACGCGGTGCCGGCGGCGATGGCTGAGCTTCGGCGGGCTGTCAAGGCTCTGAGACTTGCCGTCGACCCGAACTCTGGTGAATCCCGAACCCCTAAGATCGTCCCAGAGGTGGGTGAATTCCTCACCGTCCCGGCGTTCCACGGGGGCCATCACGAAGATCTTCGACCCCTCGGGCAGGTGGAGAATTTTCTCGACGATCTCGTCGGCCGTCTGGGTGCCGATCGGCGTGCCGCAACTTGGGCAGTAGGGATCGCCAAGCCGAGCGAAGAGGATGCGGAGGTAGTCGTGGATCTCG
>CAZRGV010000012.1:8057-25231 GCA_964599655.1 uncultured Isosphaeraceae bacterium | reverse complement strand
GCCTCGCGTAGCTGGAGAGGCTCTCGACGTAGCGGCGCTGCCCCTCGGCGTAGAGCGTATCCATGGCCAGCGAACTCTTGCCCGAGCCGCTCGGCCCGCTGCATACGGTCATCTTGTGGCGGGGAATATCGACGTCAACCCCTTTGAGATTATGCTGACGTGCCCCCCGGACAATGATCGACGGCAATGCGGCCTCGGAGGACGTGCGGCGCTGGCGCGTCGGACCAGTCTTTTGGGCACGCTTCTTGCCGCTGCTCACGATCGGCGGCGGTCCGTTGAGGGCTTTCGCGACGGCCTGTCCTGTGTAGCTCTCGCGGACCTTGGCCACGTCCTCGGGCGTTCCCTGGGCAACGATGCGTCCGCCTCCCTCGCCGCCTTCTGGTCCCAGGTCGATAAGCCAGTCGGCCGTCTTGATCACGTCGAGATTGTGCTCGATGACGACGACGGTGTTGCCCTTCGCGGTGAATCCGTGGAGGACCTCCAGCAACTTTCTCACGTCGTCGAAGTGAAGACCAGTGGTCGGCTCGTCGAGAATGTAGAGGGTCCGTCCGGTCCCTTTCTTGACCAGTTCTCGTGCAAGCTTGATCCGCTGCGCCTCGCCGCCAGAGAGCGTCGGCGAGGGCTGGCCGAGCTTCAGGTAATCGAGGCCGACATCGTGCAACGTCTGAAGCATCGTGGCGATTTTGGGGACATTGGTGAAGTGCTCAAGCGCCTCCTGAACGTCCATCTCCAGAACGTCGGCGATGCTCTTCCCTTTGAAGCGGACGTGCAGGGTCTCTCGGTTGAACCGTTTCCCCTCGCAGACCGGGCAGGTCACCCAGACATCGGCGAGGAAATCCATCTCCAGGCGGTTTGAGCCGTTGCCCTCGCAGGCCTCACAGCGGCCACCCGGCACGTTGAAACTGAACCGGCCCGCCTTGTAGCCTCGAGCTTTGGCGTCGGGGAGTTTCGCGTACAGGTCTCGGATCTGGTCGAAGAGCTTGATGTACGTGGCGGGGTTCGAGCGAGGTGTGCGGCCGATCGGCGACTGATCGATGTCGATGATCTTGTCGAGGTGGTCGAGTCCCTCGATCCGGTCGTGCTCTCCTGGCTCGGTATGGGCGCCGTTGAGGTCGCGGGCCAGAGCGTCGCGAAGGATGTCACCAACCAATGAGCTCTTGCCCGAACCACTCACGCCCGTAACGCCGACGAACAGACCGAGCGGGATCGACACATCGATGTTCTTGAGGTTGTTCTGGCGGGCGCCGACGATCTTGATCGCCTTGCCGCTGGGTTTTCGACGTTCCTTCGGAATCTCGATCGCCTTCTTGCCCGAAAGATACTGTCCGGTGAGGCTCTCCTTGTGCGAGGCGACCTCGGGCAGGGTCCCCGAGACGACGATATCACCCCCCTTGACGCCGGGACCGGGCCCGAAGTCCACGAGGTAGTCGGCCGCCCGCATCGTGTCTTCGTCGTGCTCGACGACGATGACCGTGTTGCCGACGTCGCGAAGCCGTTCGAGCGTGGCGATCAGCTTGTCGTTGTCCCTCGGATGTAGGCCGATCGAAGGTTCGTCAAGGATGTAGAGTACTCCCACAAGGCCCGCGCCGACCTGGCTGGCGAGACGGATTCGCTGGGCCTCTCCCCCCGAAAGGGTCGGTGCGGCACGATCGAGCGTGAGGTAATCAAGGCCGACGTTGATCAGGAACCCAAGTCGTCCCCGGATCTCCTTGAGGAGTTCCTCCGCGATGGTGCGCGATAGGGCGTCGAGGGGCAGGGGGGTCTCGCTGGGTGTTAGGTCGGCTGCGGGCTGACCGGCCAGGGCATCGAAAAACCGGGCGACGGAGCCGATCGACAACGATCCTAGCTCAACGAGGGTCTTGCCGCCGACCCGCACGGCGCGGGCTCGTTCGTTCAACCGTGCTCCCTTGCAGTCGGGGCAGGTCATGCTTCGCATGTAGGGCTCGAGCATCGCGCGGTAGGGGCCGGCCTGGCTCGACTTGAACTTGGCCATCCACTCATTAGCAACCCCTTGCCAGGGCTCGGCGTGAGACCAGACCTTGCCACGGCTCCGCCAGCGGTGGACGATCACCCGATCGCCCGTTCCGTAAAGCCAAGCTCGCTGCCACTTTGGATCGAGCTTGCCCCAGGCGCCTTTGAGCATTGAACCCTTTGGGGGCCCCTCTGGGTCGGCCTCCAGATTGGCGGCGACACCTTCGAAAATGTGCCGCCGCCAGCGGCCGATCGACCTGACCGGGCCAAGCGGTATGATCGCTCCTTCCCAGACCGACTTCGATGGGTCGGGCACGAGCAGTTCGGGGTCGAAATCGTACCGCACGCCGAGGCCGTCGCAGGAGACGCACATCCCTTGCGGGCTGTTAAAACTAAACAGTTGTGGGCTAGGCGGGTCGAAGCCAAGGCCGCAGGCCGCGCAGGCGAACCACGATGAGAGCAGCAAATCGGGATGACCTTCGGCCGCGACGAGGACCGTGCCGTCGCCTCGCTTCAAGGCAGCTTCGACGGCCTCGGCCAGTCGAGATCGAATCGTCGGACCGGCCTTGAGCCGGTCGATCACAACCTCGATATCGTGCTTGGTCTGTCGCTCGAGAGCCAGGTGATCCGAAATCGGCATGACCTGACCGTCGACCCGGACCCGCACGAATCCGGCCCGGCCGAGCTCGGCGAAGAGGTCCTTGTATTCCCCCTTTTGGCCTCGAATTACAGGGGCGAGCACCGCGAAAGGCGTTCCGGCGGGCAGGTCCATGATTCGGGCGACGATTTGCTCGCGCGTCTGAGCGACGACGGGTCGGTCACACTTCGGACAATGTCCCTGGCCGACCCGGGCGAAGAGGACGCGAAGATAGTCGCTGATCTCGGTGATCGTCCCGACCGTACTTCGTGGATTCCGACCCCCGGTCTTCTGCTGGATCGAGATCGAGGGACTCAGGCCGTCGATCCGGTCGACCTCGGGTTTGGGCATCTGACCCAGGAATTGGCGGGCGTAGCTCGACAGGCTTTCAACGTAACGTCTTTGTCCTTCCGCATAGAGAGTGTCGAACGCCAGGCTGCTCTTGCCCGAGCCGGAAACGCCGGTAAAGCAGATGAGTTTGCCGCGGGGAAGATCGATCGAAACGTCCCGGAGATTGTGCTCGCGAGCGCCTCGGATCACGATGTCCGACGTTGCCATCCCTGGGGTTCCCCTCCACTGGATCGGCCGGCCTTGGGGGCATTCGGGGCAGAATGAGGTACTATACACGTGTCCGCGAACCTTGTCTATTCGGATAGCTCGATGATGGAAACGCGTTCGTCGTTACCCAGCGTGGGACGAGCGACCGGGCGAGCGGATTGCATGCGAGCTCCCGGTTCGATCAGCGCAAGCGTTGCGACCAAAAAACGCGTGGCGTGGATTCAAAGACCATGACGTGCGCCGTTGCCGTTGCGGGGTGGATTCGGGACTGGTTTCCGTATCTCACAACGTTCGTGGGGATTGCGATCAGTCTCGTTGTCTCGTCGCATGTGTTGCTGACCAAGCGCGAGATCCGCGCGGCGATCGGCTGGATCGGGCTTCTCTGGCTGGCCCCGTTTTTGGGAACGACCCTCTATGTCCTGCTCGGAATCAACCGCATCCAGAGGCGTGCCCGGTCGTTACGTCGTGGCATGCACCGAACGGGGTTCGGGTCGGGTCATCTTTGCTCACCCGAGCAACTGCGAGCGATTCTGACGGCGGAGAATGCGCACCTGGTTCCCGTGGCCCGATTGGTCGAAAAGGTGACGGGAACACCCCTGCTCAGTGGCAATGTGATCGAGCCACTGGTCGACGGGGATGAAACCTTTCCGGCCATGCTTCAGGCGATCGACGAGGCGAAACGCTCGGTGGCCCTCAGCACCTACATCTTCTATAACGACCGAGTGGGGCGGCAGTTCATCGATGCCCTGGGACGCGCGGTTCGGCGGGGTGTCGAGGTTCGGGTCCTGATCGACGATTTCGGCTCGCGTTATGGTTGGTCGACGATTGTTGGACCGCTTCGAGCGGTCGGAGTCAAGGTTGCTACCTTCATTCCGACGCTGGTTCCGGCCTGGATCACGTACATCAATTTGCGGAACCACCGTAAAATTCTTGTGGCCGATGGCCGGGTTGGTTTCACGGGGGGGATGAACATCGACCAGACGTTTCTCCACGACGGGGCGTCGCAAGGGCGGAACCACGATCTGCATTTTCGAGTGAGGGGTCCGGTCGTGGCCGATTTGCTTCGCCTATTCGTCGACGACTGGACGTTTTGCACGAACGAGGTTCTCGAGGGAGAGGCTTGGTTTCCGCGTCTCGAACCGGTCGGAGCAACGCCCGCTCGGTGCGTTCCGGATGGCCCCGATGAAGGAGACGACAAGCTCTTGATGACGATCCTGGGCGCGATCGGAGTGGCCCGTTCATCGGTGGCGATCGTCACCCCGTACTTCCTGCCGGACCAGGCCTTGCTGTCCGCCCTGGAAGTGGCGGCCCTGCGCGGTGTCGAGGTCGATATCGTGCTGCCACGGTCGAACAACCTGAAGCTGGTGCAGTGGGCCTCGATGCCGTTCATCGAGCGACTGCTGATGGGTGGATGTCGCGTCTGGTATTCCCCGCCGCCGTTCGATCACTCGAAGCTCCTGCTGGTCGATCGGGCCTGGGCCTTCATTGGCTCGGCGAATATCGACCCTCGAAGCCTTCGCTTGAACTTCGAGGTTAACGTGGAGTGTTACGGCACGGACTTCGCACATACGCTTGAAGGCGAGTTTCTGAAACGGAAGAGTCGAGCGACTCCACTGACACTGGAGCAGGTTCGTGGACGCGGTATTCCCGTGAAGCTCCGCGACGGTCTGGCGAGTCTCCTGTCCCCTTACCTGTAGAAGAACCTCGCTGTCGCCCCATTCGTCAGAACATAGGATCGGCTCGTGAAGGTCTTTCTGCTACGTATCGACGATCGCCGCCACGTCTTCTATGCCGAGGGGCCGGAGACGATCGATTCGTCGGACGGCGAGGAGGATCATCGCCGGGGATTGCGAGGCTGGTTCGAGCGCAAGAGCCGCCAATGGAGCAAGACGATCCACGAAAAAGAGGGCGGATTTGGTGGGGCGTTGAAGCGACTTTGGAACTGGCTCCAACGTTTTGTCGGACCCGACGAACCCCTGTTGCGAGGTTTGAGAAAGGTCCGATCGATCACGCTGCACCATCCGGCCTCGATGGCCTCCGAGGCCGCGCGAACTGCCTGGCTCGACTACCTGAAACAACGCTGGCGGCACCACGTGATCTGGTTGTCGGTCAATCTGGTGCTGGCTCCGGTGATCGGCATCGGGCTCTGGTGGCTTCCCGGGCCGAACGTGTTCGGGTACTGGTTCACCTATCGCGCCATCTGTCATTCGCTGGCCCTCTTCGGGATCCAGCGGGCTCAAGCCAAGGAAGTCACAACGTCCTTTTTTCCCCTGGAACCTCTGGACATCCACCTGGATCAAGCGGACAGCGAGCGTTTGACTCGGTTGGCGGAGAGTTGCGGACTGAATGGTCTGGATGTTTTTCTGGTACGGATCGGCGTGGGCCGGAACGGTCGAACCGAGCCGGAACCGTCCCCTCAGCGCTGAACGAATCCCAGGGAGCCGTGGTGCCAAGACCCGGCGTCAACGATGCGACTGCTGAGCTACAACATCCACAAAGGGATTGGCGGCCGCGACCGCCGTTACCGCATTGAGCGAATTATCGAGGTCATCGAGGAGGAAAACCCGGACCTGATCTGCCTTCAGGAGGTGGATCGCCATGTGCGGCGGTCGCGGTTTCACGACCAACCGAAGCATCTGTCCGAAATGCTGAATGCCGAGGCCAACCTCTACCAACTCAACGTCCGTCTCAAGTCGGGCGGGTATGGAAACCTCGTCCTCTCAAGATGGCCATTCCAGACGAAGCACCAGATTTCACTGCGTCAGGGCCGCCGCAAGCCGAGAGGCGCGCAGATCGTTGTGGTCGAGACGCCTGAAGGACTCTTGCACCTGATTCACTGGCACCTCGGCCTGGCCGAGCGCGAGCGGCACTGGCAGGTTTCGCACGTGCTGGAGCACCACCTCTTCCACGAACAGTCGCACCTGCCGACGCTGATCGTCGGGGACTTCAACGACTGGCGCAACACCCTGGCCCGAGGCCCATTCGCGCGCCATGCCTTTGAACAGGCGACCGCTCCCCCCTCGCGGTTCCGGTCGTTTCCGGCCTATATGCCGGTCGCCTCGCTCGACAAGGCGTTCTGCCGCGGTGACATCGCCATTCGACACGTCCGGGTCGTTCACTCGAAGCTGGCCCGAATCGCCTCCGACCACTTGCCGCTCGTCGTGGACTTCCATCTGAACGGACATATGCCCCATACGCCGTGACGGTTTGACGGCCGGCTGATCGCGGATTCGACCCTCGCCGAGCGCGTGCTTGTCGAGCGATCCTGGGCGCAAGACCGACCACGTGACGTTGTTGCGTCTTCCAGGTTCGGCTAAGCTCGAGACAGGAGTTCCGATCGATCCAACGTGACGGCCCCGAGGTCGAGGGCCGGCGGGAACCGATTCGATCCCGGCCCAGGAGGTCGCCACCTTGTCGTCGTCGATCATTCGACGTCTCCAGGCCGTTGCCTGGATCGCCATGTGCCTGGTTACCCTATGGCCAGCCATCACGCATGCCCAGGCCGGGTTGGACGGCCCGCGTGCGGGCGCGATCGCGACGGAAAGCGAGGCGGAAACCGCTCCCCAATCCCAGGGTGAGCCGTTCCAATCCTGGCTCGTGCGAAATCTGATCACGCTGGTGATCCTGGGCATGTCGTTCTACTTGATCGCTCTGGTCACGTGGATGTTTTTCGAATATCGCCGCAAGGTCGCCATTCCCGAACCCCTGGTTCGCGACGTGACCGAATTGGTCGGACAGAAGAAATACAACGAGGCGTACCAGAAGCTCGCGATGGATACCTCGTTTCTCGCCAGGGTGCTCAGCGCCGGGGTGCGACGGCTCCCCTCGGGCCTTCCCGCGGCCCAGCGGGCCATGGAAATGGCCAACGAGGACGCGACCATGGAGATGGAGCATCGGACGACCTATCTGGCGACGGTCGGCACACTTGGGCCGATGATCGGGTTGCTCGGGACGGTTTACGGAATGATCCTGAGCTTCCGGGTCATCGCCACGGCCGGTCAATCGCCGCAGGCAAGCGAATTGGCGGCGGGCATCTCAACGGCTCTGATCGCCACGCTCGAAGGAATCGGCATCAGCGTCCCGGCGATCGCGTTTTACGCCATCTTCCGGAACCGGATCTCGAGACTCTCCCTGGAAGTGGCGCTGGCGGCCGAATCTCTACTGGAGCAGTTCGCACCCGGCGTTCGAGCACCACACCCGCTGGCCGCCGCGGTGGCCGGATCGAGCCGAACGGCGCCTGCCCTGCCGCCTCGTCCCGAGTCGTGAGCCTGGAGGTCCAATTCTCATGCCGCGACGAGGACGATTGACTGGTGCGGAGCGGGCCGACCCGAACCTGACACCCTTGCTCGACGTGGTTCTTCAGCTCATTACGTTCTTCATGATGCTCATCCACTTCGGCACTCGCATCGAAGGGGCCACTCGGGACGTCCGGCTACCCGTCGCCCCGGCGGCCTTGCCAGGTTCGAACCTGGCGCTGGAGCGGTTGGTCGTTGCCATCGACGCCAAAGGCCGATTGCTGGTTGATAAGGACCGTCGGCTCGAAGGTCGGGCCGCGGCGGACTGGTGGGCCGAGCAGGCCAGGATTCGTCGCGAAGAACAGAAGGCGTTGGGGGGGCCAGCCACCGAGATTCCCACGCTCGTGGTCGTCCGCGCCGATCGCGACGCTTCATACGGCGACGTTCGTCGAACGCTTGCGAGCGCGCAGACCCACGGCTTCGCCAGATTTACCCTGGTCGTGATCCGGAGTCTCCAACCATGAGCCGGGCGAGGCGACGGCCGGGGCTTTCCGAGGACGTGCCGTTTCCCGTCACGCCCATGCTCGACATGGCCTTTCAACTCCTGGCGTTTTTCATCCTGACGTTTCAGCCTCCCTCACGAGAGACACGAATCGACCTTTACCTGCCCGCGTCGCCCGCCGCGCTCCCCGGGCGCTCCGTTGGCCAGGCTCGGGCCGAGGTGGCACCGCCGGATGAACTCGACCTGGAAACCGACCTGCTCGTCCGGGCAGAGGCCAATGCGCAGGGTGGGCTCCGGCTTCTTACACTCAGCGGATCGCCGGTGGACGACCCCGCAGCGCTCGGCGACCGCCTTCGCCGCTATGCATCGCTATTGAAGGGTCGCGCGCTTCGGGTTCGACTTGTGGCCGACGACGCCCTTCGCTACGAACTGGCGGCTCGCCTGATCGGCGCGATCAACCTCGCGGGTGTCTCATCGATTCGCTTGGCCGGTCCCTCGCCAACCGGAGCGGGACCATGATTCGACTCGTTCTGATTGCAACCCTCTTGTCCGAGGGTCCACCGGCCGGCGATGGCCGGATTTCGATGGCCGACCTGCCAGCGTATCATGCCGCGCTCGAGGACACCCACCAAGCCGCCTTGCCCGTCACATTTCGCGACCTCTGGTCGCGCTCTGAGTCGTATCGAGGCCGTCGTGTCCGGATCGAAGGCCGTGCCGTTCGACGATTTGCCCAGGCACCGTTCGAATCGTTTCCTGCCCTGACCGAACTCTGGGTCGTGACGACGGATGGCAATCCGCTCTGCCTGGTTTATCCGAATTCCGGCAAGGATCGCGTCGACCGAGTCGAGATCGGAGCGACAGTGGTGTTTGAGGGAACCTTCCTCCGAAAGCTGACGTACGACGGAGGAGATGGGCCCAGGCTCGCGCCCTTGATCGTCAGCGGGCGGCCGCCCTTGGTCCGGAAATCGCGAGAACAGCCACGCGAATCCAACGGCCCGGTGCCGACATGGATCTTCTGGACACTAGGACTGGCCGTCATGAGTATTCTGGGACTGTTGCTCGCGTGGTTCCATGTGCGGCCCTGGACCCAACGACGACCGACCCGTGAGCCACATCCACGGTTTCTCGACGATGACATCGACTCCGTACGGAGTGGCACGGAATGAAGAACGAGGAGGGCGCTTCGGTGGAGTCGCCTCCGGTTTCCTGGCACCGTTCGCCCTTGACCGACCCGAGGTCGCTGGCGAGCTCGTTGACCTTCCACCTCGTTCTGCTGACCACGGCGGCCTCACTGATGGCACTCCGCGCGGCGATGCCGGCCGGTCCGCCACCGCCGAAAGTATTGCAAGCCGAACTTGGGCCCATTGACAATCGAGTTCCCGCAGAGGCGGGTGGCGGCTTCCCCGGAGAGATCGGGGGTGTGGGCCAGACCTCGGGCCTGAACATTCGCGCCGAGGTATCGACCGCAGACAAATCTGCGGCGCTCGACCCGCTGGCCGAATCGCTCCTGGCCGACGTCTTGCCGGCACCGCCCCCGAGCAACTCCAAGACCCCGGTCCTTCCAGGTCCATCGACGGGCATCGGTGTCCTTCCCGGACCGGGGATAGGTGGTGGCGGAGGCTCTGGAGGCGGCTCAGGAGGTGGAATCGGCCGTGGAATCGGTCCCGCGACCGAGTTCTTCGGTGCGCGGGAGCGTGCCGGTTCATTCACTTACGTGATTGATTGTTCCGGAAGCATGAGCGGTTTTGGCGCATTGCGTGCGGCCAAGCAGGAGCTTCTGGCCAGCCTCGGTCAGCTTCCGCCGGATGCCCGGTTTGCCGTCGTCTTCTTCAATCTGCGGCCCACGATCTTCGCCGATGCTTCGGGTCAACCGGCCCTAATGCCGGCCACTCTGGAAAACAAGGATCGCGTGCGAACCCGCCTGGAATCGATCAAGGCCGATGGGGGTACACGACCGATGGCCGCGCTGGAGGCCGCGCTCGAGTTGAAACCCGAGGTGGTCTTCCTCCTGACCGACGGCCAGGAATTGTCGCACGAGAACGTGGAGGAGCTTCGGTCGCGGGTCGGGTCGATCCGGATCCACACCATCGAATTCGGCGCCGGGCCGGCCGTTGCCGTCGGCGCCGGACCGTTGCAGGAACTCGCGGCCGCGACTGGCGGAAGCTTTCGGCATGTCGATGTAACCAAGATCGGGAAGGCGGTGCCTTGAGGTCTTCGGCTCTAGGCTCTTCCCGATTTCTTCCCCGTTGTGTCTAATCCACTAGTCACCGGCCGTTCGGTCGGTTTCCATGTTTGGATGAAAACGCTGGTACAGAAACCTTGGTGGCGTCGGATCCACACAACGCCGAACAGGTTTCGCACCCCCCCGAGTAGGCACCGACGGAGGTCCACGACATGCGACGCGGGCACAACGTGTTGGCGATTCTGGTGACTCTCCTGGCCTTGATGGCCGGCGCGGGTCGGACTCTGGCGCAAGAGGCGGCAGAAGCTCCGGCCAAAGCGCCGGCGAGCGAGGAAGTCAGGCAGTTTCGATACTTCAGTTTCATGACCGACCCGCATTACAACTTCATGGAACGCGGCGTACTTTGGATTGTGCGTGGCCATCGCGGGCCTCGTTTACGCCGGTATGCTGGTGGGCCAGGTGCTCGGAGCCGACCAAGGAACCGAGAAGATGCGGTCCGTCGGTACCGCGATCCGCAGAGGAGCTAGTGCCTACCTCTACCGTCAGTTCAAAGCCATTATTTTGCTCGTCTTCTTGCTCACGGCCATTCTTTACTTCGCCACTTCAGCGGAGTCCGGACCGCAGGTCAAACTTGGCCGTGCCTTGGCCTTCCTGCTGGGAGCCAGCTTCTCCTGGCTGACCGGGTTCGTGGGCATGAGCCTGGCGGTTCGAGGGAACCTGCGGGTGGCCGCCGCGGCCCGGACAAGTTACGGCACGGCTCTTCAGCTTGGGTATCGAACCGGCACCATTACCGGCATGCTGACGGACGGATTGGGTCTGCTGGGTGGAACGGTCATCTTCATGGCCTTCGGCGAGCACGCCTACGAGGTGCTCCTCGGTTTCGGCTTCGGCGGCACCTTGCTGGCCCTCTTCATGCGGGTCGGCGGCGGTATCTACACGAAGGCGGCCGACGTCGGCGCCGACCTCGTGGGTAAGGTCGAGGCCGGAATCCCCGAGGATGACCCTCGGAACGCGGCGACGATCGCCGACAACGTCGGGGACAACGTCGGCGACTGCGCCGGAATGGCGGCCGACATCTTTGAGAGTTACGAGGTGACGATCGTCGCGGCGATGATCCTTGGCTACGCTAGCTTCGGCCACAAAGGGGTGATCTTCCCGCTCCTGGTGCGAGCGATCGGCGTCGTCGGCTCGATCATTAGTACTTACACCGTCAAGGCCGGGCCGAATAGCACTAGCGATGAGGCGCTGCACTCGGTCCACCACGGCTTCGTGCTCGGCTCGATCATCAGCGTCGTCGGCTTCTTCCTGCTCGGTTTGGGTTATCTCCACTTCGACAGCGATTACATCCGCCAGTATCCCCAGGCGGTCGGCGGCTATCAGGCGCAGCTCGCGCCGGAGTTCGTCCAGGCTCGCGAAGTCTTTGAAACCCAGAACGCCGAGCTTCAGAAAGTGGATCCGCAGGAATTCGCTCGCCGGTACAACAACTGGGTCAAGTCCTACAAGGGGGACATTCTCGCGAAGAGCCTTCCCTTCTGGGCGAGCCTCGGGTTCCAGGGGCTTGACATGAGGCCGGCCTTGACCTGTCTGATCGGCATTCTTCTCGCCATCTCGCTGAACAAGACGACCAGCTACTACACCCATACGCAGTATGCGCCGGTCAAATCCCTGGCCAAGGCCTGCCAAACCGGCCACGCGACGAACATCATCCAGGGTTTCGCTGTCGGTTACGAGTCGGCGGTGGTGGCAACGATCGTCATCGCCGTGGCGATCCTGCTCTCGGTGCTCATTTACAGCGGGTCGACGCCCATCTTCATCGCCTACGGCGTGGCCATGTGCGGCATCGGCATGCTCACGCTGACCGGAAACACGATCAGTATGGACGTCTTCGGGCCGGTGGCCGACAACGCCAACGGCATCGGCGAAATGGGCTACGACCGGGAGGAGATGGGCGAGGAGAACTACAAGCGAGCCCGCCAGATCCTCGCGGACCTCGACGCCGTCGGCAACACGACCAAGGCCGAGACCAAGGGGATCGCCATCGGATCGGCAGTCATCGCGGCGGTGAGCCTCTTCGCCAGCTTCATCGCCGTGATCGCCGTGGGTAGCGAGGCGAGGATCGGCGAGATGACCGTGGAGCAATACCTGACCGAAGCCGGCAACCTCTCGGTGGCGCAGCCGATCGTCTTCATCGGAGCACTCATCGGCGGCGTGGTTCCGTTCCTGTTCAGCTCGATGCTGATCCGGGCCGTCGGACGGGCAGCGTTCCTGATCGTCAAGGAATGCCGAGCCCAGTTCCGCGACCAGGAAATCTGGGCCGGCACCAAGACCCCCGACTACGGCCGGGTGGTCAACATCTGCACCGCCGCGGCCCAGGCCGAGCTTCTCGGTCCAGGCCTGCTCGCCATCATCGCACCCGTCATTGTCGGAATCTTCCTGGGAGAGTACGCCCTCGGAGGCTACCTGGCGGGAATGATCATCGTCGGGCAGCTTCTCGCGGTGTTCATGGCCAATGCCGGAGGTGCCTGGGACAACGCCAAGAAGACGATCGAGGACGGCATCTACGGCGGCAAGGGCTCGGAGGCCCACAAGGCGAGCGTCACAGGCGATACCGTGGGCGACCCCCTGAAGGATACCGCCGGTCCTGCCCTCAACCCCTTGATCAAGGTGATGAATATGGTCGCCCTGCTGGCCAT
Source organism: uncultured Isosphaeraceae bacterium (assembly GCA_964599655.1). Taxonomy (GTDB): domain Bacteria; phylum Planctomycetota; class Planctomycetia; order Isosphaerales; family Isosphaeraceae; genus CAZRGV01. The sequence continues at coordinate 12,453 of CAZRGV010000012.1, read as the reverse complement.
TGCGCCCATCGTCGCCTTCAAGGGGTCTGTGTGGATGTATCTCGTCGGTATCATTGGGATCGCCGCGATCGGCTGGGCGATCTGGCGGAGCAAGACCGAGAGCAAGGAAATGCGAGAGATGGAAGAGGAACTGGCCAGCATCGCCAGCGAGTCGAAGCACCTCGACGCGGTTGAGACCCAGGTCTGAACCGCGACTTGCGTCTCGCACCAGGGCCTCATACGCGCCCTCCGGATTCCGTCCGGAGGGCTTTTTTTTGGCGAAGCGATCATTTTCGCCATGCTTGGCCACATTTCGCTCGCGATGATCCGAGAGCTGGTTGATACTCAACCTTGCACGGCCGCGAGGTCCTGGACTGGAGTCGAGTGGCGCACAACGAGGAGACCGCGGATGAGCGTCAAAACGGGGCGTCAACTGATCCTGGTCGTCGTGCTTGGGGCGATTCTACCCGCAACCGCACGCGCCAATCCCTGGAACGGCAAGGTGGTTCTTCAGGCGTTCTGGTGGGATTGCTGGAACGAGAATTATCCCTTCGACTGGTACACCTACCTGGCGAAGTTATCGCCAAGGCTCAAGGAGCTCGGCTTCGACGGCGTTTGGGTTCCCGCACCCTCCAAGGGAAACGCCGGCGGCAACAGCATGGGTTACGACCCGTTCGATCACTACGACCTGGGAGACAAGGATCAGAAAGGGCGAACCGGGACCCGATTCGGGGACAAAGATAGCCTGCTCCGCTTCATCGCCGTGGCCCATGCCAACGGGCTGGAGGTCTATCCCGACATCGTTCTGAACCATTCGGTGGGCGGCCAGGAAGATCCCAACGCGCCTGGAGACCGTTTCAAAAAGTTCCGTTACGTTGCGTTCGCCGGGACCGATCGGGGTCGATGGGCCAAGGACTGGTGGAACTTCCATCCCAACCCCGACCATCAGTGCACGCTCGGCGACATCTGCCAGCAGAGTTTCGGCCCCGACATCTGCTACCTCGATGCCGAGCACGGCGGCGGGGGCAACGGCAAATACATGCGAGACCAGGCCCGCGATTGGTTCGTTTGGCTGACCAAGCAAACGGGCGCCGACGGATTTCGCTTCGATGCGGTCAAGGGTTTCGAGGCGTACGTCGTCGAGGATCTGCTTTACAACGCCATGGGTGATCGGATCGACTACTTCGCCGTCGGCGAGTACGTCAGCGGCATCTCGGATGTCGACAACTGGTGCGCCCTGACGAAGAACCGCGCCGGGACGTTCGACTTCACTTATCGTGAGGCCCTGCTCGGCATCGTCGACGCGGGCGGATTCTTCGACATGGGCACTTTGCCCAACTACCAGCAGAAGAACCGGATCAAGACGGTCCCTTTCGTCAACAGCCACGACACTTGGCGAGGCGCGTTCTGGGACTCAAACAGCAACGGCTCGATCACACACGACGACCGCTTCGACGACTGGCGGAAGAACGGTGACGAACTGGCCCCGACGCTCGATCCCGACAACCCTCGCGCCGATCTCGCCTACGCCGCCGCTTTCGCTGTCGACGGTAGCCCCATGGTCTACTACGAAGACCTCTTCATCAACGATGGCCCGGATCGGTTCAAGGCCGACCCCAAGGCCATCAAAACACGCCGCTTCGTCGAGAACCTGGTCTGGTGCCACCAGAAGCTCAACTTCAAGGACGGTCCCTACAAGGTTCGTTTTCAGGGTTCGCCCGACCTGCTCGTCATCGAGCGAGGGGGCAAGGCCCTTATCGGCCTGAACGACCACGGAGGCAAGACCCTGAGCGCCTGGGTCCCGACCGACTTCGGCCCACACGTCCGGCTGCACGACTACAGCGGATCGAACCAGGACGATGTCGAGACGAACAACGACGGCTGGGTCCAGCTCTCGGTTCCGGCGATGAGTTACGCCGTCTGGGGACCGGTCGGGATCGGTGGCGGCTTCCAGCCCCCGAATCGCCGGACAACCCAGGAATTCCAGCTTGATAACGACCTGGGCGATGGTCGAAGCTCGGCCCTCGGCTACGGAGGAAAGCTCAGCGCCGACGCGTTCCGCACGGCCGGCTCGATCTGGCCGGCGGCTGGCTCCGTGGTCAAGGTCTGGGTCTACACCGACGGTCCTCGCAAGGTCGAGCTCCAGGTTTTCCGTCCCGCGGCCGATGGCTCCAAGAGCCGCGCCGATAGCTCGTGCTCCAAGACGGGAGAGACGTCGAACACAGCCCCCTTGACCTACGAGTTTACTGCCGACCGCGAGGGGTATCATCAGCTTTTGGCCAAGATCGGCGGCGGAGACACGACGCCGACCCGGGCGTACGTCAAGGTCGAGTACGAGGCCCCCGCGACCTCGGACAAGTTCTGAGGCCGGTCCCGTGCGCCGTGTCTGGTTCGTCGATCCGTGAGGAGCGTATGGTTGCATCGCCCATCGGGGCCGAATACGCTGAGGCGCAGGTTGTCCGCTCGTCGATCCGGTCGAGGAGACCGTCCATGTCGTTGCCCACCACGCGCCGCGAATTCACCCGACACGCGTTGCAATCGCTCACCGCGCTGGCCTTGATCGATGGCCTTGCGTCACATCGCCTCTTCGGCAAGGATGTCGAGCCGATCATCACCGACTGGCTCAATCGGCTCGACTCCATCGGCCGCGACCTCAAGGATCAGAAACTCAAAGATCTTGAATTCCAGAAGGCCCTCGAAGACCTGTATCGCCACGTCGATCTGCCCGCGTTGTTGAAGACGCTCGACTTCGATCGCATGGCCGCCGGTGTCAACTACCCGGCCAAGGGAGCCCGAAGCCTGCCGGTTGACTTCAAGAACGTCTCCGGGCTGCCCACCCAGCTCGTTTTCGGCCGGCAGATCTTCGCGATGACCAAGGGACGCTCGGTGATCCCGCACGGTCACGACAACATGTCCACCGGCTTCCTGATCCTGAAAGGAAACTTCCGAGGTCGGCACTGGGACCGCCTTGAAGATCACAAGGATCATTACATCGTCCGGCCCACTATTGACCAGTCGTTCGGTCCCGGCGAGTTCTCGACGATTTCCGACCACAAGGACAACGTCCACTGGTTCACAGCGGAGAGCGACACCGGCTTCCTCTTCAACATCCACGTCATCGGCTATAACCCTGAGAATCCGAATCGAGCTGGTCGTGTGTATGTCGACCCGCTCGGGGAGAAGCTCTCGGGAGGACTTTTCAAGGCTCCGAAAATCAGCTACGGTCAGGCGAACCGATTGTATGGCTGATCCGGGATATGAGTTCGCATGAAGCTGTTGTTCGCGATGATCGCCCTGCTGGCCGGGGCGGGTCTGGCGTTCCAGGTCGGGTTCAATAGCCATCTCCGATCGAAACTGGGTCACCCGATCCCGGCCGCGATGACCAACTTCGGCGTGGGTTTCCTTTGCCTGACCGTGATCGCACTGGCCGTTGCGCCGCCGAAGCCAAAGGGCGAGCTCGTCGCGGCGGCTCCCTGGTGGATCTGGATGGGTGGCGTCGTGGGGGCTTGCTACGTTGCGGCCTCGGCCGCGTTCGCCAGGCAGCTCGGAGCTGCGGGCTGGCTCGGCGCAATCGTCACTGGCCAAATTCTCGCCTCACTCGCCCTCGACCATTTCGGCCTGATCGGCTTTGAGACGCATCCGCTCAGCCTCCCGAGGATCCTGGGCGCGATTCTCCTGCTGGCCGGTGTGGCGCTGGTACTCAGGTCGTGAAGAGGAGAGTCGGCGCCGGACGTACGGATCGACCGGATCATCCGGGTTGGGCCGCTTCCAGGTTCGATGCCGCGTTGGCGCGGCCATTCCCAGACTGGCTTTAGTGGATGCCTTTCGATCGCCGATTGTCGTTGACAGAAACGCGATGTTCTGATACCCAGACCCCGCTCGCGGTCGGTCTCCGTCCTGCCTCTCGTCGCGTAACCCCCCATGTCCGAGCGGCCCTTTCCATCGGCTCAATTCGTCGGACGCCGGTTCAAATCGAGGCTGAGGCATGTACGTCTTCTGCGTCGGCATGTACCGCTCTTGTTCCACCTGGCAGTATGAGGTCGCCTGCCACTTGCTGGAACGACGTCGAGCGTGCCAACGGCTGGGGTTCCTGGTTGGTGAGCAGTACGCCACTCACGAGGACTCGGGCGCCGACTCTTCAACCTGGTACATCCTCAAGTCGCACGATGGTGACCCACGGTTCGCCCCTGCCTTGGCCGAGGGCCGTGCCCTGGCGCTCTATGCGTATCGCGATCTCCGGGACGTGGCCTATTCTCTGATTCACAAGCTCCGGGCCAATTTCGATGAAGTGGTCATCCGTCGTCGGTTCCTCCACGCGATTCTGGACAGCGACCGTTTCTGGACCGCCCAGCCCCGCTTGCTCTGCCAGCGTTACGAATCCATCCTGGCGAACCCCGTCGGCAGCGTTGAGGCGATT
>CAZRGV010000012.1:0-8042 GCA_964599655.1 uncultured Isosphaeraceae bacterium | reverse complement strand
GGGGCTTACGCTCGATGCCGGTGAGGCCGAGGCGATCGCCGACGAGTACTCACTGGAGGCCAATCGGCGGCGGACCGAGGAGATCCAGCGCTCAATGGGAGAGCAGGGAATCGACTTGTCGGATCCCGGCAACGCCCTGAGCTACGATCCTCAAACTCTCTTGCACTGGAACCACCTGAGAGACGGCCGCGTGGGAGGCTGGCGAGACGACGCCACGCCCGCCCAGCGAGCTCTCCTCGCCGAGATCGTCGGCGACTGGCTACTAGCTCGAGGCTACGAGAGCGACCTGACCTGGGCCGAGTCGCCTGAGTCCCTTCGCAACCGAATCGAGACCCAGCGCCAGACCATCAACGACTTGTACCAGGAAGTGGACAAGGCTCGGGCGGAACTCGAAGCTCTCCGCGCCCGGCTTGCCATGGTCGAGTGCCCGACCCCCTGGTCCGTCCGCCTGGCTCGAAGGGTCCACCGCGTGGCACAACGCTTATCAGGTCCGCACTGGCTACAACCGTCTTCGTGGGAGTCATCCTCGCGGGTTCGGCACAACAAATAAAACCGATCGGACTGGCTTCCACCGCACACCCTGGAGTGTGTTTGGAGGCGCGGGAACCGTTCCAGCGCAAACCATACAAGCGCACCTGTTCGTCGAGAGCGCGTCAACCGTGGGAAAGACGTTCTTGATCCGTCCCTGACGGTTTTGTCAAGGAAACCAATTGGTTTTTCTTGGGTGTGTTCCCATCCGCGTGATACAATTCGTATTGGCCTGGTGGGAAGAACCTCCCCGTCCAGGACCGGATCGGCGCGAGAACCGGTGGATGCGAACGGCCTGAGGACGTGGCGGAGGGAGGCGGATCATGACCGCGCGGCATCGAACGTTCAGGCGATCAGCCACTCTCGTGGGACTGGCGATCGCGGCGCTCCTCGGTTCTAGCCGCTCAGGCTCGGCCCAGTACGCCACCTCGATCCCCTACATGCTCTACAGCAACCCGTACCAGTCGTTCTCCTACCCCGTTTACACGAACCCCGCGCTGCCCAACATGGGCCGTTTCGCTCCGGGTTACGCCGCGACAGCAAACCAGTTCAGCCAGATCTATTCGATGGACCAGGGAGCCCCGGAATTCTCCCCCTTCGACCTTCCAGGTACCGCGCCAGCCCGGGGCGGCCGCTATGTACCGTATTACAACGTTTATCGGCGATATGACCAGGAACTCGGCCGAACCTACGTTCCCAATGACACCAAGGCCGACAGCGAGTTCTTTGCCGATCAGCAGAAGCGGCAGGATCTCTACTTCCAAGCAATGAGGGAACGCGATCCTCGAAAACGGGCTGAATTGCTGCGTCAGGCCGAACGATACACGGCGCGACGTGAAGCGTTCACAACCCCAAGAGGAGGTCCGACTTCGGGCCGAGCGCCATCGGCTCGCACATCCCCTGAAACCGGCCGGACTCCCGCCCCCACAACTCGAACCCCCTCCCTTCCTTCCACGCCGTCCGCCCCCGCCGCGGATTCTCGAGGCTCGATCAATATCCCTCCACCTCCGCCGCCGCTGTCCACGCCCTATCGATCGGGTGGCTCAGCCAGCGTGGAGCGATCCCCCAGCGTGGAGCGAACTCCTAGCATTGAGCGGTCCCCCACCATTGAGCGATCGCCTAGCCGTCCCTTCGAACGAAACCGGCGCATCGAGTCGTCGATCATTCCGCCGCCCCCTCCGCCCGTGGGCCCAGGAAGTTTGCCGCGTTGATCCTCGATGGAAACGTCCGCTTTCCTCGGTGAGTTTGGTCGACTGCCAGGGAAAAGCGCGACTCTCGGGCGCTGCTCCCTTGCCAAGGCGGGCCCCCGATCGTTATGGTAGCCTTCGCGAGCAAACCCACCGTACGGCCGGGTTTTTTTTCGAGGCGACTTTGTGAACAGTTTCACAAAGCCGCCTCTCCCGGCCTGAATCCGGACCGCTGGTAAGGAATGGCATGGCTACCGAGTTCACGCCAATCTTCATTTTCATCCTGATCGCGATCTTCGGCATCGCCGCAGTGATGATCATTGCGAGCGCCCTGCTCGGGCCGCGTCGCAAGACGCCGGTCAAGCAGATGCCGTATGAGTCGGGCATGGATCCCATTGGCGATGCTCGGCAGCGATTCGACGTGCGATATTACCTCGTCGCGATCGCCTTCCTGCTGTTCGACGTGGAGTTGTTGTATCTCTATCCCTGGGCCGTCGCTCAGTGGAGTGCCGATGTCCCAGTGGCCACCGCGACCGTCGAAACTGGAGACAGAGCGACTTCGAGTCCGGAGCCGTCAGCCGGAGAGCCGTCGACGAATTCCCCCGTTTCCCGCGCGGGGGTGGGGATTCCGCCCGTCTTCCGCAACGTGGTCTTCGGCGAAATCCTGGTGTTCATCGCCGTCCTGGCGGCGGCCTTCGCCTACGCCTGGCGCAAGGGGGTGTTCGAATGGCGTTAGAACCCGTCCGATCGGACGCGACGACCGCCCCGTCGCCGATCCTCAGTAACAACCCAAACGCCCTCCGCACGGCCGGTGGGGTCGAGATTCCTGAAAACACGGTCGTGACGACCATCGACTCGGTCGTCAACTATTGCCGGAAGTACAGCCTCTGGCCGATGCCCTTCGCAACCGCCTGCTGCGGTATCGAGCTCATGGCCGTCGGCGCCAGCCGGTTCGACATCGCACGCTTCGGCGCCGAGGTCATGCGGTTTAGCCCGAGGCAGTGCGACCTGCTGATCGTCGCGGGCCGAGTGGCGATGAAGATGATGCCGGTTCTCCAGCGGATCTGGCTCCAGATGCCAGAGCCCAAGTGGTGCATCAGCATGGGGGCCTGTGCCTGCACCGGAGGCATTTTCGACACCTATGCGGTTGTACAGGGGGTCGATCGGTTCATCCCGGTGGATGTCTACATCCCTGGCTGTCCGCCACGGCCCGAGCAGATCTTGCGAGCCCTTATGGACATGCAAGACAAGATCCAGCGTGGCGGCCGCGTATTCGGCACTGGGTTGCCCGAACTCTACGAGCGCGAGAAGATGCTCGCCCAGAAGCGTGAGCTGTCCGCCGGTTTCGCGGTCGCGAACGAACGAGCCGACGAATCCCGCTTCGGCTACCGCTTGCCGGGCGGAGACGCCCTGCTCGGGACCGACGATACGAAATAATCGAGCCGCAGAGCGTCGGAATGACGCGTTTCCACCAGGTTTCCCGCTGGGATCCCATCCCAGGACGGGAGAACGAGGTCCCCGGACCAAACCGGGGTAAGCCAAGGCCAGCCGTATGAGTGACGCGACGACCACTGACCCACACGCCGGAATCCTCCAGACCCTCCGCGAAATACTCGCCGAGGGGGAATATTCTACGGCCGCCTTCCGCGACAATCTTCGCGTTTATGTCTCCAAAGAACGGATGATCGAAGCGCTCCAGGCGCTGAAGGACAAGGCCGGGTTCGCAATGCTCTCGGAGCTCGGTGCCACGGATTACCTGAAGTATCCGGGCAATTCTGGTTCGGGAGCCCGCTTCGAGGTGCATTACGTGCTCTTGAATCTCGACACGTCCGAACGCGTGATCGTGAAGGTCGGGGTCAATGACCCGGAACCGAGCGTGCCGTCGGTCATGCCCCTCTGGAAAGGGGCCAACTGGATGGAGCGCGAGGTTTATGATATGTACGGCATCAAGTTCGACGGACATCCCGACTTACGACGGATCCTGATGCCCGAGGAATTCGCAGCCTTCCCCTTGCGAAAAGATTACCCCCTGCGAGGTCGCGGCGAGCGGCACAACTTCCCTCGGCTCAGCCGCGCGGAATCCTGACACGAATTGCATCGCTGGAATCGCCCCATCGTCATTGTTTCGAATTTCAAATCCCATTTGAGCTTCCAGTGGGATCGGACTTCACCAGGCGGATAGGACAGGCCCCATGCCGTCCAACTTGCTCGACGACACCGAGATCGAGGCTGGTCAAGAGGCGACCGAGTCCAAGGAGTACCTCTGGACCTTGAACTTCGGTCCGCAGCATCCGGCGACGCACACAACCTTGCGGCTCGTGCTGGAGCTCGATGGTGAGCGGATCGTCCGGGCGACCCCTCATATCGGCTACCTCCACTCGGGCTTCGAGAAGCTGGGGGAGCACCTCAACTTCAACCAGTACGTCACGATCGTCGACCGCAAGAACTACATCAGCCCCCCTTACAACGAGATCGCCTGGCACCACGCCGTCGAGAAGCTGCTCGACATCGAACTCACCCCTCGCTGCAAGTACATCCGCACAATCTTCGGCGAGCTCTCTCGAATCTCCGACCACCTGCTTTGCACCGGCGCGGCGGCCCTCGACCTCGGGGCCTTCACCGCGTTCCTCTATGCCTTCAACCAGCGAGAGCTGATCTACGACATCTATGAAGAAATGTCAGGCTACCGCTTCCACCCGGGATACACCCGCGTCGGGGGGGTGCTCTACGACATTAATGACAAGGTGTTCGCCCGCATCGACAAACTGATGAAGAGCCTTCCCCTCGCTCTGCGAGACATGGAGAAGCTGCTCTTCCGCAACAAGATCTTCCTCGAACGGATGCGAGGCATCGGCATTCTGACCAAAGAGGACGCGATCAACCTTTCCTGCACCGGTCCGATCGCCCGCGCCAGCGGCGTCACCTATGACCTTCGCAAGGACCAGCCCTACCTGGCCTATCCCGAGCTCGACTTCGAGGTGCCTTACGCCCTCGAAGGGGACTGCTACGCCCGGTTCCAGGTCCGCATGGAGGAAATGGTCCAGAGCTTGAGCATCATCAAGCAGGCCCTCGCGAAGCTACCCGGCGGACCCGCCAACGTCCCCATCGCCGAAAAGTTCCCCTTGCCCGACAAGGGAACCACCTACAACAGCATGGAAGGCCTGATCCAGCACTTCGAGCTGATCATGCCCAACCGAGGCATGGAGAGCCCCAGGAACGAGATCTACGCGGCCGTCGAATCCCCCAACGGAGAACTCGGCTACTACCTCGTGACCGACGGCAGTCAGACCGCCTGGCGTACCCGCACGAGGCCGCCATCGTTCATCCACTTCGCCGTCTTCCCACACCTGATCAAGGATCACCTGATCGCCGACGTCGTGGCCGTGCTGGGAAGCCTCAACGTGATCGCGGCCGAACTCGACCGCTAAGCTGAACGAACGGCCGGAACAAATTGTGATTTGGAAATTCTGAAGAGATTTCAAATCTCAAATTGATCAAGGGAAATTGCCCGATGCCCGTCGACGCTCCGACGACCCCGATGCTCTCCGAGGCGATTCGCGAGAAAATCCGCGCCTACATTCCGCGATACCCGAGCAAGCGGGCGGTCACCTTGCCGGCCTTGCACATCGTGCACGAGCACTTCCGCTGCGTTCCGTACCAGGCAATGGCCGAGATCGCCGAGATCCTCGAGATCACCCCGGCCGAAGTGCACGACACGATGAGTTTCTACGGCTTCTTCCCCCAGGCCCCGATCGGCGACGTTCGGGTCTGGGTCTGCCGGTCGATTTCCTGCATGCTCAACGGCGGCGAGGACATGCTCGCCCACGCTTGCAAGCGGCTCGGTGTCGGATCGGGACAGACCACGCCGGACGGCAAGATTACCGTGGAGTTCGCCGAGTGCCTGGGAATCTGCGACTTCGCCCCTGCCGCTCTGGCCGACGACGGGCGGATCTTCGGTCCCCTGACCGAACAGAAGGTTGACCAGATGATCGAGGAACTGAAAAAAGGCCCCGTCACCGAGCCGGTCGCTAGCGCCAAGCCGGTCGTCTCCGGTCCGCACGCAAACGCGCCGGACGTGGCCAGCGGCCCCGGCGACACCGACTGAAGAAACCTTGGCGCGTCCTCAAGACGACCCGAACGTCCCAACAACCGACGTCCCACTCTGACCCGAACAGACCGCCCGACCCGACGTTTTCGCTGGGAGATTCCGAACGTGGCCGACTTCGAACCGGTTCTGAGCCGCAACTGGAACGTGCCCGACAGCCACACGCTGAAGGTGTACGAATCGCGCGGCGGATACCAGGCGTCGCGAAAGGCCCTGACGCAAATGGATCCCGACGCGGTCGTCCAGGTCGTCAAGGACTCCGAGCTTCGAGGCCGAGGTGGCGCCGGGTTCCCGACCGGTTTGAAATGGACCTTCCTTCCCAAGGATCGGAAGGAAACCTTCATGTGCGTCAACGGCGATGAGAGCGAGCCGGCGACGTTCAATAACCGGCTCTTGATCGAGCGAGACCCTCACCAGTTCATCGAGGGAATCCTCATCTCCTGCTTCGCCACCAAGGCCTCGACCGCGTACGTCTACCTCCGATTCGAATACATCCACGCCTACCGCATCATGGAGCAGGCGATCGCCGAGGCGAGAGCGGCCGGCCACCTGGGCAAGAACATCTACGGCTCGGGCTTCGACCTGGAGATCTGGTGCCACCGCGGCGCCGGCGCGTACATCTGCGGCGAGGAAACGGGCCTGATCGAAAGCCTGGAAGGTAAGCGAGGCTGGCCACGGATCAAGCCGCCGTTCCCGGCCATCGAAGGGGCGTTCCGCAAGCCGACGGTCGTCAACAATGTCGAGACGCTCTGCTGTGTTCCGCACATCGTCGAGCGAGGGGCCGACTGGTTCAAGTCGCTGGGAACGCCCAAGAGCTATGGCCCGAAGCTCTACTGCATTTCGGGCCATGTGAACAAGCAGGTCTGCGTTGAGTTGCCGCTGGGCATCACGGCCCGCGAGCTGATCGACGTTCACGGCGGTGGAGTTTGGAAGGGCCGAAACGCCAAGGCCGTGGTGCCGGGTGGCATCAGCATGGGCGTCATGTCGGCCGAGGAACTCGATACCAAGCTCGACTTCGAGGACATCCGCAAGACAGGCTGTCTCGGACTGGGCACGGCGGCCGTCACGGTCATGGATGACCACACCAGCATGATCGACTATCTTTATAACACTTGCCGCTTCTTCGCCCACGAAAGCTGCGGCCAGTGCACCCCTTGCCGCGAGGGGACGACCTGGTTCTACAAGACCATCAAGCGCATCAAGCACGGCGGCGGCCGGCTCGAAGACCTGGACATCATGCGGAGCCTCGCCCAGAACATGGGAATCATGCCCGGCACCACCATCTGCGGCCTCTCCGACGGCGCCGCCTGGCCGGTCAAGAACGCGATCGACAAATACCGGGACGAGTTCGAAACCTACATCCGAACGCATCAAACACCGGGCAAGGGCACGACACCCCTTCAAGAAGCGGTGGCTCACGGTGTTCCGACGCAGTTGTTCAGCATCGTGACGAACGGACCGAACCGGCCGTTGCCGTCGCCCGATTCCTCCAGCCGGACGACCAGCCATGCCTGACGCGCCAAGGCGGTGCCATGGCCCGCTCAAGCCGACCGGGGAGCCACCGCCTCTCCATTGCTTTTGAGACGACGGCCATCTAGTTCCGTGGGCCCGGCCCTTGCCGCCGGGGATGCTCGGAAGCAAAACCAACCAACGTACTGGCAACTCAGTCAAGTCTCGACGCAGCTTGTTCCTCCAGGGTTCGGGGGCCCCGATGGCGACGATCCTCATCAACGGCCAGGAATACACGCTTCCCGAAGGGGAAAAACTCAACGCCATCCAGGCCGCGATGCGTTTCGGGATCGACATCCCGTACTACTGCTGGCACCCCGCGCTCTCGGTTGTCGCCAACTGCCGGATGTGCGAGATCGAGGTCGGCAGCCGCGACCCCAAAACCGGCGAGATCAAGATGATCCCCAAGATGGTCCCCGGCTGCCAGACTCCGGCCAAGGATGGGACCGTCCTCGTGACCAACAGCGAAAAGGTCCAGTCGCACCAACGGATGATCATGGAATACCTCCTGATCAACCACCCGCTCGATTGCCCGGTCTGCGACCAGGCGGGCCAGTGCGGCCTGCAAGATTACAGCTATGAGTACGGCCAGGCCGTTCACCGGTTCGTCGAAGAGCGGATCGTCAACCCTCGCAAGGACGTCTCCGACAAGATCCAGCTCAACCAGGACCGGTGCATCATGTGCACCCGCTGCGTCCGCTTCACCCGCGAGA
>CAZRGV010000011.1:64347-72536 GCA_964599655.1 uncultured Isosphaeraceae bacterium | reverse complement strand
AAGAGCGTATCCGTCCTCCACGGGCTCACCGGAGACGAGCGCATCCTGGGCGCCGTCCGCACGGCGGTGCGGCGGACCATGGACGAGATCGAGGCGGAGGTCCAGGCACGCGTCCGCAAGGGGGGCAAGTACGCCGATCGCGCCACGGGGAACCTGGCCTGGGGCGAGTTCGTGCATTTCACTTCCAGGCCCGTAGATGGGGTGCCGGACCCGCACCTGCACGCCCATTGCTTCGCGTTCAACGCGACCTGGGATGGCGAGGAAGGTGCGTGGAAAGCCGGTCAGTTCCGGGGCATCAAGCGGGACGCACCCTACTTCCAGGCGGTGTTCCACTCGCACCTGGCGGACCTCCTGGCCGGGGAGGGCTACGGCACCCGGCGGACGGCGAAGGGCTGGGAGGTCGAAGGGGTCCCGGACCGGGTGATCGACGCCTTCTCGCGCAGGCGGGACGTGATCGAGAAGGTTGCGCGGGAGGAGGGGATCCGCGACGACGCGCGGAAGGACCGGCTTGGGGCGAAGACTCGCGAGCGGAAGGCCAAGGATCTGTCGGCTTCGGAGCTGCGGGCCGAGTGGCGATCTCGGCTCACGTCGGATGAGGCCCATGCCCTTGCGCAGGTCCGGCAGGAGGCGGTCTCCAGGCCCCGGACACGGGACGCGCAGGCCGTGGCCGAGGCGATGCAGTTCGCGATCGACCATTGCTTCGAGCGTCGCTCCGTCGTGCCCGAACGGAAGATCTTCACCGAGGCCCTGAAACACTCGGTGGGGCGGGCCACCACCGAGGAGATCACCCGTTCGTCCATCCCATCGGGGCTCGTGATCGGGATGGTCAAGGGTCGGCGGATGGCCACGACGCCGCACGTGCTGGCGGAAGAGCGCCGCATGATCGAATTCGCCCGCAAGGGGCGCGGCACACGGAAGCCCCTCGGCGAACCTGGCCGGCCGCTGCGCCGGGCATGGCTGGGCAACGACCAGATGCGGGCGGTGCGCCACGTCCTCGGCTCCCGAGACCGCGTGATCCTGATCCGCGGCGCGGCCGGGGTGGGGAAGACCTCGCTCATGCAGGAGGCGGCCGAGGGCATCCGCGAAGGGGGCAAGGAGGTGTTCGTCTTCGCCCCGACGGCCGGGGCCAGCCGCGGCGTGCTGCGCCAGGAGGGGTTCGAGTCGGCTGACACGGTGGCCCGGCTGCTGGTCGACGAAACGCTCCAGGAACGGACGCGCGGGCAGGTGATCTGGATCGACGAGGCGGGATTGCTCGGCTCGAAGACGATGGCCCGCATTTTCGACCTGGCGGGGCGTGCCGATGCGCGGGTCGTCCTCTCCGGGGACCGGCGTCAGCACAAGTCCGTCGAGCGCGGCTCGCCGCTGCGGCTGCTCGAGGAGGAGGCGGGGATCGTGCCGGCCGAGGTCCGGGACATCCGGCGGCAGAAGGGGCTGTATAAGGAGGCGATCAAGGCGCTCAGCGAGGGGCGGGTGGAGGAGGGCTTCGACCGGCTCGACGGCCTGGGCTGGGTCCGGGAGATCGGGGAGGGGGAGCGCTACCGGCGGCTCGCGGCGGACTACATCGAGACCGTCACGGCGGGCGATTCGGCCCTGGTGGTCTCGCCGACGCATCTGGAGAAGGATCGCATCACCCGGGAGATCCGCCGGGCATTGACCGATGAGGGCCGCCTGGGAGGGGGCGAATGGGACGTGCCCGTGCTCGTCAGCCGGCAGCTCACCGAGGCCGAGAAGGCCGACCCGGCCCAGTACCAGCCCGGCGACGTCATCCAGTTCCATCAGAATGCCAAGGGTTTCCGCAAAGGGCAGCGGTTGACCGTAGGGGGCGGGATCGTCCCGCCCACCGGGCAGGCCGACCGATTCGAGGTCTTTCACCGTGGAAATCTGCCCCTCGCCCCGGGCGATGTGATCCGCATCACGCGCAACGGGACGACGGCCGACCGGAGGCATGCCCTCCACAACGGGGACCTGCATCGCCTCCGCGACTTCAACTCCGACGGCGGCATCGTCCTGGAGAACGGCTGGACGATCGCGAAGGACTTCGGCCATCTCGATTACGGTTACGTGGTCACCTCGCACGCCGCGCAGGGGAAGACGGTCGATCGGGTCTTCGTCGGCCAGTCGGCCGACTCCTTCGCGGCGACTTCGCGAGAGCAGTTCTACGTGAGCTGTTCGCGGGGACGGAAAGCGGCCACGGTCTACACGGACGACAAGGCGGCCCTCCGGGCGCTCCTGCTGCGATCGGAGGATCAGCTGGCGGCGAAGGACTTGATCGCGACGAGCCCGACCTTGCAGGCCCGTAGAATTCGACAGCGGTTGAAGGAAGCCGAACGCCGGAGGCTTGACTTGCGCCTCCCCGGCCGCGCCCCGAAGCAGGAGCGCCAGCATGAACGATAGCGTCCTGAAGCGATACACGGGCGCCCGCGCGCCGCTCGCGGCCCGGGATGAGTCGTTCGAGAACAGCGACGACCCGATCGACGACCTCGGCTGTTTCAGCTGGCTGAGGGGGATTCGGGATCGCGCGCCGATGATCGAGTTCCGCCGCAAGGACGGGCGGAGCGTCGCCTACGATTACACCCTGCTGCGGAAGGTCGTCTTCGATCCCTCGGAGGGCATCACGCTGAAATTCGACGGCGAGACGGTCTGCATCGAGGGCCGGAACCTCGACGACGAGTCGACGCCCGGTATCCAGCTCCTGCGGGGCATCCTCTACCATCGCGTCCCCTGGGTGCGTGAGATGAGCGAGGCCGAGCTGATGGGCACCCCGGAGAGGGTCACGGTCATCGAGCGCTTCAAGTTCGAGGAATCGGATTAACCGCTCGTTGCACCCACGCGTGCGCCTTCAGTGCCTTACTCTCAGGGTGGCGGCAACCACATTCACATGGACCACGGTTTCTAATAGTTGAGGAGTCGATGTGCCCTAGGAAAAGCACATGCCATCGCCCGAAGACGCTCGCTAACGCTTCCTTTCCGCCCAGTAAGTACGATTTTTGTAGATATGTAAATTCTTATATTATAATTCACGAAGCGTTACGCCTCCGGATTACACGTGATAGTCTTCGCAGTGGCAGGCAGGCTCGCCGGGACAGCCCTCTACATGGTAGTCAATTTCGATATAGGGCGCCTCGGGCTTGTCTGTGCACGCAGACACAGCCCTTCGCAATCTCCCAAATCCCATCTTCGCCAAGCCAAGCAGGTTCGCTGCGGGCAGCGCCACTCGTGCCTTGTACATAGCCACTCCCCCTCTGGTGATCGGGGAGTTGATAAACCTATCTTGTGAAAGGTCGCATACGCCTTTGGCCGAAGCTTGAACATGCGCGCATGCCTCCCCGACCGTAGACGATCGAGGAGTACGATGACGGTGTACGAACCGCACAAGATAGGGTTATCACGCCCCAACGCGGCCTATTGGCCGCATCAGACCGATTCTATCAGACTGATGACGACTGTCCAGAATGAACTGAATGCTTGTTAACTGCACGAGGTAGACCACATCACAGTCGAAGTCTCAGATATTGTGCTCTATGTCGCAGGATACCACATCTGGTAGTGTGCCTGCGAAGTATGCAAACGCCGATCAAAAGATCGCTGCGCCGCCCTGCCGCCATGCGGATGGCGTACCGGTCAGCGGCGAAGTCTGCCAGGTATATGCCAACGGTTGTGACGGCTGCTGCACGCTGTGAGCGAAAGGCAGTTGCGGCGGCCGAAGGGGCACGGCAAACGTGGCCTGTGGCGCGAGCGTAGCGAGCGGAAAAATCGGGGCCGAAAACGGCCCCGGCGTTACAACGGCAAGTCCTGATCGTCGTCGAGGTAAGGAAGCTCGAAACAAACGATCGCTTCTCCTGCGTTCAGGCGGCGGTCGATCTCGCGTCCGGCGAGTTCGTCGGTGATGGCGTTCCAGCCGCGGGCGATCAGCCAGCGGCGGTAGGCGAGGGCGTCGCCCTGCCAGTGGCGGGCGAGGGTGGTCTGATAGCCGCGTTTACCGATGGCCCTCATGTGCTCCCGGCCGTAAAGGGCGAGCGTCCGTTGCCCGCCCTTCCGGCCGGCCTGCCGGCGGTTCATAGGGCCGCACTCGCCAGCTTCGCCAATTCCTCGGCCAGCCGCCAGAGTGCCCGATTGATGCGGATGTCCGCGTCCACGGAGCGGATCGGCCGGGTCCGGATGCGCCGCCCGTTGGCGTTCATGGCGCGGAGATCGCCCTTGATCATGTTCTCCTGCACCCGGTTGACGGTGTGCCAGAGGTCGGGCCGGTCGTCCTCCAAGCGGCGGGGGATGAGCAGGTGGGACGGCGTGATGCTCGGGTTCGGCTTCAGCTCCGAAGCGGCGGCGGCGAACGCCTCCTGCCGCGGCCGGGACAGTTCGATCTGCTTCCAGGCCCCGATCTTCTCCAGGGTCCGGGGCGTCTCCTCGACGACCCGATAGGTCGCATCGATGATCCGCTCCCGGAAGTCGCTGCCGCCGGAGTGCCGGACGCTGATGCTGCCGAAGTCGGCGGACTGCACGGTCAGGCCGTTGCCGCACACCAGCCGGAAGATGCCGGCCATGAAGCGGTAGGCGGACGTGCCGTCGTGCGAGTTGGTCAGGACCAGTTCGGGCGTCTCCTGGCCGACGGTCACGGGCTCAAGGTGGTCGGCGTGCCGGAAGCGGATGAGATGGCGGGTGAAGTCGCCCTTCTCGGGGATGCGGGTGCGGGACTGCCGGGCCTTGACCGGGAAGAACCCCCGGTCGCGGAGGATGTCCACGACCTCGATGGTCGGCACCATGCGGTAGCGGCCCGACATGCCGTGCCACGGCTGGCCGGCGAACACGCTGGGGGCGAGGTGGCGGAGGTCGTCGCGGGACAGGACGGCGGGGACGGTCGTAGTCGTCATGGGATGAATCTCCGGGTGCTCATGGATGCTGGAAGAAGGGAAAGGGCATCCGTGCCCGGTGTTGGTTCAGGCGGTGGCCGCCTCGGGCTGGTCGATGGGGGTCAGGAAGGCAGGAAGATCCTTGGCCTTCCTGATGGCGGTGTGGTTGACGTTCCTCCACCAGTGGAGGCCGTTGTAGCGCCACCCGGCGGCGGTC
The DNA here is from genome assembly GCA_964599655.1 of uncultured Isosphaeraceae bacterium. Classification (GTDB taxonomy): domain Bacteria; phylum Planctomycetota; class Planctomycetia; order Isosphaerales; family Isosphaeraceae; genus CAZRGV01. The sequence goes on along the minus strand of CAZRGV010000011.1, from coordinate 67,472 downwards.
AGGGCCTTGCGGGTTGCGGCGTCGGGCTTGGCGGTGAAGGCGAGCTTCTCGGTGTGCGAGGTGCGGTGGACGATCTGCATGGTCCGGTCTCCTGATGCGAAGGGCCTGTTGGTCGGTCATGTCGTCACGCGCGACATTCAACCGGCCAACGGCGGCACCAGGTGCCGGATGAGATAGAATGGGTGAATTCGTCACAGGGACGAGCGGAGCGGCTGCACACGGAGCGCAGCGACACGGAAGCTGCGCAGCGAGCGCCCTTGACGAAGAGGGCGACGCCCTTCCGGATAGCGCGGTGAGGTGTTCGAGATGGGAAAACAGCAGGGGGCGGGAGGGCGGCGGAGCCGGTCCCGAAGGGACGGGAGCGCGGCGGACCCCGGGAGCACCCGGCCGGCGTCAGCCGGGCTGGCGGAGAACCCTCAGATCTGGATCTTCTCGACTTCGTCCAGCGTGACCTGGTCGTTGGTCCGGTCGTAGAGCTTGGTCGTGCGGGGGCTGGCGTGGGCGGCCATCTGCTGGGCCTTCTCCAGCGTGCCCGCGTGCTCCAGGTAGTTGGTGATGCCCGTCGCCCGGAAGCTGTGGCAGCCGATCGGCGTCCTGATGCCGGCCTTCTTCGCCCGCCTGCGGATCATCCGCCAGACGTCGGCGGTTAGCATCGGATTCGCGGTCAGGGCGTCGCCCCTGCGCGTCGCCGTGCGGAAGAGGGGGCCACGCCGGTCGGCCTCGATCCCGGCGGCCTGGACGTAGGCGTCGAGGAACTCCTCCAGCGTGTGGTGGGCGGGCATCTCGTGCTGCTTCCCGCCCTTCTCCTGCAGGCGGAGCCACATGCGTTTGCCCTGGGGGTAGTAGTCCTCGACCGTCATGGTGACGACGGCCCCGACCCGCGCGAAGGTGAAGAACATGGCGGCGATGAGGGCGCGGTCCCGCTTGTCCACGACGGATACGGGGGCGATGCTCTCGAACAGGGTGCGCGTCTCCTCGGCGGTGAGGACCGGGGTCTTGCCCTTGGTGACGACGTGCTTGGGGCCGCGGACGGCATGAGCGGGGTTGACCGGCACGACCTGCCCGGTGACCAGCCAGTCGAAGAGCATGCGGATGGTGGCGAGGTGTTGCTTGACGGTGGGCTTGGCGTGCGACTTCCCGAGATGCTCGATGTAGGCCGCGACCGTCACCGGCCGGATGTCCTTCAGGGCGTGGATGCCACGCCCCTCGCACCAGCGCAGGAAGGTGACGGCGTTGCGGAAATAGGCCCGGCGGGTGTGCGGGTTGCGGATGTGGGCGGTGAAATACTCGACGAACCGGGTGACGGCGTCCTCGCCACCGGTGGCCAGGATGGTCGGCAGGTGTGCCAACGGCTCGGACGGGCTAGGCCGCCGAGCCTCCCGGACGAGGTGGCCTCCTGGGGACTCAGGCGGCGAGGACGGGGACGCCATAACCGGACAGGACCGTGTCACGCGACACGAGCGTCATTCCCTCGACCTTTGCCTGGGCGGCGAGCAGCCTGTCGAAGGGGTCTTTGTGGACGGGAGGGTGGTCGCGCAGGGCAGCCGCGTGGGCGATCTTGAGGGGCAATTCGCGGAACCGGCACGGCTCCAGCATGGCCTCGGGCGGTTCGCTCATCTTGAGCTTCCCGTTGGCCTGCTTGATGGCGATCTCGAGGATCGAGGCCGCGCTGACGAAGACGAAGTTACGCGGGTTGGCGACCGCGACGCGGGCCTCGTCGGCGAGCCGGCCCGGATCGGAGAGCCACCACAGGTAGGCGTGCGTATCGAGGAGGAGCTTCACGCCCCCTCGCCGTCGAATAGCCTCTCGATCTCGGGGTCCGGGGCGTCGAAGTCCTCGGCGATCCAGACCCGGCCCTTGAGCTGGCCGCCTTGCCTCGGCTGGGCATCGGCCTGGATGGGCACCAGGCGCACCAGGGGCTCGCCCGAGCGCGCGATCTGCACTTCTTCGCCCGCGAGCGCCAGCTCGATGAGGCGAGAGAGCTGGGCCTTCGCCTGGTGGATGTTCGCGATCTCCATAAGACCTCTATATAGTTCACTTAATCTAATTATGAACCATAATGGATCGCATTGCAACTAACTTGGTCAGGCCGCCCGCAGCCCATATGAAAGATAACGTCCTTTATCTTTCACATGGTAGAAGGCAAGGCGGGAACCCAGGGATTCGGCATGCAGGCCGAGGCATGGAGTCAAATCCATAATTGACAAAAACTTTATATCAACCATAATTGGTAATGGTGTCACGTGGTGTCTGCCATCTGCAATGAAGCGCCGGGCCGGCGGACCTTGCGCATCATCGACGGAGGCAGGAGGACGTGGCCCGCCTTTGGAAGTTGTCAACACGCATAGAGATGCCAATGCAAGTCGAGTATGTCAAGATCGGCGACGACGGCCGGGTGGTGATCCCGTCGTCTCTCCGCAAGGAGCTGAACATCAAGCCCGGCGACACGCTGGTCCTCGAGTCCGACGGCGACAGCCTGCTGGTCCGCGGGTACGAGCAGGTCCTGAAGGAGGTCCAGTCCGCGTTCGCGGACGTCGCGCCGTCCGAAACGCTCTTGTCCGAAGAACTGCTTCGCGACCGCCGCGACGAGGCGATCCGCGAGTCTCGTGACTGAGTCGGTCCTGGATGCCTCGGCGCTCATCGCTTTCCTGCGGAACGAGCCCGGGGCCGACAACGTGCGGGCGATCCTACCTTCAGCGTGCATCTCCGCCGTCAACCTGGCCGAGACCTACGGCAAGCTGGTCCAGTACGGCAAGCGGCTCGACGACACCGTTCGGCTGATCGCCCGGCTCCGCCTTCGGGTCGTCCCGTTCGACGCGGACCAGGCGAGCATCGCCGCCTCGCTGTGGGTGCCGACCCGCTCGGCCGGGCTGTCGCTCGGCGATCGCTCCTGCCTGGCCCTCGCCTTGCACCTGAACGCACCGGCCGTCACGGCAGAACGGGCCTGGGCTGCGTGCGAGCTGGGCGTCCGCTTGGTCATGATCCGATAGCAATTCTCAGCGGGCAACGACCCGGGGCCCCATAACTGGAAGGCGGTTCCCGAGGAACGGGAGCGAATCGGACCCCGAAAGCACGTGATCAACGGGAGCCGGGCGTCTCATTCTCGATTTGGAGTTGAATTAAAA
>CAZRGV010000011.1:55304-64329 GCA_964599655.1 uncultured Isosphaeraceae bacterium | reverse complement strand
ATATATTAATTATAATATGAAATTATAATTAATTATTTAATTTAAAAAGGGAGCCCCAATGCCCAATAAGCAACCTCAGCCGGAAATCGACCTCTCGAAGATCAGGTACCCGAGCGACCGCGTGACCCTCAAACAACTGCGGACCCTTGCCGAGGATGATTTAGGGTTCTATTTCAAGCAAGAAGGCACAGACATTGGGAACATGGCGATTCGCGAGCAAAACCATGCAAAGCTGGGGTTCGCCAAGGCATTAGGAGACCCGGCAAGGATTGAAAAAGCGATATTCGACCTGGTGGGCGACCATTGGGATGAGGAACAGGATGGGAAGTATAGCGATGCCAAGGGGCTAGGGAAAGCCGTCGAGATGCTCACCGAATATTATATACGCTACGGCGTCGCAGAAGGCCCGATATCCGCAAAGCAAGCGATCCGTCGCATCGAAAAGCAGGGCGCGGAACAGGCCAAACAGTTCATGGGGCGGACAGGAGGGGATTAGGCCCTCTGCCGCGACCAGCTTGCTCCAGGACGCAGGCGACCGATGGAGCGAGGGCTGGAATAGCCATGGCATTGCGCAAGCGGAGTCCCATGGACGGTGATGCCGTCGCGGCATGCAGCGGGCGGCACCCCGGGTAGTCCCATTGCTGCCGCCCATCGGCACTCCGACGTTGACCCAGCATGGAATTTCTAATAATTAAATATATTAACTATTAAGTTATTAGAGGAATATATGAAGGAAGGATCCCGGCAAGAGTCATCGTGGCTCGGATCGGTTCCGCTCTACGCGGGCTTGCTGATCGGGACTGTGGTTTCCCGGCTGGGCGTCCTGGATCCTGTTTTTCACGCGGTCGGGGGATGGCTCGGATTCGGCGACCGGGTGCCGAGCGGAGGCAATCATTCGGATCGGCCGCCCCCGGCCGCCGCGGATTCTGTGACGCATCCAAGTCACGTCGGCAGCGTCCCGGATGACCTGCGGGCGCCGGCGATGCCCGGAGGCCACAAATCCGCCCGGTCGCGATAACTCCGGGGCTCGCCGTTCCTCGGCCTCGAGCCGCCACCGACTGGATTGGAGATGCGGTCGCCGCGGCGTAAAATGGAATCTGGAGCGGATTCAGGGCGATTGCCGGGACGAAGTACCTATGAGCGAGCGACCGGTAACCGACGCCGAACGGATCTTGGAGTTGATCGCGAGCTTCGGCAGCCCCTACGAGAAGGATCGGGTCGCTGCCGCTTTCGAGGCGGGGTCGCTCGGGTCGCCGGTGGTCCCTGCGCTGGCCGATGCTTTGCGTCATCACAACCCCTTCGTGCGGGAACAGGCCGCGCTCGCGCTCCGCAGCATGGGTCCGGCGGCGTCGGCCGCTGTGCCGGATCTGATCGATTCCCTCGCAGATGAAGTTCCCTATGTACGCGAGAAGGCGGCGGAAGCTCTGGGTGCGATCGGTCCGCCGGCGGAAGTGGCGATCCCTCGCCTGATCCGATTGCTAGGCGAGGACTTCGGTCTCGTGCTCGACGCGTCCGCGTTGGCCCTCGCGGCGCTCGGACCGCCGGCCGTGCCTTCCCTGGTCGGATTGCTAAAGCACGAGGTCGGCGGGGCCCGGGCGTATGCCGCGCTGGCGCTCGGGAAGATCGGCCCGGCCGCGGCGTCGGCCGTGCCCGATCTAATCGACCTGATCGAGGAACCGCATCGCTTCGCGTGGCTCTCGGGCATCGAGTCATTGGGGCGAATCGGTCCCGCAGCGGCGGGAGCGAGTCCCGCACTGGTCGGGAGCCTGGCCAGGGAAGACGAGACCGGCCGATTCTACGCCTGCCGGGCCCTGATCTGCATCGGGCCCGCGGCGGTCCCCGCCCTGCTCGATGCGACGCTGCCCGGGATCGAACGCCGCTACGAGCTCGATGATTACCCGCGGGTGTGGTCCCGTGATCTACTCTGCGGGATTCTGCAGGCGCTCGGGCCGCGGGTCTTGCCCGACCTGATCAAGGCCCTGGCCGATGACGAGCCCGCCTCCTCGCGCGCTTGGGAAACGCTGTCCACCTGGGACGCGGAGGCCGAGCCCTACCTCAAAGACGCACTCCGGGACCGCAACGCGGTGGTCCGCACCAAGGCGGACGCCCTGCTGGCCAGGCGACGGGCCGCTTCCCTGGTCGAGTGCCCCCTCTCGGAGTTCAAGCACCGATTCCCGCAGTCCCATGACGTCCTGCTGTTCCTCCTGACCACGGCGGCGACCGCTCCGAAGACGAAGGAACAACTGCGCATGTTCCGATCGTTGATCACGCTCGGGTCGTTCCGGCGGGTGGCGATCGAGGAGGCCCGGCAATCCGGGATCGACGGCCAGGGGCCGGATCACTCCGGGCCGGCCTCGCGCGTCCGGCGGCTCGCGAAATCCTTGGGCGCGCCGCTGACGTGCGCCGTGGAGGGCGACGGCCGGAAGCGGACGGAGCTCACCGACCTCGGGCGTGCCTTGGGCGACTGGATCGAGGCCAACCCACACTGGATCGATTGATCGGCCGAGATTCTGCCTGCATCTGCCTACTGGGCGCATGTCCCCCTGGGAAACACAGGCCCCACATTTTCCCAAATTGCTGGCGGTTCTTGCCCTCCCTACTCTTTAGGTATCCGATCAACCCGACCTTCGCGGTGATCGGAGCGGCGAGAATCCCAACCTGCTGCGTTGGCTCGGCCAAGCCGCACAATGGTGACTCGCATCAGATGACTTGACACATGGACGTCTACTAGGGCGGCCAGCTCGGGACTTCGTCTGGCACCCAAAGGGTCTCTGCATCCATCGCAGGTGCGCTCCCGATCGGGGTGCGCGCTCAGGTGAGCATCCTATCCCATCAACTGCGTCGGTCTCCCCAAGGAGCAGTAAACATGCCCTCCGAACAGATCCAGGATATCGCTCTCAGCGAGATCGAGCTGGTCCCGCTGCTCCGGAAGACCATCGACGAGGAGAAGCTGGCCGGCCTCACGCAATCGATCCGAGAGGTCGGCCTGCTCTATCCGCCCCGGCTCACGCGCCGCGGCGAGAAGTACCTTCCGGCCGACGGCTACCACCGCATTGTCGCACTCATGAAGCTCGGGCGGAAGTCGATCCCGGCGTTCGTCGAGGACGAGCCCCTCGGCGAGGGCGACATGATCCGCAAGGGGCTGATCGCCAACTCGCACCGGGTGGAGAACACGCCGCTGGAGAAGGCCGAGGCCATCGCGCGGCTCATGGAACTCACCGGCTGGAACGCCTCGACGGTCGCGGAGAAGCTCGGCTTCTCGAACGCCACCGTCTCGCGGCTGCTGTCGCTCCTGGACCTGCCGGAGCCGATCCGCGAGAGGGTCCACCGGGGCGACATCCCCTTGAGCGCGGCCTGCGAGCTGGCCCGGGTCGAGGACGGCCCGACGCAGGCGGCCCTGGCCACCGAGGTCGCCTCGGGAAGGCTCACGCGCGACGCCCTCAGCGGCTCGTTGAAGTCGCTGAAGAAGGGCGCGACGGCGACCGCCGCGGCGAGTGCGGGCCCGTCCCGCGTCACGGCGAAGCTCGGCAGCGGCCGCGCCGTCACGGTCATGGGTGAGTCCATCGACCTGGAGGCCTTCATCGAGGCGCTCGAAGAGGTCCTGACGAAGGCCCGCAAGGCCAGGACCCAGGGGATCGAGGTCGGGACCTTCGCCAAGATGCTGCGCGATCAGGCCGGGTGACGGGGCCGTTCGTCGGGGGCAGGAACAGTCGGAAGATGGCCGGGGTTATAGAGCGGGGAACGGGGGCCGGGGAGGTGACCGATGTGGGGGAGGAAGAACGTGACGCCGCAGGCCCGCACGCCGTGGCACCTCTCCGAGCTATTGCTGCTCCTCTCGGAGGCGGACCCGTGGTCGATCGCGGACGCCTGCGAGGGGACGCTCGTGCTCGGGGCCACGGGCAGCGGCAAGTCGTCGGGCAGCGGGCGGGCGCTGGCGCTCGCCTTCCTGCGGGCCGGCTTCGGCGGCCTGGTGCTCACGGCCAAGCCGGACGAGCGGGGGGTGTGGGAGGCGTACTGCCGGGAGGCCGGGCGTCCGGACGACCTGATCGTCTTCGGCCCGGACCGGCCGCTGCGCTTCAACTTCATCGACCACGAGCTCAAGCGCCCCGGCGTGGGGGCGGGCCTGACTGAGAACATCGTCAACCTGCTCTCGACGGTTCTGGAGGTCGCGGAGCGTGGCGCCGGCAGCGGCCACGGCGGGCGCGAGGACGAGGGCTACTGGCGCAGGGCGATGCGCCAGCTCATGCGCAACCTGGTGGACCTCCTCGTCCTGGCCCGGGGGAGTCTCTCGATCCCCGACCTCTACCGGCTGGTCGTCTCGGCACCGACGTCTCTCGAGGAGGCCCGGTCCCCGGAATGGAAGCGGGACTCGTTCTGCTACGCATGCCTGAAGCTGGCCGACGAGCGGGACAAGACGCCCCGGCAGCGGAAGGACTACGAGATCGTGGCCGACTACCTCATGCTCGAATACCCGTCCCTCTCCGAGAAGACCCGGTCGGTGATCGTCTCCACGTTCACCAGCATGATCGACGTCCTCAACCGCGGCATCCTGCGGGACCTCTTCTGCGGCGAGACGAACGTGACGCCGGAGGTGGTGGAGTCGGGCAAGGTGCTGGTGATCGACCTGCCCGCCAAGGAGTTCTCCGAGGTCGGCGTCTTCGCGCAGGTGCTCTGGAAGTACGTGTTCCAGCGCTCCATCGAGCGGCGGGACGTGGCCGCGAACCCCCGGCCGGTCTTCTTCTGGGCGGACGAGGCCCAGAATTTCGTGACGTCGTATGACATGCAGTTCCAGACCACGGCCCGCAGCTCCCGCGTGGCCACGGTGCTGCTCAGCCAGAACCTCTCGAACTTCTACGCCGCGCTCGGCGGCGGCGAGCGCGGCAAGGCGGAGGCGGACTCGCTCCTGGCCAACCTCAACACCAAGGTCTTCCACGCCAACGGCGACCCGGTGACGAACGAGTGGGCCGCCACGCTCATCGGCCGCACGCGGCAGTTCTTCGTCAACGGGGGCAACAGCTACCAGACCATGGACATGCTGGGCCTCCCCTGGATGCGCTCGCTGCCGTCGGTCAACGCCGGCATCTCCGAGAGCTACGAGTTCGAGGTCCAGCCGAGCGTCTTCACCGCGCTGCGCCGGGGCGGCTTCGCCAACGGCGGCGAGGTGGACGGGATCGTCTTCCAGGGCGGGCGCCGGTTCCGGGCGAACGGCCGGTCCTGGATCCGGCGGACGTTCCGGCAGCGCGATTGAACACCCTCTTCTCCTCATCAACGGCCCCGGGCGCGACGACTCCGCGGGGAGGCCGCGCGCACGCCGAGCCAATCAGATCGGAGGTGTCATCATGTACGGTCAATCGTCGCAAAGCCCGCAAGGGAGCGGTCGCCTGACATTCGCGGAGCTCCTCTTCATCCCCCGGACGCTCGCCTTCTCGGTCGAGGTCTTCCTCCACACCCGGATGGGCGAACGCTATGCCGACGTCCAGGCCGTGGCCGTCCTGGTGCTGGTGCCCCTCTACGCGGCCCTGTGGGAGGGCCGGGACCTCCGGCCGCTGTTCGTCTTCCTGCTGCTCTACGTGGCGATGTGCCTGCGCAACCGCGTCGAGGGCATCCTCCGGCGCGGCGAGCTGCCGCGGGGCCATTCCCGGTACACGGGCGTGCCCCGGCTGATGCGGCAGGTCCCGGGGCGTAGCGAGTTGCACGTGAAGCAGTATGTCGAGCCCGCCGTGGTCTTCCTGCTGGGCGGCGTGCTCTGCCTCGTCTCGGAGCCGCTCGGCGTGTACCTCATGCTCGCGGCCGGCGGCCTGTTCGTCTCGGTGCTGGCCTCGGGGGCCGTCGACCGCCAGCAATTGCTCGACCTGAACGACCTGTTGATCGAGAACCAGGAGCGCGCGGAGCAGTTCCGCGCCATGCGTGACGACCAGCCTTGAAACGGAGGTGATCGATGTCGCGTCAGCAAGAGACCAAGCCCAAGATCGGCGCCGAGCACGCCTCGGCGATGTGGCGCCAGGGCCTCCGCGAGCTGCGGTCGGCCGTGTACCCCGAGTCGAATGTCTCGCAGCCGCCCGAATACGGGGTCTACGGCACGAAGACGCCGGGGGAGGTCGCCCAGGACCGTCGGGGCGACGCCCGCGACCTGGAGGACGAGAAGGCGAAGGATCGCGGCTCGGTCCTGGAGAGCCGCTCCCGCCAGGCCGAGGCCCGCTCCGACCGCGGAGATAAAGGCAAAGGGATGGAGCGCGGCTAGCCCTCCCCGCCTTCCCCGTGCGTCTGACTAACCTCGCCCCCGCGGGATCGCATCCGCGCGGGGCTGCGTCGAGGATGCGCGCCCCGGGGCATGGATGCCCCTCTCCTCCCTTTCCCATCACAAGGAGACGAAGCGATGACGACGGCGATCGAGACGCGACCTATCCCCGGCCGGGGCCGCCGGGCACGCCTCGGGCTCGGCGTGCTGGCGGGCCTGGCCCTCGCGGTGACCGGATACGCCTTCTACCCCCGCTACGACCCGGTGCGGCTCGCGGCCTGGGAGCAGCAGGTGAAGCCCCGCCTCAGTCAAGTCGAGGAGCAGTCCAAGGATGACGTCAGGCAGTCCGTGGAGCAGGTCAGGGCGTTCTTCGCCGAACGGCGCCAGGGGGCTCGCGGCTTCGCCTCGGACGTGCTCTCGCTCGGCGGGAAGTGGGCCTACGTCAAGGATTATTACGACGCCGGCAGCCACAACAGATTCCTCGAAGAGTCCTTCGTTCGGAACATCTTCGGTCCCGACGAGCTCCGGGCGGTCGTGGAATCGGCGGTTTCGAGCTGCGTCAGCAAGCTCCAGGGCCGCGAGAACCAGCTCCTCGTCGATATCCGCGCCGATCTGAGCGACGGCGAAATGGCCTCGCCGGATCGCCTGCCCTCCCTGCACGACGACGTGGTGTTCCGCCAGCAATACGAGGCCATGCTCGATCAGGTCATGCCGATCGTTTCCCGGGATCTCGGCTACACAATCACCAAGGAGATGGTGGCCTTCGTAGGCTCGGAAATCGCCGCGCAGATCGTCACGGAGATCGCAACGGCCATCGCCGTCCGGTTGGGCATCTCCGGGGGCATCCTGGGGACGGGAGCCTATTCCGGGGCCGTTACCTTCGGCGTCGGCCTCGTCGTCGGCATCCTGGTGGACATGGCGCTCGACTGGGCCATCAGGCAGGCGGGGTATGACCCGGAGGGGGAGATCGCCGCCAAGGTGGCGGCGACGCTCGATCGACTCGAATCGACCATCCTCGACGGCCCGCCAGCGAGTGACTTTCCCGACTACCCGTCGCCCCATCCTCTCTCGAAAGGGATTTATCGAGACCTGGTTCCGCCTCGCGGGGGCCCCGAGCCCACCGCCGAGGAATGGGCGCGGCAGCACGAGATCGCCGCGATGTATTTCGCGGAACGGGACCGCTGGTTGATCGCCAAGGCGGCCCATGAAGACCCTGGCAGCCTCGGCATGCGGAACCAGCTCAACCGGCTGCACGAGGCCCGTTCCCGACTGCGCGAAGCGGCCCTGAAACGCCTGATCCTCGATGGAGGTGCGCAATGAGACTTGGTTACCTGATGACCTTCGTGGCGATCGTGCTTGTCGGCTCCTGCTCGACCGCGCAGGCCGATTTTCGGACCAAGGCCGCCCGCGAGGCGGCGGAATACGTCATGAAGAAGTTCGGCCGGACGGCGGTGCGAGAGGGTACGGAAACGCTCGCCGAGCGCATCGCGGCCGGGGCCGCACGTCACGGCGACGACCTGATCACGGCCGTCCGGAAGGTCGGCCCGAAGGCGCTCTCCCTGGCCGACGAGGCCGGGGAGCAGGCCCCCGCGGCGCTGCGGCTGCTGTCGAGGCATGGCGAGGACGCGGCCGTCTGGGTCCTCCGCCGCCCCGGGGGAATGAAGCTGCTCTCCCGGTACGGCGACGATGCGGCCGAAGCCCTCGTCAAGCACAAGGGCCTGGCCGAGCCCGTCATCGAGCGGTTCGGCGGCCCGGCCGTCGAGGCGTTCCGCGCGGTCGGCCCCCAGGGGGGGCGGCGGCTCGCCATGATGGCCGAAGGCGGGGAGATGGCCGCAATGGGCCGCACGCCCGAGCTCATGGGCGTGATCGCCCGCTTCGGCGACCCGGCCATGGATTTCATCTGGCGGAACAAGGGGGCCCTGGCGGTCGGGACCACCCTCACCGCCTTCCTCGCCCGCCCCGAGGCGTTCATCGAGGGCACGAACCGGCTGGCCGATACCGTGGCGGAGAACGCCGTCCGCCCTGTCGTCCAGGAGACGGCCGGCGGCTTCGCCTGGCTGCTCCGCGCGGCGACGGCCCTGACCATCCTGATCCCGGCGGCGGCCGCGTTCCTCGCGATCCGGAACCCGCAGGCCGGAATGTTCCTGGGCGGGGCGATCGTCGGGCACCTGGCCAGGGGGCGGCGCTCATGAAGCCTATCACCCTGAACCCGCCGGGCGCAGCAGGGGCGGTGGTTGCCGCCGCAATGGCGTTCCTCCATCGCCTCCGCCACCTCGCCCCTTGCAAGTTTCCCCGGGCGGGCCGCCCCGGACCGCCCCTCACCGAGGACACCACCATGTTCATCGAATCGCAGTCCGCCGACCCGGCGGTGCATCAGCTCAGCATCCGCATCGCCCGGCGATGCGTCTTCATCATCCAGGCGGTGCTGCGGGAGGAGGAGCGCGGCGAGGCCTTGCGGGAATTCTACCGCGTGTGCCGGGAGGAACTCGACAAGCCCGCGTCAGCGCAGGAGCTCTGACATGCCGGACAAGTTGTTCTGGTCCGCCGAGGAGATCAGGGCCTGGGCCGCCGAGTGGGAGGCCGACGAGCACGCGGCCCGCGTCCGCGACTACGGCGAGGCGGACGCCGCCACGTATCAGGCGAGGATGGCCGAGGCCTACCGGTTCCGGGCGGAGGCCCTCGGCCCCCCGCCCCCCGAACCGCCGCGGGTCAGCGACGAGGAACTCGATCAGATTGTCGACGACTTGGTGCGCGGCTGGCGCGAGCAAACTCCGTCCGACAGCATCC
>CAZRGV010000011.1:28876-55294 GCA_964599655.1 uncultured Isosphaeraceae bacterium | reverse complement strand
GAGAAGACCGCCGCCCGCCTGGCCGCGCGGCCAAAGGCACCGGAGGAAGGACGGGACCGGTGAGCACGGCAGGGTCCCGCGAGGACAACCGCACGAGAGGAGGCGTCCATGGCCGACGGCCTACGCCCCGGACCGGAGCCCCAGGCGAGCGCCCTGGAGATCCGGCTCCGCGCGATCGACGCCGTCTACCGCCGATACGGCCGCGAGGGGCTCAAGGACTACCCGCTCTGCGACGTCACCATGCTCCTCGCCTCGAAGCGGATGGAGCTGCGCGACGCGCCCGCGGGCCGGGAGGTCGGCGAGACGCAGAAGGCGGCGAACCGGCTCCTGGAACTCGAGATCCGGGAGCTGTCCGGGCATGTCGACGCCCTGCTGTCCGGGGCGGGGTTGTCGACGTTGCAACGTGCCGAGTCGCGGCTGCATGGCCGGGCCGACCGCCGCGAGCCCAGATCGGCCCAGCGGACTCCGAAACCCGGCCGCGGCCTCGATCGCGAGGGCTGAACCGGGTGCAACGTGGCGAGACGACCCATGAAGAGGAGGTTTGCCGATGGAGACGCGAGAGAGGACGGCCGTCCTGATCCCCGCCGACGAGGTGGCGACGATGCTCGGCGTGTCGGAGCGGACGCTGTGGCGGCTGCTCAGCGCCGGGAAGCTGCCGGAGCCCGTGCGGATCGGCCGGAATACGAGATGGCGGGCGGCCGAGGTCCGGGATTGGATCGAACGCGGGTGCCCGCAGGAATGACCCCTGGCGCCCCCGTGATACTGAACCTATAATCAGGTACGGTCGCCCGTCCCCGTTTCTTTGGAGCCGGCCCGATGGCCTCGATCTTCAAGCTGAGCCGCGACAAGGGGAAGAAGAACCGCCCGTACTACATCCAGTATTTCGACCATGAGGGGAAGCGGGTCACCGCGAAGGGCTTCACCGACAAGGCCCTGACCGAGCAGCTCGCGGCCAAGCTCGAGAACGAGGTGATGCTCCGCAAGCGGGGGATGATCGACCCCGCGCAGGAGCGGCTCCTGGCCATCAAGCAGGCCCCCATCGACGGGCATCTCGGCGCCTTCGACCGTTCGCTCGCCAACAACACCGCGAAGCACCGCAAGCTCACCATGACCCGCGTCCGGCGGGTGATCGCGGGCTGTGGCTTCCGCACGCTCGCCGAGATGGACGGCGAGAAGGTGGTGGAATGGCTGAACGCCGCCCGGAACGCGGAGGACATGGGGGCCCGGACCTACAACCACTACCTCCAGGCCGCCGACGCCTTCGGCAAGTGGCTGGTGGCGACCAAGCGGCTGCCGTCGAACCCGCTGGCCGGGATGGAGCGGCTCAACAGCGAGACGGACGTCCGGCACAAGCGGCGGGCGCTCACGGCGGAGGAAGTGTCCCGGCTGGTCGAGTCGGCCCGGTCGAGCGGCGTGGAGGTCCAGGGCTACGACGGGGAACTCCGCGCGCGGGCCTACCTGGTGAGCTTCTTCACCGGCCTGCGGCGGCAGGAGATCGGCAGCCTCACACCCCGGTCGTTCAAGCTCGACGACCCCCAGCCGACGGTCACGGTCGAGGCCGCCTGCTCGAAGCACCGCCGGAAGGACGTCCTGCCGATGCACCCCGATCTCGTCGTCATGGTGCGTGAATGGGTGCAAGACCTCGGGCCGGACGACCTCCTCTTCCCGCGCATCGAGCGGAAGAAGACCTGGCTGATGGTGAAGAAGGACCTGGAGCGGGTCGGCATCCCCTACGAGACGCCGGAGGGCATCGCCGACTTCCACGCCGCCGGTCGGCACAGCCACATCACCGGGCTGGTCCGGTCGGGGGCCTCGATCATGGAGGCCAAGGAGCTGGCCCGGCACGCCGACATCCGGCAGACCGCGAAATACACCCACATCGGGATGGAGGACAGGGCGGAAGCCCTGGCGGGCCTGCCGTCCCCTTTCGCATGTGCAGACGTTGATCGTCTGCACTATGTCTGCAATCCGGGCGGCGTCTTGAGTCGGGAGCTGTCGCCGGATGGCGGGAGCGCCGATCCGGCCGGCGGGCCCGGAAACGAGCAAAGCCCCGCCGTGGCGGGGCTTGCGTCGTCGTCTGACACAAACTGTCACCAGCTAACAGCTTGCGGCGAAGTGGAGGCGGCGGGAATTGCACCCGCGTCCCGAGATCCGTCAATGAGGGCGTCTACGTGTGTAGCCGTTCATTTGGCTGTCGGCTTGAGAGCCCCGATCGGCAGGGTCTCTTTCGGCTTAGCCTGTCATTAATTTAACCCATGCCGCAACAGGCGGTTAGGATGGGCGATCCCGCATTAGCGTCCCCGGCCGGGTCTCGCGGGAGAAAACCCGTCGCGGGGCCGTGGCTGCTTATCAGGCAGCGAGACGGAGAGAGGGAGTCCTCTCGGCAGATATTGGTTTGGTCGGCTTTTAACGAGGCCTGCTGACCAACCTCGACACGCAGCCTCTCACATTCGTAATCCGGTCGATCCTGGTTCGCCCCCGAGTTGTCAAAGAGAGTTGCCGGCTGTGGAACCCGACAAACCTTATTGTTTGTTTTACGTTCAGCAAGTCAAGGAAGATCGCCAGATTTCAGATAATTTGTTTGAAGACCAGCCCTCGAGGCCTTGGATCAGACGCCCCACGGAGGTGTGACCTTCCCCTCGGAAAATGGGCGCGGGTTGGGGATTAGGTGAGACGAGCCTCGAACTCGGCGGGGCTGCGATAGCCCAGCGTCGAGTGGCGGCGCCTCCGATTGTAGTACACCTCCATGTACTGGAACAACGACCAGCGAGCCTCCGCGTGGCTCGCGTCGCTCTCATGGTGAACCAACTCCCACTTCAGGCTGCTGAAGAAGCCTTCCATCACTGCGTTGTCCCAGCAGTTCCCCACGCGGCTCATGCTCGGCTCGATCCCCTGCTCAGCCAGAAGGGACTGATAGACGTCGCTGGCATATTGCACCCCGCAGTCGCTGTGCTGCAGCAGTGGCCCAGCCGGCCTCCGATGGGTCAAGGCCATCCGCAGCGCCTCCAGGGGCAGCTCGGCTCGCAGGTGGTCGGCGGTCGCCCAGCCGACCACCTTGCGGCTGCACAGGTCGATTACCGCCGCCAGGTAGAGCCGCCCCTCGGCGGTGGGCACGTAGGTGATATCGGCGGCCCAGGCCGTGTCGGGCTGGTCGGGGTAGAACTCGCGTGCCAGGACGTTGTCGGCCACCGGGCAATCATGGAGGCTGTCCGTGGTCCGGACGACGAACCGACGTCGGATCTTGGAGCGGATGCCTTGCTCGCGCATCCGCTTAGCTACGGTGTTCTCGCAGCAGACGCCCCCCTGGTCCTCCAGCCTGCGGTGGACCCGCGGCGAGCCGTAGACGGAGCGAGCGTCCGCGTGGGCCTGACGGATCTGCTCGACGAGTCGCTCGCGACGCAGGGCCGTCGGACTCGGCAGCCGGTCCCTCCAGGCGTAGTAGCCGCTGCGAGAAACGCCTAGCACCGCGCAGGGCACCCCGACGGGGAACTCGGCCTGGTGATCGCGGATGAAGACAAACCACACGACTGCTCCCTTGCGAAGAAGGCCGTCGCCTTTTTTTTAATTTCGCGCTCCATCAACAACTACTTGTTCTCGGCAAGGCGCCGCTCGCGTTCCTGGCGCAGCTCGGCATCCGCGGGGGCCGTGGCCGGTGGCGGGACGAACTTCGCTACCCAGTCGCGGACCGAGCGGGGTCGACGCCGAGGCTTTGTGCGGCCTGGACGACCGAGTATCCCTGCGCGCGGACAAGTTTGGCGGCCGAGATCTCGTATTCCAGCGTGAACGACCGACGGGCCATGGGCGATTCCTCCTGGACCAGCATTACGCCAGCCCTTCGAGGCGCCCACTATCCGTGGGGAAGGTCAACAACACGGTGTCCCTGTTCGGGACGTTCGCGGCGTGCCCTTCCTTCCCGGCTGGTGTCACCCCGACACTTGGCACGATGCTTTCCAGCGGGCCGACATGGCCGCCTGGCGCGGGTCCACAGGGCGGGCATCGCGGCCCTGGATCACCGCCAACTTGCCCAAGGGCCGGTTTACGCCATCGACGGCAGCGGCCTGGGCAACGACGTTCGGGCTGGTCGGTGTCCCGGCCCAGGGGCCCGTGATCGTGGCCTGGTGGCTCCTGGAAGGGCTGCCTCGGAGAAGGGCCACGAGCCTAGCCCGGATTATTTCTTTAGGGCCAAACAGGCGGGCTCTGGTTGACGTTTCAGGTGTGGAATCACCACGCCTTAGTTCGGGTTTCGCACTTCTGGCGAGGGGTGAATAAGTGAATTCTATCGCGTCCTCCTTGGGTGACGGGTGTATCCCGAGAGTTGCACAACAACCAGGGTCCCGCGCCACTAAGGAGGCCGCACATGCAGCTTACCCCCTCGTTCCGCTCACTCCTTCGCCAGTTCCGCTCGGTCTGCACCGGACCCTTCTTCGTCGCCTTCCTCACGATCGCCACCGGATTGTGCCTCTCCTTCCGACATCGCTACGTCACCGAGCTGATCCAGTCCGCCGGCGCCGTCCATCCCTGGCACCACAGCCGATACCACCGCTTCTTCAGCAATGCCGCCGGGTCGATCGACGACCTCTACGAGGCCCTGGCGCGCGACGCGCCCCGGACGTTCTTCCCCGAGGGGACGATCGCCTTGGGCGTCGACGACACCTTCTGCCGCAGGCGGGGGTTGACCATCTTCGGCACCGGGATGCATCACGACCCGCTGAACTTCATCCGCAGTCGGCCCCACGTCAGTTGGGGGCACGACTGGGTGATCCTCTCGCTGCAGATCTCCAAGCCGCCGTGGTCCCCAACCAAGGTCTGGGCCCTGCCGATCGGCATGCGGCTGGACCGCAATCGCCAGGGATTGGCCAAGGGCAAGAAGCGGCAGGCCGACGCCAAAGGCGAGGGGACGCCAAAGGCGAGGGTAGGAGGGTCAAGAAGAAGCCGGCCGCCCCCAACCATCGCACGCGCCCCAAGCTGGCCGTGGAGTTGATCCGACAATTCGCGGGGTGGTTCTCCGCGCGGGAGATCCTCGTCAGCGGCGACAGCGCCTACGGCGGCAAGAGCGTGCTCCGGCACCTGCCCGAGAACGCCGATCTGATCAGCCGGGTGGCCTCCACTGCGGCGCTGTACGAGCCGGGGCCACCGCCGCGGCTGAAGCAGAAAGGGGCGCTGCGCAAGAAGGGGGCGCTGTTGCCCTCGATGGCCGAATGGGCTGCCGACGCGACGAAGCCCTGGGAGGAGTTGGGATTCGACTATTACAGCCTGCACGCGACGCTCCGGGGCAAGACGATGCAGGCCCTGTATTACAAGGCGGGCAAGGACCGACTCCTGGTGATCGTCCTGGTCCAGGACACCGAGGGAGGCCGCCCCGACCCGAAGTACTACTGCACGCGGCTGGACTGGGTCGCAGGGACGATCCTGTCGCACTACGCGGCGCGCTGGAGCGTGGAGGTCATGCACCAGAACGTCAAGCAGATGATGAGCCTGAAGGACCCGGCCAACCACGCGCCGAAAGCGGTCGAGCGGATGGCGCCTTTGGGGCTGGCGCTGTACGGGCTGACTCGGGTCTGGTTTGACCGAGATGGGCATCGGTCGCTGTCATTGCCGGATCGTCCGTGGTATCCGGGGAAGGAGGAGCCGTCGTACGCGGACATCCTGAGGGCGCTTCGGCGGGAGAGCTGGCGCGGTCAATTCGCGGGTGTGGATTGGAAGAGGGAGGGGCAAGAAACCCCGCTTGCACAGCTTATCGAGTTCGTCAGCCGCGCGGCCTGATCGATGTCCTGCTGCAGCGATCGCCGCCGATGAGACCGTCGATGAGCCTCGGAAACGCTCCATCGAGTGTGGGCGATGTGTTCATCGTCCGTGTGCCAGATCTGCGAAACACGAACTTAGCTCTAACCGTCTGAGACGCGGTTTCTTTCTTCCGACGCCGTCATTCCGCGGCTAGACTGAAGAGGCCTTGCTCCCGTCTCTTAACTTTCCCTTGAAATGAGTCCGACCGAATGAAGAATCCGATCGACTTTTCCTCAAGTCCCTGGATAACCTATGTGGCTCCGTTTGCGGCTTTCTTGGTGTTGACGCCCGTGGAAGGATTCGCCGTGACGAGGGAAGAGACTCCACATCCGACCTGGTATCCGTTGGCCTATTCCGTCAAGGTTGCGTTGGTGGCGGCGGTGGCCTGGGCCTGCCGATCGACTTGGCGGGATTTGACGCCCTCGCCCGGCTGGACGAGACTGGCGGTCAGTGCGGGGCTTGGTGTCATCGTGACGGTGTTCTGGGTCGGACTTGACCCCTACTACCCCCGGTTTTCATTCCTCGGCGCTCGGACGGCTTTCGACCCCGGCTTGATTCCATCGCCGATCGGCCGGATTGGCTTTCTCGCCGTTCGCTTCGTTGGGCTCGCGGCTCTCGTCCCTCTCATCGAAGAGCTCTTCTGGCGGTCGTTCCTGATGCGATGGTTGATTGACCCGGCCTTCACTCGGGTACCCATCGGTCGAGTCACCCCCTTCGCGGTCGCAGTCACCTCGGTCCTTTTCGGTCTGGAGCACCCGGAATGGCTACCCGGGTTGCTGACGGGTCTGCTTTGGGCTGCACTGCTCGCCTGGTCGCGCAGTCTGACAACCTGCCTCGTGAGCCACGCTGTCGCGAACCTGGGCCTCGGACTCTACGTCCTGGCGACAGGCGAATGGAAGTTCTTGTAGGAAAAGACGTTGTACCGGCACGATCTTGTCTTCGGCCAGCAATCAGGTCGAGCCGTTGGTTCTCGGCTTGGCTGGGACTCCCACAACCGTTTGGCCAGGAGCGACTTCGCGTCCTTTGGTCACCACTGCCCCGGCGCCGATAACGGCTCGCTCGCCGACGGTGACCGGGGCGATCAGGATTGCGCCGGAGCCAACAAAGGCATTGCGACCGATCCGCGTGGTGCTCTTGACCCGTCCGTCGAAGTTCGCAGTGATCGCGCCGGCCCCAATCGTGACCCTAGGACCCACCTCTGCGTTGCCAAGATATGCTAAGTGACGCGCGATCGATGCCGTTTCCAGCCGACTCTTCGAGACCTCGACGAACGCCCCGACCTCCACATTGTCTTCCAGAACGGTCCCATCACGAAGATGGGCAAACGGTCCAACGCGACAGTTCCGGCCAATGTGGACTACGCCGGAGATCACTGTGTACGGAAAGACAATCGTGTCAGGGCCGATCCGGGCTCGGCCATCAATGTAGGTGTTCCTGGGATCGACGATGCTCACGCCGTCGGTCATGAGGCGGTCGAGAATCCGGCCTTGCATGAGTGCGTGTGCTTGCGCGAGATGCTGTCGGGTGTTGACCCCAAGAATGTCGTCGGGATGAAGAACGGGAAGCGCTCGCACGATCTGGCCCATGTCCTGGAGAAGGGCGGGCGCATCGGTCAGGTAATACTCACCCTGTGCGTTGCCCGTGTTGAGCCGGTCGAGGGCCTCCCATAGGGTTGGCAGTTCGAAGACGTAGCAGCTTGGGTTGACCTCATCGATTGAGGCTTCCTCGCGGGTGCAGTCGCGCTGTTCGACGATCCTGAGGAAACGGCCCGCGCTGTCTCGAAGGATGCGGCCGAAGCCCGTGGGATC
The DNA here is from genome assembly GCA_964599655.1 of uncultured Isosphaeraceae bacterium. Lineage (GTDB taxonomy): Bacteria > Planctomycetota > Planctomycetia > Isosphaerales > Isosphaeraceae > CAZRGV01. The sequence goes on along the minus strand of CAZRGV010000011.1, from coordinate 47,702 downwards.
AGGCACTACGGCCGTACCCATCAAGCAGGCCGCGTGTTCCTCGTGCTGCAGGGTGAGTAGGTCCGCCAGCGGTTCGGGACGGAGCAGGGGTTCGTCACCGACGAGCACGAGCGCCGGTCCCTGATATCCTTCGAGCACCTGTCGGCAGCATTTCACAGCGTGACCAGTGCCCAGTTGCTCGGTCTGCTCGGCGAAGAGGACGTCGGGGTCATCGGCCAGAGCCGCTCGAACTTGATCGGCCGCGAAGCCGACCACCACAATAATCGTCCGGGCTCCGGCTGCTCGCGCCGCCTCGACGACGTAGGAAATCATCGGCCGTCCGCAGACTTCGTGGAGAACTTTGGCTTTCTCCGACTTCATCCGTTTGCCGTGCCCGGCAGCCAGAATGATCGCAACCGGACCTTGCATGCTCGCGTACCTTGAGGAAACACGGACATCCCACGGAGGCCTGACGGCGCCGAGGTGCCGTCAGGCTAGGCGCTATCTTAGAATTGCGACTGACCATCGTCAAACGACGGCGGGGACGAGCCCGCGCGGCTTGAACCCCCCGGCCTGATGTGGCAGACTGGCTGTCGCTTCCCGAGATCGGTTGATCCACCTTCTGGGGAGTTGCATCAAAGAATTAGGATTGCCGGTCGCACGCGAGTTCACCCTGGGCTCGTATCAACGCTGGACGAGGGAGAGGACGGTTCGCCGATGTCACTGTCGAGAGATGAAGTTGCCAAGGTTGCGCTCCTGGCACGCCTCCGGTTGACGCCCCAGGAGCTGGAAACCTTTACCGGGCAACTCAATACGATCGTCGACTTCGTGGCCCAGCTTCAGCAGCTCGATACCAGGGACGTCGAGCCCCTGGCGCACGGCGTAGAGGTCCGCAACGTCTTTCGCGATGACGTTCAAGGACCGAGCCTACGTCGCGAGTCTGCCCTGGCCAATGCTCCGGATCATAACGAGGAGAGCTTTTTGGTTCCGGCTGTCCTTGAGTGATCGGCTTGGCTCGAATTGTTCAACCTGGCGATTAGGCCGGCTTCGCTGGCCAAGGGTTATCGTCAACCGAGCCAATGGGTGAACTGCCCAGGGTTATGGCCCACGCTTTATCGTCACCCGATTCCCCGAGACTCCCCTGGATTGACTCGATGGATCCGACTCACGTTACGGCCTGCGAACTGCTCGACCAGTTGAACTCGGGGGCTATATCGGCCGAGGAGGTGGCCCGCTCCTACCTCGACCGGGCCGATCGTCTGAACGCCACCCTCAATGTCTTCCTCCACCGCGATCCCGAGGCGGTACTGGCTCAGGCTCGAGGCATCGACGAAAAACGTCGAAAAGGGGAACCGCTCGGTCTTCTGGCCGGCGTACCCGTGGCCATTAAAGACGTCCTTTGCACGATCGGCGAGCCAACCACCTGCGGCAGCCGGATGCTTGAGAACTTCCGTCCCCCGTACGACGCGACGGTCGTCACCAAGCTTCGCGCGGCCGACGCGCTTCTGATCGGCAAGACGAACATGGATGAGTTTGCCATGGGCTCATCCACCGAGAACAGCTATTTCGGCCCGACTCGCAACCCCTGGGACCGCGAGCGGATCCCTGGCGGGTCGTCGGGTGGGTCGGCGGCGGCCGTCGCGGCCGACCTCGCGCCGATCTCCCTCGGCTCCGATACCGGCGGCTCGATCCGCCAGCCAGCCTCTCTATGTGGCATCGTTGGTATGAAGCCTACCTACGGACGGGTTAGCCGTTACGGCCTGATCGCCTTCGCCAGTTCGCTCGATCAGATCGGCCCGTTCTCGCATGACCTGGCCGACACCGGCTTGCTGCTGAAGGTCATCGCGGGGCACGACCCGATGGACTCGACCAGCGTCAACACCCCGGTGCCCGACTACCTGGCCAGCCTCGACACCCCTCCCGAGCGGCTCCGGATCGGCCTGGTCCGAGAGTTCTTCGGCGAGGGTCTGGATTCCGAGGTCGAGGCCGCGGTTCGCGAGGCGGTGAAGGTCTACGAGAAGGCGGGCGCGACGGTCAAGGAGGTCTCTCTGCCGCACTCGAAATACGGCGTGCCGGCTTACTACCTCGTGGCCCCCGCCGAGTGCTCCAGCAACCTCGCCCGCTACGACGGAACCATCTACGGCCATCGCGCGGAGGACTTCACGCCCCAGGGGCCGGACGAGAAGGACCTGCCTCCCCTCGTCCTGATGATGATGGCTAGCCGTGCCGAGGGCTTTGGTGCCGAGGTCAAGCGTCGCGTTATGCTGGGTACCTTCGCCCTCTCGGCCGGTTATGCCGACCAGTACTACAACCAAGCCCTCAAGGTCCGCCGCCTGATCCGCAATGACTTCGACTCCGCCTTCCACGAGGTCGACGTCCTGATCGGCCCGACCTCCCCCACAGCGGCGTTCCGCCTGGGCGAAAGGGTGTCGGACCCCTTGTCCATGTACCTGTCGGATATCTACACGATTACGGCGAACCTGGCCGGTATCCCAGGGCTCAGCATCCCGTGCGGCCTGACGACGTCGGGCCTGCCGATCGGCCTGCAACTGCTCGCCCCGGCGTTCGCCGAGGAAAACCTGCTCCGCACCGCCCGCGTCTTCGAGCGCGAGACCGACTGGCATTTGCGGAGGCCGAAGCTCGATTGACGACCGGTTACGGCCGGTTAACTTTCCCCCCCTCGTTGATCGTGAGGACGTCGATGTCCGTTAATCCCGAGCAATCGACTTTGCATAGCCTGACCGTGACCCTCGAGGAGATCGCTCTTCTGACCAATCTCCTGAGCCGCTCGCTCGGAGAGACGCGCGTCGAGGTTCATCGAACCCATACGCCCGATTTTCGTGATCAGGTACAGCACGAGGAAGCCGTGATTCGCGGACTTTTGGACAAGCTTCACGCCCTGCGAGGGGAGACCTAGCTCTAGATTCCGGGCGCGCGGATCGGGGATTCGAGATCACGATTCAAGTTTTCAAACCATAATGAACCGCGATCGGCTGTCGACAGATTCTTGACGGGACTACGTGTCACATGGATTACACCATCGTCATCGGCCTTGAAGTCCACGTTCAGCTCCTGACCGAGAGCAAGATGTTCTCGTCCTGTGGCACGAAGTTCGGGCTCCCCCCGAACACGCAGACCGACCCCGTCTCGCTGGGCATGCCCGGAACTCTGCCAGTGATGAACCGCAAGGCGTTCGAGTTGGCGCTCAAGACCGCCGTGGCCCTGAACGCCGACATCGCGCGGTTCACCAAGTGGGATCGCAAGAACTATTACTATCCCGATCTCCCCAAGAACTATCAGATCAGCCAGTACGACTTGCCGTTCAGCCGAGGCGGCTGGCTCGAAGTGCCCGTTCGCAAGGATGGTTCGGGCGGCAGCCGCTGCCGCCTGACCCGCGTCCACCTCGAGGAGGACACGGGCAAGCTGACTCACGGCGCGGGAGGCGTCTCGGAGGTCGACCTCAACCGAGCGGGTATCCCACTGCTCGAGATCGTGACCGAGCCCGATCTTCGGAGTGCCGCGGATGCCAAAGGGTGCCTCGAAGAGCTACGATTGACCCTCCGATACCTGGGCGTCTCCGACTGCGAGATGCAGGAAGGCTCGCTCCGTTGCGACGCGAACATCAACCTGCACATCGAGAAAGATGGCAAAACCATCGCCACGCCGATTGTCGAGATTAAGAATCTGAACAGTTTCCGGGCTGTGGAAAAGGCGCTGAATTTCGAAGCAGTGAGGCAATACAAGAAATGGTTGGAGGACGGGCTGACCATCAAGGACGCTCCCAAGGAAACGCGCGGCTGGAACGATGACGAGGAAGTGACCAAGCCTCAGCGCCAGAAGGAAACGGCGGCCGACTACCGCTACTTCCCCGAACCCGACCTCGTCCCCGTCGTCGTCGATGATGCCTGGATCGAACGGATCAGGGCGTCCATCGGTGAGCTCCCCAGCCAGCGTCGCCATCGTTTCGAGACGGACCACGGCCTCTCGCCTTACGACGCCAACGTGCTGGTCGAGCAGGGGCAGGAAGTCGCCGACTACTACGAGGAAGTGGCCCTAGCGACCGGGGAATACAAGCTGGCCAGCAACTGGATCCAGCAGGACATCCTGCGGGTGGCGAAGGAGCGGAAGATCTCCCTGGCGGAGTTCCCAATCCATCCTAAGGATCTCGCCGACCTGATCAACCGAGTTCATCGCCGGGAGCTGAACACCAACCAGGGACGCGAAGTCCTGGAGAAGATGATTGCCACGGGTGAGCCGGCCGAGTCGGTCATCAAGGCAGGTGGCTACGGCATGGTTGCCGACCGCGATGTGATCACCCAAGCGATCGAGGCCGCACTGGCTTCCAACCCCAAAGCGCTTGAGGACCTCAAGGGGGGTAAGAAGAAGCCCGAGGCCGTCAAGGGATTCCTCCGGGGCCAAGTCATGAAGCAGACCGGCGGCAAGGCCGATCCGCAGCTCGTGGGCGAGCTACTCGAGGCCAGACTCGCCGAGATGATATGAAAGATCGTTGGTGTATTGTCTGGCCTAGGGGGTTGGAGCGGTAGTTTCGACGGCCTTGTTGATACCGTAGGCGTCGAGGCAGCGATCGACCACGAGATCCCAGGTGAACATATCCAGTACGCGCTGTCTGGCGGCCCAGCCCATTCTCTCGGCGTCGTCGGGGTGATCCTTCAGCCACTGGATCTTCTCGCGCAGGGCACCGGCATCATTCGGAGGGACAAGGAAGCCTGTCACGCCGTCCTCGACGACCTCCGGCATGCTGCAAATATTGGTGGCGATCGCGGGGGTTCCACAGGCCATGCCTTCGAGCAGGACGAGGCCCAGGAGTTCCGGGATCGGGATCTCGTCGCCGTAAACGGTCTTGTGGACGCTCGGAAGCACGACGCAGAGCGCCCGCCGGCAGGCATCGATGATCGGTGCGTCTTCTTCCTCGGGCGGCCAGGACGTCGATTCGCGGGCCTCGCGGGTGAGGAAACGCACCTGCTTGCCCCTGGCCAGTTCCTGGAGCAGGAGGTCGAACTTCTGGGCATGTTTCCAGGGCCGGCCCACGATGGTTAGCGGGGTCTCGGTGTCCATCGCTTCGATCAGGTAGTTGATGCCCTTGTGCGGTAGCAATCGGCCCATGAAGAGGACTTCACCGGTACGCTTGACGTCCGGACCAGGAGCGTACCTGATGGCGTCGACCCCGCCGTGGATCACCCTCGCGGTTGGCAGGTCCTTGTGGCCGAACGCCTGCCGGCTGAACTCGCTGATGTGCAAGTGCCCGTCGTACCAGGAGGTTACGTCGATGAGGCGGTGAAGGCCTGTTCCCGCTCCTCCCAGGTGAGACGAGAAGATTTTCTTTCCGGAGACGCGGGCGAGCGGCAAGGCCAGGCTTGCCGCGAGGGTCTCGGGTTGGTGAATGTGAATGATATCGGCGCGCGCCAAGTGGCTGAGCAGCACGGGAGTGAACGGATTGTGCTTGTATCGGCCGGCGTGGATCCAGTTTCGTAGAACGTGGATCTGCAGATCGCCGAGTTGGAACCTTGCGGGCCTGGCCCCGAATGCGATCAAAGTGGTCGGAACACGCCCGGCCATGGTTCTTGCCAGCTCGAGCGCATAGCGTTCCGCACCACCGAAGACGTTTTCCCAGCCGAAAAGGGCCGGGACGATGTGAAGGACTCTGGAAGGACGCTTCATCTCACTTCCGACACCTCGTGTGACCACTTCGTCTCGGAGGATCCGAACGCGTCCACCGAGCGACTCGGGACGGCGTCGAACGCCCGCGAATTGCCTGATTATCCCGGAAGCCCACGATTGTCTCAACGCCAGCAGTGAGGCGATGGCGATCGACGACAACTCCTGTCGATTCGAGGAGACCCCGGCGAAAGTCGAACTCGGTCAACTTGCCCGGAGAGACATCGGGCTATAGCATGGATCTCCCTGGGTCGTCGGCCTTCTCACAGTCTCAGTCCGTCCCGACAGTCGTATCGTAGCCGACCGCCGAAACGCGAAGGTTCGCAACGCCATGACGACTCCGCCGAAGCGTTGGCTCCGCCACCTGATGTCCTGGCCCGATCGCCTTCGCTACATGGCGTGGCGCCAGGGACTCATCCGGGGATCCCTCCGCGTTCGACTCGAAGGGGACAAGACGATCATTATTCGTCGTCCTCCGACGGGCGATCTTGACGCCGCCGTCGAGATCTTCGTCTTCGACGTCTATCACTCACCTCGACTGTTGCCGGCTGATTCGATCCAGCGAATCGTCGACCTTGGGTCCAATGTGGGCTACTCGATTGTCGAATTCGCCCACCAGTTTCCTTCGGCCACGATCGAGGCGTACGAACCTCATCCCGCCCATGTCGCGCAGATCGAGCAGAATCTGGATGCCAACGGACTGACCGGGCGTGTTCGGGTTCACCCAGTCGCTGTTTCCAACCATAGTGGGCACATGTTCCTTACCGACGAGGAGACGCAATCACGACTCACCGAGACGGGTGGAGACGGTCGGATCGAGGTGGAGGTTCAAGACTGGCTGGGCCAGGTCAATGGAGCGCGGATCGACCTGCTCAAGATGGACATCGAGGGCGGAGAAACGGCCATCCTGTTCGATCCGAGGTTCGAGAAACTCGATCTCCGCAATATTGTGCTCGAGTGGCACGAACCCAGGGACAGCCCTGGGGTGGAAACCCGAATCATCGAGCGGCTCCAGTCACTGGGTTTTCAGACTGAGGCGGGATTACAGACCGAGTTCGAGCACCTTCGCTGTGGGTTGCTCTGGGGGTATCGTTCCTAATTCAGGCCTTCCCTCCGCACAGGCCGGAAAGGAGACTTCATTGGATGCGATTGACCGCAGGACTTTCTTCAAGACCGCGGGAGCCGCGATGACGGCCTGTACTCTGCTGGCCTCGACGTCGTCGGCGTCCCCGGACGGCGGCAAGCGATGGCGGAAGGCTTTCATGCTCGGCCAGAACAAGGGCCCGATCAAGCCGACCTTCGAACTGCTCAAGGAGGCGGGATTCGAAGGGGTCGAGTTGATCAGCCCGAATCAGCTTGACTTCGACGAGGTCCTTCGAGCCCGGGACGAGACGGGTCTGGTCATTCACGGTGTCTCGGGGAGCGTGCACTGGCGCAAGCCGCTTTCTGATCCGAACCCGGAAAACGTTGAGGAAGGCCTGGAGGCGATCCGCAAGGAGATCGTCGCATGCAAGGCCTATGGCGGAACGACTGTCCTGGTCGTACCGGCCGTTGTGACGCCCGAGGTCTCCTACCGGCAGGCGTATGAGCGGTCGCAGGCGAACATTCGCAAGCTGATCCCTGACGCCGAGTCGCACGGCATCGCCCTGGCGATCGAGGAGGTCTGGAACAAGTTCCTCCTGAGCGCCCCCGAGTTTGCCCGCTACATCGACGAATTCCAGAGCCCCTGGGTCAAGGCGTACTTCGACGTCGGCAACGTCGTCGAGTACGGCTATCCGCAGGAATGGATCCGCGAGCTGGGGAGCCGAATCGCCAAGATCCACATCAAGGAATACGCCAAGTCGAAGCGGTTCGGCTACCCGCTCGGCGAGGGAGAGATCAACTGGAAGGAAGTCCGCAAGGCGCTGATCGACGTCGACTACAAAGGGTGGATCACCGCTGAGGTGCCGATGGGCGACCTCAAGGCGTTGCGAGACGTGGTCCAGCGGATGGACAAGATCCTGCCGCCAGAGTGAGCGCAGTCGTCCCGTATCGTTCGCGGGCGGTCGCGCGGTTGCATGGCCGGTACCGCCCGTGTTTGTGTTACCTGGCGTCCTTGGCCGCCCACTTGATGAAGTAGAAGACGATCGGCTCGTCGCCGGTGTTGACGATGCCGTGGGGTGCATTGGGCGTGGTGTACATCACCGAGCCCGGACCGATCTTGGTCGTCTTGCCGTCGCAGACGATCTCGCCGTGCCCTCGCTCGATGACCATCACCTCTTCTTCAACGTGGACATGAGGCGGGTGAGGACTTTTGCCCGGTTCGAGCACGAATCGTCCAGTGACAAACTTCGAGCTGGCCGGCGTGTCTCCCGAGAGGTAGAGGCCGATCTGGCCAATGTGTTCCCCTTCGTACTTATATTCGGACATCGGAACCTGGTCGAGCGTGATGGTCCGCGAGGTTGCTTGCTCGGTACGTTCGCGGGCGAACGTGGCCTCGCGACTCACCCAGCCGATCCCCAGCGCGAGGGCCAGAGCGGTCGGCAGCACGGTCGAGAGTCGGCTTGGGGGCGTCTTGAAAGAATCCGGGCGAAGCTGGCTTAGCACGGAAAGACCTCCGTTTGGCAAGGTGTGCGGCGGGATACCATGTGCGAGGTCGGCTATCGTACCGCCTCGCGCGTCCACCGGAAAGCGGGTCAATCCGGCACGATCGCGGAGAGAAGAAGGTCCCGCACGGACGTCGTGTCGAGCGTGGATTCGGTGGAGGGACTGGGACCGTCGCCGATGAGCACGGGGCGATCCTCGGTAGCCGCAGCCCTCAATCCGTGGCTTCCCTTCACCAGGGTCGCGTCGAGGGGAACCACGTCGAAAAGCGTGCGGAAGCCGAGTTTCTTTTGGATCAAGCGGCGGATCGCCCGGGCTTTCGGCCAGTTGAGCCCAGGGTCAAAGAACAGCTCGCAAGGGTCGTAGCCCGGCTTGCGATGGATGTCGACAGTCCTCGCGTAGTCGGGCGCCTGGCTCTCGTCGAGCCAGAACGGGTAGGCGAACCACGCGTCGGGCTCGGAGAGGGCCACGAGTTCGCCCGACCTTGGATGGTTCAGGCCGACTTCGGATCGCTCGTCCCCGGAGAGCAAGCGACCGACGCCCGGCTCGTTCGCGAGGAGGTCTTTGACCCGGTCTCGGTCCGCCGGATCGTTCACGTAAAGATGAGCCAGTTGGTGGTCGCAGACCGCGAAGGCGCGCGACGACATCGGGTCGAACACCTCGCCGAACGGTCCGGTTCGGACGGTTAACAGGCCCGCACGGCGGAGAATCCGGTTGATCAGGACCGGGCGCGACACATCGCAATGACCGTATTCGCTGACGACCCAGACACGTGCCCCGCCCTTCCTCGCGACATCGAGCAAAGGCTCACAGGCGTCGTCGAGTTCCTTGACCAGCCTGGGCAGATCGGAGCCGGAGGGGCCGAAGCGCTGGGGATCGTAGTCGAGGTGGGGGAGGTAAACGAGGGTCAGCTCGGGCCGTTCCTTCGAGAGAATCTCCGCCGCGCAACGGGCGATCCACTGCGTGCAGGGCAGGCCGGATGTGGGGCCCCAGAACGTGTGGAACGGGAACGTGCCGAGCGTGGCTTCCAGCCGGTCGGTCAGGCCCTCGGGGGTCCCGAAGATCCCGAACACCTTGTTCCCATCGGCGCCGTAATAGGGCTTGGGTGTGACGCTCCAGTCGACGGCCGCTCCCTGGTTAAACCACCAGAACAGCTTGGCCGTGCGGACCGTCCGGCCTCGCTCGGAGGCGAGGCGCCTCGCTGTGACATAGAGCGGCTCGGCCTGGAGCAAGGCGTTGGACTGTTGCCAGAATCGGACCTCCCCGGTCTCTCGGAAGTACCAGCCGTTGCCCACGATGCCGTGGCCATCGGGCGGCTGTCCCGTCAGCAAGCTCGCCTGGGCCGTGCAGGTTACAGCGGGGACGACCTCCCGGAGCGATCGCCACCAGCCGGCATTCGCCAGGGCGTGCAGTCGAGGGGCCATCGGGAGGAGCCGGCCGGTCAAGCCGACGGCGTTGATCAGCACCAGCGGGGTCGGTTCGGCCACGAGATTGCTTCCCATCCAGCAGGCGAGGCGCTTGCCCTGTCTCCAAGTCATGAAGACGCCATGGACCGTCGCCGCGAACCCCAAGGGCCCGGGACGTTCGCGGAGCGTGATCCATGGTAAAATAACGAGAGCGAGATTTCCGTAGCGGCGGACCGAAAGGGCCTTGGAATCCGTAATGAACGATCGCTCGGATCGAGACGAACCGATGTTCCCCGCCTATTCGTATGTGCCGGGAGGGCCGTGGCCTCATCCGTCGGCGACTCGAGGAAGGGGCCACGTGACGGCCTCCGTCACCCCCATCGAAGGCGACGACTGGCGAGTTTCGTTGGAATTTCGTCGAGGCGTGGATCTGTTCAACGCAGGATTTTACTGGGAAGCCCACGAAGCCTGGGAAGGGCTCTGGCACGCCCACGGCCGCAAGGGAGCGACAGCCGACCTTCTGAAGGGGTTGATCAAGCTTGCGGCGGCCGGCGTGAAAGTCCGAGAACGGCAACCGAGGGGTGTCGTTACCCACGCTCGACGCGCCGCCGAGGTCTTCGAATCGGCCAGAAGCGCGGGAGGCCCGTTCCAGCTCGGTCTGAATCTGGATGTCCTGATCGAGCAGGCGAGGAACCTGGCCGATCAAGCTCCCAACGATCCCGCACCGCCCGGTACGCCTGTGTCCAGGGTGCTGGCGTTTCGGATCGAGCCGCGTTGACATCGGAACCCAAAATGAAGATCCCGCCGATCACCCGGTGGCGAGTGACCGGCGAGATGCGTCCACATCATTCTGACAAACCCATCAAGCCCTTGGCATTCGGTCTCAGGCCGGCTGCTTCAGGCCGAGCGAGCGCCGCCAGGCGGCGGCGCCCACGATCGCCAGGATGCCGAGCGCCGACGACACCACGACCCCTTGACCGCCACCATCGGTGAAGCCGTAACTGTGCAAGCCGACGCCAAGGACGAAGTTGACGCCGTACCAGGCCATCAGGACCGACATGTAGCACGCCACCGACGCGGCGACCAGCCCGAAGGTATTGACCCAGCCGGCGAACCGGCCGTGCAGCGGCACGAGGTAAACGAGGAGGGTGATCAGCGCCCAGACTTCCTTGGGATCCCAGCCCCAGAAGCGGCCCCATGAGACATCGGCCCAGACTCCGCCCAGGATCGTTCCGGCGGCGACGAGCAAGACGCCAACCTGCATGGCGCGGTAGATGAAGTTGGACAGCGGCTTGATCTGAGCGGCAGTCGCCTGCATGGCCTGACCTCTCGGATCGAGTTTGGGTCGCGTGGCCATGGCTCGAGCGCGAATCTCGGAGACCGAAGGACGGCTCAAGGTCGCGACGGCCGAACGGCTCTCGTGGCGGTAATCGGACGCAGAAGCGACGTGGTCCGGGTCGCCGTCTCCCGTCTCCGTCTCACGGCTTTGCGGTGCGGTTTCGTCGAGCGACGAGAGATCAGCCTCCGCGGCACGAAGCGAGGCGCGGCTTTGGGCGCCGAGCAGGCTCATCACGACCAGGCCGAAACCGACGATCGCGACGATTCCCGGCGGGAAGGTGACAGGAATCTGAGACGGCCACCATTCGGGTGGCGTCGTTTGCATGGCCGAGAACACGCCGGCCAGGCCGCAGACGAAGATGGCCAACCCGACCATCATCGCCGGGGTGGAATGACGGTTCGCCAGCTCACCGAGCAGGCCGAAAAGGCCGACGATCGTCAGGATGCCACCGAGGCCCGTCAGGCCGGCGGTAAGGAAATAACCGGGCGTGTTCGACAGCACGCCGCTCGCCCAGCCTTGCGACGACATCAGCAAGCCGATGCTTCCCAACGCCACCAACGGCAGGCCGGCCAGCAAGGGCATTCCTAGCTCCGAGTAGGGCACGTCTCGACGATAGGTTGCGGAGAGGTAGTATCCGACCGCGAGAATACCCAGGCCCATCGCCAGCGAGAAGGCCGCGTAGCTCGAGACGATCGTCAGCACGTGGACCGTCAGCCAGTAGTTGTCCCGGAGCACGGCGGTCAACGGGCCGATGTTCGGGTCGAGAAGCGGAACATTGGCGGCAAGTAGGGTGCCGAGCATCGCCACGCCCGCCGCGGCGGTGGCCGCGTACTTGCGGCGGTAGATCAGCTCGAGCGCCAGTCCGAGCACGGAGGAGACCAGCGCGACCCAGATGACCGTCTCGTACATGTTGGTCACGGGGGCCCAGCCGGAGATCCGCACTCGCAGATAAAACCCGTAGATCTCCATCAGGATGCCCGTAAGGAACATCGTCAGGCCGAGGCTATAGAGCGCCAGGTCGAACTTGCCGAGCCAGGATTTGCGGTCGCTCGTGATACCGAGGCTGATCAAGAGCAGCACCAGAGCCGAGCCGTAATACCAGGGCGCCTGGGAGAACGGCGCGAACCGATTGAAGTGGGTCTCGCGAGCCATCTCGGCCGCCGGGGGATACTCGCTGTTGTTCGCCTCGCCGAGCGCCCGGGCGGCAGCGACGAGGGCTTCGGCCGGTTCTTTGGCGGCCTGGCCGGGGGCCGCCTTCTCAGCGGCTTCCATGTCGTGATAGGCCTTGCGGAACGCTTCGACCTTCTCCCTGGGGAAGCCGGCGCTGGCGAGCTCGTCCAGATCCGATTCCATCACGATCCGCAATGGAACCCAGCTCGACTTCTTCTGGAGCCACTTGGTGAAGCCCGGGTCGAACTTCGGATCCTCGCCGGGGAGCTTTTGCTTGCCGTCCCGGACGTCCTTCACATAGTTGCGAATCGACTTCAGGTCTTCGAGGTACGACTGGAGCGTGTGGAAAGCGTCCATCGCCAGCGCCGAAGGCTGCTTGTCCCTCGAGGTTTCATCGAGCAACGTCTTGATCACGTTGCCGGTGAACTTCAGGTAGGCCTGATTCACGGGACGAGGCACAACGAGGAGGTCGAAATCAGCGATCGCTCTGGGGTTGTGGTCGCGGAACCCTTGATACTGGAGCAGGCGCTCACCAACCTGGGCGACCTTTTTTTCCTCGGGGGTCATCGCGTACGACTCGCCCCTCTGGCGGGCATCTCGAGCCCGGTCGAAGGTCTCTCCGAACCAGTCGAGGAAGCCGATCCTCCGTCCGTCGACCTCGACGACCGCGGCCTCCAGGTCAGCGGGTGAGATCCACTTGCGACCATCCGCCAGCTTGTCGGCCCATCGGTTCAGGGTCGCCCGATCGGCTTCTGGAAGGCTCTCACGCGCGAGAAGCCGATTCAGATCGGCTTCGGAAACCTCATCGGCGCCGCCGAGCTTCTCCAGCGCGGCCTTATCCTCTGCCGAGGTGCTTGACTTCGCGGCGATCGCCTTGAGGTCCCCCTTGATCGACTCGGTCAGAAGTCTTCGCTTGAATCCACGATAATCGAACAGGTCGATCAGGATGATTTCCTGCTGATCCCAGAACTCGGGCCGGACCGGCCAGTCAAACAACGCGGCCAGCGCGGTCCAGGTTCGGGTCGGCTCATCCTTTTCCCGGGGGAGGATCTTGATGTCTTCTCGCCCGTAGATCTGTTTGATCAGGAGGCGGGCGAAGGTATCCACCGGCTTGATTCGAGAGCCGTTGGACTGCGTGTGCAGCACGGCCAGATCGCCCAAAGTCAGGTACGCGGGACCCTGGCCGAAATGCTTGGAAGTCGAGTCGGTCTCGGACTTTGTGGACGACCCAGCGAAGGCCGTGGTTGCGGCCAGAACCGCTGCCGCGGTCACTCCGAGGGTCAGCCGATTAGTTCGTCGCATGGCGGTTATCCTCTCGGTGGGGTCGGAGGCTTGGGTCGAGTCGGAGTGCGAGTCGCTCAGAGAACGCGGCGGTTTCGTGATTCGCTCAGAGATCCAGGTCGGTCACGGCGGCTTTCCTGGCGGCTTCCGCGCCGTTCCCCGCCCCGTTGTCACTTGATGTCGAGTTCGAACCAAGGGACTGGCCTGTCTTGGCGGCTTTCTTGCGTGCCCGGGCCTCGTTCCTCGCCTGTTCACGCTTGCCGCCGTCGGTGAACACCCCAGCGCGCATATAGAACTGAACAAATGTTCCAATGACCACCAGGAGACAGCCGCCGTAAACGACCGGCCATGCGGGATCGTACCGTACCGAGAGGTAGGACACGAAGGTTCCGGTCGGCTCCCGCCGTTCGTCGAACACGGGCTTGTAGCTGGTCTGGTAGAAGGTCCAGTTGTCCCGAACCATCGGGTTATTCATCGTGATCTTGACCGGCTTCATGGTGGGTTGAACGACCGTCCCTGTCTCGGCGAGGGCGAGGCGCTCGCCTCCGTCGAACGGTTCGTAGCTTTCCTTTCCCAGCTTTTTAAATGTCTCTCGGGGCCGGTCGAGGAAGTGGAAATACTGTCCCACGGCCAGGTCGTTAAACGGGACCGGCTTCATCTCGGGGGCGTCGAGCTCGCGGACGGTCACGTCGCTACGGAAGGCCGAGCGGGCCGTGGTGCCGGGATCGTTGCTCGGGTCAAAGTCGAGCAGATGGACCTCGAAGGGCAATGGACGCGAATCATAATCATACGAGATCCGGTAATGGCCACCCCGGAACGTCAGGTCCTCGTACTGGGGTTCCAGGGTCAAGGTCCGTCGAAGCCAGAACTCCTTCGACTCACCGTCCACGGTCATCTCCACCAGGGCGGCTGGAACCGCCTCGTCGCGCTGCTCGCGCGGCAACTCCAGCGGCTCGCAGACGAGCCTCGATTTGCCAGAAGGCAGCATGTCGTCGACTCGCAACGAGATCTGCATAGGCATCTTATCGCCGCCAAAGATTCGGATCGGCTTGCCCAGATCGATCGGGCCAATTCCCTTCAGACCATCGCGGCCAAAGGCCCGGTAATAGAACGTCTTTTCGGGTGTCGCGACGACCTCGATCACGCCGAAGCGGCCGGACATCACGCTGTCAGTGCTCAGCTCGGGCGGGTGGAAGTATCCGATCCGGAGGAGTTCCGCTTGCGGCTCGGTCTCGCCATGGCCGAATGGCGTGACGTTTGGGGCCAGGGGCAGGTCGGACCAGCCAATGTGGCTGATCTCCGGACCGTCTCCCTTGCGGACCTTGAAAACGGCCGCATGGACCATCGGCGACTCGGTGGCGCGACCCATATCGGCGAGGAGTCGAATCAGGCGTTCATCCAGCCCTCCGAGCAGTTCGTGATTGACGGTCGGCATCGGCAAGACACCCACCAGCGTGGCGGTCAGTTCGCTGTCGGGCAGCGTTACCGACTTGCCGGCCGCCACGACCTTGCCGTTCTCGACTTTCATGCGTTGACTGTCCTCGATCAGCCAGTCGTAGACCCTCGGATTGCCCTGGCGATCGCGATAGTGAAACCGGGCCAGGCGATCCTTCAGAGGATCCTTGGGCGGATGGAGGAAGTCGTCGAGGGCCATTTCGGCGTTAGGGCCCGAGAGATACTGGAAGCTGATCTTGGCCGGGCCCGCCTCGAGCGTGCCGTGACCGAGTTGTTCGCTGGAAGCGACGACCCAACCCCGCCCCTGGAAGGCGTCTCGACCTCGCGCCTCACCAGGAGGCTGAACCAGAAGGGCGGTTCGGAGCATCGGGACTCCATCGCGGCTCGGTTCGTACACCGGCCGGGGCTCCGTCGAGGACGGCAGAAAATCCTTGACAACCAGGCGGAAAGGATCGTTCGGCTGAGTCAATGTCTGGTGTCGGGGACCAATCGGGACGAAGATCGTGTAGGCCCCGAGGGCCAGCACGAGCGACGCCACGACGGTCATTGCGATGGCCCCAACGGGACGACTGACCCACTCGCGATGCCGGATCGAGAAGACCAACCCGCCGATTGCCAGAGCGGCCGCGAGCAACCCGAGAACGCCTCGAAGGATATATCTGCCAAGGACATACTGCGGATTCCTCGCCTGAGCTTCGAGCTTCTGCGACTCCCAGGGAAACGCGCCAGGCGCGAAGGGCACCAGGAACTGCCGGGTGACCTGGCCGTCGCCAGGATCGACCTTCTGGATGCGCATCACCGAGTCATCGATCCGCACGTAGCGATCGCTCGAGTCTCCCTCCACCAGGCCGACCTGGCCCGAGTCGGTCATCTTGAGGCTCAGGAACGAGCCGAGCAGAACGACCAGCAATCCGGCGTGCGTGATCACGAAGCCGGTCTGACGCTTCGTCCAGGGAAAACGAATCAGAGCCGCGCAGAAGATGTTGATGCCGAGAAACGCCAGCAGAAGAGCAAATCCCTTGCTCTGGTAGATATCCACCTGAACGGCGTGCGTGCCGTACCAGGTCTCATAAAAGGTTCCGAACGCCAGAACACCCGCCAGCGCCGAGATGCTAATGACCGCGAGTTTCAGTGACGCCAGGAACCGGAACAGGCCGTCGAAGGCCCGAAGAATCAGCGGTTCGTCCTTGCCCAGCTCCCGAACCTTTTTTGACGCGGGCGCCGGCGAGGTAGGCTTTTTGCTGACGGTCGCCATGAGTGGATTCACCTGGAGAGCGCTCGCGAACGAGCGGGGGAGGACGGAAGGCGGGGCGGTCACGATCGGCGCGGGCGAACACCTTGACCGCATTTTAGCCAACGCGCGACTCTCGGACCAGAGCCTGTCGAGAGCGGCCGACCCCTTCGTCATACGAGTTCGGGACGGCACGCGTTCGCACGAAAGTCTGTTTCCGATTCTGACGACTTTTTCGGTTCCCGACAACCGAGTTCCAGGAGATTCTCCGATCTTTGTTTAACAGTCCCCGTGAGAGCCGACCGGATCCGGACTCAAGGTGGGCCGGTTGTAGGGAAAAAGATCGTCCCAACGGGCGTCGAGAATGGTCAGCGCGCTCTCGATGGGAACCGCAAGGAGGTGCCCTTGGGCTGAGATTCGCACGAGCCCAAGACGGATGAGCTTGTTCAGGGCATCGCCGACTTCGAAGTCCGTATCTTTGCCAGGGCAGAGTTCGCGAAGCCAGGCCTCAATCTGCTCGTCGAGCCGCGTTCTCGACCAGGGTTCGGCGTCGCCGAGGTGTCTCCACAGGAGGAAATACGCAAGCAAGGCCTCCTTGTACTCCTCGTCCTCGGCCGAGTCGATCACGCACTTAATCACGCTGGCGTTGCTGGCCAGGTTGAGATAGTAAAGGTTGCGGATCATGTGGTGAAGGTGGCGCTGCTTGGCTCGCTGAAAGCCGAAGAAGGAATTCAAGCCGGCGGTAATCGGCGCTACAAGCACTCCACCGACCGCCACGGGCGAGATGAGGCTGGCAAACAGGAGCTTGAACGCGAAGGTGGGCAGACCCACGACCAGCGGCGACGCGATCTGGGCCTTGTCGATCATCCGCATTTTGACCCGCGTTCCTTGCTCAGGAAGATGCATTTCCATGTCGACGTGAGGAACGTCCTTATACATCCGCAAGTAAAGGACGTCCGATCGGGCAAAGGGGCCGAGTTTTTTGTCTCGCGGCTTGAACCGCAGTGCGACGATCAATCTTTGGTACCCGTCGAAATGCACCGACTCTCGTCGAAATCGAGTCCGGATGTTCCGTACAGTGCGAGTCACCCGGGTTTGGCCTCGCACATAGATGCGAAGCTGTGAGAACAGCTCAAAGTCGGGAACGTAGTTCAAACCGAGCTCGTTGGGCGACTCGATGGCCTCCTCGATCACAGCGAGGTTCAAACGACGATAATTGGCCCGGATCAGTGTGGATTCGAACGCCTTGAGGAATCGTTCGTCCTGGTCCGGTGTGGAAGCTGGTGAAACTGACGGCACGCGGACGCAATCGCTATCCGGGTCCAGTGGCGCGTAAAGATCCTTGAGCTCCTGAAGCCAGTCATAGAACTCCTGGTGAAATGTCGCGCCCAGAAGCTTGCAGAAACGGCCGAGGGAGATCCTCTCCGCGGGCGAAAGCCCAGGATCGTTCACGACAAGCTTCGTCAAATCCGCCGAGCGAAGGGGAATCACCCTTTCACGAACCTCTACGCCAGCCGGAACGACCACGGGAAGTGCTTCTGTGGCTTCCAGTTCAGTCTCCTCGGACGGTTGCATGGTCGAATCCATGGCGAGATCTCGGTGCAAGCGGAATCAACGGCCTCGGCGGAACCACTCAACGGCCTGTCGTTGATTCCGGCTATCAGGATTCTACAGCGGATCCGATCGTGAGGGTGAACGAAGTTCTTCGCTTCAACCCGGATGGGACGAACTGGTTCATCGGTCGATCGTGTGGTAAGGTATCTTCGCGGAAATGGTTGCATCCGGCCGGTGTCGACACCGGTCAAAGATGTCCGCGCGAGAGGTGCCAAACCGTTGGGGGCATCGAACTACCAGCGCTTGCGGGTCGGGGTGGTTGGTCTGGGACGGCTCTGGGAGGCTCGGCACAAGCCGGCCCTGGCGCGACTGAGCAACCGGTTTCAGGTGGTGGCGGTTTACGACCAGGTCGCCCTGAGAGCGGCGCTTGAAGCGCGGCAGATCGGTTGCTCCGCGGCCGAAGGACTGACCGATCTCTTTAGCCGATCCGACATCGATGTCGTCTACATTCTGACTCCTCAATGGTTCGGCCTCCATCCCCTGGAACTGGCTTGCGCCTTCCGGAAGCCGGTCTACTGCGCGCTACCAATCGCGGCGGATCCCGGGGGTCTCGAAATCCTTGCCGAGGCGATCCGTGCGTCGAACATTCCGTTCATGCCGGAACTGGCTCGACGGTTCTATCCTGCGTCGTTGCGACTTCGAGAGCTACTGGCGAACCGGCTTGGCGCGCCCCGACTGATTCTCGGACACGCCCGGCTTTTTGGCTTCGATCGCTACGGCCAACCTGGCCCGACGACCCAGCTTGCACCGGCCCCTCTGACGATCGACCCGGGAAGTAACCTCATCGATTGGTGCCGTTTCATCTTTCAGACCGAGCCGACGGCTGTCTGTGGCGGTTCAACCGTTGTGCTTCCTCAATCTCAAGAGGCGGATGGTCCCGATTTCGAGAGTATTGCCCTCGAGTTTCCTGATGGCGGACTGGCCCAGATCAGTGTTGGCCGATATCATCGGGCGGCGTGGGGCGATGCCACGAGGTTCCTTCCTGTGCCAGGATTCCAGGTATTCGCTGAGAGAGGCGTCGCCTGGCTGGAAATGCCGGACCGGATTCAGTGGACGGATACCGACGGCGCTCATGAGGAGCGGCTTCCCATG
>CAZRGV010000011.1:9049-28857 GCA_964599655.1 uncultured Isosphaeraceae bacterium | reverse complement strand
CCACCATTGGCGAGTCGCTCAACGAACAGTTTTATCGACTGGTCCGGGGTGAACCATCACTCGCGCCGGCCCTGGAAGATGCATTGACCGTGGCCAGGCTCGCGGTCAACCTAGAACAGAGCCGCAGGGAATCGCGTCGCATTCTTCTGGGAGGAATCCAGGAGAGAAGCTGACATGCCGCAGGAGGCGATCGGGTTGACCCAGGAGGGGGGGGACACTGCGGTGAGGCCGGAGCCGAGGGGCTGGCTCGGCCACGCCGCCATCCTTTCGGCCATGTTGCTTGGCCTCTGGCTGATGGGCGACGCCATCGGCCATAGCTCCGCAACCTACGACGAGGTCGCCTACCTTCGCGTCGGAGCAAAATGGTGGCGTACCGGCGACCAAGAAGCCATCACCCGGATGGGTTCGCCGCTCACGTTCTGGAAGCTCCAACAGATTCCGGTCCTCTGGGTTCTCGACCACCTGGGGCTCGGATACCTCATCGATGACCCGATCTCCCATCAGGCCGTCCTGCTACCCCTGATCCGCCTGGGATCACTCTGGATCTGGATGGTCGCGATGGCAACCACAACGGTCTGGGCCCGCCTCTTGTACGGCCCTCGCGCCATGGTTTGCGCGGCCTGGCTCTTCACACTTAGCCCGAACCTGCTGGCGCACGGTGCGATTGCGACCATGGAGATGCCGCTTGTTGCCTGTTCCACGGGGGTCTTCTTCAGCTTCTGGCGGTTTTTGCAAACCCAGGATTGCCGATTCTTCGTGTTCGCGGCATTGCTCTCCGGATTGGCGTTTTCTTGCAAGTTCACGACCGTCGTGATTCCACTGGCATTGGTGATCGTCTGGTGGCTCGACCAAACTGGTTCGTGTGAACGGGGTTGGATTCCGGTTTCGCGACGCGTCGCGCTCGGTATGACGGCCTTTGTCATCCTCCTGCTGGCATCGGATCTGGTTGTGACCGGCTTCGCGACACTCCCGCTGAGTGAATCGACGGGAACGCACCCGATGATCGAGAGCCGCTTTGGCTCGATGGCTAGCCGATGGTTGGCCCGACTTGTCGAAGTCCCGATCCCACAAGACTGGGTTGGCCTGGCGATTCAGGTCCGGCACCAACGGTCCGGCGGACCAAGCTATCTTCTGGGTGAACGACGCCTCCACGGTTGGTGGTACTACTACTTCGTGGCACTGGCTGTGAAGGTTCCTCTGTCGTTTTGGGGCCTCACTCTGGGACGTGCGGTCTGGAGTCGTCGCGTTCGCTCGACGGCCAGAGACGGGATCCTCACAATCGTTCCCTTGGTCTTTCTCGCTCTGGCCGCGCTGGGTTCGAGCCGGAATTACGGTATTCGCTACCTGTTACCGCTCGCTCCGCTGGCGATCGTCTGGGTCTCTGCCCTGGCGGAAGGTTCCCGCGCGATGCGCTGGTTTGTCGTTGCGATGCTGGTCGGACAGGGCCTCTCTGTGGCTTCGATCCACCCGTTCGAGCTTTCCTATTTCAACGCGATTGCCGGGGGATCCCTCGGTGGCCGTCGCATTCTGTCCGACTCGAACCTCGATTGGGGGCAGGGGGCCCGGGAACTGGCACGACTGCAATCACGCCATCCCGAGTTTCGCGACTTGACCCTGTTTTACTTCGGGAATACCGACCCCGGACACTACGGCGTGCTCGGGCATCGGATCGTGGTGGATGCCGGCACCTGCCATCCCGATCTGCCACCGAGACTCGAGGTCTCGACCGCCTTCCTGGGTGTTTCGGCCTCGCTTCAGCACGGCCCATGGGGTCCGCCGGACTACTTTAGGGCGCTCGATGGCCTTCGTCCCGTCGCCCAGACCGACGACGGAACGATCGCCATCTACCGCGCTGCCGACCTGTCCTCGGTTTCCGCTCTCCGGCAAAGGACAGAGGCGTCGCCGTCTCAGACGCCGTGAACAGGCAGAGTCTTTGAGGAATTAATAGCCCCAAAGCTCGCGGCCAAAGGAATGGCCTCTCAAGCGCTCCGCTCAACGAAAATGCTTGTGCATCATGGCCCTTACGTCTAGCTTTTGCTCGAAGCCATTCAGTTCCTGCTCGATCTTGGCGAGCCAGTCGTGGCCTTTACCCTGTTGTCGGGTCAATGCGATCAGATTGTCGGCGCGGTCGAGCAGGGCGTGGTCGAGCGCGTGCAAGGTGTCGGCCTTGGCCGGACCGAAGTCGCCAGCCTCGGTGAAGTCGGATTCGACCGTGCTGGCCGTTCGAACCCGCTGGGCGACATGCTGAAAATGTTCCGCGATCCGTTGCAACGACCCGACTTCAGACGTGGCGTTTCGCTCGTTGCAAACCCGGATCGCTTCATCGATGTTCGACCTGGCCAGGTCGAGTCGCTGCGCCACGGCCTCCCGGAGGGCGGCATCGGCGGCAACGCGATGGGCACTCCGTTCATAGCCGCTGTAGCTGGGAATGTGGACATTCAGGCGGTCCAGCCAGGGGAGGTTCTGGGGGGTCTTCTCGTTCATGGAAGCACGTCTCCGCGTTATTCGCTCGACTCGATCGACGAGGTCTCGAAATCAGTAGAGGTCCCGGCCGCGAGAGAGGCGGTCTTCGAGGCTGTCGGCCACCTCGGCGATCCGCTGGATGAGCCGTCCAGGGTCGAGATCGGGGACGGTCTCGGCGGCGACGTTGTGAATGACGACGAAGTATTCCTCACCGCGAAGTACCTTGATGGCAAAATGCCCTTCGACGGTTCGAGCGTTCAATTTCATCAGGATGCGGGTGTCTCGGGCATTCGCCGGTCCGCAGACGGAAACCAAGGCCAGGATGGCTCGTCCCTCGGCATCCGTACCGGAATGCCCGATATACACGGCCTGCTTGCGATCGAGATGCAAGGGCACGACGACGCACCAACCATGTCCGGCGGGAGTGGCCTCGAACCCTGAGCGAGCGACCATTTCGCGAACGAGTGGCTCGATGTCCGGTTCGGCGGGCTCCGGAGCTTCGTAGGGCTCCAGGGCATCGTTTCCGGCGTCGGCATCGGGAGCGACGGCACCCAGGGGGAGGCCGCATCCCTCGCAAAACCGGTTCGAGGGATGGTTTCCTCGAGTGCACCGGGCACAGGCGATGGTGAAGTACGGCATCAACGTCCTTCCCCGCTTCTCCGTTCTCACGCCGAGATTCTCTTCCTTTGAGCTTAACGCGCAACCCTCCGCGCGGAAACCGCGCGCCGACTCGGAATGGTCGGATCGAAAGCTCTCGCCGCCGGCAGGCGCGCGGTCCATCAGGCCGAGCCTCACAAACGCCGCCGGCCCTCGTCGTTCATTTTCCTTGCAGTTTGATCGAGGCGATCAGGGTGTCGAAACCCGGTTCGGCCTCCAGGACGGTTTTGTCGGGGCCGACCATCTTGAAGAAGTACGACGCACCATCGGTCACCACGATCGCGCCGAGCAAACGGAAGTGGGGCCTAGGACCAGCACTTGCGAACGGATCGCTGTAGGTGCCGGCAACCTCGACCCGCGTGACCTCGACGTTCTGGCCCTTGACGGCCTTGCTCTCGACGGGAGGCGTTTTGCCGTCCGCCGTCTTGAATTGCTGTTGCCAGCGATCGACGTTCGCCTTGGCGGTTCCGGCGCCACCGGGAAAGACAAACAGGGCTAGCTCGGCCGGTTCCGAGTCTCCCTTGGCGGGTCCAACCTCGAGCTGGGCTTTTCTCATGCTGGAACGAGGTGGCAACGACTTCCAGGAGGAGGGAACCTGAAAGCTCAAGCCCTCGGACTGGATGGTTCGTGTCGGTTCTTCCTCCGCGATGGCCGGGAAGACGATCGCCAGACCCAGAACCGTAGCAAGAACGAATGGCACGACAGGGCGACCATGGATCATGAGACTGGATCCTCAATGGGGAAGTTGATCTTACCGCGAGGGTGGGAATCCTGTTGCTTGCCGAGCCGTTTGCGGTGGTTTACGATGCCGCGGTTCCCGATCAACGTGACGGTCGATCTCGACGGCTCTCCCGGAGTTTATCCCGTGATAACCCGACGCGCTTTTGGGGCCTGTCTGGCCCTTGCTATTCTGACCGCGAACCCGGCACTCGCCCAGAAGAAAAACCCCAGCGGTGTGCCCGTTTTATTCCTGACCGGCGGCCAGCGCGAGCATCATGGATACCGCGACCAGGCATTGTACCTTGCGAACGTTCTGGAAGACACGGGCCGTTATCGCGTGACCTTTGCCGAGGATGCCGCGATCCTGGAAACCCCGGCGATGAACAAGTACGCATTCGTCATCGTCAACGCCGACCGCCGCGACCCCGAATTCAAGCTCACGCAGGCCCAGCAGAAGGCTCTCCTCAACTACGTGAAGTCGGGCCACGGCTACGTTTCGATCCACGGCGCCGACAACGCCCCGCCCGACTGGGTCCCCGAGATGAAGGAGATGCTCGGCGGGATCTACTCGCACGTGGGCCAACCCGACGGCAAGGCGATCATGGGAACCTATATTGTCAAGATCGCCGATACGTCGCACCCGATCACGAAGGGGCTCGATGACTTCGAGCTTCGCGATGAACTCTACTCGAACATGCAGATGAAAGAAGACGTCAAGCCGCTGGCCACCATTGATTACAAAGGCGTCACCTGGCCGGTCGCCTGGACCTACAACTATGGTCAAGGCAAGGTTTTCCACATCACGCTTGGTCACCGGAGCTTTGGACCGGGGAAAGACGATCCCTTGCGCAACGCCAACTTGCTCAAGCTTGTCGAGCAAGGAATCGACTGGGTGGCTCACGAAGTCCCGGCCCGTCGAGCCGCCTCACGACCGAATCCCTGATCGGAGAACTTTTTGAATAATCCGCGGCTTCGCCAGAATACCTAGCGGTGTTTCAGGCTCTTCTCGAACGTTTTCGAAACCCGCGAGCGAACCCGGTTCCACGGAGGTTCCCCGATGTTGACCTGGCCCTTGTTGTTCGGACAGGTCGCTGTCGACGTGAGTCCCGCGAATCCGTTCCTGTCGAGCATGCCCTGGTTTGCCTGGGTGGCCATCGTGGCGATCGTCATGGGTGGTCTGAACGGCCTTCTGAGCTCGATCCACCGCCACCGCGAGCGGATGGCGATGATCCGCCAGGGCATGCATCCCGACGCACAAAAAGCTCCCGACCTAACCGCGAAGCAGCCGTTCCCGGAGTCCGCCGAGCTTTAGGCCGAAGTTCGGCGGGCTGGCGATCCGTTGTCCCCGCGAGAAACTCAACGAATCATGCCCGCACCGCCCATCACCCGGATCGTCCTTTACAAGCACGGCGTCGGCTACTTCGAGCGCGAAGGCCAGATCGAAGGAGACTCCTCGCTGACCTTGAGCTTCCGCCAGGCCGAAGTCAGCGATGTTCTCAAGTCCTTGATCGTTCTCGACCTGGATGGCGGGCACATCGCGAACGTCTCGTACGACTCGACCAAACCCCTCGAGCAACTGCTCGCCGAGGTCGCCCTCAGCATTCCCGATCGCGACAGCTTGGCCGGGCTCTTGCCTCAATTGAAGGGGACACGCATCACGGCGCAGCCTGTCGGCGGCGAGCTCGTCGAGGGCCTCCTGATCGGCCTCGACCGGATCAAACGCCCGACATCCGACGAAGGCACGGTTGCCGATCGCGTTCGAGGGCAGGGTGTGGTCGAGTCATTGCTACTCTCGCTTCTCGACGACAGCGGACGAGTTCAAACGTTCGATCTGCTCGATCTCGGGGCGGTGCGCATCCTCGACGACGGCGTGCGTCGCGACTTGGACTTCTACCTTCGCACCCAGCTCTCGGCCAAGAAGAAAGACGCCCGAGGCTTCACGATTCTCGCGAGGGGCGAGGGGAAACGGACCGTTCGCCTGGCCTATACGGTCGAGGCGCCGGTCTGGAAGGCCACCTACCGCCTGATCCTCGGTGAGGAAGGCCGCCCACCGACCATCCAGGGCTGGGCCGTGGTCGACAACACCCAGGAGGAAGACTGGAACGACGTCGAACTCTCGCTCGTCGCCGGCTTGCCCGTCTCGTTCGTCCACGACCTCTACACGCCACGATTCATCAGGCGGCCCGAGGTTCAGGTCCAGGAGACCACAGGCGTCCTGCCTCCCATCGTGGAGGAAGGCATGCCGTCCATGCCCGCGGCTCCCAATTTCGGAGCGGACTACCTGGACGAGACCCTCGCAACGGCACCTTCGGATTTCATGAGAAAACTGGAACGTGTCCGTGAGCAACCCATGGGTGGGTTCGGTCGATCGGCCGTCAGCTCTGCGCCGGCCCAGGTTCGCGAGCGAAAGCTCGGCGACCTGTTCGCTTACGACATCGAGCACAAGGTAACGATTCGACGCAACCAGTCGGCTCTGGTGCCGATCGTTCTCCGCGAATTCAAAGGGCGTCCCGTCCTGCTCTACAACAAGGCGAACCGCGCCGAGAATCCGATGCGGTGCGTCGAGTTCGAGAACACGACCGGTCTGACGCTCGAAGGCGGACCGGTGACCGTCCTTGAGGGGGGCGACTACGTCGGCGAGGCGATGCTGGAGACCGTCAAGCCGGACGACCAGCGGCTCGTTCCCTACGCCGTCGAGCTGAGCGTCCGCGTGACCGACTCGATCGACTCCCACGAGGAAGACGTCACCAGGGTCGTGATTCGCCGAGGATCGATGACGTTCCATTACGCCAGGACCCGGCAAACGACCTACACATTCCACAACAAGTCGGACAGCGAGCAGGTCGTCTACCTGGAACACCCGCATTTCGATGACGACTGGGATTTGTTCGACACGCCAGAGCCGGTCGAGATCACCGAGAATCACTGGCGGTTCCGCTTCCCACTCCCGGCCAGGCAGCTCACCACCTTTCTCGTGCATGAGCGCACCCCTCGGACGACGGTTCACACGCTCGCCGACCTCAACGAGAAATGGATCGGAATCTACTTCCAGAAACGCTACTTCGACGCCAGGATCGAGAAGGCCCTCAAACAGGCACTCGATCTCCGGAAGAAGGCGAACCAGCACGAATCGCGTCGCGCGCGCCTTCAGGTCGAGCGGAACAAGATCTTTGAGGATCAAGCGCGCATCCGTGAGAATCTGCAATCACTCGGGGATCGCGCGTCCGAGAAGGGGCTTCGCGAGCGGTTCGTGCGCGGCCTTGACGCCCAGGAAAACCGGCTCGCCGAGATCGATCGCGAACTGGAGGAACAAAACACCCAGCGCGACCAGTGTCAGAAACATCTCGACGAACTCCTCGAATCGCTCGAATTCGAGGCGGTGGTTTGAACCGAAGCCGCTTCGCTGAGAATCGGCGATCGGGGTTTTCCTACACCTGCGTGTTGATGGCCAGCAGGGCGAGGGTCGTCACGAGCAGGACGAGCAGGATGAACGCGCAAAGCTTCGCGGCGTGCATCCAGATGCGTTTCCACGACTCGTGGCGAGAGGCCGCGTAGACCAGGCTGATGGCGATGGCCAGGGGAACCACGAACCAGTAGATGTTTACGGAATTGAGGTTCATGCCCGGACCTCCGACTTGAGTCCGTCGAGCGAGCCGGCCGGTTCGGGCTCCTCCTCATCCGCGTGCGCGGGGCCCTCGAACGCGTCGTAGATCGCGAGGATGTTAAGAAGTCCGGCGATCACCGTGTAGACCCAACCAACCTCAAGGAGCTTGCCAAGGCGGCTGTGAAGGCCATTGAGCTGGTTGATGGGCGGTTCGGCCAGATAGCCCCAAAGGATCGGCCCCAAGCCATATTTGGCCAGCGTTGCCTGGATTAAAGCGGGCAAGGCGGCCAGGCCGACGAAAAATTGGCAAACGTAGCTGAACCGGAAGTTCTCCGAATCCTGCGTCGGGTGCGTCCAGCGCCAGAAGACAATCTTCCCCTCGCCGAGGACCAGCCCGGTGAAGAACAGACCCAGGATGCAGACCATGTACAGGATGCCCTTGGCCCGACGTCCCTGGTAGATGTGGCCCAGGCCGGGAACCAGCCAGGCGAGGAAGGCGGCGAGCAGCGGATTCTTCAACGGGATCGAACGTTGTGTCGTGGAGCGCGAGTCCAAACGAGCCTCCGGGCCGTCGTGCGAGGTGGGATCGATCGTCTTCCGCATTCTATCAGTGGAGGCCCCTCTCGGAACAGGGGATCCTTGATTCGTGAGGTACGCAGCGGCCTGTCGACCGAACGACGTGGCAAGGTGGGCTGCTTCCAGTTCAGTCGAGCGATTCCCCAGCGGCCAGCCTTTCGAGCTGTGCCTCACTGATGATCGGAATCTTGAGCTGACGGGCCTTATCGAGCTTGCTGCCGGCCTCTTCGCCAGCGAGCAGGTACGTCGTCGACTTACTGACGGAGCCGGTCACCTTGCCTCCCGCCTTCTTGATCAGAGCCTCAGCCTCAGGCCGGGTCCGATTGGGCAAGGTTCCGGTAATGACGAACGTTTTTCCGGCCAGAGGGAGGCCCGCGCGTTCTGCCTGGCCCACTTCGATCGGCCTGGGTTTCACACCGACCGAAAGCAGGTCGTCGATCTGGCGTTGATGCGCGGGGTTCCGGAAGAAGTCATAAACGCTTCCGGCGACCACGGGTCCGAGTCCGGGCACCGATTCGAGTTCCTCGAGCGAGGCGTGCCGGAGGGCATCGAGCGTGTTGAATCGCTCCGTGAGGATCTCGGCGACGCGGGTCCCGACATGCCGGATCGCCAGGCCCGTCACGAAACGGTTGAGCGGCCGGGTTTTGCTCGCCTCGAGTGATTTCAGAATATTGCGGGCCGACTTCTCACCCATCCGTTCGAGGTTGGCGAGCGTTTCCAGGTCAAGCCGGTAGAGGTCCGCCAGACTTTTGACCAGCCCTTGATCGACGAGCTGATCGATCAGTTTGGTGCCGAGGTCCTCGATATCCATCGCGTTGCGGCTGGCGTAGTAGCGGATCCACTCCTTGAGCTGGGCGGGGCAACCGGAGGGAGTGTTCGTGCAGCGGAAGTCGACCTCGCCATCGATGCGCTCCGCGGGCGCGCCGCAGCTCGGGCAGTGTTTTGGGAACTGATACGGCACTTCCTTGCCGGTCCGGGCGTCGGGCTCGACGCGAACGACTTGGGGAATGATTTCGCCGGCCTTCTGGATGACCACGGTGTCGCCGATCCGAACATCCTTTCGGGCGATCTCGTCGGCGTTGTGCAGGCTGGCCCGCTTGACTGTGGTGCCGGCCAGTTGGACGGGCGTCAGCTCGGCGACAGGCGTCAGTTTGCCCGTCTTGCCGACCTGCACCGTGATCCCCTCAATGCGGGTGACCGCCTGTTCGGCCTCGTACTTGTAGGCGATCACCCATCGAGGGCTCTTACTCCGAGCTCCGAGTCGTTCCCGCTGTTTCAGGTCGTCAACCTTAATGACCAGTCCATCGGTCTGAAAATCAAGGGTGTTTCGCTTGTCGGCCCATTGCCTGGCATGTTCGATGACCTCCTCGATCGAGTCGTACACCGCCGTGTGCGGCGTGACCGGAATGCCCCACGTCTTGAGCAGTTCCAGAATTTCCGAGTACTTGGAGGTGGATAGTCCTTTCTCCTCGCCGAGACCATGCGCGACGAACAGCAGCCGGCGCTGGGCGCACAACTTCGGGTCCAGCAGCTTGAGCGATCCGGCGGTCGCGTTGCGGGGATTGGCGAAGGGAGGCTGACCTTCGGCCTTTCGCAGGTCGTTCAGCCGGATCAGCTCGGAATTGGTCATGTAGACTTCGCCTCGAACCTCGAGCATGGCGGGCGGATCGTCGGCCAGCGAAAGCGGTAGGTTTCGGACCGTGCGCAGGTTGGCCGTGATGTCGTCGCCGTGATAACCGTCGCCGCGCGTGGCCCCGAGGACGAACTTGCCGCCCTGATAGCGGAGCGAAACGGCGACACCGTCGACCTTCAGTTCGACGACGTAACGGACCTTCTCGCCGGCCGTGAGCCCCTTGTGGACCCGGATATCCCACTCGCGAATCTCATCGAAACTGTAAGTGTTGTCGATCGAGAGCATCGGCACAACGTGATCGACCGTCCGGAAGAACTCCAGCGGCTGGCCACCAACACGCTGCGTGGGACTATCGGGCGTGATCAGCTCGGGATGCTTGGCCTCGAGGGCTTCGAGCCGCTTGAGGAGCAGATCAAACTCCTTGTCGCTGATCTCGGGAGCGGCCTCGACGTAGTACAGCCGATTGTGACGATCGATCTCGGCTCGAAGCCTCGCGATTTCGCGCTCGACCTCTTTCGACGCCATCGTCGCCCTCCCTCCTGGTTGGCTCCGGCCCTCGATTCGATCAGTTCGACGTTTCCGCGTTCTTCCGTGGCGCGCGGGAGGGCTTTCCTGGCGAGTACCAGTGTTCGGTTGCCATCGCCATGACGCCGAGAACGAGCATCGCTCCGAACTCGAAGGCCAGCGCGGTCGGCCCATGATGGTCGAGCCAGACGACCAGTGGCTGAGAATGGGGCATGCCAGCAGCAGCCTGGGCGTCTTCCCGCGTTTGCTGCTCAATGGTCGGGCCGACCAGGTACGCCAGCGACGTGATCACGAAGACCGTGCTGACGACCATCAGCAGCACGTAGAACGGGTTCGGCTTGCCTTTCGCGGATGACTCAGTCATGGGAAAACAACTCTGGAAGGCGGGCGAAGCCCCGGCGGCCGGAAATGTCTCGGTCGGAACTCATCGTATCCAAAATGCCGACGGGGCTCATGCCCGCATGCGATCGGGTCAGACGCCGCTGACCCACTCATCACCGGCGAGGCGGTAGTCGACAAGTTCCTCCGGCTTGAACCAGAGGGCGATCTCGCGCGCGGCCGATTCGGGGCTGTCGCTGCCGTGGACAAGGTTATTTTGCTTACTCATGGCGAAGTCGCCACGAATCGTGCCGGGATCGGCCTCGACCGCGTTGGTCTTACCCAGCATCCGGCGAACGATCGAGATCGCCTCGTCACCGGCGAGCACGCCCACGACCACGGGACCGCCCGTGATGAACTCGATCAACCCTTCGAAGAAAGGCCGATCCATGTGCTCGGAGTAGTGTTGCTCGGCCAACGATCGGCTGACCTTCAGTAGCTTGAGGGCCTCGATACGAAGCCCCCTCGCCTCGAATCGCTGGAGGATCTGGCCAACCAGCCGGCGCTGGACACAGTCGGGCTTGAAGATAATCAGGGTGCGTTGCATGTGCGGGGTTCTCGACGGCCGGACGCGACGTCAACCGCCACGGACGGTACGGTCGCTCCGGTGGCCAATTCGTTCACAAATAACGGGATGTCGCAGTTTAGTCGGCGATTGCGTTTGGTTCAACGTCAGCCCGGCACGATCTGCCAGGGCAGCTCGACGAAGGAGTTCGGGTCGAGCCGCCAGATGCGGACCTCGGGCGTCGGGCCGAGCAAGGAGACGATGATCCGGGGAACATCGCCGTAATAGTTGGTCTCCAGATCGGTTCGGCTTGGAATCGCGGCCCACTGCGGATGCGAGTGGTAAATGGCCAGGATGGCCGCCTTGCGCTGGCGAAGTGTGACGACGGCCTCGATCAGGTCGCGGGAGTCAGCCTCGTAGCGCGTCGTGCTTGCCAGGGCGTTGCGCAACGGGTGGATCGACGAAACGAGGGGCGCCACCCCTCCCAGCAGGCCGCAGCATTCCAGCGGTGCCTCGCGAAGGCAATGGTCCACCATGGCGTCGTGAATCTCGGCCGGGATTTGCAACAGCGGTAGCTCGGGCGGGGCAGGGGAGTCGGCGTTGGTCATCGAGCCAATCTCCCATGCGAGGCCGTTCGGGGTCAAGCGACACGCAACGAGCCTGGCCAGTTCGTGACTTTAGCGTGAACCTCGTCCCAGAGATCGGCGAGGCTCTGCTCGAAGGAGATTCGCGGTGCCCAGCCGGTGTGTTCCTGAATTCGACGAATCTCGGCGCGAGAATCGGACGGCCCGCGGTGATTCTCGACGATTTCGACCTGGACGTTCCGGCCGCTGAGATGGATCAGAAGTTCGAGGCCGGCCCCGATCGATCGCGAGTGCCCTGATCCGACATGGTAAACGAGCCCGGCCCGGCCTCGGAGCGCCAGCGCGATCAGGGCGGAGGCCACGTCCCGGACGTCGATGAAGTCACGACGGGCGTCCAGGCCGCCGACGGTCATGCGAAGCGGGTCCGGTCCCGGTTCAGCGAGCACCGCCGCGAACCGGCCGAACGCTTGAACGACCGGAAGCCCCGGCCCGATCGGGTTGAACACCCTCGCCGCGACGACTTCCAGCGGCTCGGGTGCGCTCAGGCCGAGTCTCGTCGCCGCCCACTTGCTCAGTCCGTAGGCGCCCACCGGGCGGCACGGTTGTTCCTCGGCGACCGGCAATGCGTCCGGTGGCACCGGACCCAACTCAGCCGCCGAACCCACGAGAACGATACGCACTGAGGATTCCAGAAGCCGAAGAGCCTCGAATAGGTGCGAGGTCGCTCTCGTGTTGCCCAGGTAGAGCTGCCCGGGATCGGCCGGCGGAGTCGTTCCCGCCGTGTGAAAGACCACGCTCGGGCGCGAGGCGGCCAGGGCCCGCTTCAAGCCCCGAACATCATCGAGATCGGCCTGGAAGAACCGATCGGCCGGCCATCCCGGCGGACAGCGGCGACCCAGCGCCACGACCTCCACGCCAGCACGCTCGGCGCTCGTCAGCGAGGCCAGTACGTGACGACCCAGGAATCCGCTCCCGCCCGTGACGAGCCAGACCGCCATGATTCGGCTCCGTCCCCTTGGGATCATTGAACATCCGCGGATCGCGTTACGCACGGGTCGCGGCGGATCGAGGAATTCGTCTCAACGTCGCGCGGAGGTCGAAGCCCGACGGAGCGCGTCCCTAAAAGACGGCTCGCGGCCTCGAAAACGGCCTCGGGCGACAATTCCCGCATGCAACGGTGATGACCCAGCGGACAGGTTCCCTTTTGACACGGCCCGCAAGGGACCGGTTGCTGAAGGTGAACGGCATTCGGGTGGTAGGTCCGCGTCCACGCAATGTGGGTCGGGCCGAACAGACTGAGCACCGGCACGCCGAACGCCCCCGCGAAGTGCCGAGGGCCCGAGTCGGTCGTCACCAGCAAGGACGATCGCCGGACGCTCGCCTTGCTCAGACCAATGCTCAAGGGTTCATCGGCCAGACTGACGACACGAGGATGACTCGCGCGGGCGACGATGTCTCGTGCCGCGTCGCGTTCGCTCGGGCCGCAGATCACGAGAACCGACGCGCCGACCTCGACGGCCAGGCGACGCGCCAGCAGGGCGAAGTAGTCCGAGGGCCAGCTCTTGGCCGGGCCGAACGCGCCTCCGGTGTTGAGGCAGACGACGGGCGATTCCACGGCCCTTGACAGGCCCAGCCGTTCCCAGGCACCATCCGCAGCCGTCTCATCGGCCTCGGTCGTGAACAGCTCGGTCCGAACCGATTCGACCGGGCAACCCAGTCGACGAACGATCGCCAGGTAGTACTCAACGGCCGGAACCGGCAAGTAGCGACCTCCGGCGTCTCGAGGCGGCTGAAGCCGGTCGGTCAGCAGCAGGCCGCGCCCTCGGTCGTAGCCGATTCGACGACGCGCGCCACCGAGCCAGGCCATCAGGCCCGATCGAAACGAGTTGGGAAACAGGACGGCCAGGTCAAATCGTTCGCGTCGCAGACGTCCAATCGTGGCGAGCGTTCGATGACATTTGTCCCGGGCCTTGGGAGCGAACAGGATCCGCTCATCGAACCAGGGGGCGCCGTCGAGCGTCGGAGAGACCTGCGGCTTGATGACGACGGCGATGTGAGCGTCAGGAAAACCTCTCCGGAGCGCCCGCAAGGCCGGCGTGGCCATCACGGTGTCACCGATCAAGTTTGGGGAAAAGACGACGATCCGCATCGAACCTCCGTGTCGAGACGGGCCGTCCCATTCGTGTCTTGCTGGGACCCGTTCACTCACTCCGCCAGAGCGAGCCGAGGGCCTCATCCAGGATCGCTTCCCCGTCGAGGATCTTCAGGCCGATCCGGAGCGCGCGAAGCGGGACCGGTCCGAGATTCGGGGTCCGAAGCTTCACCAAATCCTTCTGGGTAGTCAAGGCCAGATCGGCGCCAAGATCCCGGACCCATCGCGATAGGTCGTCCACGTCCGTCCGACCATAAGGATGATGGTCGGGAAACGTTCGGAATCCCAGCGGTTTGACCCCGATCTTCGCGAGAGTGCGCCGAAACCCCTCTGGATTCCCGATGCCGCAGAAGGCCACGACTCGCGCGCCTTGGAGATCGGAGAGCGAAAACGACCGGCCATCCGCGTCGATCAGTGACTGAGGCGCGTGGCTGGCGCTGACCCAACGAAGTGGGCCACACTCGCGTTCGGCCTCGGCCCGGATGGCGTCACGGGTCGGGACGTCGATCAGATCGGCCCGAGAGAGGACGACGATGTCGGCACGTCGGAGCGAGCGGATGGGCTCTCGGAGCAACCCACGAGGAAAGATCCGGCCCGTGCCGAACGGCTCGAGCACATCGAGCAACACGATATCGAGGTCGCGGGCCAACCGCCGATGTTGAAAGCCATCGTCGAGGATCAGGACCTGCGACTCGAGCTCCTCGATCGCCGTCCGGGCCAGAAGCACCCGGTCGGAACCCTGGAGGTGCGGGCAGTCGGGCAGGTTGTCCTCCAGAACCCGTCCCTCGTCGTTGAGGCCCTCGACCTGGCCGTACCCCCGACTCAGCAACCCCACTCTGGCCCCCCGGCTGCGGAACCAGCGCGCAACCCACTCGACCATCGGGGTCTTGCCAGTGCCGCCGAGGGTGAGGTTACCCACCGAAACGACCGGAACCTCAACGCGCTCGATCCGTTTCCAGCCCTGGTCAAAGGCCAGATTGCGGATCTTGACCCCGAGCGCGTACAGCGAGGCCGCTACCCAAAGGATGGATCGCAGGACGCCCGCGAGCAGCCCTCGCGTTTCGCCTCGAATCAGCCGGAGGAACTCGGCTTCCTTCACCTTGGGCCACTCCTTTGGCCGGACTCGACATCGGGAATGCCCCGGTTTCGTATCGACCGTACGACGACCAGACTCGTGAGGACGTGGCCTTCACGAGTCTGGTGATCGGTCAGCCGTGGCCGGTCCCGATCAGGCCCCCATGGCCTTAATGATCGCCTCAGCCATCTCCTTGGTCCCAACAGCCGTGGGATCGTCCCGGTGCGGCTTCATGTCGTAGGTGACCGACTTGCCTTCCTTGATGACCTGGGCCACGGCATCCTCAAGCCGCTTGGCCGCGTCCTTCTCGCCAAGGTAGTCGAGCATCAGGACGCCCGAGAGGATCAGGGCCGTGGGGTTCATCTTCCACTGCCCCTTGTACTTCGGCGCCGATCCGTGGGTCGCCTCGAACACGGCTCCCTTCTCGCCGATATTCGCGCCGGGCGCCACGCCCAGGCCGCCGACCAGGCCGGCGCCGAGGTCGGAGAGGATGTCGCCGTAAAGGTTCGGAAGCACGAGCACGTCATACAGCTCGGGCTTCTGAACGAGCTGCATGCACATGTTGTCGACGATCCGGTCTTCGAACTCGATGTCCGGGTAGTCCTTGGCGACCTCCCGGCTCACTTCGAGGAAGAGGCCGTCGGAATACTTGAGGATGTTGGCCTTGTGAACGGACGTGACCTTCTTGCGGCCGTGCTTGCGGGCGTACTCGAAGGCGTACTTGACGATGCGCTTCGAGCCTGTGACCGAGATCGGCTTGATCGAGATGCCCGAGTCTTCACGGATCTGTTTGCCGTTGAGCCGCTTGATGTCGGCCAGCAGCTCGAGCGTTTCGGGCTTGCCCTTCTCGAACTCGATGCCGGCGTAGAGG
The DNA here is from genome assembly GCA_964599655.1 of uncultured Isosphaeraceae bacterium. Taxonomy (GTDB): domain Bacteria; phylum Planctomycetota; class Planctomycetia; order Isosphaerales; family Isosphaeraceae; genus CAZRGV01. The sequence goes on along the minus strand of CAZRGV010000011.1, from coordinate 13,114 downwards.
TCCTCGGTGTTCTCCCGGACAATGACGATGTCGACCTTGGCCGCTGAGAAGTAGGAACGAACCCCCTCGTACTGCTTGCAAGGACGAACGCAGGCGTACAGGTCGAGGGCCTGCCGAAGGTAGACGTTGACGCTTCGGAACCCGGTGCCGACGGGCGTGGTGATCGGGGCCTTCAGGGCGACTCCGGTGCGGCGAATCGACTCCAGGACGCTGTCGGGCACGGGTGTGCCGACCTTCTCCATGATGTCGACGCCCGCTTCCTGGACGTCCCAGTCAATCTTCACGCCAGTTGCGTCGATGCACATCCGGGTCGCCTCGGCCAGTTCGGGACCGACACCATCGCCCGGAATCAGGGTCACTTGATGAGCCATTTCGGCGTTCTCTCTCCCGAGGCGCGGGGACTCGCCCGAGGGCGGCCCGCGGCAACGTCACTCAGTCTCGCGGGATGAAACAGGGTTGCGGCGCTCGAGTCGGCTCGGGTATCGTAGCCATCTCGAAGTGCTCAGGCTACAATACCTTCGGAGACGCCGTCAAGCGCCGGGCGTCTCCAGGGCTCGCTCGGCCGACGTCGCGGAAGGATGTGCCCCAGGATGCTCTGCCCACCGCACAACCCCGCCCCCGTGGTCCAGGACTGGCTGGCACGTCATCGCCATCCCGCCAGCTTCCTGCTGCATATCCTGGGAATTCCCTTGACCCTGGTCGGGGTTTTGCTGGCTCCGGTCTTCCTCGCCCTGGTTTCTCTGCCGATCTTCTTGTTTTCGCTGGCGATGTTCGTCGGCGGATACCTGGTGCAATTCCTCGGCCATGCGCTGGAAGGGTCCGAGCCGGGCGAAATCACGCACCTTCGACGCTGGTTGGCGCAGTCGATCCGCAGTGGAAGCCGGCCCGCGAGAAAGTCGCGAAGTCATGCCGCCTGACGCGCCCTCGGGAATTCTTCGTCAGTTCCGGTCCCGTTGCAGCGGAGACGGGCGGGGGCTGTGCCTCGCGGCGGAATTGGACTAGGCATGGGCCGCGAAAACCGTACAATCCGCCAAGTCTTCTCAAGACGCACTTCCGTTAGAACCGATCCCTTTTGACAGATCGATACGTCGGGTTCTCGGACGAGGGATTTCCCTCGGTTTCGTGAGTCCGGCCCACGTTCAACGTTGTCTGGCCCCGCGAGGAGGCACGTCTCCGGCCGGTCGAAACCGCGACCGTGAGAGGGGTCTCCAAGGTGCCGAGGATTGAGGCGTTTGGGGGCAGGGACGCCCCGGATCGCCGACCTGGTCGCGAGTTTCCGCCCTGAGTGTTGGATCCGGAGCCCGGCGCCGGATCGTGATTTCGCGAACGGGTTCTACTCGTCACATGGCGCTTTAGGTCAAGGACGGTCTGGCCATGCGATTGACCGCTATCGGGAACCGGTTGGCTTTGATGGCGGCCCTGGCGGGGGCCTGCGTCCCCGGTGCTGGCTGTCGCAGAGTCCCGTACATCGACCAATCGAAGGTCGTCCCCCGTGACCCTGGGGTGCTCGCCGAACAGGAAGACGCCGAGGTCAAGCAAGCGGCCTTCCTGGAAGACAACCTATCAATGCCCCTGCCCAAGGTGGCGGACCCTCGGACGACCAGTAATCCCGAGGCCGCCGAGATCTGGGAAATGACGCTCCAGGAGGCCATTCACATCGGCCTCGACAACGCCGAGATCGTCCGCGTCATTCCCCTGGGTGCCCAGGGTATCCCGGTCGGCGGCTTCGAGCCACAGTTCCTTGCTGTCGGAAACGTCAATACCCTCGGTGCCGGAAGCCTGGCTACCGTTTACGACCCGGCGATCCAAGAAACTCAGATCGCCTCAGCCCTCTCCGCCTTCGACGCGAACCTGTCGACCACCCTGTTCTGGGGCCGGAACGTTCAACCCTTCAACAACTCGATTGGTGCCGGTTTCTTTGCCGTCGGCAACAAGTTCCCACTGATCTCGTTCCAGGATACCGCCAACTTCGCCGCGACCTTACAGAAGCGGACGGCCGTCGGTAGCACCATCGGTGTCACACACAACGTTTCCTATCAATATCAGAACAGCCCGGTCAACGTCTATCCCTCGGCGTACACATCGAACCTCCAATTCAAGTTCAGCCAGCCGTTGCTGGGTTCCGCCCCGACCTCGCAGTTCAATCCAAACCCGCAGCCCGCGGGCCTCGAGGCCAACCGGGCACCGATCGTCATCGCCCGCATCCGGGCCGACTTCAGTGTCTGGCAGTTCAAGGCGGAGATTCAGAGGCTGGTTCGCTCGGTCGAACAGCAGTACTGGGCCCTCGCCCAGGCCCAGGTCCAGTATTGGGCCAGTGAAACCGCCGTCGATCTCGGCGAGAAGATCCTTCAACGGGAGAAGGCCAAGTTCGAGGTCGGTGCCGGCTCAATTCCCAACGTTGCCGAAGCCGAGGAACAGCTCGAACGCTTCCGGCTCGATTATGTCGACAAGACGGCCAACCTCATCACCGTCGAGCGTCAGCTCCGGAACCTGCTTGGTCTGCCCCCGTCGGACAACCGGCGCATCGTTCCCGTAACGGCTCCGACCGAAGCCCGTCTCGAGCCGAACTGGCAGGCTAGCCTGGCTCAGATGGTCAACTATCAGCCCGACATCGTGCAGGCACAGCTCCTGGTCCGCGTCGCGGAACTGCAACTGCTGGTCGCTCGCAACCAGCTCCTTCCGGTCTTGAACTTCGACGCACTCTACCAGCTCAACGGCCTGGGACATCACCTTGATGCCGCCGAGGCCGTCATGACCGGCCGAACGATCGAGGCGATCGACCCCATTCTTCAGTTCCAGCAGCGGGCGGCCGGCTTGAATCCCATTCCGGGCAAGTACAACAACTTCCAGACCTGGCAGATCGGGCTGACGTTCCAGATGCCCCTCGGATACCGTGGCCCTCTGGCCAACGTTCGCTTCGCGCAGTACACGCTGCTTCAGCAACGGGCCTATCTCCAGCAGTTCGTTCACCAGACCACGCACCAGCTCGCCCGGTTCTTTCTGGAAGTCGACGCCAACTACAAGCTGTTCAAGACGGCCAGCCGACTGAAGGCCGCCGCCTTGCAGCGTCTTGAGGCTCAGAAGGCGTTCTACGAGAACGGCACGATCACGATCGACCGTTACCTTGACGCCGTGAACCGATGGGCCACGGCCGTTGCGCAGGAGGCCGATTTCAAGACCCGGTACAACACGGCCATCGTCGCCCTCGAGGAAGCCAAGGGCACACTGCTGGCGTACGACAACATCGCGGTTGCCGAGGGCCCATGGCCGGTCAAGGCCTACATCCAGGCTCACGACCAGCAAGCCGCCCATCACCAGCACCCGACCGGCGGCACGGGCGATTATCACCCGAGGCCGATCGTCGGTCCGCTGAATCCGGACGAGGTTCCGCCGACGGCTCCGCCGAACTTCCGGCAGGAGAACCTGCCTCCGCAGCCGGCCCCCAGCGGCACCTTCGGTCCGGCTCCGAGCCCCGCGCCCCCGACCGTGCCGACTGGTGCCCCTCCGTACCTCTCGCGGCAACCTTCCGGGACCTCGGAGCCAGAGGTCATGCCCGCCTCGAACCGCGTCTCGGCCCCCGGCGAGGAAGTTCCTCTCGAGCTGCCAACCTCCAGTTCGTCGCTACCGACCCTGCCCGAGCCGATCCAGGCCGAGGTGCCCTCACTGCCGTCCGCAGCACCTCCCGAGTCGGCCGAGCCGTCGGCGCCTCCTGGCTGACCGACAACTCGTAACGAACGTTGCGAATCCTGACACGGGACCGGCCTTGCAAAACGCGAGGCCGGTCCCGGCTGCGTCTGGAAGCCGCCAGTGACCGGCAACGCCCATCGTGGGCTGGACGCGAGGAACCTCGACGATCAAGCCCCCTTCGATCCCCTCGAAGACGACTCCTCACCATAAAAGGAAGGGCGCATCCCTGGACGGGAACCTCGGAGCCATCGTCTTCCGCTTGGTTCCTCAACCGGTTTCCCGGCGGTAATATGACGCGAACGGATCATTCCGGCGCAGACCCGTCGGCGGCTGAGGAGTCTTCGTGATGAAACGCGGATGTGACTGGCGGTGGTTCCT
>CAZRGV010000011.1:0-9039 GCA_964599655.1 uncultured Isosphaeraceae bacterium | reverse complement strand
GGTGGTGACCACGATGGCGTCGAGCGCCTTGGCCGACGATTTCCCGCAGCCCTACGACTCGCAGGCAGCACAGGGTGGGCCAACCTCGCCCGCGGAGGCCCTGGCCGGACTGAGGCTGCCGGAGGGATTCCGCGCCACCGTGTTTGCCGCCGAGCCCGACGTTCGCCAACCCATCGCGATGACCTTCGACGCAAAGGGACGGCTTTGGGTTGCCGAGAATTACACCTATGCTGAGTCCAAAATCAAGTTCGATAAAAACCTGCGCGATCGTATCCTGATCTTCGAGGATTCCAACCACGACGGCCGCTTTGACAAACGGAAGGTCTTCTGGGACGGCGGCATCCGACTATCGAGCGTGGAGGTTGGTTTCGGCGGCGTGTGGGCAACCTGCTCCCCATACCTCCTCTTCTTGCCCGATCGCGATGGTGACGATGTGCCCGATGGGGAACCGGTCGTCGTGCTCGACGGCTGGGACGACGTCGTGATTCACCACTGTCTGGTCAACGGCTTGCAATGGGGGCCCGACGGCTGGCTCTATGGCCGTCAGGGGATTCAGGGCACGTCACACGTTGGTCGCCCCGGCACGCCGGATAAGGATCGCGTGGCGGTCAACGGCGCCATCTGGCGCTATCATCCCACGCGAGACATCTTCGAGGTCGTTTGCCAGGGCACCACCAACCCCTGGGGCCTGGACTGGGACAAACACGGACAGGCGTTCTTCATCAACACGGTCATCGGCCACCTCTGGCACGTTGTTCCCGGCGCCCACTACCAGCGGATGTACGGCCAGGACCCCGGCGCGGCCAACTTCTACGACTTGATTCCCCAGACGGCCGACCACTACCACTGGGATACGCGCGAGGTCTGGAGCGATATCCGAACGCTCGGTGTGACCGCGACGACCGACCGGTCTGGCGGCGGCCACGCGCACGCCGGCCTGATGATCTATCAAGGTGACAACTGGCCCGACGACTACCGTGGCGATGTCTTTGCCCTGAACCTCCATGGCCACCGGATGAATCGCGACCATCTGGAACGGCGATCGGCGACGTACACGGCGACCCACCGACCCGACCCGATCGCCTGGTCCGATCCTTGGTTCCGAGGCATCACGCTTCTCTCCGGCCCCGACGGCGGCGTTTTTGTCGCCGACTGGTCGGACATCGGCGAATGCCACGAGGCCGATGGCGTCTACCGCTCCTCGGGCCGGATCTACAAGATCGTTCACGGCACGCCAAAGGCGCCTGAGTTCACGGACTTGTCGGCCCTTGACGACGTGGAACTCGTCAAGTTGCAGCGGCATTCGAACGTCTGGTATGCCCGGCAGTCCCGCCGGATCTTGCAGGAGCGAGCCGCGGCCGGTCGCGACCTCACCCAGGCTCGCGAGGCGCTGCGGGCGATCTTCGAGGAAGCGGACGACGTTCCACTGCGGCTGAAGGCGTTGTGGTGCCTGTACGGGATCGGAGCGGTCGAGGAGCCCTGGCTGATTGGCCGGCTTGACGACTCGTCGGAGTACGTCCGCGCCTGGATTGTCCGCTTGCTAGTTGACTCCGGGACGCCCTCGGCTCGTGCGATCACCGCGATGGAACAGCGAGCGGCGAGGGAGGAATCGGGACTGGTGCTCACCTTCCTGGCCTCGTCGCTCCAGCGACTGCCGGTCGCGCGGCGATGGGGAATCGCCAGCGCGATCGCGAAGCACGGGGCCTTTGCCAAGGATCCGGTCCTGCCACTGATGGTCTGGTATGGTATCGAGCCCGCGGTGATCGCCGCTCCCGAGCGCGCCGCGGCGCTGGCCAACGCCCCGGTTTTCGGCTCGCTCCCGAGGTTTGTCGCTCGACGATTGGCCCAGGAGCGAGACCGGCCCGAGCTGGTCTCCCCGATCGTCCGACGACTGGCCGAGGACGAGAATGATCACGTCCGCCTCGAATGGCTCTCGGGTTTGGCCGATGTCTTCCGCGAAACCCGGCGCGCCGGGGCCCCCGCCGGCTGGGACGAGGCCGCCCGAGAACTGGCCGCCTCCGACGACGCATCGATTCGCGTCCTCGTCCGAGAACTCTCCGCCGTCTTCGGCAACGCCGCCGCGATCGAGGAACTCCAGGCCCTCGCCGCCGATACGAACGGCGACGTCACAACCCGCCAGGAGGCGCTCAAGACGCTCGCCCGGCTCCGTCCCGATGGGCTCGAAGCCCTTCTCCGTCGCCTTCTGGCCGAGCCAGCCCTCGCCGCCGAAGCAGTCCGCGCTCTGGCGACCTACGACGACCCCGCGACGTCCCGGATCATTCTCAATTCCTATCCGGAACTCTCCAGGGACGCCCGAGAAGCGGCCCTGGCCGGACTCGCCGCGAGGCAATCGTCGGCCGAGATGCTGGTCAAGGCCGTCCAGGCAGGCCGGATCACCCGCCAGGATGTTCCAGTGTTTGTCGTCCGCCAGCTCCGCAACTGGAAGGAAGCGCCCATTCGCACCCTCGTCGAGGAGATCTGGGGTCGCGAGCGACCGGTCTCCATCGAGACCCGCGCGCGAATCGGGCAGTTGAGGCAGGCGTTGGACAACGGCCGACTGACGCGAGCGGATGCCACCCGCGGCCGGGCCATCTTCGAAAAGACCTGCGCCCAGTGTCACAAGCTCTTCGGCGAAGGCGGCGCGGTCGGTCCCGAGCTCACGGGCGCCCAGCGCGGTGACCTTGGCTACCTTCTGGAGAACATCCTCGACCCCAACGCCTCCCTGGCTCTCGACTATCGAATGTCCATCTTCGCTCTCTCGGACGGCCGAGTCATCAACGGCCTGGTCGCGGAAAAGGGTGAACGGACCGTCACGATCCAGACACCGACCGAACGACTCGTTATCCCACGCGACGAGATCACCGAGGAGCGAAAGTCCGACTCTTCCCTCATGCCGACGGGTCTGCTCGACAGCCTCGACGAACGGCAAGTCGCCGACCTGTTCCGCTACCTCCAGTCTCCAAGCCAGGTGCCGCCGTCCCCGGAATCCCCGAACATCAAACACGGAAACGGACCTCCGCACCGCTAAGACACACGCGATGAGACGCGATCCAGTCGTTTGAGGACTGACGATACGCAATCGTTGGTTCGACCAAAAACGACCAGTCTCGGTGCCGGGTCGTACACGGGAAATCCTTGCATGTGACCATTCGACGCGGTTTGTCTCCGTCACAATGACCGGCATCGTTTGTCAAATCTTTGTTGACCCGGCTCCCTGGATGGCTCAGAATGAGGGGCCATGTTCCTGTGGACGGCCCGCGTCTGGCCTTCGCCGGGCGGTTCGGGTGGTGTCTTGACTCGACTCAAGAGGAGGAAGGCACGATGGGCGAGACGTGTGGCGGCGGCAATCGGAGGCGTTTCCTCAAGACCGCGGCGGCGACCGGTGCGGTCCTGGCGTCGGCGGAATCCGTGATGGCGGCTCCTCCGGAGGCGGCGGTCCCGCTGGTAACCCTGGGCAAGACCGGCCAGAAGGTCACCAAGCTGGGCATGGGCACGAGTTGGGCCCTTCAGCCGAGTTTTGTTCAACGCGCGCTCGCGGCGGGGGTTCGATATATCGACACCTCTGAGTCGTACGAGAACACCGTCGCCGAGCAGGTCCTCGGCCAAGTCCTCGAGCGAACCGGACTCCGCAAGGAGGTCTACCTCGTCAGCAAGAACAACAGCTACAAACGAGGGGGCGCGAAAGGCGCGGCCACCTTCGCGGAGCGGCTCAACGGGAGTCTCGAGCGGCTGAAGACGGACTACCTCGACTGCTACTACATCCACGGCATCGGCGGTCAGCAGATCGGCATGCTCCGCGACCCGGATGTTCGGAAGGCGTTCGAGGATCTGAAGAAGGCGGGCAAGATCCGCTTCTGCGGCCTGAGCTGCCATGACGCCATGCTGCCCGAGATCCTTGAGACGGTCGCCGAGGTTGGCTGGCTCGACCAAGTGATGATCCAGTACAACTTCCGCGTTGTCGATCATGACAAGCTTCAGCGGGCGATCGACAAGGCATCGAAGGCCAACATCGGCCTGGTCGCCATGAAGACCCAGAAGGGCGCCGAGAGCTTCCCCGACAAGATCGCCGCGCTTCAGGCCAAGGGCTTCAAAAAGGAAGTGGCGGCGATCAAGGCCGTCTGGTCGGACCAGCGAATGCAGGTCGTCGTCAGCGAGATGACGAACCTCTCCGACCTCAAGGAGAACGTCGCCGCCAGTCGCGAGCCCTTGACCGCCAAGGAAGCCCGTCTGCTGGAGGAGCATCGCCAGAAGACGGCCAACATGTATTGCCACGGCTGCGGCCACCTCTGCGAGACGGCCGCCCGGGGCGTCCCCGTCTCGACGGTGCTCCGCTACCTGCGGTACTACAGTGCCTATGGCAAGCGACAGCAGGCCCGCGCCCTCTATCAGGCGCTGCCTGCCGAGGCTCGCGATCTCGCGAAGGCCGATCTTCAGGCCGCCGAGAAGGCCTGCCCGTACGGCCTGCCCGTGGCGAACCTCGTCCAGATCGCCGACCGGAAGCTTGGCTGAGGAAGGGTCTGCGGCCCGGAATCCTCCGGCCGGGAAACACAAAGACGGATTGCGGGGAGCCCCTGGCCTCCGCAATCCGTCTTTCGCCGCGCGAGGAACGTTGCCCCGCGATCGTACCGACCTGACCGGCGTTACTCCGACTCCTCCGGAGATACCGGCTCATCCTTGCCGGCGGGGGTCTGAGAGCCGGGGATGACGTAAGAGCCGTCGATCCATCGACCAAGGTCCACCAGTCGGCAACGCTCGGAACAGAAGGGAAAGGTCGGAAGCTCGTCGAGCGTCCGAATCGCGAAGGACTTGCCGCAGATCGGGCATCGCCCCTGGATCATGGCGAGGTTCCGCCGCTGCTGGTGGGTTTGGCAGGTTCGGACTTGGCCGGGGAACTGGAACCATTGGACGAGGAATCGCCGGACTTGGCGGTCGACTCGGGGGCCTTGTCAGCCTTGGCGGCCTTGCGGTACGAGTCGCTTCGGTAGTCGGTCTGATAAAACCCAGACCCCTTGAAAAGGATGGCCGCGCCGGGGCCAAGCTTCCGGCGGAGCTGATCTTCGTGGCACTTCGGACAGGTTCGCTGCGGGTCGGCTTTGATCGATTCGAAGGCTTCGAATTCGTGGCCGCAGGCGTCGCACACGTAGTCGTAGGTTGGCATGCACGGGCCCTTGGAGGTCGGCCGATCCAGGAGGCGCGAGGGGTCGCTCGCGCTCTCACATCGGCCTAGGAATCAACAAATCGGAATGGTCGGTGGGCTGTTGCTGGAGGCGTTGCCCGGTCAATTCCCGGGCTTGACGGAGACGGCAACCTTGGAGGGACGCAGCACGCGGTCCCGGATCTTGTAACCCCGGCCCAGTTCGGCGACGACGGTCCCCTCGGGGTGTTCGGCGTTTGGCACCTGGGTGATCGCCTCATGCTGGTTGGGGTCGAACGGCAGGCCGAGGGCGGCGATCGGCTCGATCTCGTGCTTGGCCAGGGCCGCGAGCAACTGCTTGTAGACCATCTCGAGCCCCTCGACGATGGACGCGGCTCCCGAGCTTCGGGCGGCTTCGAGGGCGCGCTCGAAGTTGTCGATCACAGCCAGCAGATCGACCGCCAGGCCACCCACGGCGTAGGAGCGATCGATTTCCGCTTGAGCGCGAACCCGCTTCTGGAAATTCGCGAACTCGGCGCGGGAGCGCTGAAGCTGATCCAGGTATTCGTCGCGCTGCCGGGCAACCTGGGCCAGTTCCTCATCAAGCATTGCGGCCTCGGTGTCCCTGGATGCGGGGCTTACCGTCGCTTCGGAGTCTTGCGGATCGGGTTTGGCATCACCCGGTGCCGCGGAGTCTCTTGGATGGGAAGGGTCGTTCATGGGTTCGTGATCCCCGGGCCCTTGACGCCGTTCAGCGCGCCCTGATGCGGTTCCATCAGTGGCCGCCATGCGAGTCGGCCTCCGGTTCCTCGGTGAAGTAGTCGCGGAGTTTCTCAAAGAAGCTTCTTCGCTTGGGACTGACGTCCTCGTGTTCCAGCTCGGCCAGTTCCCGAAGCAGTTCCTCCTGACGCGCGGAGAGTCGTCGGGGCGTTTCCACCACGACCTCGACCAGCTCGTCCCCTCGGCCACGGCCGTTGATGTCAGGCATTCCCCGGCCTTTGAGCTTGAGGATCTCGCTGCTCTGTGTGCCACGGGGGATCGTCAGCCGTTCGGTTCCCTCGAGAGTGGGGACCTCGATCTCGGCACCGAGGGCGGCTTGCGGGAAGCTGATCGGTACCTGGCAGTACAGGTCGTTGCCTCGTCGCTCGAAGAATCGGTGCGGTCGGATCTGGATCTGGATTCGCAGGTTGCCTCTCGGAGCGCCGGGGTCGCCGGGCTCCCCCTGGTTGCGAAGCTGGAGCCACATGCCGGTATCGACGCCTGGCGGGATATCGACGCGAAGGTGGGCCGTCGCCATCACCCGGCCGGTTCCTCGGCACTTGGTGCAAGGGTCGACGATCCGGGTGCCGTCGCCGCCGCAGGCCGGGCAGGTCGTGGCCACCTGGAAGAACCCTCGAGACTGAACGACCTGCCCCTGGCCCCGGCAGTAGTCGCACGTGACGGCGATGGTCCCCTTGCGGGCACCGCTGCCCTCGCACTCGTCGCAGATTTCCTGCCGGTTGATCTCGATGGGCTTGGTGGCTCCTCGGGCCGCTTCCTGAAGCTCGATTTCGAGCTTCATCATGAGATCCTGACCGGGACGAGGGCCACGGCGTCGCGGCGTGAACATGTCGCCGAAGAGGCCGCCGCCGAAGATCTCGCTGAAGGCCGACATGATGTCGTCGGCGCTTCGGAAATTGTGGACGCCAGCCCCTTCCATGCCCGCGTGGCCGTAACGGTCGTAGCGCTGGCGCTTCGCCTGGTCGGAAAGAACCTCGTATGCCTCGGCCGCTTCCTTGAATCGCCGCTCGGCCTCGGCGTCTCCCGGGTTTCGATCCGGGTGGTTCTTCAGCGCCATCTGGCGATACGCTTTTTTGATCTCTTCGGCGGACGCGTCTCGCTTAACGCCGAGGACCTCGTAATAGTCGCGCTTCGTTGTCGCCATCGGCACGGGATCTCGTTCGGGGCCTTTCCGCGGCGGATTGATCTTGGATCATGGTATCACAACCATGCCGTTTTGCGGAATCCAACGCTCTATCCCCGCCTCCACGTTACAGGTTTCGCTGGTTCTGGAACCATTCCGAACCGGTCCCTCCCACGCGAGGACCACCGGACTCGGGTCGCCTAATCAATCATCGGGCCAATGCGCCTCGGACCTGTCGAACAATCCCGAGGATTCTCGGCGTTCGCCCTTCGCGTCCCCTTCGAGTGTCGATCCGTCGCCGATTCCATTCTAGGATCGATCCGAGTGGGCGATTTGGCGTCGAGAACGTCCGGGCGCCGCCGGGCTCCCGGAGCGGAATGCCTGATTTGATGTACGAAGATTCCGGCGATCGAGTTCGGTTCGGAGTGATCCGTTTCGAGCGTCCGCCAGGCGCTTCTGTCGAGCCGGCGCGCTTCCTCGTGTTCGGGTGTCTCGGAATCGTTCTGGATCGTCAAGCCTGGCTGGCCGCCGGACCCGCGGGGCGGGGCGGATTCGGCGGGTCAGCTCCGCGACGTCTCGGCGGATTGTTCCTGTGGCTTGGTCTTCTTCTTGGGTCGACTTTTGCCGAAGCTTCCCTTGAAGATCTTGCCGCGCTTGGTTCGCTTGTCACCTTTACCCATGAATCGATTCTCCTGAACAGCGTTGTCGGGTCCGGGATTCTCTTGCCCGGGGACAACAAGATAGCAACCGGCGGCCCAATCGAACAGAGTCGCCGATCCGGGTGTCGAGCCGAAATGAAGGTGAGCGGGAGATCAAGGCCCGGATCGTTTCGCGATCCGGGCCTTGAGGGGAGAGATTCGAGCGGTGACGGTCAAGGCGGGAGCGGGACTCAGCGGATCGCGCCCTCGATCTTCGGCGCGGGCTTGCCCTCTTCCTCTTCCTTGATGTTGGTGATCATCGCCTCGGTCGTCAGCAGCAAGGCGGCGATCGACGCGGCGTTCTGCAAGGCCGATCGCGTGACCTTCGTCGGGTCGACGATTCCGGCCTGGAACATGTCGACGTACTCGCCGGTGTTGGCGTTGAAGCCGATCGAGCCGCCCTGCGACTTGACCTCTTCGGCCACCACCGCGCCATCATGCCCCGAGTTCTCGGCGATCAGGCGAACCGGCTCTTCGAGTGCCCGCAGGACGATCGCCGCGCCGAGGGCCTCGTCGCCCGAGAGCGACTTCCGGACCGCCTCGACGGCCGGAATGACCCGCAAAAGCGCGGTGCCGCCGCCCGGCACAATCCCTTCCTCGGCCGCCGCGCGGGTGGCGTGCAAGGCGTCCTCGACGCGGGCCTTGGTTTCCTTCATGGCCGCTTCGGTCGCGGCGCCGACATTGATCAACGCCACGCCGCCGGAAATCTTCGCGAGCCGCTCCTGGAACTTCTCCTTGTCGTACTCGCTCTCGGTCTCCTCGATCTGGCGTCGAAGCTGGTCGATCCGCTTCTGGATATCGGCCTTCTTGCCGGCGCCCTGGATGAGGGTTGTGCTGTCCTTGTTGACCTTCACCTGCTTGGCCTTGCCGAGCTGGGCGAGGGTCAAGTTCTCCAGTTTCAGGCCGAGATCCTCGCTGACGACCGTGCCGCCGGTGAGAATCGCCATGTCCTGAAGCATCGCCTTGCGGCGGTCGCCGAAGCCCGGCGCCGACACTCAGGACGCCCCGCAGCTTGTTGACGACCAGGGCGGCCAGAGCCTCGCCCTCAACGTCTTCGGCGATGATCAGCAGGGGCTGGCCCGACTGCGCGACCCGCTCCAGGAGCGGAATCATGTCGCGAAGGTTGCTGATCTTCTTCTCATGCAGAAGGATCAGGGCGTCGTCAAGCACGGCCTCCATCGTCTGAGGGCTGGTGACGAAGTACGGGCTCAGATACCCCTTGTCGAACTGCATGCCCTCGACGAACTCGAGGGTCGTGTCGGCCGACTTGCCTTCCTCGACCGTGATGACGCCGTCACGGCCGA
>CAZRGV010000010.1:44954-73914 GCA_964599655.1 uncultured Isosphaeraceae bacterium | reverse complement strand
AGCAGGCGGCGGCCCTCGGCGTACGAGTTCAGCCCGTGCATCCGACAACCTCGGGCCAGCACCGGCTCGATCAGGCCGAGCGTGTCAAAGACCTCCAGGGTCCGCTCCCACAGGGCCAGGGCGCGCGACTGGTCGGTGGGGCCCTCGTCTTGATCGACGATCCGGCAGCGAACGCCCTGACGGGCCAGGGCGCAGGCGAGGGTCAGGCCAACGGGCCCGGCCCCGACGACCAGAACCGGAACATCGGGCCGGGAACCAGACGACTCGGCGCCACTCATCGCGCGACCCCCTCGTGCTCAGCTTCTCAGGCCGACCGAGACGTACTTGGTCTCAAGGTAGGCGTCGAGACCCTCCATCCCAAGCTCCCGACCAAGCCCCGACTCCTTCATGCCGCCGAACGGGCACTGCGGCGTGGCGGGCACCGGGTCGTTGATCGCGATGATACCGGCCTCCAGCCCCTCGGCCATGAGGGTGGCGACGGTAAGATCATTCGTGAACACATAAGCGGCCAGGCCATACGGTGTGTCGTTGGCCTGGGCGATCACCTCCTCGATCTTGCCGAAATCGAGCAAGGGCATGACCGGCGCGAACGGCTCCTCGGTCAGGATCTTCATCGAGCGGTCGACGCCTCGGATCACAGTCGGCTCGAAGAAGTAGCCCCGTTCGAAGCGGGTCGAGCGGCCGCCGCCGGTGAGGATCTGGGCGCCATGCCGCCGGGCGTCGTCGATCAACTCCTGGGCCTTGTCCATCGCTCGCGACTCGAACATCGGACCGACTTGAACCCCTTCCTCCAGGCCGCTGCCCATTTTCAGCCCCTTCGCCAGTTCGACGGAGGCCTCGGTGAACGCCTTGCTGATCTTCTCATGAATATAGAAGCGTGAGGGAGCGATGCAGACCTGACCATTGTTGCGGAACTTGCCAATGACCGCCGCCCTGGCCACCTGTTCCACGTCGGCGTCGGGGAAGACGATCAAGGGGGCGTGGCCGCCGAGTTCCAGGCTGAGCCGCTTGACGCCGTCGGCCGAGCGGCGAATGAGTTCCTTGCCGACGGCCGTGCTGCCCGTGAAGCTGATTTTCCGGACCTCGGGCCGCTCGAAGAAGGCGTCGGCCACGGCTCGGGGGCTTCCCAGAACGAGGTTGGCCACGCCGTCGGGAATGCCGGCCTCAGCCAGGCATTCGAACATCTGAATCAAGGTCAATGGGGTTTGCTCGGCCGGGCGGCTGACCACCGTGCAGCCGACGGCCAGGGCCGGCGCGATCTTGCGGCTGGGCAGGGCGGCGGGGAAGTTCCACGGCGTGATCGTCCCAACGACGCCAACCGGATGTTTGATCGCGTAATGGCGCTTGACCATGTTTGAGGGTGGAATGATCCGGCCGTAGGCGCGCTTCCCTTCCTCGGCGAACCACTCGAAGGTGTCGGCCGCGTGCAACACCTCGGCGCGGGCCTCGGGCAACGGCTTGCCCTGTTCGAGGGTCAAGGTCCGGGCGATCGTGTCGGCCCGCTGCCGCATCAGGTCGGCGGTTCCCTTGAGGATCTTGGCCCGCTCGTAGGCCGACCGGGCCCGCCAGTCGGGCATGGCCTTCGCCGCGGCGTCGATGGCTCGTTCGGCCTCGGCGCGGCCGCCGAAGGAAACCTCGGTGATCGTGGATTCGTCGGCCGGGTTGATCACGGCCAGGGTCTTCCCTCCGTCGGCATCGACCCACTGGCCGTTGATGTACATCTGGGTGCGAAACTCGGTGACGGTGGCCATGGTCGAACTCCTCGGCGGCGAACTCAGCTCGGTTCGGGTCTGTTCCAGGGACTCGCGATCGGTTGGGAGCGTCGAACGGCCGGTTTGGGTGGTCGTCCGTCCCGCTCCAACCATAACCGGCACACCCGGTCCCGTTCAATCGGGCCGCGTTCCCTGGAGCCCAGAGAATCCCTCTTTTCGGCCAACTTCCTCTTGACCGCTTCAAGCCGCCTGTCCCGAACATCCGATACAACGGGCATCGGGCGAGCCGGATCGGCCCAGTCGACCGGGCGAACGCCGCAAAGGGTCGGTTCTCATGCGAATCAGGTGGGACATGATGGCGACGATCGGCGGCCGAAGAGGTTGCGATGGCTGGCTCCGGCGGGGGACCTGGCTCGGCCTGGTTCTGAGCCTGGCCGGCCTGATCGGGCTCCCGAGGGCGACCGCCAGCCCGATCCGCATTCGCCAGGATCTCGCGACCCTTGAAGCGCGTCGCGCCGCCTGGCGACTGGCCGTCCAACAACGCCACGAGGCGATGCTCGCCTCGCGGGCCCAGCAACAGCAGAATTACTGGCAGCGCTACTTCACCAGGGCGCTTCAGCAGCATCAACTGAACGTCAAGGGGCCGAACGCCTTGCGCGTTCTCTCCGCATCGCCGAGCGGGGTCTTGCCGCACACGGCGTTCGTCGAGTACCTGCAATGGCGGCGCGGTCTGAACCCGGCGCGGTTCGACCATTTCCATCCCCAGCTTGGGCAGATGCTTTTACAAGACCAGATCGCCCGGTCGACGGTTCCGCCGCCTGTGGTCGTGCCCAAGGGGCCGGTCGAGCCAGGAGGGGTCAACCCTCCGCCGCCGATCGGGCCTCAGGTGCCCGAGCCGAACAGCGGACTGATTGCCCTAGTCCTGATCGGCGCGGGGGTGAGTGCCCGACGCTGGGCCAGCGGACAAAGGTCGGGCTGAAGCCATGCGCCTCGAAGCCTTCGACCTCGCCGCGACGATCCCCGAGCCATTCTGGTAAGATTGAGGCCCGGCGAACGCCCCGCCGGAACCTCGTGTCTTCCGAAGCGAGGAGACGAGGACGACCTGATTGGCCCAGGGGGAAGGGGATCCTTCTCGACGATGAGCGACGCGAACCGGTTCTACATCACCACGGCGATCGACTACCCGAACAGTCGGCCCCACATCGGCACCGCCTTCGAAAAGATCGGCGCCGACGTTCAGGCGCGCTTCCAGCGGATGGAAGGCCGGTCCGTCTACTTCCTGATGGGCAACGACGAGAACACGATCAAGGTCTCCCAGCGCGCCGAGGAGCTTGGCGTCGAGCCCAAGCCCTACGTCGACGACATGGCTCGCCAGTTCAAGGAGGTCTGGAAGGCGCTCGAAATCTCCAACGACGACTTCATCCAGACCAGCGAGGAGCGGCACCACATCGGCTGTCAGACGTTCATCCAGGCGGTTCACGACGCGGGGGATATCTACAAGAAGTCCTACACCGGCCTGTATTGCGACGGCTGCGAGGCGTTCAAGACCGAGAAGGAAGTGGCCGAGCATGGCGGCCGCTGCCCGAACCACCCGAATGTTCCGCTCCGCCAGGTGGAGGAGGAGAACTACTTCTTCCGCCTCTCGGCCTTCTCGGATCGCCTGTTGAAACACTACGCCGAGAACCCCGACTTCATCCAGCCGGAGAGCCGCCGCAACGAGATCGTCAACCTCGTCGAGTCGGGCCTGCAAGACGTGTCGATCACCCGCAAGGGGTTCACCTGGGGCATCAAGGTGCCGTTCGACCCCGACCAGACGATCTACGTCTGGTTTGACGCCCTGTTGAACTACATCACGGGCATTGGTTACGGCACGGACGAGGAACGGTTCCGCTCGTACTGGCCAGCGGATGTGCATGTGATTGGCAAGGACATCACCCGGTTTCATTGCGCCTTATGGCCGGCGATGCTGATGTCGGCCGGGCTGCCATTGCCAAAGCGGGTTTTCGCGCATGGGTTTGTTTATCGCAAGGACGAGTCGACCGGCGAGGTCCAGAAGATCAGCAAGAGCCTGGGCAACGTCGTGGAACCGATGGAGATCATCCAGAAGTTCTCAACCGAGGGATTCCGTTACTACTTCATGAGTCAGTGCCCCTTCGGCGGCGACGGTGAGTTCTCGTTCGAGCGGTTCGCCGAGGTCTACAACGCCCACCTGGCCAACAACCTCGGGAACCTCTACAGCCGGATTATCTCGATGTGCGTCCGCTATTTCAGCGGCCAGCTCGAGGGGGCCTCGGCTGTCGACGCCACCGCCTGGTGGCAGGGGCTCGACCTTCCCACCGTGGTCGGCGAGCTTCGAGACCTGGTCGGGTCGTTCCACTACAACACGGCCTTGCAGCGCATCTGGCTGGAAGTGCTCGACGCGGTCAACCGCTACATCCAGGCCACCGAGCCGTTCAAGCTGATCAAGACCGATCCCGACGCCTGCCGTGGGGTGCTGATCAACCTGGCCGAGACGATGCGGGTGGTCGCGATCCTGATCAAGCCGTTCCTGCCCCGGACGGCCGAGACGTTCTACAGCGCCTTTAACTTCGAGGAGGGACAGGCCTGGAACGAGGTCGGATATGCCGATGCGCTGAACCGGCCCAACCTCGCCACGTTGAAGGTCACGGCGCCGCTCACGGGCGGGAAGCCGTCGCCGCTCTTCCCGAAGATCGAGACGAAAGACGCGCCTTGACCGTGCGTTTCAAGGGTCGGTCGCGTCGCCTAGCTCGACCGGCCCTTCGAGGCGTTGGAGCACGGCGAGGGCGAGATCGACAGCAATCGACGGGCTCGCGCCGTGGTCTCGAACCCATCGGAGTTGCTCGACGGCATGGGTCCGATCGCCGGCCAGGAGCCGTTCCAGGCCAAGGAAGGCGCGGGCCTCGGACGCCTTCGAGTCGGTTGTGGCTGCCTCGATCAGGTCCCGAGCCGAGATGCGACCTCGAAGGTAGAGCAGGACTGGGAAGGGCCAGTTAGCCGGCGAGGTGTTGGCGATCGCCTCGTCGAGCACGACGATCGCATCGGCCTTGCGACCGGCCCGCTGGGCACCGAGCGCCGCGAGCACGGCCATGTAGGGCGAGGCTGGCGTTCGCCAGTGGGCCAGGTCCAGGTAGGCCCTCGCATCAGCATCCGCGCCGTCGAGGTTGGCACAGAATCTCGACCAGCCTCGGAGAACATAGACCTCGGCCCGCCTGGGGTCGAGTTGGATCGCGCGGTCGAAGTCGTCGATGGCTCCTCGCCAGTCGCCTCGGGCGCGGCGGTCGTTGCCCCTTCGAACGTAGAGCTCGCCCGCCGACGGAGCGATGCGGATTGCCATGTCATAGGCCTCGATCGCCTGGTCGGTGCGGCCCAGTCCATCGAGGGCCAGGGCCAGTTCCTCGAAGGCGTTGAAGCCGTTGGGGTCGAGTCGCCGGGCCTCTTCCAGGTCGCGGATCGCGCTCTCGAAGGTGCCGAGACGGGCATAGGCCCGGCCTCGATTGGCCAGGGGAACCGCGCTGTCGGGTCGGAGCCGGACGGCCTCGGAGAGGGCGACGAGTGCCTGTTCGAGCTGGCCGAGTCCGAAGTAGGCCAAGCCGAGGTTGTTATGGGCTCCGGCGTTCTCGGGCGAGAGCCGGATGGCGGCCAGCAGGTCGGGAACGGCCTTCTCGAACTGGCCCAGCGTGTTGTAGGCCGCGCCGCGGTTCTGGTAGGCGGTGGCCAGCTTCGGATTGAGCTTCAGGGCCTCGGTGAGGTCGGGAATCGCCTTCTCCGGCTGGCCGAGCCGCACGTACAGGCCGCCACGATCCTTGTAGGCCGCAGCGAACTTCGGGTCGAGCCGAAGGGCCTCGTGGAAATCGGCGAGGGCTTCGTCGTTGCGCCCGAGGCCGGCCAGCGCCGAACCTCGATCGGCGAAGGCGCGCGCGCGGGTCGGATCGAGCTGAAGGGCCCGGTTGAAGTCGGCGACCGCCGCGTCGAGCCGTCCGAGCGCGGCCTGGGCGATGCCGCGGCCGTGGAAGCCCACCGCGTTGGCCGGGTCGAGCTGAAGCATCGTGTCGTAGGCCGTGACGGACAGGTCGTCCCGCCCCAGGTCGTGGAGCGCCTGCCCGATTCCCGCGTAAGGCGTGGCGCGTTCGGACGGACGATACACCCCGAGCGCGTAGGCGGCCAGCGCCATCTCGAACGAGGCCAGGGCCTCTTGAGGACGGCCCAGCATCAGCAGGGCGATGCCGCGATTGGTCGAGGCGCCCGGATCGGAAGGGGTCAGCCGGAGGGCAATGTCGAAGTCGGAGATCGCGACATCGGGCTGGTCGAGCCGCAGGTAGCACGCGCCTCGCTTGTTGTGCGACTCGACGTCTCGGGGATGGCCTTCCAGAACTTGGTCGAACAGGGGGATCGCGTCGGCGTACTTTCCGGCCTCGTAGAGCCGGATCGCCTCGGCCTTCGCCTGGTTGGCTCGCCGTGTCCAGAACGTATCGGCCGCCGCCGGACTGACGGAGATCGCCAGGCCGGCCGCCAGCAAAGCCGTCGCCATCCGCATGGCCTGCCCCTCGTCGCGAAGTTTCCCAGAGTCGCCAGCCTTCTAGGTCGTCTCGCGGACGGCCGCAGTTGAAGCGACAACCGGGGGCAACGAGGCCGCGCGAGCGCGCGACCCTCAAGGGCCGCACAACGATTCGAGCACGCCCAGACGTGGCCACGGGCCCTGCTGGTGGATCGCGAAGCCCAAGAGGTGCTCGTCGTCTCGTCGCCAACGACGGGTGACGCGGGTGGAAAACCCCAACGTCGACTTGATGCGAACTACCGGGACGGACATTCTCGAGGCGGCGGTGAGTGGCCCTGGTGGCTTGCCCTCCACGGCTCTGGTTCGAAGTCACTGGTGGACAAGCCACCAGTGCCACCCGATCGGAGATGCCCCCTAACCGAGCATCGGATGCCACGGGTGGCTTGCCCTCCACGGCTCTGGTTCGAAGTCACTGGTGGACAAGCCACCAGTGCCACCCGATCGGAGATGCCCCCTAACCGAGCATCGGATGCCACGGGTGGCTGGTCCACCAGTGCTCCGGTCGGCGTCGGGCCGCGCTTTCTCCTTCGTTCAGGCTGACTGATCCGTGGCTGGGTCCGCTAAGCTTGGTTGTTGGACGGGCTGTCCGATCATTCGGGCTCGTAGCTCACGAAGGCGAACCGGGAGCTGTCAGGCGACCACGAGTTGACGTTGATCGTGCCCTGCCCGCCGAAGAGCCGGAGCAACTCGCGAACCTTGGGCTCGGGATCCAGAGTATTGCCGGGCAGGGGCATAAGGCGAAGCACAACCGGCTGGTTGGCGGGGTGGCCCTTCGTGCCTTTCTGGTAGGAGATGAAGACGAGCCACTTGCCGTCGGGAGACGGGTGAGGGAACCAGTCTTCCATGGCATCGCGCGTGACCTGCTCCGCTCGGGCATCGTCGGGACCGGCGCCGTCGGCCGGGATGCGCCAGATGTCCCAGCTTCCGGAGCGGTCGGAGTTGAAGTAGATCCAGCGGCCGTCGGGCGAGTAGTCGGGCCCATCGTCATAACCGGCGTGGGTGGTCAAGCGATGCTCGTCGCCGCCCGAGAGCGCAATGGAATAGAGGTCGAAGTTGTTGTCTCGCTGGGCGCAGTAGACGAGCGACTGGCCGTCGGGGGAAATGCCGTGGAAATAGCTCGGCGCCTTTTCGGTGATTGGCCTCGGCGCGCCTCCAGTGGCGGGCATCGCGTAGATCTGCCCGGCGGAGATCAGGAGCGTCTTGCCATCGGGGGAGATGCCGTGGTCATTGTTGATCCGAGAGACCGTGCCGGAATCGATGCGAACGGGCTCGGAACCCGGCGGCTCGAGGGGCAATCGCCAGAGCGAGCCCTCGGAGTTGAGCAGCAGGTACGACCCATCGGGCGACCAGTTCGGCGCCTCGAAATGCTTCGGGGCCGAGTAGACCGTCTTCGCCTCGCCGCGAGCGAGAGACAGCACGCGGATCTGGCTCCGGACAGCGGTCGTGCGCTTCGTCTCTTGCCCGTTTGCCGTCCCAGCGGCAAGGACCAGAACCAGAGCGACCCGGAACCCAAGCGATGACATGCCGCGCATGGCTCGAACTCCTTCCTTCGGAGGCCCCCGGCGATCGTTCTCAAGGGTCCGGTCCGCTGCCCAAAACACGAGAACCAAGGCGCGTCTCGACGACAGAACCCACCGCGTTCGCCGAGCCGTCGTTGAGGTTCCGGACGTGCTCGCCATTATGGGCCAGGTCCACATCGTTTCACAACAACCGAACGCATTCCATCACACCTCGAGATCGGACCACTGGGGACTCGTCGCGGGTTCCGGCATGGGAATTGCTATGAAAGTGCAGCAACTGCTCCATCACCGAGGCCGCGACACGATTGCGAGAATCTTTTCCCCCGGCCGATGACAAGCACGCAATCACGGCCTATGCTCAAGGTGGTGGAGGATGGCGAACTGGTTTTCACGGAGTCGAGGACCTGAGCGATGTTCACCGTGCCCGAACTGTGCGTCACGCTGTCGGCCGAGCTTTACGAGTCTCTTCGGGCCGAGTCTTACCGCCTGGACGTGCCGCTCGAATGGCTGGTTGCCTCGCTGATTGTGGATACGATGGAAGGGTCGGAGTCGCCTGAGCCAGCGCTGGTTTGAGACGTGGAGGGGGTGTCGGACGAAGGATTTGCGCCATGGTTCGGCGCCCCTCGCCTGACCTGGGCCCGAGGTCCCGGCCGAAGCTGGGGCACGGGGTCGGGAATGGGCTGGTCGTCGCGGTACTCATGCTCGACCCAGCCTCGAAATCGCGACGGCGAATGGGCCAGGCCGTTGGTTTTGAGCCATTGATCGTATTCGAAAAAGGGCTCGTGCAGCCGCTCGGGCCCCAGAAGCGGGACGTGGCCGTATTCGAGGGTGAACGCGCTCAGCGCCCGAGCGGGCGACCATCCGCGTTCGAGCATCAGGTAAAGCCCGGTGACGAGCCCGGTTCGGTCTGCGCCGGACTTGCAGTGAATCAGCAGCGGATAGCGGCAACGCCCCAGAACGTCGATCAGGATCAGGAGCTCGCGGCGAGAAGGGCGACGGGTCGCACTGATGGGAAAGTCATAAAAATCGACCCCTGCTTGTTCGGCGGTCTGGTGCTCGTTGCGGTAGAACGGGTCGGCGTCGGACCCGCCGCGAAGGTTGAGAATCGAGCCCAGGTGGCAGTTGTCGATGAGGAGCCGGAGGTTCTCCCCCGGCTGGGCACTCCGGTACACCCGACCGGGATCCACAACGCCAAAGTTCCCTTCGAACAAGGGGCGTCGAAAGACCCAGACGGCCGGCAGCCCGAGAACGAGCAAGACGGCCACCACGCGCGACAATCGGCGGAGAAATCCTCGACGAGCGACACGGTCGGTTCGATTCTGGCCGTTCAACGAAGGGTATCCTTTCCCACAGGCGAGCAAGCCGAAACCTTGATCGGCCGCAACCCGCGACCGGCTTCGAGTCACATCAAGCGGAGCGTCTTCGATCCGGGATAAGTCCAACCGTCACTGTATCGGCCTGGTTGCTCTGGTCAATCCCAGGTTCGCCGACCGAAGGACAGCCTCCTGAGCACTTAAACCGTTTCTGGAATTGATCTTCGGACAGATTATCCCCTTCATGACAGCGGATGTCGTGAACCCGTTCGTACCCCCTGCGTTCGCCAGAGAGATCATTGACGGAGTGATTTCAGCCTGGTAAAGTCCTTTAAGTTCGAGATCGTCGGCGACATGCGTCGTCCCTTGATGAGTTTGTCGTACGTCGACGCCGCAAGGAGAGGTGGCTGAGTGGTCGAAAGCGGCGGTTTGCTAAACCGTTAGTCGGTGTAAAGCCGGCTCGGGGGTTCGAATCCCCCCCTCTCCGTTCGGACACGCCAGAATCCGCCAGTGACCGCCCAAGTCTTGGTGATTCTGGCGTTTGCGTTTCCACTCTTCACGATTCCTCTCCAGACTCCGCCTGCCGACAACCGCCACGACGCGGCATGGACCGTCCCGGGAGGGAAGAACCGAAGCCCAGGGTGAGTTTCGTCGCGACTCTGGAAACCGGGGTCGCTGATGCGACGCGACTGTGCCAAGGCGAGAACGCGGGAGCCTTGGGCTCCAGATCCAACGCTGGCTCTGAACCAACGTCAGTCGGCACCGGGCGGAGCGTGACCGTGCCAGAGTTGGACGGCCCCATCGTGGCTGCAAGAGGCAAGCGTCGAGCCGTCGGGAGAGAAGGCCAGGCCGTTGACCTGCGGCCCTTCCCGCGTCAGGGTCAGAAGCTCCTGGCCGGTCATCACGTCCCAGAGTTGGATGCGTCCACTCGTTCCCGCGGCGGCCAGGGCCTCACCGTCGGCAGTGAAGGCCAAGGCGTTGAGGGACGCCTGGCTGCATCGCATGGTTCCGCGAGGCTCGCCCGATTGGGTGGCCCAGAGCCGGACCTGGCCCGCCTCGTCGGCTGCGGCTAACAATGTGCCGTCGGGGGAGAACGCCGTCGCCATGAACTTCCTGCCCTTGAACACGCGGATGGGACGACCGGAGGCGAAGTCCCAGAGGCGCAGGGTTCCGTCACTCCCGGCCGTGGCGAGGGTCGTGCCGTCGGGGGAGAGCGTCACCTCTTGGACGGACCCATCGTGGCCTTCTAGGACTTGGATACACTGCCTTTCGGCAACATCCCAGATCCGGGCCGTCCCGTCCGCGGAGGACGACGCGAGCCAGCGGCCGCTGGGGTGGAATGCAACGCTCCGAGTCCTCTTCGAGTGCCCTTCCAGTGTGGCCAGGAGTGTGCCGGTGGCCACGTTCCAGAGCCGCACGCTTCCCGACTCATCCAGGTGCGCCGAGGCCAGGGTTTGGCCATCGGGCGCGAACGCCAGTGACGACACGGTGCCCGATCCACCAGGCCAACCCCGCACGAGCCGGCCGCTCCTCGGGTCCCAGAGCTTGATCGTGTTCGGCTCGTTGCCACCCTCATCGTCGCTCCCCGAAGCGAGCAGATTGCCCTCGCGAGAGAACGTGACGGCCCAGGCCTCGTCCAGGTGCCCCGCCTGGGCGACGGGTGGTGTCGGAGCCAGTCGCCAGAGCACGACCGAGGTCGAGCCGCTCACGATCAGGAAGCGCCCGTCGGGAGTGAATGCCAGATGCCCCGAACCGCCCTCCGTGGGGCGGGCGGGGCAGACCCTCACGCGCTGGCCGGTGGCGACGTCCCAGAGTGCAACCCGGGTCGCCCCGCCCGGAATGCCCCAGGCATTCACGGCCAGACACCGGCTGTCGCGAGAGAAAGCGATCGACATATCGCGGCGCGATCGGCCGGGTTCGTCGACCTGCAAGGTTCGTGACCGTCGCGACGATCGATCCCAGAGATGGATCTGCCCGGTTGTATCATCCCGGGCGGCCACGTAGCGGCCATCTGGCGAGAAGACGATTTGCTGGAGCCGACCCGGGTCGGCGCGGTACCGCTCCCGCTCGGCGCCCGTGGCTGCCTCCCAGAGGATCACGCGGCCATCCACAAAGGCCGATGCGATCATCCGGCCATCCTCGGACCAGCCCCAGACACCTTGATCGCTCCCATGCACGCCCTCGAGCTCGACCCCCGCGGTACCGGCCTCGACATCCGCGACCCGTAGCCGGTCTCCCTCACGGATGATGACGCCACCCCCTGGTTCCCAGCCCGCGGCGATTCCTGTGAAGTAGGATCCGACCCGTCCCGATCGCGTCGAGTCGGACTCCAAGCCCCAGAGAGTGAACCAGTCATCCCCCCGATGCAGACCCAGCGTGTGCTCGCGGACGAAACCCGCCAGGAGGAGGGGTGGTCCGTTTTGCCGCGTCGGCACCCGAGCCAGAAGTCGGCCGCTGGCGACATCCCAGACGACGGCGCCCAGTCGATGATCGAGATCCGAGGAGGTTCCATCCGTCTCGATGGCCGCAAGCCACCGTCCGTCGGGAGAGAAGGACGGAGCAATCGCGTGAAGGTCCGTTCCGGTGAGGTCGGCCTGCCGAGACTGCGTCGCCACGTTCCAGAGCTCAATCCGGTTCTCGATATCGCGAGTGGCGATGGTCCGCCCGTCGGGCGAGAGCGCGAAGCCGTAGAGGTTGGGGTTACCTGTGCGAAGCTGGATGATCTCCCGCCGCGCCTGGCGGTTCAAGTAATGCCAGGCGAACCCCCGGGGATCGCGGCCATCCGGACCGGGCTCGACCGCGTCGAGAACGTTCTGGGCCCGCTCAATCTCCCCGGTGTCGAGGAACTCCTTGGCTTGCCGCAGCTCGAAGGCGAGCAGGTGTCGCCGAGCCAGCCGGGCGTTGGTGTCGGCCCTCTCCACCTCCCGGCGCAGCGCGACGTTATACTGCTGGAGCCAGACGATCGACCAGATGCCCAGGCTGGTCAGCGCCACAAGGATCACCAGGGCCGCGATGATCCCCGCCGACACGATCGGCCGGTTCCGCCGAGCCCACTTCGCCGCGCGTTCTTGCAACGTCGGCCGTTTCGCCCGAATCGGCCGATCGTCCAGAAACCGCTGGAGGTCTTCGGACAGTTCCGCCGCCGTCCTGTAGCGATCGTTCGGGTCCTTGGCCATCGCCTTCAGGACGATCGTCTCCAAGTCGACGGGAATCCTCGGGTCGATCCGTCGGGGAGAGATCGGCTCGTCGTCCGCGATCTGCCGAAGGAGTTTGAGCCGATCCTCGCCGTCGAACGCGGGCCGAAGCGTCAGCAGCTCGTAGAGGGTGGCCCCGAGGGAATAGATGTCCGTCCTTCCATCGAGGGACGTGGCACGTCCCAGCGCCTGCTCCGGACTCATATACCGCGGCGTGCCGAGATGGTCGCCCGTGCGAGTCAGCTCAAGGTCGCCCTGGATCCGGGCCAGGCCGAAGTCGGTGATCCAGAGGTGACCGGCCGCGTCCAGCAACAAATTCGACGGCTTGATGTCGCGGTGGAGGACATCGCGGTCGTGGGCATACGCAAGGGCTTCCGCCGCCTGTCGGCCGAGCTCGGCAACGCCGCGAATGCGATCTCGAGTCAGTCCCAAGGCCGAGTCCGACCCTTTGGCTTGGCCTTCGATCACTCGCGCGAGGTTCCGGCCCTCGATGAACTGCATCGCGTAGAACAGGATGCCGCTTTCCGATCCGATGGCGAAGACCGGCACGATGTGGGGATGGTGCAAGCTCGCGGCGGCCCTGGCCTCGACGTGGAACCGCTGGACGTGTCTGGGGTCGAGCGCGGCGGCCTCCAGGAGCACCTTCAGGGCCACTCGCCGATCCAGCGAGACCTGCACGGCCTCATAAACGATCCCCATTCCGCCTCGCCCCGCCTCGCGGAGGATCCGGAAATCGCCCAGGGAGCCGAGGCCGGTCTCCCGCGCCATCGGGCTGGAGAGCTCGCCCAACATCCGCATCGTGGGAAGGAGGCCGCGGAGTTCATCGGCATGGAAGCTATTGTCGTCGGTCTGGTCGATCGACTCGCCGCGGCGGAGGCGTTCGGCCAGCTCGGCCACCTTCTCGGCGAGCCTGGCCTCGTCGGCCTCGGTGGGATCGGGTGGGTTCGGGCCGATCGGATCGTTCATGAGCCCGACTCCGCCGCATCCTTCTCAACGAGCGCCCGAATCCGCCGCAGGGCACGAAGGTGACGCATCTTCGCCGCGCCCTCGGCGATGCCCAGGATGGCCGCGATCTCGGGGAACGTCAGATCCTCCAGATAGCGCAGGACGAGCATCTCACGATCGGCCGGATCCAGGTGTTCCAGGGCGTCGCGAACCCGCGTTCGCTGCTCGGCGCGGATCAAGGCGTGTGCCGGCGTCGCGTCCCGGGCGACGAACCGATCGACGAGAAAATTCGCCGAGCTGTCGACCCAGGCCACATTTTTCCCTTCCCGACGATACCGTCGACGTGCCTGCAACAGCCGCTCGGTGGCCAGACGGTGAAGCCACGGATAGAACGGCAAGGGGCGCTTGCGAGAGTAGTCGGGCAGCTTCCGCGCCGCGTCGGCCAGGGCCTCCTGTACGATGTCGGAGGCATCGACGTGGGTGGCCAGGCTCGCGTCGAGCCGAAAGGCCACCATCCGGCGCAATCGCTCCCGATGCCGGTCCAGCAGTCTGTCCAGGGCGACCACGTCGCCACGAGCGGCGTCACCAAGCAGAGCCTCGCTGCCGGAATCGGCCGGTGGCTCTGGGAGCATCATCGGTCCCGTCACATCAGGCATCCTGTCTAGGGGGGAAACCGTCACCAACATTCTCGCAAGAAAACCGGGCCCACGCCACCGTGCCTCCGCGATTCCACAATATCCGATTCACCGCACTTCTCAGGCCTCTTCCGACTGTGGATTTCTGATGAGACGGTCGCGGTGTCCATTTTACGAATGGCGTAACGGACTTTTCTGTTGTATGTCAACATGTTTTTAACATACATCGTGTTACAGCATGGTGTTGGAAATCTTGCAGAAGTGTCACGAGAGACGTTCGGAAGCGCCGTCGCCTTGATCGGAGGATCGGCGACCGATCAAGCCGTCGCGGAATTCGGCGCGACCGCCGTTACCGTTCGGCCCGGCGCGCAGGATTATCCCATAGGTCCGCGTCGCGTGCGTGATCGACCAAAACTCAGAGAAACCCATCCCAGCCGCTCAGGCCCCAAAGCCGCTGGATTCCGCTCGGACAGGAACGCTCATTTCAACCGAATGAACGGCGACTCGTATCGTTCGCCGAGTGAGTGGGCATGCCCTCGATCCGGGTTTCGTTTCCGGTACACGTTCACGGTTCAGAATGAGATACGTGAGTGAGTCCAACTGTTACGGCGCCATCGAGGGACCGGGTTTTGTGGAAGGCAGTCTCCAAGACCTTTCCGTGATCGTCCAGCAGACGGAGGAGATCGAGGACGACAGCTGACGCCGCGACTGGCGGGGGCGCCTGGACGACGACTCGTCTCCGTTGTCCAGGCGGAGCAGCCGCGGGAGCGTCCGTTGAGCCACTCGCCGGAGCTGGACCGGCAGTCTGTCCCAAGTCGTCGCGTGTTGCGTCACCGTCACCCCGCCGACGGCATCATGAACGGGATTCTCTCCACCGGTGAACGTCGCCAGGCCCACGTTCAATCCGGAGGATCGGAGCGTGGCCATGACGTTGCGAAATCCGCGGTTCGGGAGAGTCGCGGGTTTGTCTCCATTCGGTCGGTTCGATGGGGACGATGCCCTGGTCTGGGATCGCGCCCTTGTGGCCCTCGACCAGGACGGGTTGTCTGATCTGGTTTTGCATCCTCTCGCGGAGATCCGGCCCCGCCAATACGCCTCGGCCCTCCGATCCTTCGCCGTCCGACAACCGATCGAATCGGCCGAAGGTCTCGCCTCGAATCGACATCCAGGCCAGGCTTGAACCACGCGACGCGAGATGAGAACGAGAATTTTCCACAGACCCCAGCATGCTTAAACCCCTGATACATAGGGGCTTCGGGCATATTGGCGTTTCCGGCCGCGTCAAGGCCGAAACAGAATCGGTCTCGCGGTCCACACGTCGCGAAGGCATTGAGTCGATCGATGGCGAGCGAATGACGGGGTTCGGGCTGGCGTCGTTGATCCGCGGGGTGTTCAATATTGGTTACGCAAACGGTCGGACCGTGGCTTGCCTCCGAGTGCCCTTGGAGACGTCAATCATGCCCACGACGCGCCGCGCCGCGCTCTTGATGGGGATCGCGATCCTCGGGCTTGGCCCGGGCGTGGGGCTCGTCCGGGGAGGCGATCCATCCGATCCGGAGGGGTGGAGCTTCTTTCGGGAGAAGATCGAGCCCGTCCTGGTCTCGAAGTGCTATTCGTGCCACTCCTCCGGCGCGAAACGGTTGCGAGGGGGCCTGAGGCTCGACTCCCGCAGCGCGATGCTGCAGGGCGGCGACTCTGGTCCGGCGCTCGTGCCGGGCGAAGCGGGCGAGAGTTTGATCCTGCTGGCGATCCGCCACGAGGACGGGCTCGCGATGCCCCCGAAAGCGCCAAGGCTCCCCGACGCGACCATCACGGACTTCGAAACCTGGATCAAACAGGGAGCCCCCGCGCCGGAAACCAAAGCTCAGGCGTCGGACTCCACGGGCCTCGACGAGGCGAGGCGGCACTGGGCCTTCCAGCCGTTGACGCATCCGTCGCCGCCCAAGGTCGAGGACACGTCCCGCGTCACCAACCCGATCGACGCGTTCGTCCTGGCGAAACTGGAACCGAAGGGATGGACCCTCGCGCCTCCGGCGAGCCGTGCCGAGTGGATTCGCCGCGTCACGTTCGACCTGACCGGCCTGCCGCCGACGCCCGAAGAAATCAACGCCTTTGAGCAAGACTCCTCGCCCGACGCCGACGCGAGGCTCGTCGATCGACTTCTCGATAGCCCACGCTATGGCGAGCGATGGGCGCAGCACTGGCTCGACGTCGTCCGTTACGCCGAGACGGAAGGTTACGAGTATGATCGGACCGTGCCCGATTCCTGGCGCTACCGCGACTATGTCATCGACAGCCTGAACCGTGACAAGCCCTTCAACCAGTTCCTCACCGAGCAGATCGCCGGCGACGAGATCGGGCCGGAGGACCCGGAGTGCCTCTCGGCGTCGATCTTCCATCGGCTCGGCCCTGTCCGACGCAATGCCGGCAACCCTGAGATCGCACTCAGTCGCAATGAGGTCTTGACCGAGCGGACCGACATCATCGGCTCGGCCTTCCTCGGCCTGACGATCGGTTGCGCCCGCTGCCACAACCACAAGCTCGAGCCGATCAGCCAGCAGGATTACTACCACCTCCAGGCGTACCTGGCCGCGACCCAGGAGCACGACGTCCGCCTCGCCCCGGATTCCGAAGTGAAGAGCTGGGAGACCCGCGTGCAGGCCCTCAAGGAGGAGATCGCAGGGCTGAAGCGCCGAATGCGCTCGGCGGGAGACGCCGAGAAGAAGCGTCTGAGCGAGCGGATCGAGGCCCTCGGCGATGCCATGCCTCCGCCTCCGCCGACCATCCCCGCAACCGCGAACGACCCGTCGCAACGAACCGAGATTCACGTTCTCCGTCGCGGGATCTGGGAGAACAAAGGGGAAAAAGTCGGCCCGCGACCTCCCAGCGTCCTCGTTCCTGACTCGCTGTCCGAACTGCCGGTCGACGTCCCCGATCCCAGGACCCAGCTAGCCCGCTGGCTGGCTTCGCCCGAGCACCCGTTGACCGCCCGCGTTCTGGTCAACCGGGTCTGGGCCTCACACTTCGGAAATGGGTTGGTGCGGACCGTCAACGACTTCGGCACGAAGGGGGACCGGCCCAGCCACCCCGAGCTGCTCGACTGGTTGACCTCCGAGTTCCTTCGCGACGGCTGGCGGCTCAAGCCGTTGCACCGAACGATCGTCCTGAGTGCGACCTATCGCCAGTCCGGCCGTTCCTCGATCGCGGCTGAGGCCCGCCAAAGCGACCCGGAGGACCGCCTGCTCTGGCAGTTCCCACGCCGTCGCCTCTCGGCCGAGGAGATTCGAGACGCCATGCTGGCCATCTCGTGGCGATTGAACCTCAAGGCCGGCGGGCCGAGCGTCATCGTGCCCGTGGATCCCGGGCTTGTGGACTTGCTTTACAAACCCTCACAGTGGCAAGTGACGCCCCAGACGAGCGAGCATGACCGGCGAACCGTGTACCTGTTCGCCAAGCGAAACCTCCGGCTCCCCTTCCTGGAGGTCTTCGACGCCCCGGCCTTGCAGACGAGTTGCCCCCGCCGCGAGTCGAGTACCCACGCTCCTCAGGCCCTCGCCTTACTGAATGGGGCCCTCTCGAACGACCTGGCCCGTGCGTTCGCCAACCGTCTCCGCAACGAGTCGGGCGGCGACCTGTCACGGGTCGTGGACCGTGCCTTCTGGCTCGCCCTGGGCCGGGCCCCCAACGAGGCTGAGCGGGCCGCCTCGCTCGCGTTCCTCGGCGACCAGCCGCTGGAGGAGTTCGCCCTGGCGGTCTTCAACCTCAACGGGTTTCTCTATGTTCAATAAGATCCAGGGACGCCCACGTCTCCACAGCCAGCCCACTCGCACGCGTCGCGAGTTCATCCGCGACGCCTTTGCCGGTTTCGGCGGTCTGGCACTCGCCTCGATCCTCGAACGAGAGCAGGCCCGCGCGGGTGTCAATGATCCGCTGGCCCCCAAGCCGCCGCACCTGCCGGCCCATGCCGACTCGGTGATTTTTCTCTTCATGGCGGGTGGGCCCAGCCACCTGGAAACGTTCGACCCGAAGCCCCTCCTGAACAAGCTCGAAGGCCAGCCGCGCCCCAAGGAGTTTGGCGAAGCCAAGTATCAACAAATTCAGGGTGATGCCAAGCTCCTCGGGGTCCGCCGCACCTTCAAGAAGTATGGAGAGAGCGGCATCGAGGTCTCCGACCTCTTTCCGGAAACCGCCTCCTGCATCGACGACATCGCCGTGATCCGCTCCTGCCATGGCGACATGGTGGTCCACTCGGCCGCCCAGTACGAGCTCTTTACCGGCCGGATCGTGCCAGGCTTCCCGAGTATGGGTTCCTGGATTCTTTACGGCCTCGGCTCAGAGAGCGACTCGTTGCCGGCCTATGTGGTGATGCCCGACCCGAAGGGCGCCCTCGAAGCGGGCCAGCCGATGTATGCCCACGGCTTCCTGCCGGCCGTCTATCAGCCCACCATGTTCCGTCCCGGCGAGCGCCCCGTGCTGAACCTCGACCTGCCGCCGGGGATCACGCTCGACCGCCGTCGGAAAACGCTGGATCTGATTCATACCTTGAACAACGCCACACTCGAGCCCGGCGACGAGGAGTTCTCCGCCCGGATCAACGCCTACGACCTGGCCTTCAAGATGCAGCTCGAGGCCCCCGACGTCCTCGACCTCTCCCGGGAGCCTCAAGAGACGCTCGACCTGTACGGCGTGGGGGTCGAGCCGACCCACGACTACGGCCGGCGCTGCCTTCTGGCGAGGAAGCTCGTCGAGCAGGGCGTGCGGTTCGTCTGCGTCGTCTCGGGCGGCGGCCCAGGCGACATGCAGTGGGACGCCCACAGCGACATCGAGGAGAACCACCTCCGCAAGGCCGCCGAGACCGACAAGCCCGTCGCCGGCTTGCTCAAGGACCTGAAACGTCGGGGAATGCTTGACCGCACCCTGGTCCTGTGGGGCGGCGAGTTCGGCCGCTCCCCAGAGGCGCAATCCGGTCGCGGTCGCGATCACCACAACCTCGGCTTCTCGATGTGGATGGCCGGTGGCGGTATCCGGGGAGGCCAGGTCGTCGGTGCCACCGACGCGATCGGCCTCCGCGCGGTCGAGCAACCCCACCATTTCCGCGACATCCACGCGACGATCCTGCACCAGCTCGGCTTGGACCAACGACGGCTGACCTATCCCCACCTGGGACGCGACGAGCGCCTGACCTTCGTCGAGGGGCAGGTCATCCGGGAGATCGTCTCCGCGTGAGCGTCACGGACGCTGACCCGCCCGGCGAAAGGTGAGACATCATGCGACTCGGGCTGATCGGAGCGACGGGACACTGGCAGACCTACGCCCCCTCGTTGCGGCGCGTCCCTGGCCTGGAGCTCGTCGCCGTCGCCACCGCTGGCCCGGAGGAGACGACCGGCGCCTTCGACCACGCTCCTGGACAGTCACCCGAAACGCGACGCTACGACGACGCCCGCAAGATGCTCGATGCCGAACGGCTGGACGTGGTCCAGGTCTGCTGTCGCTGCGATCGCATTCCCATGTGGACCCGACTCTGTCTCGAACGTGGCTTGCCCGTGATGGCCGAGAAGCCGCTCGCGATGGATTTGCCCACCCTCGAAGAGTTGTTCCGGACGGCACGGAAGACCGGGGCCGCCCTCGTTCCCATGCACACCATGCGCAGCGTGCCCGAGCTGGCCGCCGTCCGCGAGGCTGTCCGTGAGGGCAAGGTCGGCGATCCGTTGCTCAGCTTCAGCCAGAAGTCCTACAAGTGGGGCACGTCTCGCCCGGAATTCTACCGAAACCGTGCGACCTTCCCTGGCATCGCCCCCTGGGTTGGTATCCACGCCTTTGACTGGTTGCATTGGATCCTCGGCGACGTCTTCACCGAGGTCCAGGGTCGCGAAGGGACAACGGCGCACCCGGACTTCCCGGCCTGCGGCAGTCAGGCCGCGTTTATGCTGAGCATGAACAACGGCGGTGTCACCGCGCTGACACTCGATTACCTTCGCCCCGAGGCCGCGCCCACGCACGGCGACGAACGCCTGCGCATTGCCGGAACCCGCGGCGTCATTGAGATGTCGCTCGTCGAGCACAAGGTGATGCTTACCACCGGCGACGGCCCACCTCAGGCGATCGAGACCCGCCCCCAGACGGACCTCTTCACGCAGTTCGCCCGATCGCTCCGCGGCGAGGCTCCGCCCCCACTCACGTTGCACGAAGCCTGCCGGATCACCGAGATCGCCCTCAAGGCCCAGCAGGCGGCCGAGACCCGTCAGAACCTCTCCCTGAAGGACTCGCTCTACCACGATCGAGGGTAGCCAGCGACCGAAAGCCGGGTCGAAGCCGATTGTGACCGCTCTTCAAATCCCGAGCGTGAACTCAACCCAACAGCTCGCTAGGATGAAGGTGTGAGACGGGCGACGATGGGCGTGCGAGTGTGATCGGCGAGCCATGTTCTCGAAACCCTCCATCGCCGGGATTCCCGAAACGGCTCGCCGACAACTGGCGGTCGATTTCGGCGTCCTGATCGAGCGACTGAGCCGGCACCTGGCGCGCCAACGGCGTCGAGGCCGGAGCCCGGCGGGTGATGCTGTCCAGGGCTTCCTGATCGAGGACGGCGAGGCCGAGGGTTTGATCGCGGAGCTGACCGAGGCCTGGAGCCAACCGAGCCGCCTGGAAAAAGCGGATTCGCGGCGGGAAAGGCCGCCTGGAATCGCGCCCTGGCCGTTCGAGATCCTGGAGGCACGGAGATCCGCGTTGCCGTTGCATCGCGTCGCGCGGGAATTCCGACTCGAGGGCGTTGAGTTCGCGGCCCTTCTGTTGGCGATGGCCGTCGAGCTCGACGGCCGGTTCGCGAGGCTTGTTGCGTACCTGAACGACCACGCCGGTCGGACCCGGCCGACCCTGGGTCTCGCGCTGGCGCTGGCGGACATCGAAGGAGGGGATCAGGCGCCTTCGCCGATCGAGCTGGTCGATCGTCCGCTCTTCCGCGACGGCTTGCTGGACCTGGAGGGGGACGACCCACTGACCGGCCAGTCGCTTCGCGTGCCTCGCGACGTACTCCGCCGGCTCGTGTCGGGCGAGTGGCTCAGTCCGGAGGGGCCGGGGTTGCGTCTCGACGAGGTGGACCTGGGACTCCTCGGCCGGCTCGTGCTGGATGATCCAACCCGATCAAGGCTGGCCACGTGGGCGACGTCCGCGAGAAGGGGCGAGGGGCCAGTCTCGCCCCTGATCCTGGTCGGGCCGCCCGGTCGAGGTCGGTCCACCGTGGCGAGAGGCGTGGTCGCAGAGATCGGTTTGCCGCTGGTGACCGTCGAACTCGAAGCGGCCGAACGGCTCGATCGGCTCAAAATCGCGCGCCGGGAGTCGCGGTGGTACGGGGCCGCGTTGCTTTTGAAGTTGCCGGACCGGCCGCAAGGGCCGTTCGACTGGCGAGAGATTTGGGCGGGCCTGGCGGAGGTGCGCGCTCCGTTGTTGCTGGCGGTTCCGGAGGACCTGGTGGAACCGGCGTCGGCGGCGTCGCTTCGAGAACCGGCGGTGGTCCGGCTGGAGGAGCCTGGCGTCGCGTTGCGAGCAAGACTCTGGCGGGCTCTGTTGCCGAGGGGCGAACCGATCGAGGACGAGGTGCTCGACACCCTCGCCGCCCGATTCCGATTCTCCGCGGGCTGGATTGCGAGGGCGATCCGGCGGGCAAGGGTCGAGGTCGCGCTCCGTCCTCCGGGAGAGCGCCGGCTGTCCGGGGACGACCTGGCGCGGGCCTGCCGTGAGGTCGGCGGATCGGTAATGGGGCCGCTGTCGGAGAAGCTGCCGCTGCCCTATGCCCGACACGAACTGGTCGTGCCGGATCGGATCAACGCCGAGCTCGACCTGGCCGTGGCCTGGGTCCGGCATCAGAGACAGGTGCTGGAGCGTTGGGGATTCGAACGGCGGCTGCCGATGGGTCGCGGCTTAACCGTCCTCTTCGCGGGTCCGCCGGGCACGGGCAAGACGATGGCCGCGCAGGTGCTGGCCCGCGAGCTGGGCGTCGACCTCTTCCGCATCGATCTGTCGCGGGTTCTGAGCAAATACATCGGCGAGACCGAGGAACGACTCCGACAGGTCTTCGACGAGGCCCACCTCTCGGGCGCCGCACTGTTCTTCGACGAGGCCGATGCTCTCTTCGGCAAGCGGACCGAAGTCAAAGACGCGCACGACCGGTACGCCAATGTCGAGATCAGCTACCTGCTCCAGCGGATGGAGGCTTACGATGGCGTGACCATTCTTGCCACCAACCGCAAGCGCGACGTGGACGAGGCGTTTGTTCGCAGGTTTCAGTTCCTCGTCGATTTTCCGATGCCTGGCGAAGCCGACCGACTGCGGATCTGGCAGGGGATGTTCCCTCCCGAAGCCGAGCGAGAGCCGGGGCTAGACCTGTCGGGCCTGGCTCGCGGGTTCGAGGTCTCGGGCGGCGAGATCAAGAACGCCGTGCTTGCCGCGGCCTTCCTCGCCGCGGCCGACGGCACGCCCGTCACGATGAACCACCTGACCCACGCGCTCCGCCGCGAGCTGACCAAGAGCGGCCGCGTGCTCGACGAGCGGGAGTTCCGCTCCCTGAGTGGCTCGTGATCAGGCAGGGTCAGGCGAGGTCGCCTCGCAGGGATCGAAACACACATCAAAGCCATTGAACCTGGATTCGATCCGGTACGAATGGCCGGGAGTGTGAAACCGCACAAGGAGCGACGCCAGCGCCGCGGCTTCCTCGGGGCGGAGAGCCCTGCCGCTCGCCGAAAGGGAGAAATGGCCGGGATTGTCTCGGAAGTAGACGATTTGATAATTTAGCGATGTTGTGAACATATGCGCAGTCACATCCTGGAACCGCGGCGACTTCCCGACGATCCGAGTGGAGACGATCTCGACGATACCCGCCAGCTCCGCGACGTGGTCCGGGCGCAGAAGGCGATGCCAACGGCTCTGCCCGAAGCGCTGGTGGAGCATAACGACGGCCATCGTCAGGACCAGGCCAAGCGTGGCCGCGGCGTGCCACCCATGGAAGACGAGTACGCCCTTCAAGCCGGCCCAGACGACAACACACATCAGCATCAAGGAGATCCACTGGGCCTCGGAGAAACCGCCGTAGTAGGGCCGGGTGGGGTCGCCGCGAACGAACTCGAAGCCGAAACGGCCGACGTCGTAGGCAATGACGTACCAGGCCAGCGCGGTGCCGGGCGGCGAGCCGCTGAGCAGGAGGAAACCTCCGACCACAACGATCATCGCCACCCAGAGTGACTCGACGATCTGGATCGGAAAGAGACGGATGCCGACATAATAGGGCGTGAAACCCCATTCCGCGTGCTCGGGCCGGTAGCGGACTCCCCAGCGATGAGGACGGCCATGGCAGCAGCCGGCCATCAGGCACCCAACACGGCCGCAGACGAGGAACTGGCCGATGCCCAGGATCGTCACGTCGAGATACGGTAGCACCGGCTGGCCCAGTAACCAGGCCAGGAGGCCGCTTACGGCCAGGATCGCGATCTCGTGGTGATAGTAAATCAGTATCTCCTCGCCCGTGAGAATCTTGGTGGCCATCGCCAGCGCCAGAAAGGTCGCCATCCCGGCCAGCACGATGGCCGACATGACCCCGAGCGAGAGTTCGCGAAGTGCGGCGAGAGTCATCACCAAGGCAATGGCGAGGGCGAGTCCCGTGTAGCCGCAGACGAGAAACGAGGGACATCTCCGGTGAAAGACACACAATTCGGGCCGAACAAGCCGATCGAGGCGGCTGGAGAGCCAACCTCCGAGCGATTGACCGGAGGGCGGTTCGATGGCGGGTGCCTCGACAATGGCGCCGGAGGGTGTTCGGGTCATGGCGTCGTACCCGCGGATGGGTAATAGATGCGAACGATCCGTCGAGGCAATCCCTGACCGAGCGGGCCGTAACTTCCCCGGAGGTCCGCCTCGGCGTCGCGGAGAATCTGGGCCTGGACGGGGTCGCTGGGCAGGACGTTCTCGTTGAGGAACCGGTTAATGGCCGTCTGGGGCACGATGACGACCGTGGCTCCGGGGAACTGGCTCTGGATGATCGGAAGTTGCGACTGGACGTCGAGCTCGCTGGCCGCGCGGAGTCGGAGCTCGACGAAGCTG
This sequence comes from uncultured Isosphaeraceae bacterium, assembly GCA_964599655.1. Taxonomy (GTDB): domain Bacteria; phylum Planctomycetota; class Planctomycetia; order Isosphaerales; family Isosphaeraceae; genus CAZRGV01. Next base: position 49,930 of record CAZRGV010000010.1, on the reverse strand, counting down.
CCGGGTGTCGCGGAAAGAATCCGGGCCAGCTCCTGCCCGAGCGCGGCGGTTGTCTCGGGCGTCGCGGCCGTGGCGGGCCGGGTGGCCTCCGTCACACCGAATCCAAACGGTCTTCGGAGGAAGACCTGGTTCCCCATGCCATGGATTTCAGGATGGGTGGTGGGGACGATCCCGGTGACATCCTGGATGCTCAGCGGCACGAGCCGCGTCTGGCCTTCGGCGGTGGTGCCGCCGACGGGTCCGAAAAACGGGGTGGTGCGGATGATGACCGGTCCTTGCTGCGGGAAGAGGTATGTGGACGGGTCGATCTGCCAGCTCTGCAACCTCGGAAGCTCCTCGATCGAGGTTCTCCAGGCGGGCGTGTCGGGCCACATCGGGCTCTGTTGAACGAGCTGGCGCGACACGGTGAGGTCGCGAATGTCGGTCGGATGGATGCCCTGGTAGCCGAGCAACCAGTCGCCGGTCTCGTAGCCGATGCCGCGCGACCCCGGCGTCTGGGCGACCAGCGATTGCAAGAAATCAGGCCGACCGGCCTGAAGGTCGATGAAGACGGTCCCGGTGGGCGTCGAGGCGATCGGTCGCCCGGACGGACCGAGCAGCGGTTGCGTTGGGAGTCGACCACCGCCGGCGAGAGGTTCCCCCGCGAGGTTGACCAGGAGGCTGCCTCCTCCCGGCGTGGTGTACCAATCCGTCGGCGAGGCCCGGCCTCCGGAGACCGACATCGGCCGGTTGAATGGGTCGTAGAGCAGAACCGGCCCGCTCGGCGGAGTCTCGGGAAGAACCTGGCCGCCCGAGACTTGAATCGGCCGGCCCAACGGTCCGGACGGCTCGTAAAGGGTCACCGGCCCGCCGCCGACACGTGATGCCGGAGCCGGAAGGAGGGTGACGCCGCCGGTTTCCGGCAGGACCGGCGATGGGGGTCGACCTCCGAGGCCGGCCGGTGGCTCGCCGACGATGACGACTCGAGGCCGATTCATGACGGGGGGCCCCGTCCCTGTCTGGGCGCCGCCACCACCGGCCGCTTCGGCCCAGGCTCTGGGGAAGAAGGCGGTGGGATCGAACCCGACCTCCCGCATGGGAGCCCCGGTGACCTCCTTGCCATCGATATCGAGTGGCAGGCAGCCGCAGGTTGCGGCACTTCCCAGGGGAGTGAAGTGAGCGCCGTAGCCGGTCACGGTTCCCCGGCTCTCGAACTGGTAATCGTCCGGAACGTCGACAGGGACGGGGGGTGGTTCGCAAACGACATCGGGCGGGCAGCGGAGCACCGGCCCCGACGATGGCAACTCGGCGCGTGGCTCCGCACCCGGAACGCATCTCCAGTTACACACGCAACCAAACGATCCCAGACCTGCGGGTTGACCGACCACATCCCAGTGCTTGCCGGGCGGGCAACGTCTGACCGTCCGCCGGCATCGCTGGAGCTTCAGGCCCGACTTGAAGCGGGGCAGGGCGTTGTGGGCAAGGCTCGACAGGCCGGTCTTCGCGCGGCTCCAGAGCGAAAGCACCGCGCCGACGGCCGAACGATCCGCGTCGTGCTCCAGGTCGTGATCGCCCCCCTCCTCGCGGGAGAGGGGACCGGCCGCCGGGACCGCGCCGGTCTGCTGGACCACGTGGGCCAGCTCGTGGGCGATCAAGGCCGTACCCGTAAGCGAGCCGGGCTGGTACTCGCCGGAGGCGAAGGCGATGTGATTGCCGAGCGTAAAGGCGCGAGCGTTCAGCGAGTCGTTGAGCTGGGCTGCCGTGGTATCTGTGTGGATACGAACATGGGAGAAATCCTGCCCGAGCGCGGAACCGATCCGCCCGCCGACATCGCCATCCAGGGGGCGGCCGGGCCCAAGCCGAGAGAGGACGGCGTGGGGCGAGTCGGGCTGGTGCGCGCCACCGTCGCGGTCCTTGAAGAGCAGTCGGCCGAGGCCGCTCACCAGGCCGCCAAGAAGGCTCGTCGGACCGCCCGAGGACATGCCCGTGGGGACGCCCGCCGGGATCTGGCCGGTGTTCCTCCAGACCGCGATGGCCTGGCGAACCCGCTCGGTCACGATGGGGATGTACTGACTCGCGGACGTGGCCGAGGCCGAGCCAGGCGCGTACAGATGGATGGCCCGCTCGACCTGCGAGCCGCTCCGACCCGCGTAGTAGCCAAACCAATGGTCGATCCAGGGGCAGCCGAGGCTGGACCAGACCGTGCCCTCGAGCATCTCCTCGGCCGCGCGACAAACGGAGGAGCGCAACTGGGAGAGAAAATCGCTCTTCCTCATCTGGCCCGGTTCGAGCGACTCCGCGCCGTCCTCGGCAATGAGCGGCGTCCGTGTGGTTTCCGTACCGGCGGAGGCCGGTTCATCGGGAGTACGCTGGACCAACGGATCGAGACGCGAAAATGTCCGCGTTCGGGCCTTACGCTGGAGGAGTTCCTGTTGCTCCGCCTCACAGGTCGGGCAGGGGCCCGCTCCACCACACGAGCACTTGCGCTGGAGCATCGGCTCGCTGGTGGAGCGGGTGACGTGTGCCGCGACACGGTCGGCCTCTTGCTCGTAGGGATCGCCCACCGCGCCAACGCGGAGCCTGGCCTGGACGAAACGGAGCATCGCGCGATTGCCGATCGCGTCGTGCATCGCCAGGATCGGGGACATCGCCGAGGCGGTCGGGGCCGCGGAGCGTGGCGAGGGTCGATCGGGCCGGCGACCCGTGCTCTTGGTCTCATGGGATTGATGCTCGCCGCCCATGTCGATCTCGTCGCCTCGTCCGTGTTGGAAGGCTCAACGGAAGGATGCCGAAGGTTCAGGCTCGCCTCCCGAGAAAACGATCTGCAAGGAACGCTCCAGCCAGGGAACCCAGCCGGGTGACTGATCGAGTCCGGAACGGCGAAGGTCGAGGTTGATGGCGTTCATGGCCATCGTGACGGTCATGACGTCAGTTTCGACCCGGACCGTAGCCGGCACCGTCAGCCACGACGCCACAAGGTCGCGAGCGTCGGCAAGCGGCCGAAGACCGGCCCTGACCGCGAAGAGATAGCCAACGCAGCCGATGATCGAGGCCCCAAGGGCCCCGTCCGGCGTGGCGATATCCCCGGACCGAAACGGCGGGGGGGAGTTCGCCGAGGGAGGTCGAGGCCTCACCCGTGCCGTCGGGTCGATCTCGGCGATCAAGGGCTCGGCGACGACGAGGGGCGACGATGGGGGCCACACCGAGAGGAACGCGCGGAGACCGGCCTCGGCTTCGCGAGGTTCGGCCAGCGGCCAGGCGAACAGGACAAAGGGGTTGCCCTCGGCGGTCGCCAAGAGACAGCGCCCCGAGGCCGACCTCCCGAGCGAGAGACGCACCTCCGGCAGCGATGCCAGCCCTCGACGAGGCAGCGCCGCCGCCAAAGCGGCCAGAAGTCCCACGGAGACCTCCCGTTGCTGCTCGGGCGAGACCGACGGCATCGGCGGCACGCGAGGCACACCGCCGAATAACGAAGCCGCCGGATCGTCCTCCGCTTCCGAGCCGAGCAACCCCGACATGGCACAGGCCAGCACGTCGCCTTCAGGGAGACAGGCTTTCCAGAGCAACTCGCCGAGATCGAGCTCGAGCACGCGGCCGATCAGGTAGAACAGTCCGCCGTAACGGGTTGCGACGCCGGCCTCCGCAAGCTCCCCCCGGTCGCGATCCTCAGAGTGTGTGGAGGTCGGCTCGGGAACGTTGGGCGTCACAGGCTGTTCCGACGAGGGCCGGTGTTTCTGTTCCAGCCGTTCGATCTCGAACCGATCGTCTCGCAAGCCGGCGGTCGATTCGAGGGCGGCGGAAACATCCTTCCATGGGATCGATTGTCCGAACAGTCGGCGCGCCTGGACGAGCAAGGCAACGGCCCTTACTTTCCTCGAAAGGCCCGGTGGCAGGGATCGGACGAAGTCACGTAGCGGCACCATCTCATGCCATCGTTGCGGTTGATCGCGGGCTGTCGGTCCAGGTGACCCGTGTGGGAAGGCGCTCTCGATTTCGCCAGACCCGTCGATGCCGATCTTCCGGGCGACCCGATTCACGAGTTCAGCGGGCCAGGCGGCGAGAACCTCGACGAGAGCCCCCTCGGCGGCCAGTCGATTCAGGAGAGCCGAAGTCATCCCGGAACGGTCCGGCTCGCCCGAGAGGCCCAGAGGATCATCGTCCATTGCGAGGGCCGCGTGATACCAAACGAGAACCCCACGAGCGCGATTGCGGAGGTACGATGCTCGCCATTGGATCTCATCCTCAAAGACGGCGATTTCCTCTTCCTCCACGACCGGGCGGCCTACGATCTGGTTCTCGATGAACCGGGCCAGTTCGTCGGCCAGGCGAGCGATCAATTCGGGATCGTCGAGGCGATCGGCGGAGACGTTCCAGTGGACCGGAAGACGCGAGAGGAACACCAACCGGCCGGGCGACCGTTGCTCGAGACGTTCGGCGCAACGCTCCAGGACCCGGCGAGCAAGTCCCTCGGCCGACGACCGCAGGCCCCGGTCCTGACCGGCCGGGGCGCGGATGTGCAGGAGGAGTTCGTCGACCCGGTCCTCCCTCATGACGAAGTCCCACCGACGGAGTCGGACACGACCGTGGATATGGATCGCGTCGGGATCTTCAACTTGGCGGTCCCGATCGCCCTGGTCAGATCGCTGCTGAACGCCTTGACGAGATCCGCCTGCTTGAGGTCCTCACGCGCCTGGAGCCGCTTGTCTCGGTTGTAGCTCACGACAAGGTCGGAAACGGTTCCGGTCAAGGTCCGACCGGCCGTCTCGCAGGCGACGATCAAATCGCTCAAGGCCGATGCGTTCTGGCCGTTGAGAACCTGTTCGAGGAGCACCTCGGGACTCAGACCGAGCACCGCGCCGACAGTGGTATAGCCCGCCTTGACCAGCGGATCACGTGCCGGGTTGTCGGCCGGAACGAGATCCGCGAGCGAGAAGGCGTCGAGGAGTCCGGTGCTCAACCGCTCGGCATAGTCGCGGAGCAGGGGGGGAACGAGTGTA
>CAZRGV010000010.1:5670-44944 GCA_964599655.1 uncultured Isosphaeraceae bacterium | reverse complement strand
GGGAACGGCGTCCTTCTCCGATCGCGCCGCGATCACGGTTCGCACGAAGCCCGAAACGCGGGCTTTGTCGGGAACGGGTCGGAGTGGGCCCGACGGCGTGGGTGTCGGGGTCGGTGTCGGTGTGGTGGGTTCCGTATCGGGCGCCGGAGTCGAGGTCGGTGCCGGCGCGATGAGGCTCACATCGGGCAGACCGGCCACGGTGTAGCGGACGACGGACTGGCCCGGCGCGAGCCCTGACGGCGGTTGGCGCAGCCCGGCGACCACGCGCGTGACGAAATCGGTCGCGGAGAGCGTCTCGGTGCGGACCGGCTTCACGCCGAGCGTCTCCAGACGCTGGTTCACCTGATCGGGCGCGGCCTTGATGACGAACGCGTTCGCCAGATCGACGACGCCTTCACGCTCGGGCGGTTGCTCGCCCAGGATCTTCATCTCGACCGGCGGCTTGACAGGTTTCGGAGGTTGAGCGGCGTACGGATCAAGGCCGGCGACACAGCAGACCAGGGACAGCACGCGAGACACGGTGAGGTCCAGCGGCGCGAGGCCGATCTGCGTGCCCCAGTGCTCGAGCAGGGGGTAATGCACCACGTAGCGACGGCCACCCCAGGGATCGACCGTCTGGATGTTGCCGGCCTCGACCCGCACACAGCCGATCACAACCCCGTGCGGCTCGCCGTCGCAATGAGGGCCGGGGTAGAGGAAACTGCGGCACCAGCCGGAAAGCAAGTTACGAAGCGATTCGACGACCTTCACAGGGTTTTTCGCGACATCGATGTTGAAGAACATCTTCCAGGCGACCAGGTTTAGCTGCCTCGCCTGATCGTACGCGGAGGAGGAGGCCTTGTCGTCGCCCGTCGGATTCCTCGCGAAGTACTCCGTGACAAGCCAGCCGTAGAGCACCGCCAGGGCCAGAGCCTTGGGGTCGGCCGGCTGGAAGGGCTGGAAAGGATCGGCATGGAGGAACGGTGGAAACGCCGGGAACAGCGGCCCATGGTCCGGGCAGCAGGGCTCGCCGAAGCAGGGGCGGGACGACGGAACTGGGATGACAGCCACCTTCGATTCACCGACAGCATCGAAATTCCACGGCCGATCCGGGTTGTTCGTCGAATCGAACTGGAAACGGAACGTGATGTCGCCCGTTAGCTCGGGGCCTCCTGCGTTGGGCACCAGGCGCCACGACTGGAAGACGAACGCACTCGGGACATTCAACTGGCCGTTGGCGAGGGTGACATCCCAATCCCACTTGAGATCCGGGAGGGTTGCGACCTCTCTCGGCGGGGAGACTGGCCCCTGCGGAGTGGAGGTCAGAAGAACATGGCCGGCGGAAAAGGAATAAGACGGGGTCGATGGATCCGGATTCGCTCTGATCTGGGTCGTCACCCGTCGGATCTCCGAGCTTTGCCTGACAGACAATAGAATGCATATATAAGGTTCATTAGATCGAATTGCGGCACGAATCGGGATGGGAGCACCCTCCTGGGGAATCACGGTGAAAACCACCTCGAGCGGCAAAGACTCCGGGACGCTCGGCGTCGCTTCCCGGGAAGACGCTGTCACGGTCCCCTTGGGGACGGTTTCGATCGGACCCGGCGCCTCGCGGATTTCCTTGACCGCTTCGAGGAAGTCGGATATGGGGCCGCTCGCATCGAATGTGCGGGTCGGGACCAGGCGGAGTCGTACCGTCTCTCGTATGCGAGCCATCTCGCAGCGCGTGGTTTGCGGCGAGCAAACGTCGCCGTGAACGGGTCGAGGCACTTCGGGGCACTCGACATATTCGAGCAGCAGGCTGTAGCACCGCGCGGTGCGGAGGCCGGAGGTTCCGGCGATGGCCGGGTCGCAGAGGAGGTTGCGGATCGGCACCCGGTACGGGGTCGTCACGGTCAGGTCGTTGCCGCAGCAATCCACGGCATAGCCGGGGGTCACGCAGATGGTCTCGCCCGATCGTCCCACGTTGAGGCCCCAAACCACGCCCGAGCCGGCGGCGCGGTTATGAAGCTTGTTCTTGAGCCGGAGATAGAGCAGCTCGGTCTCCATGTCCTCGCGAGTGATGAGCATGCCGTTGAAGAACCGGGGACGCACGCAGCCGCCCGTCGCGACGGGGACCGACAGGCTCGTGCCGCATCCGGGAGGCAGGCCGATGGACGCATCCGGCGGACAAGGCTCGCAGCCCGAGGGAAAAAACTTGCCGGTGTTGGGGATGTTCGTCGAGGCGAAGTCGCAAGGAAGGTCGCCCACCGTGAGGACGGCCGGGGCCTTGGGTAGCTCCAGGTCGGCGGGCGTGATCACGACCCGGTAGCCGAGGTTCGACCCGAGCTCATTGATGACGTTGCGCTGGCTGAAAACATACGGCCAGACCATCCCCGCCGGAATCGACAGCACATAGCTGTCCACTTCGTGGAACTGGAATTGCAACCCGGGAATTTCGATCAATGTGAAGCTCGTGGTTCCGGTGAACGACTTCGACGACACGCCAGAAACACCGGCGCCCGAGACGGTATCGGTCGCGCTCTTACCGTCCGTGTCCGACGGAAACTGAGACAACAACGGGGCGGGGAAGGTGAGGTTGCGAAGCTGGAAACTGACGTGAATCCGCAAAAATCCGCTGAGGAAGACCGTATCTCCCTCCTTGGAAAGGATCAATTGATCCGCCCGGCGGTTGGCCTCGTCGAGGCGCCAGTCCCCGCTCTCTCTGGCGATATAATCTCGCAGGTCAATGTTCATGATTCCCTCTCGCTAGTAGAGCGTCTCGGCCAGTTCGAGCGTGGAACCGGAGGTTTGCAGGCGAAGATGACGGGCAAAGCGGGCCGGTCGGAGCGGGCGCATCTTCGCATCCACGATGGGCGTCTCGGGAGGCGCGGAGATCGACACGCGGTAGCGGCCCGCGGCAAGGGCGCCGGTGTCCCAGTGGAGGACGATCCCGCGCGCCGGGTCGTAGGTCACCTTGGTGGGAGGCGAATTCGTCCACTTGTTCGCGTCGAAGCGAGAGACCTTGACGAAGCTGCTCTGGAACGTCGGCTGGGCCAGTTCGACGGGCTGAGGCGGGTCCCCCTCGGAGACGAGATTCACGGCGATGATCAGATCGCCCGATGTGGCATCCCCGCCGGCCGTGAAGGTCATTCCGCCGATCGTCGGACCGGGGCCGGTCAGGCCCTCGTCGGAGGCGGAGACCGCCAGCGTGGCGAGCATCGACTGGATCGCGCGGGTGCTCAACAGCGACGAGCGGCCGGCGAGGGCGTTATCGGGTTGGGAAATGTCGTGGATGCGAGGCGGGTTCGGGTCCTGGGCTTCGAGCGTCGCCTCCAGCCTCGCCAGGCAAATCCAGCGGTCCCCGGACGGCTGTGGACATCCTTCGGCGAGCAGTCCGGCGAGGGCCACACCGAGTGGGTCCAGCGCGGTGCCTTCGTCCGACCCCCCGTCGGAGCGGCCGGCAAGCGCGGCCTCGAGGGCGGAGGGGGACGGAAACGGGCCGCCGGTGCATTCCGGCTCCTCGGGCAAGAGCGCAAGCTCGAAGCCCTCGCGAATCCGGCCGAACTCGCAGCCGCCCGTATCGCAACCGCAAGGATCGCGCGGGGCGGGAGACGGATCGCTGGGACACTCGCGATAGCGAAGGACGACCCAGAGGGTCTGCGGCTGGCCCGGCCCCCAGGACGTGAGCTTGAGCCGCTCGCGATTCCGAGCAAACCAGGCGGCGACGTCGATGCACTGGTCGCCCGTCACGATGACCTCGCGCCCGCAGTCGTCGATCGCGGCGCCCCGGGAAACGCGGAGGATCGTGGAGGGATCGGTCTCCGGAGCACCCTGGGGGAAGACCTCTCGGGTGGCCTTCAAACCACAGAGGACCCCCGAGCCGTGAAGCCGGAGGTTGTGAAACCGCTGCTTGCCGACGACGTAGGACTGGGCGTCGGAGAAGTCGAGGGCGCCGAGGCGCTGACCGTAGTAGTAGCGTAGGCGAACGAACTCGGCGGGTCCGCAATCGCAGACATCCGGCTCGCAGCACTCGCAACCGCACCCGCAATGCCCGGAGGCGTTCATGAGTTCTCTCCCAATCGGGCCTCGACGAAGCGTTTCACAGTTCCGGCGGAAGCGGCCGAGCGTATCCAGGCCGGACCGCGCCCAGGATCGAATCGACACCCAGCACGGCGGCGCCCGAGGCCGGCGCGCCGATCTCGGGGCAGCCGCCGAGCATGGTTTCGGGAGCCTCCCGCCCGCCAAGCACGAAGTCGATTCCCACCGTGCTCTGCACGTCCACCCTCGCATCGGCCCGGACCGGGCAAAGTGTGTGGACGGTGTGCGCCGGCTTGTTCACGGTCACGATCCGGTCGACGACCGGCAAAACCGTTTTGGAGTCGCACGGATCGTCGAGATAGACAAAGACGGTGAACCGGTGGGCGTACCGGCTGGCCAGCGCGTCGTCCGGCAGGGTGTCCGGCACGACGGCCGCCAGCGCGAACGAGCAGCCGAGGACGCTGCCAGCGCTACCCAGGTACGATGGCCGGGACGGACGGTGGAGGAAGGCTTCGAGGATCTCAGGCCGCTGGCCCGTGTAAATCTCGACGTAGCGCGCGATTCCTTGGATCGTGCCCCGGTCGCGGTACAGGGCCATCGCCTCGCCCACCAGGGCGCGGCGACGCTCGAGCGGCCACGATGGGTCGAAGCTCAGGTCCACCAGGCACGCCAGCCAGTCGATGACGTCCCGAGGCGCCGCCGCGGGGTTCAAGTCCCGAGAGAACGCCTCGTAACGATCCTCGACGCCCGTGAACACCCGCTCGAAGAGGGCCAGAAAGTGCTCGAGGAACAGCGCGCTCTCCGGGTCCCGACGGTAGACACGGGGCAACAGATCGAGGTAGCTCACTCGCGGGTAAAGGATGCGCACGGAACGCACCGACGGCGTGTCGCCGCCATCGGACAGGAGTGTCAACCTCAACCGCAGAAAGCGTCCAGGCGGCGACTGAACCAGTTGCTCGCGGAGGTTCCCGGTCATCGGGACGATCTCGCCGTCGATCGTCGGCGATCGCCAGTCGGGCGTGAGGAAGCCGTCGAGCGTCTCGGCGGTGGCCGTCTCGACGAGGATCGTGGTGCCCTCGGGAATGTCCGCTTCAACGTCGACGCGATGCCAGGTCGTGCCCGGCGTGCCGCTGTCCAGCGCCCTGCTGAGGTAAACTCCAATCGACTCAAATCGACGTGCCAGCCGGAGCCGGAGCAGCCGAAGGCCACGGTGGACCTCGGCGAGCCTCGAGCCGCCATCGCGATCGGTCAGCGGTGGCGGACAGGTCCCGGCGCGGAAGCGAGGAAGGCGGTTCCCGTAGGCGGTGGCGGGCGACTCGGGCCGGATCTCATCGGTTCGGACCTCGCGCGCAATCGTGGTCAACTCCACATCCGCCATGGCATTGCCGGACGAGTCGAATCGAAGCAGTCGGGGATGGGTCGCGTCGGCGACGAGCAACGTGCCATCGGCATCAACCATGACCGCGATGGGACGAGGTGTCTCAGGCAGCGCCACCGGGTTCCTGGGCTCAAAGGCACCGAGCGAACGGAATCCGGCGTCGAACCGAGCGATCTGCCCGCCCTCCGCGCGGTCCGACGCCCGATCAGCGACAAAGATCGTCCCATCCGGAGCGACCGCAACATCGACCGGTTCGATCAACCCCTCGACGAGCACCGCCTGAACCGAACCGTCCTCGGGCAAGAGCACCACAACGCGACCAACGCCCGGATCGGCGACGTAGAGGAAGCCTCGACGGTCGAGGGCAAGACCCAAGGGCCGGGCGAGCACCTGGGGTTGGCAGACGACGAGATCCTCCTGACCATTGCAGCGTCGCACCAGAAGTTGATGGGTCTTCGGATCGACCCGGTAGACCTCGCTGCTCAGATCGACCGCCAGGCCGGGCAGAGGCCGAACCGGATCATCGGGGGGCACCGGTTCGGGCAGAAGTTCGAGCACGTGCCTCGCGGGGTCGTACGCGAGATGGATGTCGATCTCCGGGGGCACTTTCAGCGCCGGGACGCCAGGACGCGGCGGCGTGAAATCCTCCTCGTAGCGGAGGAGATACCAGGTGGCGTTGTTGGCGTCGCGAGTCGGCACGGCTGGGCTCGAATCTCAGGCCACGGTGGAGAGGGTAAACTTGCTTGCATCAAAGCTCGGGCATTCCTCGGGCGCGAGCGTAACCTTCTGAAACTGGCCGGCCCCGGAGGGGCAGAGGACCAGCATCCCTTGCCGGGGCACGGCGTTGCTCTTGGTCCGGCTGAAGTCGGCCTGGAACCGCTCGACCCGCTCAACCCCCTCGGTCCGGAAGACCTGGGCCATCAGGTCGGAGATGTGGACCTGCGAACCGAACGGGTATCCCGTGCCATCCTCACCACCAGTGATGGGATGCAGATACGTCGAGAGCTTCGCCACAACCAGGTCCTGGATCTGCGACCTCGTGTAGCCCGGCCGCCCCTTGACCTCGACCTGGATGTTGCAAAGCCGGAAGTATTGTGGCGGGACCACGTGAACCTCTGTTGTTACGAGTCGATGTCCATCAAGCTGACGGCAGACGGCCTGGAGGAACGAGGGGGTCGGGACCGGTTCCGGACCGGTTTCGTCGGGAACCACCACCACGCTGACCGCGCCCGGCACCATCGTCGTGTCGAGTCCCGCCGCGCCGGTCGGCAGCGGGCCGCAACGCGGCGCGCCAACCGTTGAAACCGTCGCGCTCGAAGGTAGGGGCTTACGGAGGGGCACAACCACGACGCGCTTCACGCGCACCTCGGGGGTCTGAAGGGCGAGGAACTCGAAGTCGGTCGCCGTGACGGCGCGACTGCGAGTCGAGATCTCCTTCCTCGCACGGATCTTCGCCTGGTCGAGCGTTTCCGAATCCTTACCGCCCGTCGCGGCGACGACGTTCACCACGTCGGAAACTCCCTGTGCGGGCGTCTCCAGCTTGGTAATCTGCCCGACGTCGAGCTCCCCCGACACGCCACCGCCGTAACGATACGATTGTGCGACGATGTTGCCTCCGCCCGGCACGAGCGGGACGATCCGGCCATGTGTGCCGTCTCCGAACGTGATGACTCCCGCCTCGCGATCGAGGGCGAAGACGCGATCGAACGGGCTGGCATCGTCGAGGCTTTCCTTCTCGACCCAGGTCACGAGCGGCACGGAGGGATCGGGATCTTCCTGCACCGCGAGCTGAAGCGTATCGGCCAGGACGTTGCCATGTCGGAGCGTGAGGGTCTGTCCGGGCGTGCCGTTGGCGACGCCGAGTCGCTCGTTCCGAATCGTGTTGGCGTTCGTGGCCGGAACGACGTTGAACGAGATCATGCGAAGCATCGGTGACTTGCCCGTCGCAAGGATCGCGTCGGGCAGCTCGATCCGAAGCCAGGCGTTGACTTTCGTCGAGGCTCGGAGCTGGGGATCGAGAGGGTGGGCGACCTCGGGCTTGACCTGCGCTTGCTTGGCCTCGGTGGCCGTCAAGGCCGAGGCGAGAGCACCGCTGAAGATGGTCGAATCGAGCAGGGCGGGTCCAACCAGGCCGCTGAGGTTCGCCTTGAGCGTGCTGCCGAGAGTCAGGCAGGCGTCGATCGGATCGACGGTCCCCGGTTCGCGGAACTTCTTCCAGGCATCGTCGGGAATCGGCCCAATACCGAACGGTACAGTGAACCTCAGCTCACCCGAGCGCGTGAACCGCGACGTGGTGTCGTCGATGCGCCCGCCGACCTTCTTCAGGCCGGGCGAGGGCGCCGACGGGTCGAAGTACCAGAGCCAGTCGATGGGCGTCGGTGTCTCGCCCGCGGGAGCCTTCGGGCCGCACGTTTCGACGGCGGTCAGACTCGGCTGCTCGTCGTCGTCGAACTGGAGCGAAAGGGTCACGCGCACCCCACGGAAGCCGGCGTCGGGCGCGAGGTTGCTCAGCAGGCCGATCCAGAGGTAGCGCTGGCCAGGCGAGGGAACGAGCCTGATCGGGCCGACGGGCATCTCCTTGAGCTTCGGCTTCTTCCCATCCCAGGCTACGGTGAGCCAGTCGCTGGCCGGTCGCGGCATCTTGGGAGGATCGACGGGCGGAGTCTCGCGGTTCCCGGCGGCGTCCAGCAGAAGAACATCGGTGAGGTACGGGTTCTTGGTCACCAACAGGAGGGTCATCTCGGCCGGGACGAGGTCGAGGTCCGCGTCGGTCTCGAAGCTCGGCGGTGGCTGACCCGCCTTCGCTTTGGCGCGAGCGCCGGCTCGGATCTTCAAGGCGATGGCCTTGGACGGATCGTCGAGCAGCATCGCGAGCCGTGTGTGGGACGCCAGCGCGGGCTGGAGATGAACGCCGAGGAGCTTCAGGAGCTCGATGGAATTCTTCTCGGGGACGCGGTTGAGCCGGTAGCCGACCTGCTCGGCGAGGTAGGCGAAGAGCTGGATCAGCGTGATGCCCGGATCGCTGTCGTTGTGGTCAGTCCACTCGGGCGCGTAGACCGGAATGCGTCGCCGAAGTTCCTCGACGATGCGATCAAAGCCGAGATCGTCGAGCCGAGGCTCCTGGATGGGCATGCCTTACGCTCCTCCCTCGTGCAGGTAGAAGGGGAAGACGCGGTTGTAGAACGTGTTGGTGGCCCGCACTTCGTAATCGATGTGGATCAAGACGCGGTTCGGGTCGGCTTCCTCGTCGGCCGTGACCTCGACGCGAAGCAGGTTGATCCGCGGCTCCCAGTCGATGAGAGCCGTGCGAACGGCCTCCTCGATCGCCCGGCGAGTGGCCGGGCTGTTCGGTTCGAACACATAATTCCGCATCCCCGCGCCGAAGGTCGGGAGCATCACTCGTTCGGGCCGAGAGGTAAGAAGGATGATCGGAATCGCCTGCTCGATGTCCTGCTCGTAGGAAACAAAGCGCAACGAGCCCCCCACAGGCTTCACCGGGAAGGACCAGCCGACGCCCAGATGGGCCTTGGGTCGGAGTTGTGCCATGGGGCCCCTTCGCTCCACTACGGGGTCGAGACCGGGCCGGTCAGACCCAGAATCGTTCCACCACTATGAACATGCAAATGAAACGGAGCACCGTTGATCGTGAGTGCTCCACTGAGGGCGACCGACGTGCCCACCAGCGAGATGGTCGTCCCCTGGATCGTGATGGGGCCCGACGCCTGGATTGTCAGCGCTCCGCCGGCATCGTCGAGCCGAAGGTTCACCAGCGTCGAGCTCACCGCGACGCTGCCAGGCGGTGTGTCGTCGAGCACGATCTGCTTGCCGCCAGCGGTCTGGATTGAGACCTTGCCCACGCCCGGCGTGTCGTCGAGCACGATCTGGTGACCGGAACTGGTCCTCAGCGTGACGTTGCCGGCGCCCGGCGTATCGTCGAACGTCAGCTCGTGACCGCTTCGTGAAACGATGGTGCGGATGTTGTTGTCGGGCGAGGGCTGAGCCTGGCTGGGCGGCGGAGACTCGTTGTTCCAGACGGCGCCAAGGATCACGGGCAGATTGGTGTTGCCCTGCTCGAAGGCGACCACGACCTCATCGCCGACCTCGGGGAAGAAGTACGTGCCCCGGTTGCCCCCGGCCATGGGCATCATCACGCGGGCGGCCGCCGACGGGGAATCATCGCCCATGGTAAGGTAGTCGAGGCGGTAGGAGCCGTCGTCCTCGATGCTCCGGACCCTGGCCGTGACCAGGCCGAAGACCAGTTGCTCGCGGGCCTGAGCGAGTTGAGGGCTCATCAAGGTTTCCAGCGGGTCGCTCATGGCTCACGACTCTCCATAAGGCGGCTCGGGCATGCCGGGCCTTCGGGCGGTGAAACGGGTGCGAAGGCCGTCGGCGCCATACGTATGCACGGTCTTCGTCACATAGAAGAATCCGTCGAACGGTGGCCGGAAGCCCCGAATCTCGACGTGATGCCCCGGTCGGAGCAACGGCAGGCCGATGGTCGTCCCTTCGATGACCATGAACTCCCTCGCCTTCCGGCGCAGCATCGCCACCGCCAGCAGCCGGGCGCGCTCCGGGTCGAGGTTCGACTGGTTGGGGGCCTGCGCCTTGTTCGGCCGGTTGGCGAAGTATTTCTCGCGAATCCGGGGGCCGGAGAGCAGCTCCGCATCCAGGCTGGGGTCAATGTGGAGCTCGTCATCGACGACCTGAGGATCGGCCGGCTGCACCACGCGTTCGGGCCGGTTGCGGTCGCGATGCCGGCCTCGAACCGTGACCTGGCTATACTGGTCGATGACCTTGATCGTGGGAGTGAACGCGAGCAGGTTTTTCTCGCGTCGCAGCACGAACGTCCTGCTCGCATCCCGGTCGGGTGGCCGAAGCGATCGGGCGGGCTCGAAGTGGAACTCGAGCCCTGAGTCTGCATCGGCCAGGTCGGCGAACTCCACGAAGACCTCGAAATCGAGCCGCTCGGCCAGCTTGTTGAGGAACTCGAGATACGACTGGCCGTCGGCCAGCGACTCGGAGATCCCCTGGGCGTCGTTCTGGGCAAACGAGGGCCACTCGACGTCGGAGTCGGCGATCCGATTCAGCGCGTAACCCGCCTGGTTCAGCACGCGCTCCACAATCGACTTTTCGCTCAGGCGGGCGTATTCCTTGCGCCCCTCGTTCTTGTCCTTGAGCTGGCTCAGGTCGTCCTCGCCGGAAATGGTGACCTGGGAACCTTCCCCTGCCGAGAAGCTGAAGCTCATATCCGTGATCGGCCCGGCGATCATGGGGATCCAGGTTTGCGGATTGGTCGCGTCGGGAGCGGTGCCGGCCGGCAGGTCAGGCCAGTAACTCATGTCGAGTCGAAGCCGATCGCCGAACTCGAGGCGCTGGAGGTTGTTGTACTTGTAACGAGGCCAGAGTGGCTGACCGTTGTTGAGTAGCTCGTCCGCGTCTCGATTTGCGAGTTGCGTATCCTGACGATCGCGAGGCAAGGTATCGAACCAGTTGTTGAGCGTTATCGAATACTGTGATGCCCCTGTGTTGACGCGAGTGACCTCGACGCGGAGCACATCGCGACGAATGAGCGGAACGTCGGTGCCAGCCTCGGGACCGGCGACGAGGTTCTTACCCAGCTTCCGTATCCGGACGCGGGGGGCGAAGAAGGTCGTCCCCGGTCGAGCGGCCACGGCCGATTCACTCGTCGCGTTCGGCTCGGTCACGGCTCACCCCTGCCTGCGCCGCAGGCGCTCAAGCTCTTCGCTGAGAATCTCGACGACAATCGGCCGCAGCCGTTCCTTCAACGCTCGGTCCGAACTGGGAAGGTCGGACGCCGAGCGACCCTCACCACTCGTCGCTCGGCCAGCGACGCCCCCGGATGACGGCATCACGTCCAGCTCGGCCTCGACACGACTGATATGCAGCGGCATGGCGAAACAACTCCTCGCACACGTGTCTTCATCAGCCCGGAACCGCTCAAATCGATGGCAACGTCAGAGGTGTTCCCGGCGGCACGAATCGGGGCCGGTCGATGTTGTTGCTCTCGGCGATCTTCTTCCAGAGCCGGGGATCGCCGTAGGCCTCCGCGGCAATCTGCGACAGGGTTTCGCCCTCTCGGACCACGCGAACCCGCGTCCGGTCTGGGCTCGAGAGTCGCAGGTTGCGAAGCTGGACCTCGACCGGCACGTACGACTTGATCGAGATCGTGACCTTCGCCCGGAGCACGCGCCCCTGTTCGTCGAACAGGAGATACTGTTCTCGGAGTGATGTGACCACTCCTTGAAACGTGTCGAGATTCCGGCCCCACTCGAACCGGCAGACCGGCGGCGCGTGGAGATCGCCGTCGATCTTGACGAAGTTTCGGAGCCGGAGCAGGTCCTCATCCACGGCGAGTCGGCGATCGGTGCGGTCCAGGAACAGGTCCAGATGGAGCACCTCGGCGTCACCTCGAACGAACTGGAGGATCGGCGTGGGAAGCCCGGGAACGTCCATCTCGGCATAGTGAGCGCCTCGATCGACGGAGAATTCCGTCGGGTTGAACATCACGTCGATGGGAACCTCGGGTTCCACCGACACGTTCACGAGCCGGGCCTTCGTCAGTGCCATGATTCAGAGCCCCAGCGAGCCGACCACGTCCGCCGCACCAGGGATCATGCCCGGCCCGATCCGGACAAGTCCCTCGTGCGCGATTTCCAGGGTTTCAATGGCGATCTCGTTGCTCTTGCCGTTGAGTCCGGGGCCTTGCAGCTTCTCGGGAAGCCCGTTGCGGAAGTACCAGGCGGCAATGGGCAGCTTATCAATGACCGGCAGGCCGAGTGGCGTCGGACCATCCCCCAGGGCGGAAAGCCCCAATCCGCGGTCGGTCAGGAGGATCAATCCGTTCTTGCGAACCAGGTCGCGAGAGCCATAGAGCACCTGGTAATACCAGTCCCAGAGGTCGGTGTTCAGCGTGACGCCTCGCTTCAAAACGACGTTCGGGTAGTTTCCCCATTTGAGAAACTTGTGCGGGCCCGTGTTGAGCCCACCCTCGCGATAGGTCTCGGTCTCGATCTCCGCGTTCAGGCCGCTCGCCTCGCTGAAACTGCCAAAGAGCAGCGTCTTGCCGACTCCGATCGCGAAGCCGCCGAGAGTCGTGGCGATCTCGGCCGCCGTGCTTCCGAACGGCTTGGCGTCGATCAGAAAGATCGAGAAGTTGAAGACCGGGACCGGGTTGAGCACGCTCATGACGCCTCGGTGACCTCCACAACCCCCTCGCGACGGCCGATCCGAAAGACGAGGAACTCGGCGGGCGCGGCGATCGCCACGCCAACCTCACAAAGAAGCTGGCCGACCTGAACGTTCTCGGGCGGATTCACCGTGGAGTCGCAACGGATGTAGAATGCCTGCTCGGGCTGGTCGCCTCGCAGGGCGCCCGACTCAAAGACCGGAAGCAGGACCGACAATCCAAGCTGCGTGACCTGAAGCCAGAGCATCGGCGTGTTCGGCTCGAAGGCGATGGTATCCAGAGCCACCTTCATCCGTCGCTCGATCGACGACAGGCAGCGCCTCACGGAAACGAATCGCATCCAGGTGTCGGTCGAGAGCGTCCGCGCGCCCCAGACTTGAACCCCGTAGCCAGGGAACGCGCGGAGCACGTTCACGGCCGGGACGTCCAGGCCATTCACGTCGGGGGCGGGTTGGTAAAGCCCGCCGTGCGTCGCGTCGTCGATCGGCCAGGTCAGGCCCACCACACCTTTGACCGTCTCGTTCGCCGGCGCCACCTGCGGCCCTCGAGCCAGGTCGCGACGCGCCATCACCCCGACGACGAACGGCCCCGGTGGCACCGGGACCACGTCCGCGCCCACCTTCTCCTGCGAGAGCACCCAGGGCCAGTAAAGCGCCGCCACCGACATCTCCGGATCATCGGCAAAACCTCCTGATTTGACCAGTTGATCGAACCGATCTCTCCACGTCGCCGCGAACACGTCGGACGGCGGCGAAAAACGGGCGCCGTCGGGCATCAACGGCACGCTGAGAATCAGCATCACCCGCCATCGCTCGTCGAGGCAACGCGCGATCATTTGCTTCTGCGTGAGGTACGTCGGATCGAGCGCGGGTTTGTCGTTCGAGGGATAGAGCGGATCACCCGCTTCCCCCTCGCCCGCGAATGGAACCGGCCCGACCGGACCAAGCAGGGTCTCGCATGGCACGAAACAGGACTCGCGAACGCGGCCGGGAAGATTGACAACCTGAATCGGGGCATCAAGCCGTCGAGCGTAGAGGTCGGGCACATCGATCAGGCTGACCTCGTCGATCAGGAGCAAGCGCTCCAGGCCGGTCGCCTCAAGCTCGCTCGAGCCCGCCACGCCAACCATCTCGGCCCTCGATCGCTCCAGGCCGCTCGTGTCGGTGAACAACGGACGGCTGACGGTCGCGATATAACACCGTCGGCCACCGTTCGCGAAGTAGGCGCGTGCCGACGGCCCGAGCAACGAGCCATCCGTGGGCGGCGTGCCAAGCTGGAGGAGATAGTCGTTCCAGTCATCGCACCGAGTCGGCGGCAAGGCGGGAAGAATCACCGGCCAGACCACGTCGGCCTCGCGACGGACCGAGACATTCACGATCCGGACCCAGGGCATCCCCGGTGCCACGACCAGGTCCACCGCCGCCTTGACCTGGGAGTCGTCGGGCGGTTGTTCAAAGCCGGTCGCCGCAACGCCTCCAGGGAGGACAACCAGTCTCAGAGCCTGGTCCTTCAAGACCGCGACGATTGCGTAAGCGATCGCCTGACCCGGCAGGATGGGGATGGCCGCGTCGTCCTCCGACAGGATCAATTCCGGTGTTTCGGAGACCGTCGCGCGTGTGCCGTTGACCACCAGTTGAAACGAGACCACCTCGACCGTGAAGCGATGGCCCACCGGCAAGGGGCTGCCGATCAGTCGACACGCGCCAGTCCCGGCGCGCACTCGGGGCTCGAACCCGATGAACCCCGCGACGTCGGTGCGCACGAAGGGCAATTCCGGCTCTCGGGGCCGGGGCTCGAAAGAAACGCCAGGCACACGCGCGGCCAGCCGCGCCATGTCACTCGATGTCGAGGCGGTCATACGCCAGTTCCATCGTCTCGATGGCAATCTCGTTGTTCTTCGCGTTCAGCGACGGACCGGTCAGCTTCGTGCACCAGGCGTTCGTGAGCTTCCACTTGTAAACATTCTCGTGTTTTTCGTTTTGAAGCTGGATCGTCACGTCGCGCGTCGGCGGATAGGTGGTGCCCCCGTCGCGAACCTCCTTGCGCCAGTTCCAGAGGTAGAGCGAGCCGGAGATTCCTCGCTTGAGGGTCAGATTGGTGTACTTCTCGATGCCGGGAAGCTTGCGCGTGCTGTTGATCGCGTCGCTCCCCTCGCGGTACTCGATGGGGGTGTTCTCGCTGTCGAGGCCGGAGACCTCCGAGAACGCGGCGACCGCCGCGCCGTCGATCTCAACGATGAAGTTGAAGGCGCTGTACGGGTTCTTGTTCGGACGTTCGACCGCCATGACGGGATCTCCTGATCCGTGGATGGATCAAACCGCTCATGCCCGAAAATACCGATCGGTTCACGACTGCTGGCCGAAGCCCGTAATCTGCTCGATCCGGAAGATCACAAACTCGGCGGGCCGGACGATCGCCACGCCGATGTTGCAGATCAATCGGCCGTTCTGGATGTCGTCCACGGTCATCGTCGTCTCGTCGCAACGAACGAAGAAGGCATCCTCGGGCCGACGGCCGAACAGCGCGCCGCCGCGCCACTGGGTATTCAGAAACGCGCTGATGCTGTCGACCACACGGCTCCAGGTCTCGGGCGCGTTGGGTTCGAAAACCACGTACTGCGTGCCGCGATCGATCGATGCTTCCAGGAAGATGAGAAATCGTCGCACATTGATGTAACGGAATTCGGGGTCGCTCGAGAGCGTTCGCGCGCCCCAGACTCGAATTCCTCGCCCCTCGAAACGTCGAATCGCGTTGATCCCTCGAGGGTTGAGCAAGTCTTGCTCGCCCGTCGTGATGTACGACCCGAGCCCGGTAATGCCTCGCACGACTTCATTGGCCGGGGCCTTCCAGACACCTCGCTCGTTGTCGACTCGAGCGTAGATGCCGGCCACATAGCCCGAGGGCGGAAGCAGCAACGTCCGATCCCCGTCGCCGATCTGGACCCACGGCACGTAGAGCCCGGCGAACGAGGTGTCATAGTCGTTGCGGTGCCGGATCATGTCGTTGACCACGCTGGCCGGCGCCGGCTGATCCTGACCATCGAGCACGGCGAAGCGGTATCGCATTCGCTCACACTGACTGATCAACGCATTCTGCACTGTGGTCGCGAAACGCCCGGGCGCGGCAATGATGCGAATATCGTCGATATCCTGGAGCGACTGGATTCCGGTGCGCTGGCCGGGTCCGTTGTCCGTGCCGACAATCTGGTCATCGGTCGGCAAGGCTCCGTCGTTGCCTCGCTCGGCCGCCTGCGTCGGTCCCTGGAGATCGCCGTTGCGCGACATTGGTTGGCTGTCGAGATCGGTCGTCTCGGCAACACCGCCCAGGCCGGCCCAGGGGGGAACGACGTACAACAGGCTCGAACGATTGTTGATCACTGTCGAGTAATGGCGGCTGCGGATCTGCGCATCGGCATCATGGTTCCAGCTCAGTCCGCGGAAGGTCTCGGTCGCTCCGGTCGCGGAATCCTGGATGGTGACGTCGATCTCGGCCACGCGGACGAAGCCCGTGGTGGCCACGTCGTTGATTGCCGGAGGGTTGAGACGCAGGGTATTGCCGGGCAGGATCTCCGCCACCGTGGCATAGATGCGCTCGGTGTTGCCGCCACCGCGATCGATCTCGACGATCGCCCCTCGATAAAAACTGCTGCTCGACTGGACCTGGATCCGGTCGGTCATGTCGGCCGCGTTGTTGCCGATGGCACCCGTGACCGGCACGGGAGCGCGATCGGAGCAAGAGATCTGAACCTTCAGATTCGCGCCCCAGGCCCCCTGGCTGCGAGCGATGAACAGCGGACCCGTGCCGGCGCTGATCGTCACCGACGCGGGCACCACGTAGATCTGTGTCGGGTCGAGGTCGACACCCGCGGCCGCCGTCAGGTGAACGCTGGCGGCCTGGGTGTCGTAGCCGTCGATGGTCCCGGCCAGGACCTCGGTTCCATCGCTGATCCGACGGAAGCTCAGACCAGGAGTCCCAGTGACGTCCACCCCGCGCAGGGAGGTGAGGAACACGGTGGCGTCCGTCGTCCTGACCCGCCTGGCCAGACGGAGCACGGATCCACGGTCGGCCCGGAAGAACGCCCTCGCGGCGTTGTCTCCCACGACCCGTGCGAGGAAACACCGTTTGCCGCCGTTGTCGAAGAACGCGCGCAGCGAGTGGCCCAGGTAGCCGCTGGCCACCGGGTCGATCGGCGGCTGGCCGAACTGGCGAGCGTACTCGGCGAAGCTCGTGACCAGCACGGGCGTCGGGTCGGGCGGCAGCCGGAACCCGGCGGGAAAGACGACCCCCACAAGGGGTGCAACGCCATCGGCGGGACTGCCTCCGGCCACCGGCCCTCGCCCGGAGGGGCCGACAAATCCCGCCGTGCTGGTGCTGACCCCCTCGATGGCCTTCAATCGGGCCGGGATCTCTTCGATGAAAACGCCCGGTGACAGGTATTCGGGCATGGCTCTCTCCCCTCTCTTCCTCGCGGTTGACGGACTAGGGGACGACGAACGGCAAGACGGTGACCTGCCCCAAGTTGACGGTGTACGGTCCTGCCGGACTGACCGCCAGAACGGTATTCGAAACGTCTCGAATCTCGATCGCGAGGTTCACGGTCGAGACCACAACGCCCATCACGATCTGCGACTTCTGCCGCGGGAGCCGAAACAGGAACTGTCCCGATGCGTCGGTCCGGGTGTACGGACTGGCCGGGACCGGATCCCCCGCGTGGTAGAGCACGACCCTCAACCCTTCCACCGACGAGCCACCTGTGCTGGTAACTCGCCCGATCACCGCCGTTTCCCCCGTCGGCGGTCGGAGTCGAACCGTCGGCCAGAGCGTCCGCTCCACGAGGTACTCCAACGCGCTCCTTGGTGGCGGCGGAGGCGGCGGCGGCGGTCCGGGCGGGATCATCGGCAACGACACCGAGATCGCCTCCAGGCTCACGTACTCCCCGCCAGGGGCTTCGACCTGAATGTTGAAATCGCCCGCCGGAATCGCCGCGTTGGTGACAAGAAATCGATACGTGTCGTCCTTCACCGACCGCCGCGCCTCCCAGTCGTTCGCCGGGCGGCCCGGCCAGTTCTGGGCGGGAATCCATACCCGCAAGGGAACCCTCACCGACGTCGACGCGAACGCGTCAACAAACCGCAACACCACCGCGAGCCGGTGGACGACGCGCGGTCGGTCAGTCGGCGGATAGAGATTCCCCATGCTCATATCAGGGCATCCTCGCTCCCAACCAGGCCTCGACCACGGGCGGACGGGCCAGCGCCTCGGTGGGCTCGATCCCCACGATCCTCGCCAGATACGGCAGGGAAAGCCGGTACGGAAGATCCGTCGTCTCCCAGATTCGGAAGTGGTCATCCACCGGCAGCGATTCCAGCACAAGCTGCACGCTGTCCTCCGGCGACCACGAGTTCCCTCGCAAATCCGCCGCGCCGAGCTCCGCGTGGTCGTAGAGCACCTGAAGCACCCGGCCCGCGATCAGGTACTCGTCACTGGTCCGACTCGCCCACGGCGTGATCAGGTAGCAAAGGTCAATCGGCAAGAGCGGGCGCGTGGTGGTGCCGTCCGGCAGGGTTCGCCTCGCCCCGTTGCGCATCTCGGTGTTCACCACGATGCGATAGAGAAACACCGTCAACGCCGGATTCACGGGAGGGTTGAGCGTGCGGAAGTCGTCGGGCGTCGAAACCTGGATATCGTTCGGATCCACCATCCCCGCCGGAATTCCCGAGCGGAGGAGATGGATCAGCGTATCCCCCATGTCCCGGATCACCTCCGACCTCGCCATGCCGCCAACCCCTTCCGACTCATCGCTGAGGATCGCTGGTCCACTCCCAAGCCCTGTCCGGGTTTGTCCCGCCTGCGACATCCGATCTCACACAACCGACCCTGGCGACAATGTTCGAGATCTCGAAGTGACAGAAGTGCATATATTCAGAACCCAAAAAACCTCAACGAACTCTCGTTAGAAGGGAACACGCGCGGCGATCAATTTCAAGATAAAAAAAACACGATTCCGTACGACTGGCGTCCCTTCGCGATGGAGAACGCCGTGAAGTCGGGGACAACCCGCGATCGAGACACGACATTAGCCCAAGCGGAAATTCGACTTAGGAACTGAACCGCTCTTCGGAGCCAGCCGGTCCCCGATGTGACCGGACCACGTCTTTTTGAGGCAATTGATGTCCTATTGAATGGATGCGAGCCGGACGCCGGAAGCGCCCCATCGGCCATCTCTGGACCAATTGGTCCATCCTCCGTCACTCGCCAAAAATCATCGACGACGGCTGTTCGCTCGCTCCTTCATCGGTCCGAATTTCTCGGGACCGTTCGTCGAGCGAATCGCGCTGCCGCCCAGGAAGCCGTCCGCTGGTTTCAAAAGATCGGGGCTCGTCGACGCGTCCTGCTTGTGAAACGGCTCCGGAGCCTTTATTCTGCGTCAAGGTCGATCCGATTTCGGACCTCCCTGCCGAGGTCGGGGTCGGGTGGTCTCCGAAGAACGAACCTTTGTCGGAGTTTGCTTCGATGCACATCCCATCGCAGAACCGCCGGGAGTTCCTCCGCGTTTCGGCGGCCAGCCCGCTGCTGTTGCCCCTGGTCATGCCGTCCGGCCGCACGCTGGCCGAAGAAACCCGCGCCCCGAACGAGCGGCCCCGTCTCGGGTTGATTGGCGCCGGCGGGCAGGGTTCGGGCGATGCCCGAGGGGCGTCGCACTTTGGCGACTTCCTGGCCGTCTGCGATGTGGACAAGAGCCACGCCGAGCGAGCCAAGAACGATCAACGCATCGGCAAAGGTAAGGCCGACGTTTACGAGGACTACCGCAAGCTCCTCGATCGCAACGACATCGACGCCGTGATCATCGGCACGCCCGACCACTGGCACACCAAGATCTGCATCGACGCCATGAAGGCCGGCAAGGACGTCTACTGCGAAAAGCCCCTGACCCTCACGATCGACGAGGGGAAGAAGCTCTGCAAGGTCGCCAAGCAGACCGGTCGCGTCGTGCAGGTCGGCACCCAGCAGCGAAGCGACCACAACCGCGTCTTCCTCCTGGCCGTGGCGCTCGTGCGGTCGGGCCGTATCGGCAAGATCAAGCGGGTCACGGCGGCCATCGGTGGCGGCCCGACGGGCGGCCCCTTCTCGAAGGAAACGCCCCCGCCCGAGCTGAACTGGGACATGTGGCTCGGCCAGGCTCCCAAGGTCGATTACATCAAACAGCGTTGCCACGGTGAGTTCCGTTGGTGGTACGAATACTCCGGCGGCAAGCTCACCGACTGGGGGGCCCACCACGTCGACATCGGCCAGTGGGCCATCGGCATGGATCACTCGGGACCGAACACGATCGAGGTCGAGAAGGGCGAGTTGCCGGTCGAGTTCAAGGGCGGTTATCCCACGGTCGACGACCGTTACAACACGCCGACCGCCTTCCTCGTGAAGGCGAAGTTCCCCAACGACGTGGAGCTGCTCATCCGAGACGACACCGAGAACGGCGTGACCTTCGAGGGGACCGGCGGCCGGATCTTCGTGACCCGAGACCGCATCGACCTCTCGGGCGGCTCCGTCGATGCCCTCTATCGCAATCCCGTTCCCGACTCGCTGCTGGTCGAGCTGCGAAAGGGCAAGAAGGTGGATGGGCACATGGCCAACTTCTTCGAGTGCATCCGAGACCGCTCGGAGCCGGTCTCCGACGTCTGGACCCACCACCGGGCGCTGACCACCTGCCACCTCGCCAACATCGCCATCCGGCTCGGTGGCCGCAAGCTCACCTGGGATCCCGCCAAGGAAGAAATCGTCGGCGATTCCGAGGCCAACGCCTGGCAGACCCGTCCCCAGCGGGCCGGCTACGAGGTCACCGCCTGATCGACCCTCCCGATGGCCGCTCGCGCGGTCCTGGTTCCGAGGGAAAACCCAAAACGTCCCTGGGGAGTCCCGCACGTCGGACTCCTCAGGAACGTTCTGGAATTCCCGTCGCTTGAGCGAGAGACGTCCTTGGCTCAGAACCAGAGATTGTACTCAAGCCGGAACATGTCTCGATACCAGTGGTCGCCGGTGATCGCGCGGCCATAGCCAATGTAGAAGCTATGACGGTCGTTCAGAGCGCTGCCGCCGCCCGCCTGTCGATAGTTGCCCAGGCCGAAACGAAGGCCGATCTTGTAGTTCACGATCGTTGCCCCCGCCACGTCGACCGTCCCCGCCTTGGCGGCCATGCCCGCCGCGGAAAACGGATCGCCCGGATTCGACTGCTTTCCGCTCAGGATCGTCCAGCCCACGAACTCGTTGACGGGAGCCACGCGGACGTGGTCGGAAAGGATGATGTTGTACGAAAGGCCGGCACCGTAGATCAGAACATTCCCCGCGTAGTTCGAGCCCCGGATCGGGATCCAGTCGAGGAACTCGCCGCTGAAGTACAGCCGCTCCGTCAGGCGCTGGAAAACCAGCAGGCCAGGCTCCACCGACGGATGCCCCGTCCCCAGGCCGCGATCCGCGTCACCCGTCGGCGCATACGTCCGGAACTGGAACGTATAAAACTGGTTCGGATTCGCGATGAAGGCGTACTTGAAGCCCAGGTTCAGGTCCGAGAACCCATTCGCGTTCGCGTTCAGG
Source organism: uncultured Isosphaeraceae bacterium (assembly GCA_964599655.1). Classification (GTDB taxonomy): domain Bacteria; phylum Planctomycetota; class Planctomycetia; order Isosphaerales; family Isosphaeraceae; genus CAZRGV01. The sequence continues at coordinate 23,765 of CAZRGV010000010.1, read as the reverse complement.
GTCGGGTTCAGGAACCGGACCGGCAATTCCGCGAAGACCGAGAACCGCTGGTTGGCCGCGTATTCGAGATACGGGCTGACCTGCTGGTAGTCGACCCTCGACTCGAACGGACTCGTGATGAGCGGGCCGTTGGGGGTCAGCCGCGTCGGAACAGCGTGCTTCGGGCCCCGGGCATTGGGATCAAAGAACTGGGGCGCGTTCTGGAGCGTCGTCAACGTGTTGAAGCAACCACACTTGGGATAGAAGAACTCGGCCCGGTCGGGGCGGTTCAAGTCGTAGGCCGAGTCGTACCGCACGCGAATCCGGCTCCGGATGATGGCGCTGTCAATGTAGCCGACGTTATCGGCGACCGCGAACGTCTGCCCGCCCCCCGCGGCGAATTGCTCGGGGGTAAACGCCGGCTGAAACGCCGAGCCGAATGGGCTGGCCGTCGAGAGCGGCGAGGTCGGCATCGTCATCGGGCTCGGCGACGGCGCTCCAACCCCTGGCTGAGGAAGCGAGGGAAGCCCGTACGGTCCAACCTCGCCCGGAACCTCGGACGGTGCCGCTCCCGGTTGCTCCGGAATCGGTGTGCCGTACGGACTGACCGCTCCGGGCTGACCCGGAATCGGAACCCCCGGTCGGACGAACGACTGCGGTGATTGCGCAATCCGGGGAACGTCCCCCACGGGCTCGCCGTAATCCTGTCCCTTCGAGCTCGTTGCGACCAGGGCCACGAGCGTAAGGCCGGTCATCGCGAGTCTCGGAATTGCGCGGATCGAGCCTCGTTGGTCCATTTCACCCTCCTGGTCGACCACCGACACGCCTCGCCGGTGGTCCTCCGACACACCGGCGAACCCCAGTCACACCTGACAACTCACAAGATCGGCGAATTTGTGAAAATCGACACCGTCGTTATCGGTCCAAACGTCGTTCCGATTCAAGCAATTATGCCGATTTTCCACAAAGGCCGGCTTATGACGCCTCAACGGGTGCCGATAATCAGGGTCGAGAGCGCGGGAGGATAATCCGAGTCGAAGTCGAGATCCGGGAATCGCTCCTTCAACGAGCTGTAGCGCCGCGACATTTCCGAGGCAACGTCCCCCAGCGTGCTGGCGCGCGCGGTGGCCACTTCCAGCGACGTGATCAGCCACGATTCCTCGGGGAGCTCCGAGGTGGTCGTCGTCGCCCCTCGACTCCGCCAGGCGGAACGGAGCAATCCCACGCGGGGATCCAGTGGGGTCGGGCTCGCGCCGGAAGGCCGGGTCACGTCGAGCAGGAAGACCTTCGCCGCGGGGGTGTCCCGGAACGCCGTCACCAGGGCATCGACGGGAATGGTGTCAAACGAATCGCCCCCCTCTCCGGTCCGAAGCCGCAGGTGGGTGGCGCGATCCTTCGTGATCCACTCGCCGCCACGATAGTACACCAGGACAACCTCATTGGGGGCATCGGGCGCGTTGCGGCGACGCCGAATCGCATTCCGGATGCGCACAAGCTCGCCGCGCACTCGCCATTCCCGAACATCGCCGCAAAGCGGGCCGTAGATGATCCCCTCGGGGAAGGCCGGCGTCTGAAACCGTTCGGTCGAGTTCTCCACCAGCGTGCCCTGCAGCGCCTGGATGGCCTTCGCTCTCAGCTCATTCGCTTCCATCGGCCCGACGCCGATGATCAGCATGTGCAGCCGTTGCCGCTCGTCGGGCCGCTCACAGCCCACGGTGAACTCGGGACGATCGCCCGCCTCGCGAGGAAGGTCGGGCAGCTCGATCTCAACGTGGTTCTGCCTGCGGCTCAGCGCGATCGCCACCTGGAATTCGCGCTCCAGCGGCTCCTCCCGGCGCGTTCGGAGCGTGGCGAACGACTGCGGGAACCCGTTCACCCACACATTCAATCGCGTCGCTTGCTCGATTCGGAGCGATTCCTCGTCCGGCCAGATCACCCGGCCCGACATCCAGGCCCTGCCGTCCGAAACCGGCTCCGTGAACTCAATCGCGTTGTCGGCTCCCATCCGAGGCGCCACGGCCGGCCCTTTCCCCGCCTTCGGTGCGATCGCGTCGATCACCACGCGAACCGGCGGAGGCACGTAGCTCAGAATCCGAGTCGCCGACGATTCGCCCCCCGAGTTCACCGCCACAAGCCGGAGGTGGTTCGCCCCTCGTTCGAGCGCGACGTCGATCGATCGCGAAACCTCGTACGTCCCCTGATCGCTTTTCGAAACGCTCTCGACATCGGCGTGGAACAGCACCCGAGCGTTCCCCGACGGCCCTTCGCTCGTCAGCTCGACCCGCCGGAGCGGGCTCTTCGACTCAACGTGAAACGTCACCGGCTGTTTCGTCTTGCGAACCGTGGCGTCTTGTTCCGGCTGGAGGCTGAGCTCCGGCTTCGGCGGCGGCGGTCGACGGTACGTCAGCCCTCGAACGAGCCCCGGCTCCCGGCTTCGGCCATCGGCGTTCCAGGCCCAGACGCGAAGCGTATTCTCCCCCTCGAAGAGCGGGACATTCTTCGCTTGAAGAACCCAGCCGTTCCCTTCGCGGCGAATCGGAACGTTGTCCACGACCGTTTCCGGACCGCCCTCACCCCCATCGACCTCGACCTTGGCCCGTGTCGGGGGAAGGTCGTCGGGCGATTCCAGCGTCGCGGACAGGTCGACCAGCGGCTGGTCCCCGACCGTCGGACGCGCCACACCGCGAATCTTCGGGGGACGCAGATACGTGATGTAAACGGCCTCGGTGGTCCAGGTCGAGCCCCAGGCGTTGCTCACGCGGACCTTGATCTGGTTGCCGCCGGGTTTCAACGACACTGTGGAGGTCAAGAGCGTCGCGGCCTCGTTGATCTCGGGCGCCTCGGGCTGTTCCTCCTCGTTGACCAGAATGGCCGCCTGGAAGGGGTGGCGGTCACGAGGAGGAATCAGGCGCGCCGACAGGCCCACCGTCGGCGAGGGCCCTTCCGGCTCGCCGTAAACGATCGGCTCGATCCGGTCGAGAGCGAGTTCCCGGACCTCGGGAACCCTGGGACGGAAATCGATCGTCAGTCGGGTCTCGGCGAACTCGCTGTCCGAGGCCCGGGCGCGGAAGCGATAGGTCTTCGGGCCGGGCGAAAGCTCGATCAACTCGCTCAGGTCAAACGTCGGTGCCCGGTCGGCCTCGAATCGCTCGAGCGGTTGACCGGTCACCGCCTCGCCTTCGAGACGCTCGGCCTTCGAAAGCGGCTTCTCGCCGACGATCCGGCCTTCGACGCGAACTTGAGGCCCGCTCACGACGATCGGCCCGCCGCCCTCAATCGGTAGCGACGGTTCGGTTTCTCCCGCACCCGAAAGCGGCGTGACCCTGCTCAGCACGATGTCCGGTGGCGGAACCGGTTTGCGCGAAGAGATCACCGTCCAGGCAAGCCGGGCGGTCTCGGCCTCTTCGAAATCCTTCAGCGCGCCGTCGTTGACCACGATCAGCTCGAACGCGTTCGCCCCCTCGTCGAGCGCGAGCCGCTCGTCGAGGTGTTGCCGTTCCGAGATCCCCTCCCAGCGCTTCTCGACGCGCTCCCCGCCCGCGATCCGGCGAACGAGTCGCGCGGAGGCCGGTCCTCCCACCGGGTCGATCACCGCCTGGAAGCGCCACTCGGGCTCCTCCACCACGATCGGCCGTTGAGGCCGCTTCGCGTCGATCGTCGCCGCCGGAGGCTGCACTCGGATCAACCGTTCGTCCTGAAATTCTTGCGGCACCAGCTCGTTGGTCCGCAGAACGACGCGGGCCCGATGGAGGCCCCGTCCCCAGGCCGGCTGAGACACCTCGGCCGCCCACATCCCGTCGTCCACATTCGGCAGGTCGCGGAGCGGAGAGCCATCGACCTGCCACTGAACCGACGCGATCTGTTCGGGCGCGATCCGACGGTCGGAGACCATCAGGCCGAGCGTCGAGGGGGCTTGCCGCACGAGAACCATCCCTCGGCCGTCGAGGTCGCCTTGAGGCTCGAGGTACAGCGACATGTTCGGCCTGGGAACCGGCGGAGGGGCCGGGGGTGGAACGAGCGTGCCGTGATCGAGCAGGTCCCGGAGCAGGCCCTCTCGGTAGAACTTCTTCCGATACTGATCGGCCATCGCGAAGCTCGCCGGCACCTGCGGCTTGCCCGTATTGAAGTGCCATCCGAGGCGCTGCTCGACGCTCTGATCGCTGGTTTCATACGGTCCCAGCGGGCTCCAGCCGATCCAGCCGGGCCCTCGATCGCCGGCGCTTTGGGTCACGAACAGGAAAAACAGCGGCTTCCGCTCGTCGGCCCCTTGTACGACGGGGATCGCCAGGTCTTTGACCGCGTTCGCCTCGCGAACCCGACGAACCATCACCGACTGACCGGGCGCCACGGCCGCCAGGGCCTCCTTCAGCTCCTGGAACGTGGTCAAAGGCCGCAGAGTTCCCTTGTCGACGAACCCCTGAAGCACGTCCCCTTCGCGAAGGTCGCCGTGATACCGAGCAACCTGGTCCGACTCGATCCCCGTCACCACCAGGCGGCCATCCTTCTGGATCGCCGCGACGCCCTGGAACAACCGCAGCTTGCCCCAGGTTTCCTTCAGGTCCGTCAGGCTCCAAACGCAGACCGTCCGGTCTTCTCCGGCGGAGACGAGCAAACGGCCATCTTCCGAAAACGCCAGCCGATCGATGCGCTCCGCGTGCCCGGTGAACCGCCGGACAAGCTCGCCCGTCACGCCGTCATAAACCCCGAGGTTGGGCTCTCCAATCTCCTCAAAGGCGATCGCCACGAGGGGTCGCCCCAGCGGCGGACCCGGCGGAAGCAACGCCGTCGCGGTCACGACCTGGTTCGGTTTCAGTGTGATCCTCGCCTCCTGGCCGTCACCCGAGCCCACCAGGACGGAAGCGGGAGCGGCCCCACCTTGCGGCAATGGCTCGACCGTGACGCGCCAGGGTCCGAGTGAGGGAGCCGAAACCGCCCACCCGTCCGTCTCGCTGCGGAGCCGACGCGCCGCGACGTCCAGGATCTGATCCCCCGGACCCGGCGAACGAGGCGGCTCTCCCGGCTGATCCTCCTGCTGCGCGTTCAGCAGAACGCCCCAGTTCTCGCCCTTCTTCACAACGGCCACGCGCCGCATCGTCGTGCCGTCGCCGCGAAGCCGTTGCGGCGTCGCGCCTCCCTGGAGGAGGTCAGGGATCGCGAAGATCCGGATGTCGCGCTCCCGATTTCCCGAGACGGCCAGGTATCGGCCCGTCGGATCGACCGCCAGCGCGGGCATGATGCCCTCGTCGGGCCAGAGCGCGGTGCGAGGTCCCAGCGCGCGCAACCCTCCGTCACCGATCTCGACCAGAACCAGACTGTACTCCCCACGAACCCCCGCGTTCCGATCCGGAATCCGCCGGAGGATCACGGCGGCCCGATCGACCGGCCCGCCGGCCTTCGAGGAAAACGCGACGAGCGCCCGGGGCGTCTCCACCACCGTTCCCATCGGCGGAAAGCTCAACCGCCATCTCGCGTCCAGTCGCGGGCCCTCGTTCCCCGCGAGGTCCCACCCTCGAATCAGGCCGTGGCCATCGAGCGGGCCTCGCGTCGGGTCGAGGTTCAAACATCCCGAAAGCAGCAGCGACCGATCGCCGACGACCGCCACCGTGTTGTTGAGCAACCCGTCTGGAAGGAGGACCGTCGCCGGTGGCGTTCCATCCCGGCTGGGGTCCCAGACCCGCAGTTTCTCATCCTCCCAGGCCACCGCCGCTCGAACCTGCTTCGGCCCGTCGCCCGTCCTCCAGATCGCCAGTCCGGGGCGCGTCCTGGCATCGCGAGGCCCCATGATCCCACCCAGGTATTCCCCGGTCTCCGCGTTCCAGAGCCGCACCGAGCGGTCATGCACCCGCTCGCTACCCGCCGAGAGTAAGACGGGCGGCGCACCAGGGCGCGTCGGCGCGAAGCTCAGGGCATAGACCGGCCCAAGGTGCCCTCGCAACACACGACTCGTTCGCTCCCGCTCTCGGGTCGAGAACACGTAGATCGTGCCCTGGTCGCGCCGCATGTCGTCGGAAATGGCCTCCATCGGCACGACCAAGCCCTGGCTCCGGAACCCCGCGCTGTGGCGCACGACGCCATTGCCGGCAACCGCCAGCCAGTTGCCGTCCGGAGAGAGCGCCATCGCGTTGATCGCGCCGTCAAGCCCCGGCCCGATCGGCACGCGGTAGGTCGCCCTCGAATCGGGAACCAACGCGCCACTCGCCTCGTCGCGGACCCAGACGCGAACGACCTTGTCCCATCCGGCTTCGTAAAACGTCCGTCCGTCGGGCCCGAAGGCCATCGACGTCACCAACGTCGTCGGGCCGCCCGCTTCGAGGCGAAGCAACGGCTCATCATCCCCCGGTCGCGGGGCCGGTTCCTGTGCGACGGCCCACCCCGCCATCAACAGAACAAGACCCAGTGGAATGACGGTTCGGTGGCGCATGGGAACACATCACTTATTCCATTGTTGACCGCGGGCCGGCCATCCTTGGCGGTTCGCGGAATGCCTGGGAGTTTAGCACCTGGACCGAGTCATACCGCTTCGCTTACCCGTCTCGGGTGCCACTGGTCGTCCTCGACCAGTGCTCTGGCCTGGGCCGACGCGGAACACCGATCGAGGAGGACAATCAGTGGCACCTGGAAAACTCGGCTCAACCCGGTCCATTGGCTTGGCTCCATTCCAACACGACGATCCCTACGCCGCCAAGCGCTTCACACGATTTCCCGATCAGACAACGTGACGGTACGAACCGCCCTCGACGGAAAAATCCTTCGGAATCCAAGGAAATCCCGCTCAGGTCCCGCGACCGTTCCCGGCGGCCGTGGAACCTACGAGCGATTCCCTTCGTCGTGACCGCTCGCGGCGAAGTCGTTCATCGACGGCGAACTCATGTTAAGATCGAGGTTTGGACCACCAGGGCGCGATCCCGTCCCGATCGTTGTCCCAGTAACGAATCGCGACCGTAGTTAAAGGAATCGCCGAACTTCGAGGGGGGACTCACTCATGACGAGAGGATGGAACCACTCCGGAGGTCGACCCGAACCGAACCGTCCTCATCCCCACTCGAAGACGACCCGCCGGGACTCCGAGCAGGACGTGGCGGAGAAAACGCCGCCCGCCGGCGTCCATCCCGAAACGACTCCAACCCAGGACGACGAAACCCCCGCCTACACCTCCGATCGCTCCAACCCCACCACCAGGGACTGGGGCCCCGGCTGGGCCAACGGCCACTTCGAGCCCGGCCAGATCCTCTTCGGGAAGTACCAGATCGTCCGCAAGCTCGGCCAGGGGGGGATGGGGGCCGTCTGGCTGGTCCGGCACACCCAGCTCGAAATCGAGCGGGCCATCAAGCTCATCGTCGCCGGCATCGCGTTCGATCCTCAGATGCGGGCGCGCTTTCGCCGTGAAGCCCAGGCGATGGCCAAGTTCACGCACCCCAACGCCGTCACCGTGCACGACGCCGACGCCCGGCCCAACAGCCCGGTCGCCTTCATCGAGATGGAGTACGTCGAGGGCGAGAGCCTCAAAGCGCTGCTGGAACCCGGCGTCCCCATGCCCCTCGACTGGACGGGACGAATCCTCGACCAGCTCTGTGACGTCCTCCAGGTCGCCCACGACCACGGCATCGTTCATCGCGACCTCAAACCCGCGAACCTGATGCTCGTCAGCGATCGGCCACCAGGGCAGGAACTGCTCAAGGTCCTCGACTTCGGCATCGCCAAGATCCTCGAGTCCGAGGGAAGCCAGACCGACGAACCCTTGACCCAGGTCGGCTTCCTCATGGGAACACCTCAATATATGAGTCCGGAACAGGTTGAGGGCGACCCCACCGCCATCGACGCCCGGAGCGACATTTACACCGTCGGCCTGATTCTTTACGAGTTGCTCACCGGCTTTCGCCCCTTCGAAGGACACCCGCATCGCCTCTGCGCCGACCACCTGCACACGCCGCCTCCCCGGTTCGCCCAGCGAAACCCCAGGGTTCAACTCCCCCCCGAGGTCGAAGCCCTTGTCCTTCGCTGCCTGGAGAAAGACCCGAACAAACGACCGCAACGGGTCCGCGAGGTCGCCGAGGAATTCGATCGCCTGACCCGCCCCAAGGAGCCGCCGCCGGTACCCGAAACACCACCCCGAACGCCCGTCTGGACCTGGCTCGTCCCCGTTGTGGCTCTTGTGTGCGGATTCGCCGGGCTGGCGCTCTCTCCCTGGTTCCGCCCCGCTCCTCCCGGCAAGCCGCCGACCGTCCTGAAGATCGTTCCCTCATCGCTGACGATCCGCGCGGGGGATCGATCCGGAAAAACGGTGGTCGTCGTCGTCCCCGAGTCGGGCACAATCACCCCGCCGGAGCCTCCCCCTGGCGTGACCATCCAGATCGATCCCGAGTCAAGCACCGCCGGGGTCAAGCAATTCCACATCACCGCCGAACTGATCGCGAAGCCCGGTTCGCTCTCGCTCCCGTTCCGCGCCACGACCCGCGGAAAAACCCTGACCACGAAGGTCTCGCTGCAAATCGAGGCACCCGAGGTTTTCCTTCCCGAACCGCGCGCGAATTTCGTTCCCGTCGGCGACGGAACCGCAAGCCTGGTTTCCTTCGAGGGCCGCAACTACCCTCGCCGCATCGCGCGCCGGGTGGACGACATCCAGGTCGACTTCCTGCTGATCGACGGAACCCGAGGAGCGGCCGATGCCCACCCGTTCTACATCATGGAAAACAAGGTCTGGAACGCCCTCTTCGAGAAATGGACTGGCAACTCCGCCAACCGGAGCTTGCCGCGAGGCCAGGAACGATTCCCCGCCACGAACATCTCGGCGCAGGACGCCTACGAGTTCGCGAAGTGGCTTGGCGGGCCAAGCGCCAACCTACCAAGCCGCTTCGAGTGGGATCGCGCCGCCGGCTTCTACAACAACGACGGCACCCCGAAGCAAGGGCCGATCCTCCGAGACTGGGACGAGAACGATCCCACCCAGATCGCCATCCGCCTGAAAAACCCCCTCCCGGTCGGCACCGCCACCAGGGATCAGAGCCCATTCGGATGTCGTGACATCGCCGGCAACGGCATGGAGTGGACGCGAGATTGGGCCGACAATCGGACCCACCTGCCCGTCATCCCGGAACACGAGGGGGACCGGCTCCTCTCCCTACGCGGACGTTCGCATGACGACCTGAAACCGCTTTTGTATTTTCATGAGCTCGACGAGGTGGGCTGCATGCCGCCGGAGTCCCATCCCGCCATCGGCTTCCGCGTGGTCATCGAGCTCGAAAAACCCTGATCGGCTCGCGTCAACCAAGGTGCTCGCGAAGCATCGCCAGGCTCTTGGGAACCGCCGTCTCGGCGTCCTCGTTCCCTTCGAACTCAAGTGAGATCCAGCCCTGGTAGTGATGCTTGCGCAAGATGCTCCCGATCCGAGCATAATCCAGGTCGAGGGCGTACCACCGGCCTCCGCCGTAATATGTCTTGGCCTGGACCAGGGCGATCGGCACGTCGCTGGCGGCCATCGCCTCCATCTGCTCGTACGAGTTTTCGAGGAAGTTCCCGGTGTCGAGCGTCATCTGGAGCCAGGGCGACTGGATCGTCTCGACGATCCGCAGGACCCCCTTCGCCGTCCGCCCGAGCCCCCAGTGGTTCTCCAGGCCCAGGATCACGCCGCACTCCTCGGCCCTGGGCAAAAGCTGCTCGATCGACCGAATCACCCAGCCGAACGCCTCTTCCTCAGTGTGACCCTCCAGCGCGGGCTCGATTCCCTTGTGGGCCATGAACTCGTCGAACGACTTGATCGTCCCCCACCGCCCGGTGTTGATCCGCATCGTGGGGATGCCCATCCGGTAGGCGATCTCGATCTGGCTCAACGTCTTCTTGACGTTCGCCGCCCGTTCCTCCGCATCCGGGCTGACAAAGCTCTGATGCGTCGAGAATCCCATCAACGGTAGTCCGAGTGAAAATGCCTGCCGCTTGAGCTTCTGCAGAGTTGCATTGGAGTCGTCCTGCATCTGGATATGCAGGATCTCGACACCGTCGAACCCCATCGCGGCCGCCTTGTCGATGCACGCCTCCATCGGCATCCGCTGGCCCCGGAATTGCCAGAACGAATACGTCGAAACGCCGATCGGATTCCCCCGGCGCGCCCCGCTCTGGGCCGCCTTGTCTTCTCCGGCTCGAGCCGGCAAGGCCAGCCCAAGCATCGCCGCGGTTCCGGCCAGGCCGGTCTGCTTCAGCAACTCTCTCCGATTCGGACTCATGGGTTCGGCCCCTTTCGGTTCGGCGCCTGAATTCGACGAATCGGCCCTGGACGATCGGGAGGTCATCATACCACCCGCGGTTTCTGGGACAACCGCCTTCCTCCCCAACCTCGATCGGAGCCCGCTTCCGTCGAGGCCCCATTTGGCGTAGAAAAGACCCGCCGGAAACCCCCAGACCATCGGCCCGACATCCCCAGATCGTCTCGACCTTCCCGACCCGAACCGACCCGAGAACACACCATGGATCTTCAACTCGCCGGAGACGTCGCCGTCGTTGTCGGTGCGGCCCGGGGCCTCGGCCTGGCCATCGCCGACGCCTTCGCCGCCGAGGGGGCCAGCGTCGCCCTGGTCGATCGCGACACTTCGGTTCGCGAGGCCGCCGACCGGCTCAACGCCTCGGGCCACTCGGGCCGGGCCGAGGCCTTCGTCGCCGATGCCACCGACTTCGACGCGATGCGGAGCCTCGCCGGGGACGTCCGCCGCCAGTTCGGTCGCTGCGACCACATCGTCTACGCCGCGGCTGTCGGCTCCGGCAAGTTCGGCTTTCCGTTCTGGAACCTCGAGCCGACCGACTGGGACCGTGTCCTTCGCATCAACCTGATCGGCGCCGTGAATGTCGCCCACGCGTTCGCACCCGGCATGGCCGAGGCCCGAAAAGGCACCGTGCTCCTGATCGCCTCGGTCGCCGGCCAGATCGGCTCGCAAACCGATCCGCCCTATAGCGCCTCGAAGGCCGCGCTGATCAACTTCTCGCAGTGCGCCGCCAAGGACCTGGCCCCGTCGGGCGTGCGGGTCAACGCCCTCTGTCCGGGCATGGTCCAGACCGCCCTGAACCGCTCGGTCTTCGACGCTTGGGCCGCGAACCAGCCCGTGGAAGGCCGCCCCTCGTTCGAGCAATGGACCGCCGAGAAAATCCAGCGCCTTGTCCCCTTGAACCGCTGGCAAACCCCCGAGGATATCGCCGCCATGGCTGTCTTCCTCGCGTCCCCACGCGCCGGCAACGTCACCGGCCAGACCATCAACGTGGACGGCGGTTATGTCATGCACTGGTAAGTGAATCCCGATTCCTGAAGGAGAATCCGCTGTGGATCTGACCGACAAGGTAACCATCGTGACCGGCGCGGCCTCGGGCATCGGGGCCGAGATCGTCCGCCTCCTCGAGTCGGGCGCCCGCGTCGTCGCCGTCGACCTCGACCCGAAGCTGGCGTCGAACCTCGCCCCCGCGGCCTCGCACGCTCCCGAGCGCCTCCGCTGCCTCGTCGGAGACGTCTCCCTCGAGCAAACCGCCCTCGACTACACCCGCACCGCGCTCGATGCCTTCGGCCGAATCGACGTCATGATCAACAACGCCGGTCTCGCCGTCGTCAAGCCGATCGCCGACCACTCGCCCGAGGAGTGGGATCGCGTCTTCAACACCAACGTCAAGGCCCTCTACTGGTCGGCCCGGCACGTCGTGCCCGCCATGAAGCGATCCGGCGGCGGCCTGTTCCTCAACACCGGCTCGATCTCGTCGGTCGTCGGGCTGCCGGAGCAGGGGGCCTATGGCCCCGCCAAGGGCGCCGTGATCCAGATCACGCGGCAGATGGCCATCGACTACGCGAAGGATGGCATCCGGGTCAACGCCGTCTGTCCCGGCAGCGTCGATACCCCGCTCCTGCGACGCGCCGCGGCCGATTCCGGCGACCCATCGAAGTTCCTCGAAGCCATCACGGCCGCGCATCCGATCGGCCGACTTGCCTCGGCCGAGGAGATCGCCCGGTTCTTCCAGTTCCTCGCCTCCGACCACGCCCGCTTCTTCACCGGCGCGATCCTGATGATCGACGGCGGCTTCACCGCCCATTGAGCGCCGGGTCGCGATTCGCACGCGATCGTCAGCGCGGTCTTCGGGGGCGTCTCCAGGGTCAGGAAATCGGGACTGGCTCCGCCAGGGGCCTGTCCCCGTTTCCGACGCCCGACGGATCGCCACGGTCGATCGAACACCGTGCGCGCGGCTCAGGTGGTCGTCCGGGACGCGACGGCGGTCAGCAACGATCGCGCGATCCGGTGCAAGGGCAGCACCTCGCGGGCCGCGCCCCGGCGAGGCATGCCGAAAACCACACACGTTTGCTCGTTCTGCGCGATCGTCCAGGCGCCGGCCTCTCGCAGTTCGAGCAATCCCTGAGCGCCGTCGTCCCCCATCCCGGTGAGCAACGCGGCCGCCACCCGAGGTCCCCCCGCCTGCGCCGCCGAGCGGAACAACACATCGACACTCGGCCGGTGCCGGTTCACCGGCGGGCCGTCCACCAGCTCGATCCGGTAGCCAGCGCCCGCGCGACGGATCAGGCCATGCCAGTGCCCTGGTATGACCAACGCCACCCCGGCCTGAACCGGATCGCCATTCTTCGACTCGGCCACCTTCAAGGCAATTCTCGGGTCGCGGTTCAGCCGGTCGGCAAACGCCCCCGTGAAGCCCCCCGGCATGTGCTGCACCACCACCACGCCTGGCGACTCCCGAGGAAGATCCGCCAACAACCGGGCCACCGCCTGAACCCCCCCCGTGCTCGCGCCCATCACGATCAAGGGCTCCCTCGGAGCCCCCTTCGACTGATACGGACGGCTCGGCAAGATCACGTCGGCGCTGTGCCGGGGAAGCGCCATCGTCGCCGTTGGAGCCTCCCGCGCGCTCCCCGGCGGCAACGGCGGCTCGCGGCCCATCCACGACTGGCCCGCCGCCTGCCGCAGACTCTCCCGCAGCTTCGCGCCCCACGCCGTCAGCCCCCCTTCATCGGTCCAGTCGGGCTTGGGAATGACCTCCAGCGCCCCCATCTCGAGCGCCTTCAGGCCCCGCTGAACGTGATCCGTGCAGAGCAGGACCGGCATCGGATGTTGACGCATGAGTTTTTGCAGAAACGTCAGTCCGTCCATGCGCGGCATGTCGACGTCGAGCACGATCACCGCCGGAACCGACCGGCTCAGCACGGCCACCGCCTCGTAAGGGTCGGCCGCATGCAGAACCCGATGTCCCGGCTCGAGCTCGATGATCGCCTTCAGCGCCTGGCGCACCAGGGGGCTGTCGTCGACCACCAGAATGTCGACCGGCGGCGCTTGCGACCGCGTGTTCTCCGGGTTCATGGCCTCTTGCCCTTGCGAAAGATGGAGGGAGCCAGCTTTTCGAGGCACGCGGGCCGTTCGGGCAGGATCTCGCAGTGGCCCACGACCAGCCAGCCCCCCTCGCGGAGCCGGCCCGTCAAGCGATCCAGAAGCCGGACGCGCTCCGACTCGTTGAAGTAGATCGCCACGTTGCGGCAAAGAATCGCGTCGAACTCGCCCGACGCCGGCCAGGTCGCGCTCCGAAGGTCGAACTGCTGGAACGCCACCAGCCGCCGGACCTCCGGCACGATCCGATACACTCCATAACGCCGGCCGCGCCCCCGCAAGAAGAATCGCCGGAGCCGGTTGGCCGGCACGTCCGCCAGGCTCTTGGCGTCGTAAATCGCCCGGGCGCCATGGTGGATCATCTCCAGCGAAAGGTCCGTCGCCCAAATCTGCAACTGGTCGGGCGCGAGCAACGGCACCCGCTCCATCAGCAGAATCGCCAGGCTGTACGGTTCCTGGCCCGCGGAACAACCCGCCGACCAGACCCGAACCGGACCCGACCTCGCCACGCCGGGCCGCAACCGCTCGGCCAGGCGCTCCGCCAGGAACCGAAGCGCCTTCTCTTCCCGGAAGAACGCCGTGTGGTTCACCGTGCTCAGATCGATGAGCATTTGCATGTCCGGACCATCCGGCCGGGGGCGGAGCACCCGCTCGTGAAACCACGTGAAGCTCGGAATACCTCGCGCCTGAAGCCGCGCCTGAAGCCGCGCCTGGATCAGGCCGAGACGTTGCGGCGGTAACGTGGAGCCCTGACGCGCGTGTAGCATCGACGCGATCGCCTGGAAATCGTCGGCCGACCAGGGCTCCGGCCCGTTGTCCGGCGTCGACGGGGGGGAGTTTTCTCGCGCGGATCGCGACACGTCAGGCGGTCTCGGGAACCGGTTCCTGCGTCAGGGCCGCGAACACGCGGTCCAGGTCGAGCACCAGCAGGAACCGGTCCTGGTGCCGAATCAGACCGCGAACAAACGCGGAGCCGCTCCCCAGCCCCAGGCTGGGCGCCGGCTGGACGTTCTCGGGAAGGAACTCCAGCACGTCCGAAACCCGATCCACCAGCAATCCGGCAACCCGCGACGGCTGGTTCGAGTCGGGCTCGACCATCAAGACGCTCGGGGCTCGCTCCTGCACCGACACGTCGTCAAGCTGGAACGGCACGCGAAGGTTCCAGACCGGAACGACGTGACCTCTCAGATTATACAGACCGGAAAGCGCCCGGGCACCGCCAGGCACGCGCGTCAGCGACGCCACGTCCAGCACCTCTCGCACACGGGCCACCTCCAGCGCGTAGTTCTCCTTGCCAAGCTGAAAGACCACGTACGAGTCGGTTCGCTCCGGCTCGGCCTCACCCCCAAAACCGATGTCTTCCATCGTGGCGTCTCCCGTCGCTGCCATCCCCCGAACCGCGCTGATCGATCTCGCGGTGCCGCACGGCCCAGGCTCAACGCTCCGCGTGCACGACCGGTCGAGGAATCACAGGATTCACTCATCCGATTTCCCGTGCATCCATTCTTGTTGCCCATGCCGGCCGTCTTGAGCCCGTTCAAAACCGCTCGAAGTCCGTATCATCGTCCAGATTCACGACGATGCCTCCCTGACCCTGCGGCGGCCGGCGTTCGGGAGGCGATGGACCGCCCGCGCCGCTGTCGCCGCTGGGCCCCTGGGCATCGTGCCCCGGCGAGGTCGTCGCTTGCGGCCGGCCGGGTAGGGCCCGCGCGCGGCTTGGGGTGTGTCGCGTGGCGGTGGGAGGCGACGGCCTGGTCCGGGCCTGGGCCGCAAGAGCGGAATATTCGTGCCGGCCCACCAGCGAATTCGTCCCAACGTGGAAAAAGCCCACCAGATGCTCGAGCGTCAACGACTGCGTTGCCAGCGAGCCCGCCGTCGAGGCCAGCTCCACGCTCGCGCTGACGTTCTGCTGCACCACCTCCTCGAGCTGCCGAACCCCCACGTTGATCTCGTGAATCGCCGCCGTCTGCTCCGCCGAGGCCGTCGCGATCTCCTGAACCAGATCCGACGTGTGGCGGATCGACGGCACGATCGTCCCGAGCAACTGCCCCGCGTTCTCGGCGACTTCCATGCTCGATTCCGCCAGCTCGCCGATCTCGTGCGCCGCCGCCTGGCTCCGCTCGGCCAGTTTGCGGACCTCCCCCGCCACCACCGCGAACCCCTTGCCCTGCGTCCCCGCTCGGGCCGCCTCGATCGCCGCGTTGAGAGCCAGCAGGTTGGTCTGATAGGCGATGTCCTCCACCACCTTGATCCGGCTGGCGATCTGCCGCATCGCCTCGACCGTTTCCTGAACCGCTCGCCCCCCTTGCTCGGCGCGCTGGCTCGCCTCGTTGGCCGTCCTGGCCGTCTGCTGCGCGTGCTGCGCATTGGTCTTCACCGAGGCATCCACCGTCTGCAAGCTCGACGCGATCTCCTGCAACGTGCTCGCCTGCTCGGTCGCCCCTTGCGAAAGCTGCTGGGCGCTGGCGCTGAGCTGGTTGCTCGCCGACGAGACCGACGACGTCGCCTGGCCGATCTCCTGGATCACGTTCCCCAGGCGCTCGATGACCGCGTTGACCTGGCTGGAGAGCATCGCCACCTCGTCCGACCCTCGGACGTTCGAGCGAACCTGAAGCTCCCCCTGTTCCAGCTCCCGAGTCACGCCCATCACGTCCTTCAACGGCTGGACCATCCGCCCACCCAGGTAGATTCCGAGCAAAACCGTGATCAGGACGCTGGCGACAAAGACCGCGAAGATCTCGATCCGGATCGTCCGGATCGCCTCGTAAACCTCCCCCTCGGGAATGATCACGAGCACCGCATGCGTCCGAGGCGCGGCCCCTTGCGACTCACGGAGCGACACCAGCCCCACTCCCATGACCTCCGCCCCGTTCACGCCGTTCTCGATCTCGAAGAAGTCGGGAACGCGCCGAGCGGCCTCGTCGATCGGACCCGTCAGGAACGGGCGCACCAGCTCCGCGTACGGGCTTCCCAGGCGTTCCCCCACCGGCGTGGCCTTGCGATCTTCCCGACGGGTCTGGGCCGCCTCGACCGCCAGGTCGGGGCCGACGAGGAGAATCCGCGCCGACGAAAAATGAAACTCGTCGATCAGGGAGTCGAACAGGTCGTTCAAGGGGGTCAGCTTCGAAGCCGACAGCACGGGGGCGGGCTCCATCTCGATCTCGTCCAGCAACGAGCGGTCGAGCGCCCGGGCGGCGTACTTCGCCGCGCGCCGGGTCCGGCTGGCGAGCTGGTCTCGAAGGTGCCCCGTGGCCTGAAACGTCACGTACGTCATGACCAGCGTCGGAACGAGGCCGAAGAACAGGAACGACAGCATCAACTTGGTGCGGAACGACCACTTCATGGCGGCGACCTCGTGACCCGATCGGTTGCGGTCTCGTCTGGTTCTCTCTGGACGTCACTCAGGTGGAAGCGGAAAGCGACGCATGATGTTCGCGGGCCTGAGCCTCGGAGACCAGCGTCGCCAGATCCAGAATCAGGCAGATCGATCCATCCCCCAAAATCGTCGCGCCGGAGAATCGCCGGAGATGGGCCAGCCCCTCGCTCAACGGCTGGATCACCGCCTGCACGCGCCCCAGCAAGCGATCGACGGCCACCCCGACGCGCTGCTCGGCGTAACGCGTCAGCAACAGTTCCAGCCGATCGGGCGGCGGCCCCTCCGCCCCGAACGCCTGACGGAGCCAGACGATCGGCACCATCTCCTCGCGAACCACCACCGCCCGCCGCCCCATCGCGCTCAACGTGTCGGTCTCGTTCGGAGCCACGCACTCGTCGACCTGACCCATCGGCACGACGTAACGCGCTCCATCGACCTCCACCAGCAGGCCGTCGATCATCGCCAGCGTCAGCGGCAGCGAGAGCCGGAACGTCGTCCCGCGGCCTTCCTCAGTCCGAAGGCTCACCGACCCTCGAAGGCTCCGGATCGTGTCGCGCACCACGTCGAGCCCCACGCCACGACCCGAAAGCTCGCCCACCTTCTCCCGCGTCGAGAACCCCGCCTCGAAGATCAACGTGCCCACGCGCGGGTCGTCGGGCGAGGTGTCCGGCGGCAACAACCCCAGCGCCAGCCCCTTGCGAAGGATCTTCGCCCGGTCCAGACCCCGGCCGTCGTCCATGATCTGGATCGTGACCCGATCCCCCTCATGACCGGCTCGAATCGTGATCCGCCCCGTCGGCGGCTTGCCCGCCGCCAACCGCTCCTCGGGCGACTCCAACCCATGATCCACGCTGTTGCGAATCAGGTGGATCATCGGATCGGCCAGCCGCTCCACGATCGTCCGGTCGAGCTGCGTTTCCTCCCCTTCCAGCCGCAGCGCGATCTGCTTGCCGCAATGCTCGGCCAGGTCGCGCACCACCCTGGGAAACCGCACGAACAGCTCCTCGATCGGAACCATCCGAAGCTCGAGCGTCGTGTCTCGCAGCCGACGCCCCAGCCGCTCCAGCGCCTCGATCGTCCCGCTCCAGGGAGCCACGCCTTCCACCTCTCGAAGCTCCTGAAGGCTATCGGTCAGCACCGCCAGCTCGCCGGCCATCCCCACAAGCTGGTCGAGCTGATCGGCCTCGACCCGGATGCGCCCCCCCGTCGCGGCCTTGGCCCGGACCTCTCGGGCGTCCGCCGGAGCCTGCGTCGCAACCGTCGACGCCGGCTTCGCCTCCGGTTCCGGCTCCCCGTTCCGGGCTGCTGGCTCCGGCGCCACCGCCACCTTCTCTTCAACCCCCGGAGCGACGACCGCGATCGACACCTGGCTCCTGTCTTCGAGGAAC
>CAZRGV010000010.1:2791-5621 GCA_964599655.1 uncultured Isosphaeraceae bacterium | reverse complement strand
GTTAGCTCGACCGTCCACCGCAGGTAGCAATCCCTCGGGTCGATCGCCTCCAGCGGCGGAACCCGGTCGGCGTCGGGCACAACCTTCGCCCGACCAAGCTCCCGAAGCTCGTCGAGAAATCCGAGCGGATTGACCCCTCGACGGAGCAGGTCGGGCCGAGGCGCCAGCACAATCCGGTACGTCGTCTCCTCCGCGACGGCCGCCCGTTCCGCTTCCGCTTCGGCTTCGGCCCGTTCCGCCGATTCCTCCGACGCGGGCGATCCCTCGACCGTGACCGCCGGAGCCGCCGCCGGCTGGGCCGGAACCACACCGCTGGCGAGCGCGTCAAGCCGCTCGACCAGCGACTCGGGCGCGCTCGGCGCGGCCTGTCCCTCAGCCTCGGCCTCGACGGCCGCCGCCAGCTGGTCCTTGGCCTCCAGCAGGGTCGAGATGATCTCCGGACGCACCTCCATCGAGCCCGACCGGATCCGGTCGAGCACCGCCTCAACCCGGTGCGTGAACTCGGCAATCGACCGAAGGCCGACCATCCCGGCCGCCCCCTTCAGCGTGTGGGCGGCGCGGAACGTCCGATCCACGTGGGCGCGGTCCCCCTGGCGAGCCTCCAGGTCCATCAGCCCCTCTTCCAGGGCCTGAAGGAGTTCCCTCGCCTCTTCAAAAAACATGCTGCGGAAGCGGTCGTTCGCCACGTTTCGCCTGGGCTTGATCGTCGGAAAGGAGAATCATCGCGGGCGTTGCGTCAAACAACCCCATGCGGAACCGACCTGATGCACCAATCGCTCGAAACCCCGCCGTGGCCTTCGATCCGATCAGACCGCCCGGCTGGCAATCGCCTCCTTCAGTCGTTCCGAAAGCCCCGCCTGGTCGACGATCGTCAGGAAGACGTCAGGGACGTTGACCAACCGCACCGCCTGCCCCGACCGCTTGCCCGACGCCAGCGCCGAAAGCATCAGTTGCAACCCGGCCAGGTCCCAGGGCCCCGCTGCCTCCAGGTCGATGCGCACCGCGTTTCCGCCCGAAATGGCCGACTGAAGCGCCTCACGCCAGCGGGGAGCCTCGGCCAGCGTCAACGGCCCCGACACCACCACCGTTTCCTCGGGCCGTTCGCCAGCCTCCGGAGCCGATTCGCTCACGCCGGTCCCTCCCGCCGACAGACGCTTGTCGCCCTTCTCCAGTTTATCACTCCGTGGCCTCACGGGCGAGGATTTTGCACGACAATCAAGTTGATGTCGTCACTCGCCTGACCCGGCGCCACATGCCGGGCCACGGCCGCCTCCAGTTGCTTGAGGATTTCCGACGGCTCGCTCGCCCGGTGCGCTTCCAGAACCTGAATGATCCGATCCTGACCAAACAGCTCGTCCGTCGGCGTCATCGCCTCGGGAAGGCCGTCGGTATACACCAGCAGCGATTCCCCAGGACCAAGCTGGTCCCGTCCCCCGTCCGGCGGCCCCGCCCCCCTCCCCCCCCCCCGCCACCCCCGCCCCCGCGCGCGGACCCGCGGCCCCCCGGCCCCCCCCCCCCACCGCGGCGGATGCCCCACCCCCGCGTACTCGAACGCCCCGGTCGTTTCATCGATCAACACATAAAATCCTGTGCAGAAATATCCATCCGGGAAGTATGGCTCCAGCGCGCCGTCGAGCATCGCCAGCACCTCGCCCGGCGACTTGCCCGAGGCCATCGGCGCCGCGGCCATGGTTTTGACCACGCCCGAGAGCAGGGCCGAGTTGACCCCGTGCCCCGAGATGTCGACGACGAGGATGCCCAGCCGCTGACCGTCGGGTCTCGAGAAGTCGTACACGTCGCCGCCGAGCTGGTTGGCCGGCTGGTAATACACCGCCATCTTGAGCGGCCCTCGAGGCTTCGGCGCCTTCGGCATCAGGCCGAGCTGTACCTTCCTCGCCAGTTGCAGCTCCAGCGCCAGCTTCGCCTGAGCCGCTTCGAGCTGCTTGTTGCGCTGCGCCAGCTCGGCCCGCAGGTCGGCAATCCGCAACTGCGCCCGGATTCTCGCGAACAGCTCCTGCACGTCCTGCGGCGAGCGAGGCTTCTCGATGTAGTCGTCGGCCCCCGCGTTCAGGCCAATCACCTTGCTCTCGGTCGCACCCAGCGTCGTCAGCATCAGCACCGGAATCGGCCGAAGCTCCGGATCCGCCTTCAACTCCTGGCAAAGCGCCGGGCCGTCCATCTCGGGCATCTCGTAGTCGGTCAGGATCAGCTCCGGCGTCGTCTCGCGCGCCTTCGCCAGCCCGTCTCGGCCATCGCAGGCCAGCGCGACCTCGTAGCCTTCGTCTTGAAGCATCGCCGAGATCATCCGGCGCATCGTCGAGCTATCCTCAACCAGCAACAGCCGCCTCGCCATGGTCGTTCCCCTTGGTCGCTCCCGCGTCTCGTCGCTCGACCTCGTCGCACCACGCCCACGCCCCGGGCCCGTCCCGCCTCATGGTTCTGTCGACAGCCCCTCCAGGCGCGATTTCGCCTCGGCGGCTCCCGCGCCGGGAATCTCCGACAGCCAGCGCCAGAACCGGCGCGCCGCGTCCACCTCCCCCTTCGACGCCGCCTGCTCGGCCGCCTCGCGAAGCGCCTCGACGTTCCTCGCCCCTCGCAAACCCTTCGCCCGCTCTCGGGCGGTCCTCACCTCCTCGGCATTCAACCGCGTGCCGGTCGTTCCCGACGCCAGCAGGTTCGTCCGGTCTTGCCGGTGTGGCAGCCCGAGCGCGTGCCCCAGCTCATGCGCCGTCACTCGCGGAATCGGCTCGTCAATGCCCCCCTCCACCGGCCGCAGCCTCGCCGTCTCCTGCACGATCGCGTAATCCGAACCCATGTACACGCCGTTGAC
>CAZRGV010000010.1:0-2781 GCA_964599655.1 uncultured Isosphaeraceae bacterium | reverse complement strand
GCACGCCTGCAGCCGTTGACCGAAAACCGGTGAATGTAATACACGTGCAGCCCGTCGAACCGACGGCTCGCCCCCTCCGGCACCAGCAGCCGGAATAGCCCCAGAGGCGCCTCGCCGTCCAGGTCTCGAGCCAGCTTGAACCGCTCGACCCGAGCCGCCGGCTCCCGCACCACCGACTCCAGCCCGAAGTGAATCCCCGCCTTGTTCCAGATCCCATTCACCTTGCCGACGATCCTCGTGACGTCCGCGTCGCTCAGCTTGCAGTCCGCCTCCGGCAAATCCTCGCAGCTCAGCACGTGCACCCGAAGCGGCACCACCAGGAACGTCTCGTACGACGGCGGATCGGTCACATCCGGCGGCCGCTCGTCGGCCTCGACAGCCTGGGTTCGCCCAGCCCCCAGCCCCACCGCCGCCAGCAGCAAAAGCAGAAGCCATCTCCAGCGTCCAACGGTCGGCGCGATCAACACGTTCCTGCTCCTACCCGAAATCGGGCCGCTTGCGAGAGCCGTTGTTCGGATTCGATCTTCTCCGCTCCCCACGCCACTCACAAGCCCCGTGCCCCGTTCCCGCCTCACGGAACAACTCGCCGGTCCGCTCCCGTTCCTGATCGACATGCGCCGTTCTGTGATAGAATCGTATCAATCGTCCGCACCCGTCAACGCCCGAATCGCTCATGGACACTCACGGCTTCTTCCGGAATCTGCTCGTCTACCTCGTCCTTCCGGCCGCCCTGGTCGTCGCGCTCCTCTCCTGGATCGCCTGGCGACGGGACAACCGCCGATTCCTCGAACTCGAACACGAACAATTCGAACAAGAAAGGCCCGACCTTCCCGCCGAACCCATCGACAGGGACCCGAACGCTCCCTGAACCCACGTCGCGCTTCTGCATCAAAAGAATCCCATGTCCCTCGACAAATCGTTACAAGACGCGTCGAAACCATTTTTTTCTTCATGTCCCTTCGACATTCTTGTTGACAATCCGCGCATCGCTCTTCTATTATGCTGCCTTAGGTCCACTTGGCTCAAGAACGGCGGGTGGAAGCGGTCATGGCGGCCGTACCCTTGCGAATCGTTGCATGGGCACGGCCTTTTGCGCGCGCCAGACTTCGATCCAAGAAGAGGAAGGTTCGGATCCGGCCTGTCCCCCTCGACACCCGTTGCGCGCGGAGGACCTCCGTCGCGGACGACCATCACCGAACAGGGCGTGATCCCGCACCCAACCTGAAGGCCAAGCTCGGCACCCTCCCCGACACCCGGCCTTCCCGCTTCAAGGATCGACCACAAAATTCCGGAGCGCTTTTCTCGAATTTTTTTGGGGGGAATACTAGACTTTTCTTGCAGTTTCCTCACCTTCTGTCAAGAATTGGACGGATTCCAGTGATCTTTCGTCGATTTCCTCCACCTTCGGGCGACAACAACAAGGACGCGCCCATGTTCTCCGACGAAGCCACCCCGGCCCCATCGGACGAGGATCGACCGCGCGGCCATCGCCTGAGCCCCAAAAACGATCCGGATCTCCTCCGAATCCTGAACCGGATCGCAAACGCCCTCGACCTCTCCCTCGACGACCTGCTCGTGCCCGAGACTGAGGTGCCCGAGACTGAGGACGAGGAGCAAACGCACGGGTTCGACCGCTTCTTCGAACCCGAATCATGATGTGAGAAAACCACCGCCGGGTTCGCAAGCGCCTCGGCCACTCGATCCCCGTTCCGGCCAGCCGCGACCGGCAAGCGTCCGCCGCGTCGAACACTCCTCCCTCGCTCGCGACAGGGCGGACGTTCCCTCACTTTCCGCCAGCCAGAAGGCTCTCCGCCTGCCGGCGAGCCAGCGCCATTAGCGTCTCGCGACTATGCTCGTCAAGCTCATCCGTGGCGAACGCCCCCTCCAAACGCGCCACCAAACCGCCGACAATCTGCTCGTCGCTCCAACCCTCGCCCCGACGCCTCTCCACCCACAAGGTGACACCTCGACACGTCGCCCGCACCAGAATCACCCACTCACCGGTTCGCTCGATTAGTCTAGGCTGCATGGTCTCCATCGACTTTCCACGAGAAGAATCCGAGGCTGAGAGATCCCTTCTGGCCCGCGACGACAATACGTTGTCGCCACACTTAACCCGCCCAATCATATCAACCTAGCTGTTAACTAATCAAGAACTTCCTCGAAAAAACTCAGACAGCCAACCCGAGCGAGAACCCGCAAGCCCGCTCGTCGAAACGGGTTCCGAACCGCAGCTCGGGTATCTCCCACACGAAATTCCGGCCGGTCCATCGTCGCGCCGGCTCCCTCAATCCAGACAGGCTACCACGCAAACCTGCATTCGTCCAACAATCTGTTTCGAAACGCTTCGGACTCGTTCCGCCGAACTCCTCCGAACGGTCAGCTCGCCGTCGAGCCCCTCGAACGGGATCGCCACCAAGGCCCGGCTCTCACGGTCTGAAACGCTGCGCTCCGAACTCCTCTCCTTGCGGCTCGGGAACATCGGTTGGCGGACTCAACCGGCGAAGGAGCACCAATCCGGGCGATTGCGTATCCCTCGACCTCGCTCGTGGGCCGTGGACGCCTCGCGAAACGAAACACGCCCGACAACAACCCCTCAACCCTAAATCGCCACAAAACCCCACCCGTCTCTCCAGCATTCCGTCTCGAATTCCCCCTTTCTTCGAATCGAAACCCGCTCCGGGACCGGAGCCTTGGTGGACCGCTTGGGTGGGGTCCATGTGCAGTCGGGTGCCACTGGTGGCTTGCCCACCAGTGTCGTCCTCGACCACACAGAGCACT
>CAZRGV010000009.1:78752-80816 GCA_964599655.1 uncultured Isosphaeraceae bacterium | reverse complement strand
TCCCTACAACGACGCTCTTCCGATCTATAGAGCTGGGCGGCGAGCGTCTTGTTGTGCGAGAGAACTAGAGCGGGCCGCCCCATCCGGGCGATGACGTTGGCCATGGTGAACGTCTTGCCCGAACCGGTCACGCCGAGCAACGTTTGATGGAGTTTTCCGTTCTCGAGACCCTTCACAAGGGCGTCGATCGCCTTGGGCTGGTCGCCGGCTGGCGGAAACGGGCTTACCAGTTGGAAGTCGGACATGGAAGGGTCAAGGGTCCGGGGATGTGGCCGCGCCGGCGGCTTGCGGGTCCTGGTCGAAGCGGAGGTAGGGCCGGATCCGTTCCAGCGTCACCGGGCCAATTCCCCGGACGCGACGCTCGAGGTCCTCGGGGGAGGTGAACGGCCGTGTTTCGCGCGTCGTCACGATGGCGCCCGAACGGGCGGGTCCGAGCTGGGGCAGGGCGGAAAGAAGCTCGGGAGTGGCCGTATTCGGGTCGAGCCGCAGGGTGGGAATCCCATCGTTCGCCGTGGCGACCGGTTCGGCCTGATTCGTGGCGAGCAGGCCGATGGCCCCCGCGATCACCAACGAGGCCAGGAACCTCTGGGCGTGGTCCGTCCAGCCCCAGGTTGCGTGTCTCGGCGGTGACACAGGCGTCATGCCGGTCCTCCCGCGGTTGGGACCCCTGATTCCGGCCAACCGGATTGAATGCACGTACAGTGTACCCGACGCGCGCGGCGGGTTTCAAGGCAAGGTCACCTTCGCGGCGGCCGGAAGCTCAAGGAATGCGTCGACGACGGGTGCCGCTGTCCGGGATCGCGCTTTTGGGCAAGGGACCGACGCGGGCGGCGATCGCGCGCATGGCGTTCTGGGCGGCGATACGCACGCCGAAGTCGGAATCGGCCGGCATCTTGCTCATGGTGGTCAGGGCCTGCTTGCCGCCAATGTCCTTCAGGACGTCGCACGCCTCGCGTCGCACCGAGGTTTCGGGGTTCTTGAGCTGGGCGATCAGCGCCGGTTCCGCGACCTCGCCCATGGCCCGAAGGGCACGACCGGCGTCGGGCCAGTCGTCGTGGAGTCGCGCGGCGATCACCTCGGCGGCGGCCGGGTCGTTCGACTTGCCCAGGGCCTCGATGGCCTGACGACGGACGAAGATCCGATCGTCATGCTGGACCTTCTTGATGAGCGCCTGGGTCGCCTTGGGGCCGCCCCAGTTGGCCAGGGCCTTCACGGACTCCCTCGCAGTGAATTGGTCATCGTCGTCGGCCAGGGGGATCAGGGCTTCGACGACCTCGCTCCGACGGTCCTCCTCGGGCGCCACGCGAGCCAGCCTTTCGGCCCCCTGCCTCCGGATATGAGGCTGAGACGCCTTGAGATCGAAGAGTGATCGCGTGATGGAGTCGGCGTCGGACGGGGCTTGCCGGCCGGGGTCGGACGATGGGGAAGCCTGGGCGATCTGCGTCGGGCGCGCCTCCTGTCGTCGGGCCTTGAAGGCGGCAAGTTCCGAGGGGTTGATCCCCGAGGCCGACATCGCGACCTTTCGGCCCGAGACGTTGACCTTGCCGAAGTTGATCCGATTCGCGAACGCCTGGACATCGCTCACCGGCCAGATTCGGTACGACGACGCGCGAAGGTTCCCGGAATGGACTGCCTGGACGCCGGGCGTCGTCGAATCCGCCAGGGCCTTGAGCTTCTCCTCGATCAGGCCGCTCGCGTCGCCGTCGGGCACGTTGCGGACCTCGATCTCAACGTAAGGCTGCGGACCGGTCGATCCCGCGCCGGAACCGGGAATGAGCGCCTGTTCCATCTGGACCGACGCGCGGTTGATCTGTCCTACGAGTTGAACGAACGCGGGGCCCATGCCGGGCAGGCTCGTGAGCCGGGCCGCCTCACGCTTGAGACGGTCCATCGCCTCTCGGATTTCGCCCTGGAACCGGCGAGCGAGTTGTTGGTTCTCCTCAGGTGTGGGCGAGAACAGTGCCGAGCCTCGCCGCTGGAGATCCGAAAACCGCTGAGAAATGGCCTGAAGCTGGACGGTTGCGGCCTGCGCCGAGCCGGGATCTCGGATCGAGGCGAGCACAT
>CAZRGV010000009.1:71649-78742 GCA_964599655.1 uncultured Isosphaeraceae bacterium | reverse complement strand
GACTGGAGTTCAGACGTGTGACTGGTTCAGACCGCCGATCGCGTCATGCAGCAATTGCTCATGACCCGAAAGGTCGCGCAAGGGCGGAGCGTCGCTCAGGGGCCGCAACGCCGGCGGCAAGGGCGGGAGCGTGGGGACCGCGCCGCCGTTGGGATTGGCGGCCGCGACGGCTTCCGGTTGTCCACCCGCGAGAGCCGGCGCGGGCGCCTGTGGAACTTGGACCTTTTCGCCCCTCGCGCCGTTGCCTTCCTCGCCACCTTGAATCGAGGGCAACACCACGAACAGCAAGAACAGGACCCAGAGCGTGCCGCCACCGCCAAGGATCATCGCGGGCAGGCCGATCTCGGGCAACGCCACCTTGGGCAAGCCTTTGCCGAGGTCGGGCATCGACCACGACCGGCCGGACGATCCGGACGATCCCGCCGTCGCGCCCGATCGATAACGAGAGCTCTTGATCACGGGCTCGGCCGCCACGGGAATCCCATCCTCGTCGTCATCGATCCTTCCGTCCTCGTCGAATTCGTCGAGGAGATTCGGACCGATCGACGGTGGCGGACTGGACCTTGGAGGGATGCCTTTCGGTGTGGGCGTCACGGGTCGAGCCGGCTCCGACGAGGCGGCCGGAGGCGTCAGGGTTCGCGGCACCGGGATCTTCAGGATCTGGCCGCATTGCTTGCAACGGCCCGTCTTCCCGGCCAGGGCGTCGGCCAGTTCGTACCGCTTGCCGCAGCCGGAACAGTTGAGAACGATCGGCATCTGGACACCCGAGAACTCGAGGGGACCGGCAGGCGAACAGAGATCCCAGCGCCGCCTCCGAACAACTCGCGGATGCGAACGCTTTCGGATCTAAACGACCAACGCTGCGCATGCAAGCATAATCCCCGAATTCCCTCCGGGAACAGGTGGCCTTCGTGCGATCCGTCCCAGGTGCGGGAGCCCGCGTCAGAGCACGCCCGCCGTGATCTCGTTCAGGGCGCCGATCAGGGCCTCAATCTCGGCCTCGGTGTTGAAGGGTCCGGGGCTAACGCGCAAGGTGCCGTCGGGGAACGTGCCGAGCCGCTTATGAATGTAAGGGGCGCAGTGCAGGCCAGGCCGCACGGCGATCTCGAAGCTCGTGTCGAGGATATCCGCGAGCACCTGCGGGTGCGCGTCTTCGAGGTTCGGGGTGATCAGCGACAGCGCACCGACGTGCGTCGCCGGCTCCCAGCGACCGGCGATCTTCCAGCCGCTGGCTTTTCCCTCGCCTTCGACCCAGTCCACAACGTGTTGCAACAGGCGAACCTCGTGCCGTCGGTTGGCGTCCTGGCCGCGCTCGGAGACCCAGGCGATCCCGGCACCCAGCCCGGCAATCCCCAGCGCGTTCGGGGTTCCGCCCTCCAGGGCGTAGGGAAGCTCCTCGGGTTGGACCTCGTTTTTCGAATCGCCGCCCGTGCCGCCCTCTCGCCAGTTGCGAAGCTTGGCCCGAGGACCGACATAAAGCGCGCCGGTGCCGGTCGGGCCATAAAGCGCCTTGTGGCCGGGGAAGGCGAGCAGGTCGATCGGCGTCTTGCGAAGATCGATCGGGACCACGCCGGCCGATTGCGCGGCGTCGACGAGCAGCAAGGCATCGGCCTCGCGGACGATGGGCGCGATGGCCTCGATCGGCTGGACCGTCCCCAGCACGTTGGCGGCATGGGTCAAGGCAACCAGGGCGGTGTTCGGCCTCAAGGCGCGACGGACGGACTCCGGATCGAGGTAGCCGCCGTCCGATTCGAGCCGGGTCAACTGGATCACGCCGTCCTTCTCGAGCCGCCGGAGTGGCCGACTGATCGAGTTATGCTCAAGATCGGACGTGATCACATGATCGCCAGGTCGAATGGCCCCCTTGATCGCGATGTTCAAACCATCGGTGCAGTTGAGCGTGAAGATCCAGCGTTCGGCGGCCTCGCCGTTGAAGAAGCGGTTCAGGGCGGCCCTGGTGTTCTCGATGGTGCGCTCGGCCTCCTTGGCCATCCGGTGGCTCGAACGCCCGGGGTTGGCGAGCTCCGTCCGGGCGAATCGATCGAGGGTTTCGTAGACCGACTCGGGCTTCGGGAAGCTGGTGGCCGCGTTGTCGAGGTAGATCATGTTGAGAAAAGTCCCCTGAGGTTGCCGGCCGGTCGGGACAGCGAGCGTCTTGTGTCGGACGCGTCAGCTTCCCACGAACTGGGCGTAGAGTGTTCTCGCCTTCGGGATGTCGTTGGTGCCTTTGATGATCGCCCGGCCGTCGGGGAAGACGGTGAATTCGTAGCCCTCGGTGGCGAAGCGGAGCATGAAGGCGTTGTGCCGGACCTCTCCCAGCGAGGCGAGCCGGCCGGACAGCTCGGCGAAGTCGAGCGGCTCGGTGCGCCTCGTGGCGACCTGCACGGCGTTGCGCCCGCAGAGTGTGGTCGTGTGCGAGCCGAGCTTGCCTTCGAGCCACTCGAACTGCCCTTGCTTGCACGTCGGGCAGTCGACCTTGTCTCGAAGGCTGGCGATCTTGAGGCGGCGGAACGACCAGTCCCAGAGGTCGACCATGATCAGCTCGTTGTTCAGAGCGGATTCGGCCCCGCTGAGGATCTTGATCGCCTCCACGGCTTCAAACGAGGCGATGACCGCGACGGCCGGGCCGAGCACGCCCGCGGTTTCGCAGGTCGGCGTCATGCCGGGGGGCGGGCTGGTCTCGATGACGCAACGCAGGCAAGGGGTCTGCCCGGGTCGGATCGTCATCGTTTGGCCCTCGCTGCCGATCACGCCGCCGAAGATCCAGGGCTTGCCGAGTTTCACGGCGGCGTCGTTGATCAGGTAGCGGGTTTCGAAGTTGTCGGTGCCGTCGAGGATCAGGTCGGCGTCGGCCACGAGGTCGAGGATGTTGGTGTGGTCGATGTCGGTGACGACCGCCTCGATTTCCACCTGGCTGTTGATGACGCGGAGCTTCCTGGCCGCGGCCTCGGCCTTGGGGAGGTTGTCGGCGACGTCCTGCTCGTCGAAGAGAATCTGGCGCTGAAGGTTATGGGTCTCGATGAAGTCGCGATCGACGATCCGGACGTGGCCGACGCCGGCGCGGACCAGGTGATTGGCCAGGACGGTGCCCAGGGCGCCACAGCCGCAGATGGTCACGCGGCTGGACACGAGCTTCTTCTGACCGGCCTCGCCCAGCGGCGGAAAGCGCATCTGTCGGCTGTAGCGGTCGAGCGAGTCGGCGGGGTTCGATTCGATGGCCATCGGAAACGTACCTCTATCTCTCTCCAGATTGTACCGCGGAGACCAAGGCGAATCGCGGCCGTCGCGCGGAATCGCGATTCGCCCGCGGCCTCATTCCTTCACTTCGGTCGCGGATCGTCGCACTCGAACTCAACCGCCGGCGATCGCCGGAATGATGCTAACCTCGTCCTTCTCGGCCACGGCGGTCGCCAGGTCGTCGAGGTAGCGAATGTCCTCGTTGTTCACGTACACGTTGACGAATCGTCGGAGCTCGTCGCCGTCGAAGATCCGATCGCGAAGCGAGGGGTACTTGGTGGTGATGTCGTTGAGCAGTTCGGCAACCGTCGAACCCTGGCCTTCGACGCTGTCGAGGCCGTCGGTGTGGGATCGCAAGGGAGTCGGAATTCGGACAACGGCCATGATGGCGATTCCTTGGAAGAGAGCGAACTCGGTCAATGCCCGCGAGCGGACGCGGCGCCTCGGGCGAGTCAGTCAGTCGGACTTCTCCCGGGTCGACGCGACGATGAAACTCCGGCCGATTCCTCGAACCTGACGGGTGGCCTCATCGATTTTCACATGAGTCATCCAGCAATCCGAGCCGGGGCTCGAGAAGACTTCCCAGAACCAGGATGGCCGTGAGAGACCGGCCTGGCAACGGAGCGCCCGGATCGGCTCGGGCCAGGACCAACCTTCGTGGAACGTGGCGGCCTTGGCCAGCTCGATCGCCTCCTCGGGGGTCATGTCGGGTTCCTCGGGGCGATGGCCCGCCTCAGGCGCCCGCGGCGGCCAGCTCGACCGGAGCCGGCTCACCGACGAGGGCTTCGAACTCTTCCAGGGTCGGCTTGATGACGACCGGCCGGGCGATCCGGCCGTTGAGCGCTTCCTGGGTCTTCAGGCCGTTTCCGGTGATGCAGATCACGGTCGAGCCGTTGCGGTCGATCCGGCCTTGCTCGATCAGTTTCCGGGTCACGGCCACCGTGACGCCGCCGGCCGTCTCGGTCCAGATGCCCTCGGTCTCGGCCAGAAGCTTCATCGCGTCGATGATCTCGTCGTCGGTGACGTCCTCGCCCCAGCCGCCGGTGTCTCGGATCAGCTTCGAGGCGAAGAAGCCGTCGGCCGGGTCGCCGATGGCGAGACTCTTGGCGATCGTGTCCGGGTTGCGCACCGGCTTGACCTTCGGGGCGTCCGTCTTGACCGTGTTGGTAATCGGGTTGCAACCGGTGGCCTGGGCGCCGAACATCTTGGGTCGAGCTTCCGGGATCAGGCCCAGCAACTCCAGTTCCTTGAACGCCTTGTGGAGTTTGCCGATCAGGCTGCCGCCGGCCATCGGGGCCACAACGTGGTCCGGGGCCCGCCAGCCGAGGTCCTCGGCGATCTCGAAGCCCATCGACTTCGAGCCCTCGGCGTAGAACGGCCGGAGGTTGACGTTCACAAAGCCCCAGCCGAAGCGGAAGGCGATTTGCGAGCAGAGGCGGTTGACGTGGTCATAGTTGCCGTGGATCGCGATGACCCGGGCGCCGTAGACCGTCGCCCCGAGGACCTTGCCCTGTTCCAGGCCGTCGGGAATGAGGATGTAGGCTTCGAGACCGGCGGCCGCCGCGTTGGCCGCGACCGAGCCGGCCAGGTTGCCCGTCGAGGCGCATCCGACCGTCTTGAAGCCAAGCTCGACGGCCTTCGAGAGCGCCACCGCGACGACGCGATCCTTGAACGAAAGCGTCGGATGGTTCACCGCGTCGTTCTTGACGTAAAGCTCAGCGACGCCAAGGGCCCTGGC
Organism: uncultured Isosphaeraceae bacterium; assembly: GCA_964599655.1. GTDB lineage: Bacteria > Planctomycetota > Planctomycetia > Isosphaerales > Isosphaeraceae > CAZRGV01. The sequence continues at coordinate 73,767 of CAZRGV010000009.1, read as the reverse complement.
CAGCCGGTCAGCCTTGACCAGGGGCGTGCCTCCCACATGCGGGCCGACGGTCGGCTCGCCATCGATGGGCAGGAGCTCGCGGTAACGCCACATGTTGTGGGGACGCGACTCGATCACGGACCGGCTGATCGTCCGGCCCACCGCCTCGTAGTCGTAGTCGACCTCGAGGGGGCCGAAATCGTCGGTGCAGAAGTTCAGGGCCTCTTTCGGATACAACTTCCCGCAGAGGCGACATTTCAGGCCGCGGACCAGGTCGTGGCTCACCGTGGATTCTCCTTGACGCCCCTGCCAGATTCCGGCCAGGGCCATCGTGCTCGAGCCGTCAAGAAACGAAGTGGCGCGCGGGTCGGATCCAGGTGGGCGAGCGGGGGCGGAAGGCCTGATCCACACCGGTCGACGCGGTTCGCGACGAGGCGGATCGAATGGCTGTGGGACAATGAGGGAGGATCGCGGCGAGATGGGAGATACCCGGCAGGTTGCCGCAGTCCATCTTATCTGCCCCACGTCCTCCGTCGAAGCGTTGCACACTCCGAACGAGGTTGGGCGGGAGTTAGCACCAGCATCCACCCACTGGTGGACCGGTTGCTGTGGCGTCGTCGGGCCCGTCCCTCAGCCACTCTGGATAAGATGCGCACCGAATTATGACAGGACAAATCTAACGCCGTCCCGGCGGGTCGTCAAGTATCGACCGAAACGCCGGGACGGATTGCGTGACCCCAACGGTCTCCTGGACGGACGATCCACGAGTCTCAGGAGCCGCCGCGAACCGGAGTGGCGTCAGGGCGCTTCCTTCTTCTTCGCGGCCCCCTTCATCACGATCTTCGAGGCGACCGCGTTCTCGTGGGTGACGGCCACGCGAACCTTACCCGGGTTCTTCTCAACGGCCTTGGCGAGGCCGCGGAGCATGATGCTCTTGCCCTTGGGGGTCTCAATGGTCGTCTCGTCGGTCAGGGTCACGGTCACCTCGTTGTCCGTTCCCTTCTCGACAACGACGATCTTCTTCCCCTCCACGTCGACTGACTTCACCGTGCCGAGCAACTCGGCGGCGATGGCGGGAACCACCATCACGGCCAGGGCCACCAGCCCGCAGGTCATCGTCCGAACAAACGTGCGGCGCGTCTTCATGGGGAGCGTTCTCCTTGCCTCGGGCGATGGCCAGAGGTCGCGGTCCCGTCCCCGCCGGGGGCGAAACGAACCCGACTCCGAGCCTCGCCTGCCTGAGTATCAACACCGTAACGGCTCTTGGGTAGTGGCGGCTTGCCCAAAGTCGGCGGGTTTTCTCGAAGACCGCGGAAAGACAACAACGCAACCAAGGGGTCTGGCAACTTCGTGTCATTCCGTCGAGGAAACGACGCACAATGTCGTCGGGTAACTTCTCATTTGAACAGGAAGCACAAAAATGCCCATGCTTTTTGTTACTGATTCGGCCAGATTTCCTGATTTATTGTTGCATTTCGTTTTACAATGTGTTATCTGTGGGTTCCGGAGTAGAACCTTCCCCCCCCCAGAGAGACCTGGATTCGACATTGCGCATCTTGAAACGCGCGTGACGGTGAGTGGAACGACCTCCTTTGGGGTCACTCGTTCAGCGTCCGTCGACTCGAGACTCTGTGACGGTGGTCGGGAGACTCCACGATGGAGCACCGACGAGGATCTGAGTGGTGGAACGGCACACGTTCGACCGGCGCAAACTCGACGAGCGGGTCGAGAGCTCGGCTGTGATCGGAGACGCCGCCACTCGTTCACGATTTTGGCATTGTGGATTGTCGCGGATCCAGGCACTCGGTCGATCGTGTGGCTGGATCATTCACGACTGGTGTGAATGCGACTCGGATTCCTTGAGTCGGTGCCATCCCGGACAGGTCGGTCGCAGCGGACCGACCGGGATTTCTCATGGCAAAGAAAGGATAGGAGAGTCGCATGAGACGTTCAAGAAGGTGGACGGCCGTACTCACCGGTCTGATGGTTTGCGCGGCCGCGACGATCGTTCAGGCCGGTCCAATCATCATCGATGGGACCGACGCCAATGATCACGGGTCGTTCTCCAGCGGACAGAACCAGGCGGGCTGGCTCTACATGCAACGTGCCCTGGAGAATATCGCCGCGAACTTAGGAGCC
>CAZRGV010000009.1:66942-71639 GCA_964599655.1 uncultured Isosphaeraceae bacterium | reverse complement strand
GGCGTAACAAACAAGGTGATCGTGGACCTGGGGACCACTGGCTCTCAGGCGGGCGCGGCCATCAACTCGGCCTTCAACAATTCCTCACTGGTCGGTCTGGGGTGGACCCTCTCGCACGTCGACGGCGCCGCCAACATTACGAGTTTCTTGTCCACACTGAGCACCAGTACGACGGCGATCCTTTACATTCCCACCTACAACAACTCTTCGGGAGACCTGACCGCCGCCGAATTGGCCGCGATCAACGCCAATCCGGGCGCGATCGACGCCTTCGTCAGTGCGGGCGGCGGGTTGTTCGCCATGAGTGAATCCGGCACCGGAGCGTGGGGATGGCTCACCACGCTCGTGCCGGGGCTGACTCCGGTCGATGTCGGAACGGGGGGCGTCGGAACGGACATGACGCTCACCCCTGAAGGGGCCTCAGCGTTCCCTGGTCTGACGAATGCCGATCTCGCCGGAGCGGACCCCTGGCACAACTACTTCACCGGAAACCTCGGCGGCCTTCAGGTCCTGGCGACCGCTCTGGATGGTAGTAACACCCGCAACGTCATTCTCGGCGGTGGGGTTGAAGGCCGGATCTCAAGTCCAGAGCCCTCGACGATTGTTATGGCCGGGATGGGTCTGATGGGCGTGTTGGTCTGGCGCCGGCACGCTCGCAAGAGCGAAACCGCCTGACCCGATTGCCAACCGCAAGATCCCGGAGCCCCGGCCGCGACCTGAATGGGTTGTCGCGGCCGGGGCTTTTCTTGTGTCATGCCAGAACGCCCCACTTCGACGTCGGGGTCCGTTGTTCCGGAGAACCGTTGAGGCTGGTTGCCTCGTAGGATAGGAAGTGAGTGGGCTCACCTAGAATAAGACAGGGAGACATCCGGAGGAGTCGCTGCGATCCTCGCCTCAACGACTGGGAGCCGACCATGACGGCGTTCGCGAACCAACGAAAGTCAGTCATCGACGCTGTTGCCCTGGAGCGCCGGACGAGGCAGATCGGAGAGGCTCTCTTCGACCGGATCGGCCGAGGGCCCCACATCTGGCAGAAAGCCTGGTGGGACGACCAACTCATGGCGCTGACCATGGGGGATGCCGGCACGAAGGTTCAACTCTTCCGATTCATCGACGCCCTGCCAACTCTTCGAACGGCTCGATCGGTGCGGCGCCATCTCGAGGAATACCTGGACGAGGCCGGTGAGGGCGTGCCGGCGCTGGTGCGAATCCCGCTCCGACTGACCCCGCGGAGTGACCTTGGTGATCGGCTCCTTTCGAGCATCGCCCACAAGGCGGCAACCCGGATGGCCAGGCGGTTCATCGCCGGCTCGACTCCGACCGAGGCGCTCAACACGGTGCGGGCGCTTCGTCGCAAACGGTTGGCCTTCACCGCCGATCTCCTGGGCGAGGCCGTCATCAGCGAACCTGAAGCCGAGGCCTACCAGCAAACCTGCCTCGACCTGCTTCGAGGCATGGCCGGCCCTCTCGCCGAGGAGCCCGAGATTCCCCAGATCGACCGCGACGAGCGTGGCCCGATTCCTCGCGCCAATCTCTCGCTCAAGCTGACCAGCCTGACGCCTCGCTTCGACGCCTTGCACGCCGAATCGACCACGGAACGGGTGCTCGAACGGCTCCGCCCGATTCTCCGGACCGCGCGTGAGGTCGGCGCCTACGTGCACGTCGACATGGAGCAGTACGCCCACAAGGACCTGACCCAGGCCATCTTCCGACAGGTTCTCGAGGAGCCCGAATTCCGTGACTGGTCGGACGTCGGCATCGTCGTTCAGGCCTATCTGCCGGAGGCCATCGCCGATCTGGAATCGCTCTACGACTGGGCCGTTCGACGAGGCGCGCCCGTGACGGTTCGCCTGGTCAAGGGGGCGTACTGGGACTTCGAGGTGACGTATGCTCGACAGGTCGGCTGGCCCGTGCCCGTTTACCAGGAGAAATGGGCCAGCGACGCCAGCTTCGAGCGTTGCTCGAGGTTCCTGCTGGAGCATCACCAGTGGCTCCGGCCCGCCTTCGGCAGCCACAACGTCCGAAGTCTGGCGCACGCGCTGGCCGTGGCTGATGCGCTCGGGGTCTCCTCCAGGTCCTTCGAAATGCAGATGCTGCACGGCATGGGCGAGCCGATCCAGCAGGCCCTGGTCGAGCGGGGGCTGCGCGTTCGGGTCTACACGCCGTATGGGGCGATGCTGCCGGGGATGGCCTATCTGGTGCGGCGGCTCCTGGAAAACACGTCGAACGAGTCATTCCTGCTGGTCAGCAGTTCCGGCGAGGTTCCGGTTCACGAATTGCTTCGTAATCCCGAGGAGGTCGGGGCTATGCTGGTTCAATCGCGTCGAGGAAAACCGAAACCGGCCACCGTGCCCGCGTTACCACCGTTCCGCAACGAGCCGCCGACCGACTTCAGCCGCTCCGCCAACCGCGATGCCATGCGCCTTGCGTTGGAGAACGTCCGAGAACGGCTGGGTCGGGATTATCCGTTGATCATCGGCGGCGAGGAGATTCGGACGGACGACGCGCTGGAGTCGCACGATCCGAGTCACGTCCGAACCCTCGTGGGCCGGACCTCCAGAGCCCGGTCCGTTCACGTCGAGCGCGCCGTGGCAAACGCCCGGCAGGCGCTTTCGGTGTGGGCGGCGACCCCCGCCTCGGAACGCGCCAGTGTCCTGATCCGGACTGCTCAGATCCTCCGGAATCGCCGGTTCGAGCTCGCGGCCTGGGAAGTCTTCGAATGCGCCAAGCCTTGGCAAGAGGCCGATGCCGACGTGGCCGAGGCGATCGACTTCTGCGAGTTCTACGCGAGGGAAATGATCCGCCTGGCGAGGCCGAACCATCGCGACGTGCCGGGAGAAACCAATTCCCTCGAATACATTCCTCGGGGTGTGGCCGTCGTCATTCCCCCCTGGAACTTCCCGCTGGCCATTCCGACGGGCATGACCGTCGCGGCCCTTGTGACCGGGAACACCGTCATTCTCAAGCCGGCCGAGCAGTCGCCTGTGATCGCGTGGCACCTCGTTCAGGCCCTGCTGGAAGCGGGTCTGCCATCGGGCGCGATTCAATACTTGCCTGGTGTCGGCGAAGAGGTTGGGCAAGCGCTGGTCGATCATCCTGGGATCAACCTGATCGCCTTCACGGGCTCGAAGGCGGTGGGCCTGGAGATCAACCGTCGAGCGGCGGAGCCGCGACCCGATCAGGATCACGTCAAGCGCGTCATCGCCGAGATGGGAGGTAAGAACGCCATCATCGTGGACGACGACGCCGATCTCGATGAGGCCGTGGTCGGTGTGCTGCGAAGCGCCTTCCACTACGCCGGACAGAAATGCTCGGCCTGCTCACGGGTCATCGTTCTGGAAGGGGTTTACGACGCGTTCCTGGCCCGCCTGGTGGAGGCGGCCAAGGCGTTGACCGTCGGGCCCGCGGAAGACCCGGATACCGTGGTCAACCCGGTCATCGACGCCGAGGCGCGCGACCGCGTTCTCGACTACCAGCGACTGGCCGAATCGGAAGGCCGGGTCGTCCTGAAGGTCGACGTCGGTGCGCTGACCGCCCAGGGTCATTATGTCGGTCCATTGATCGTCGCCGATGTCGCGCCGGACGCGAGAATTGCCCAGGAGGAAATCTTCGGACCGGTGCTCGCCGTCCTCCCAGCGAGAAACCTCGACGAGGCGCTGCGAATCGCCAACGGAACCCGCTACGCGTTGACCGGCGGTCTCTACTCAAGGAGTCCCGCGCACATCGACCGTGTGAAACAAGAGTTCCTGGTCGGCAATCTTTACGTCAATCGCGCCATCACGGGCGCGCTGGTTGACCGGCAACCGTTCGGCGGGTTCAAGCTCTCGGGTCTCGGAACCAAGGCGGGAGGCTCCGACTACCTCCACGAGTTCCTCCTCCCTCGAACCATCACCGAGAACACCATGCGACGCGGCTTCGCCCCCGAACCCGAGCCTCACGCCGAGGAAGAGGTCATCGCGGCCACGGCGTGACGCCGTTTCGGACCCCGAGGCGCGGCTCCAAGGTCAGACCCCCGTTGGCCCCGGAGCCGCGCGCTCGCAAGCAGAGGAGAAGAGAACCTGGACCGCTAGCCGGCCCTTCGAGGCGACACGTTTCGTCGCCGAAGGGCGATCGCCGACGCGAACCGGCCACGAACCGGGGCCTCGATCGCTTCGTAATCACGGTAGCGAAGTCGAAGCCCCTCGTGCCGTGTGTTCCCTTCGACAACAATCTCGCCGCGGGTTGCGAGGCTGAGATCGACGACCGTCGTCAGGCCGTAGATCCGGCCGAACGGCGGCAACGCTCCGAGCTCGCAATCGGCAAAGATTTGCTCGACCTCGTCTTCGGTCGCAATTCCCAGGTCGTCATGGCCCAGGACCTCGGCCAGTCGCCCCAGGTCGACCCGATGCGTCGCGGGCAGAACCGCCAGCACATATCCCAGGCCCGCTCGCACCAGGACCGCCTTGGCCACGCGATGTCCCGACACGTGAAGGTTCCGCGCCCGTCGCGTCGCCGAGGGCGACGGCCGGTGCAAGAACGCCACGAACGGCACATTCCGATCTCTCAGATACTCGCGGATGCTCATGGTGTCGAACTCCGGTTGAGAATCTGATCGCAACCGCCAACTGTATTATAGCGCGTCTAGTGAAAATAGGCAATTTGTATCGGGCGGTTTTTCGGAACAATTCGGGAATGTCCACGAAGAATGTTAGGCGTTG
>CAZRGV010000009.1:45016-66895 GCA_964599655.1 uncultured Isosphaeraceae bacterium | reverse complement strand
AACCGTTTCCCTCAAGGGTCGTCGTCGTTCTATAATGGATGCAGGATCGTGGCGGGCTGGATGATCGCTCCGGCGCATGCAATCGTCGCAACGGCGGTTGCAGGGACATGCCGGGGAGGAAAGTCCGGACTCCGCAGGGCATGGTGGTGGGTAACGCCCACCGCTCGGCGTCGCCATTCTCGGGCCTTCCGGCACGAGGATTGCGGTGTGACAGGGTAGGGACAGTGCCACAGAAAACAAACCGCCACGCCGGTCTCGGCCGGCGCGGTAAGGGTGAAACGGCGAGGTAAGAGCTCACCAGCAGATCGGGTGACCGGTCTGGCTCGGCAAACCCCACCAGGAGCAAGACCAAATAGGGGAGCAAAGGTGGTATCCTCCTTTCGGTGGATGCCGCCGCGCGGGTCGGCCCGGCCCGCCACCGACTCCCGGGTAGGTCGCTCGAGGCGACGGGTAACCGTCGTCCCAGAGAAATGATCATCGGAGGCCGTCTCAAAAAGAGGTCTTCCACAGAATCCGGCTTACCGGCTCGCCACGATCTCTCCTTTTTCTCACTTTTCCAAACGATTTTGGATCGCGGCTCGTTGGCTCGATGAAACACGACGGCGGCGGTTTTTGGAAAATGGCCTTGCATTTCGACCTCTGTTTGCCATGATGGATGCATTGTCTCGCGGGAATGACGCGGACATCACGCTTGGTCGCGTGCGAGAGGGGACGAGGATGGACTCGGAACAAGTAGTCACCGGCGCGATCGTCGACTCGTGGGTGGAACCCTCTGGCCCGACGCGGGAGGACTCGCGTCTGGTCTTGCAGGTGGCGCCTCGCGGTCGACCCGGCGACCTGATGATTGTCGAGGCGGCCGCGTCCCTGGTGCCGGACGCGGGCTGGCTGGAGGACCTCGGCGCGAACCTTTGCCATGGCAGCCCGGTGGCCGCCATCGGTCGCATGAGTCTGTCCGGGCTCTTTTCGGCCCGCCGGCTCGACCTGGCTCGCTGAAGCCAAGGTTCGACCCCGGTATCAGCGGTCGAGAGCGTTGGCGCCGCCCTCGGTCGATCGGCGCCGTCGCGGGCTCCGGCCCACAAAGCCGGAGCTTTTCCCGCGCCCCCCTTGACCGGGCTGGCCCATCCCTCTACAAACTTCCATATTCCGTTGCTTCTCCGATGTCCGCCGAGGCGCGGGAATCGCCAGACGACACTGGCGCCCGCGGGTGGACCCGCCCGAACCTCGCGCTCCCAGAACCATTGACAACAATGTCACAAACGCTTCGAAAGCCGCAGGTTTACCGTCCCGGCCTGTGGACCCGACTCCGCGAAGGGCTCCGCTACGGCGGCGGCATCGGCCAGTGGTCCTGGTTCTTTCACCGGATCACCGGCCTGGGCGTCCTCCTGTTCCTGGTCATTCACATTGTGGATACCTTCTTCGTGGTCGCCTATCCCGCCCTGTATGACCACACGGTGTCGATCTACAGTGGTATGGTAACCGGGATCAGCGCGTCGATTGACGGGTATTACCCGCTGCTCCGCTGGGGATTTCGCCTCGGCGAGCTGGGGCTGATCGCCTGCGTGCTGTTCCACTCGCTCAACGGTCTTCGCATTGTCCTGTTGGACTTCTGGCCCAGGGCGGTCACGTATCAGCGAGAACTCCTCAACATCGTGCTCGGCGTGTTTTTGATCGTCATGCTGGCCGTGGCGGTCTGGGTGTTCATCCCGCTCACTCAGACCCCCAAGCACTGGAAGATGCCCGAAGCGGTGTCTTCCCCGGCCGTGGCGTCGACGCCGGCCGACCGGTGATCGTCTCGGGGGTTTGCCCACCGGGAATCCCGGTGAGCCGGTTCGCGGCGTTCGCGTCCACACGATGATTCGGTCCCGACCGGACCCGGCAGTAGAATACAAGGAGCGGCAGCCCATGGCATCGCGGCGCGTCAAGCCGTCAGGTGGATTCGAACTCTGGTGGTGGTTCTTCATGCGGGTCTCGGGTGTCGCGCTGGTCTTGCTGGCGCTCGGGCACCTGTTCATCACGCATATTCTCAATAACGTCGAGGTCATCAACTACGCCTTCGTCGCAGGCCGCTGGGCCAATCCGAAGACCGGAGTGCTCTGGCGGCTCTGGGACCTGACGATGATCAACCTCGCCGTCCTGCACGGCTTCAATGGCCTGCGACAGGTCCTTTTTGAATACATCACCCGGCCTTCACGCCGGAAAATCGCCTCGACCCTCATCTGGTCGGCCTGCGTCGTCCTGATCGGAATCGGCTCCTACGCGATCCTTCAGTTCCAGGAAGACAAGGACTACACCAAGCGGTTCCGTAACGCCAATCCCGAGCTTTTCCCCGCCCAGGTCACACAGACGCCGTCCGCCCCGGCGGGCCAGCCGCTGGTTGCCATCAAGCCATGAATAACTACCATCGTTTCGATTGTATCATCGTGGGTGCCGGTGGAGCCGGCCTGATGGCCGCGCTTGAGGCGAGCAAGAAAGCCGGCACGGCGGTCGTCAGCAAACTCTACCCGACCCGCTCGCACACCGGCGCGGCGCAGGGGGGGATCGCGGCGGCGCTGGCGAACCTTGAGGGGGACTCGTGGGAGAACCACGCCTACGACACGATCAAGGGGGGCGACTTCCTGGTCGATCAGACGGCGGCCGAGGTCCTCTGCCGGGAGGCCGTCGAGTGCATCTACGACCTCGAGCACATGGGCCTGCCGTTCGACCGCACGGCCGAGGGGAAGATCTCGCAGCGCCGGTTTGGCGGCCACACCAAGCCGAATCCGTCGTATGACCCTTCGGCTCCGGCCGGCACGCCGAACGCTCGTCCCCGCGTCCCGGTCATGCGCGCCTGCCACTCGGCCGACCGCACCGGGCACATGATTCTCCAGACGCTCTACCAGCAGTGCATCAAGCAGGGGGTGACGTTCTTCGACGAGTTTCACATGCTCGACCTCATCCTGGAAGATGGGGAGTGTCGCGGCATCGTGGCTCTCGAGATCGCGACCGGCCAGTTGCACACCTTCCACGCCAAGTCGGTCTTGCTGGCCACCGGCGGGTTCGGCCGGATGTTCAAGGTGTCGTCGAACGCCTACGCCCTGACGGGGGACGGCCCGGCGATCACGTACCGGCACGGCCTTCCGCTGGAGGACATGGAGTTCTACCAGTTCCACCCGACCGGGATTTATCGCCTCGGCATCCTGTTAAGCGAGGCGTGCCGGGGCGACGGTGGCATCATGCTCAACGACAAGGGGGAGCGTTTCATGGAACGCTACGCCCCCAACCTCAAGGACCTCGCCAGCCGCGACGTTTGCTCCCGGTCCATCTACCAGGAAGTCCGAGCCGGCCGCGGCATCGGCGGCAAGGATTTCGTGTACCTCGACATCCGGGCCGACACGATCAACAAGTTCGGCACGAGCCCGACCGGCGGCAAGGTCGATAGCGCCTGGGTCGAGTCGCGACTGCCCGACATCATCGAGTTCGCCCGCACGTACCTCGGTGTCGATCCGATTCGAGAGCCGATGCCCATTCAACCCACGGCGCACTACGCCATGGGCGGCATTCCCACCGATATTCACGGGCGCGTTCTGCGAAACACGCAAGGCGACATCGTTCCCGGCCTTTACTCGGCGGGCGAGAGCGCGTGCGTGAGCGTTCACGGAGCCAACCGGCTCGGGACCAACAGCCTCGTGGACCTGGTGGTGTTCGGCCGCCGCGCCGGCCGCGACCTGGCCCGATTCGCCCTGGAAAGCCAGTTCAAACCCTTGCCGCCCAACCCCGAAGCCGCCTGCAAGGCCACCATCGACGGCCTGCTCTCTCGTCCCAGGCAATACCCCTGGGTCAAGCTTCGCGACCAGATGCAGAGCACGATGATGGACCACTGCGGCGTCTACCGCACGGCCGAAACGCTCCAGAAAGCCAAGGACGACATCGCCTGGCTCAAGGAGCAGTACCGCAACCTCGGCGTTCAGGACAAGGGCTCGGTCTTCAATACCGGCCTCCTGGAGATCCTCGAGCTGGGGAACCTGCTCGACTTGGCCGAGGCGACGGTCGCCAGCGCCCTGGCCCGCCAGGAAAGTCGAGGCGCGCACTCGAGAGAGGACTTCCCCAACCGCGACGACGAGAGGTTCTTTAAGCACACCTTCGCCTACTCCAGCGGGGAGAACCCACCTCGGATCGAGTACAAGGACGTCGATATTCTCCAGGTCGAGAAGGATGGTCAGCAAACCTCGAAATATCCGCTGGAGATTCGAAAGTATTGATCGGGACTCCGTAGGCTCGCGGGGACTCCGCCTCGTCGACCAACGGGGTCGCCATCCTCGAGTACCTCCGGATCACAACCTGAACCCAGGAGCTCGCCCGAAGACCCGTTGATGCGCCCCTACGATCGGGGCCTACGGAATCGCCCGGAACCGTCGTCTTTCGCAGGGTGGGCACGGCCCACCGATCTTCCGAACTCGCCAGGGTTGATATTCGGCGAGTCCGTATCCAATTCAAGAACCTTCCACGGGTGGACGCCGCCCACCCCCAGAGCGGAGACGGAACAACGGACATGGCCACCGCCGAAGCCCCCACCTCAACCCACGCCGACGCTTCGCGAACCCTGACCGTCAAGATCAAGAGGTTCAATCCCGAAGTCGACGACCAGCCCCACTGGGAGGAGTACACGGTCGAGGCCGACCCGCATGACCGAGTCCTCGACGTGATCCAGAAGGTCAAGTGGAACGAGGACGACTCGCTCGGCCTGCGGCGAAGCTGCGCTCACGGCGTCTGCGGCTCCGACGCCATGCGAATCAACGGCGTCAACAGCCTGGCCTGCAAGATCCTGGTCAAGAACCTGCCGAGCGACACGATTACCGTCGAGCCGATCCTCGGCCTGCCGGTGATCAAGGACCTCATCGTCGACATGAAGCCGTTCTTCGACCACTACAAGTCGGTCATGCCCTTCCTGGTCAACGACGATCCGCCACCGACCCAGGAGCGGCTCCAGTCGCCCGCCGAGCGCGCGCGGTATGACGATACGACCCGTTGCATCCTCTGCGCCTGCTGCACCACGGCGTGCCCTCCGTTCTGGGGCGACCGCAAGTACGTCGGTCCGGCGGCGATCGTGAACGCCCATCGCTTCATCTTCGATTCCAGGGACCGCGCCGCCTCGGAACGGCTCGAGATTCTCAATGACGCGGAAGGCGTCTGGCGCTGCCGCACCATCTTCAACTGCACCAGCGCCTGCCCTCGCGACATCAAGGTCACGCAGGCCATTCAAGAGGTCAAGCGGGCCCTGCTCACGGGCGATCTGAGCGTCGAGGAACCGGGATCGGGCGCGTCCGACGTCTGAACCAGGGAGGTCCGGCGGCTGGCGACGGCAGGCAACAACGCGGTGTTGCCATTTTGAACCGACCTAGGACCGTCCCGAGCCAGCCGCTATCATGAACGCTCCTGGACGAGCCGGGACGGGGGTGGCCCCTCGCCCCGACGTCGCAACGGAGACACCATGAGCCCACTGGACCCTTTGAGAAATTGGCTCCGACGCCATCACGGCTGGATCGAGTTTCGCGAAATGAACCGCGAGGGCTGGTCGCACGCCTGGCGGCGAAAGCGAATCCAGCCTCGCATTCTCGACACCCCGCCCATCCGCACCGCCGCGTCGGGACCGGTCGAGGTTCGCGTTCTGACCTGGTGGCGAGACTGGCTCAACCTCACCTGGGCGCTGAAGAGCTTCTACCACTTCGCCGGGGTCGACTACCCGCTCTACATCCACGACGGCGGACTCCGTCCCGGCCTGGTCGAGCGGCTCAAGGAGCACTTCCCGGACGCCCATTTCGTCGGTCTGGCCGAGGCCGATCGTCGGGTCATCGCCACGCTCCAGGACCGAGGGCTCGAGCGCTGCCGAACCTATCGCCAGCTCAACCCGAGCACGCGCAAGCTCTTCGACTTCTATGTGTTCTCCGAGGCCGAGTCGGTCCTGACCATCGACTCCGACATCGTCTTCTTCCGACGGCCCGACCTGTTGATCGTGCCACCGGGCGGCTGGCCGAAAAACCTCTACAACGAGGATCAGGAATACTGGTACAGCATGGAGCTGGACGAGATGCGGGAGAGCTTCGGCGTCGAGCCTCCGCCTCGGGTCAACAGCGGTCTGGCGGTCGTTCAGCGCGAGTCGATCGACTTCGATCTCGTCGAGAAATGGCTCGGTCATCCCAAGATGTTCGAGAACCGTTGGGTGACGGAGCAGACCTTGCACGCGCTGTGCTCGACGGTCCACGGGATCGAACTCTTGCCGCCCACCTACCGGGTTGGCAGCCGCCCGGGTCTCAGTCCCGACCTGGTCTGCAAGCACTATCCCGGCTACTTCCGACCGTTGCTCTACGAGGAAGGAATGACCCACCTCGTCGCCACCGGCTTCCTCGACGCGCTTCGTAAGGGCACCTCGACGCCGAGGGTTCGACCCGTGGAAGACGCGATGGTCGGAAACGCTTGAAAGCGCCCGAACAAGGCGCGCGTCAGAGGCCGGCGCGGGCCGCGCCGGCCTCCTATCAGGTTCCGAACCCGATCCCACGGCTTCGCTCAGCGTCGGGGCCCCTCGGACTACGGCCTTGGTTCACGATCGCGCCTCTGGGCGCGGAGCTCTTCGAGAATCTGGTCGAACTTCGACTCCAGTCGTTCCATCCGCTTCTCGAGCTCCTGCATCCGTTGGGGGCCCATCATACCCATCATTCCAGGGCCCATCATCTCGCCAGCCATCATCCCTCGGCCCATCATCATGCCGCGAGGTCCGGGAGCCTCCGGCGGGCCGGGCGGAACCGGCGGCTCGCCCGGCGCTTTGGGGGCTTCGGGACCGGCACCCGGGGGCCTTGGCCCCTCGGGGCCTGAGGGTCCCTCGCGACGTCCACGCGCGCCAGGACGAGGCCCGCGCTCGCCCAGTCGGCCCTGAGCCTCCATGAACTCCTGCTCGGCCCTGCGAAGCTGCTCGTGAGCTTCCCGCATCTCCGCCTGCATGCGTTCTTGCATGGCGCGTATATGTTCCTGCATCTCTCGCATGTGCGTCTGCAAGCGCTCTCGGGCTTGATCCAGTTGCTTCTGGGCGCGTTGCAACTCGGCTTCGGCCTGCTCACGACCCTCGGGGGATTGCCGCAGGCGCTCGCGAATCGGGCGACGTGGGCCGTCCTCGCGCGGTCGCGCTTCGGGCCGCTCTCGATCCGGTTCTCGGGGCTCGTCGCGTTCTGGGCGTTCGGCCCGTGGTTGGTCCGGCTCACGTCGCGGTTCGTCCTGCCCCGACGACCAGGCGGGCATCGCCAGCAGGGTCAGCAGGCCGGCGGCCAGCTTCACGCCTCGGGAGAGGCTGCAAGGTCCCTGGCTGCGCATGATCATGGTCAGTCTCCTCTCGAAGAAGCGGCCCGCGCCACCGATTCCCAACGCGGGTGACGGCGCGTGAGCCTGATTCACGGTCGAGCAGACATCGAGCAACGCCTCGGCGTAGGTCCGCCGATCGTCCGGCAGGGTCCAGACCACCCAGGCATCGCAGGCCAGTTCCGCCTCGATTTCCAGGCGAGACCGAACCAGCCAGAACAACGGGTTCCACCACCAGATCAGACCGGCCAGTAACTCGAGCCGTCGGATCCAGGGATCGCCCCGTCGAAGGTGCGCCAGCTCGTGAGCCAGCACGCCTCGCCAGCGCTCGGGCGACAGCCGCCCGAGCAGTTCCCTCGGTAACAGGAGCCGGGTCGCGCCGAGACACCAGAGCATCGGGGTTCCGAGTTCGGGAACCACGCTGACCCTCGGGGCCCGGACCTTCAACCGGCTCGCGAGGGCCGCGACCTCCGCCTGAATCCAGCACGGCGGCGGCCTCTCGGCGGCCAGTCGCCGGCGGAATCGCGCGATTCGAACCCCCTGACGGACCAGCATTGCGACCGCCCCGATCAGCCAGACGCCCCCCACGGCGCTGGTCAGAATCGCAAGCTCCAAGGGGGTCACGAGCGGTGTCTCCTCAATCGGTCGTTCCGACGAGGAGTTGAGGGTTTCGGCCTCGCTCGGGACGGGTTGGTCCACGATCGCCGTATCCGGGCTTGCCAGGGGGGGGATCACCACCGGCTCCGGCTCGACGCGCAGCATGACGTCCGGCCGTGGCGGCTCCGACGCCCTGGCGACCTCGGCGCCAGGCCCTGGCTCCGGCTCGGTGGCCTCCACGACCGGCAACGCCGGGCGACGTTCCGAAGGCGACGCCGGCTCCCCAGGTTCAACCATCGCGAACGGCTCGGAGGGGGCGAACCACGACCAGCGAAACAGCGGAGGGCTCACGAGCTTCAACAGCACCACAAGCCAGAGCAGGTGTCGTGCCGCGGGGCCGAGTCGCGTCGATCGCCCCGCCAGAAGGGCGACGACCGCGAGCGCCGAGGCGACCACCGTCGTTTCCACGAACCAACCCAGCATCCGTCTCTCCCCCCGAAGCATTTCGGCGGCTCGACCGTTCCTGTCCCCGAGACGTTTCGAGCGGCGATTCCGAATCCAGCGCCCGAAACGAGAACCCGACGAGGCCCGATCGTCATTCGTGTCCAGACACCCCATCTTCAAGCCGGTCGAGAAGTCGACGAAATCGGTCGATTTCCTCGGCGGAGAACCGCCGATCCCGCACCAGGGCCAGCACCAGAGGGGTCGGCTCCCCCTCGCAATACTGGTCCGCCAGTGTCCGCAACTGGTCCTGAAGCAACTCCTCTCGCGAAGCCGCCGCGCGGAAGACGTGCGCCTGTCCGGTCGTATCGCTCTCGACCCAACCCTTCGACTGAAGCCGCTGCAAGAGCGTGAGCACCGTCGTGTACGCCCAGCGACGCCCCCGACGCCCCAGCAGCTCGTTGAGTTGCCGAACCGTGGCCGCCCCCTCATCCCAGAGGGCCTTGAGAACCTCCACTTCCGCCTCGCTCAGCGAGGGTCGCGTCGGTTTCATCTCACCTCCTCTCCTCACGATCTCACGAGCCTACTACACGGCGTCGAAGACTCAGACTACTACATTGCGTAGAAGGCAATCAAGGGGTTGGAATCGATTTTTTGGGTGATTTTCGTCCGGGGAGGCCGGCTTGCTTCGATGACCAATCGGGTGGGGATCGCGGATGTCGAACCCGTGCCGATTCCGCTGGTCCGGCAGGAACCCGACGGCTTACGCCGTTGTCCGTGGTTCCTGTCCGGGAGCGATTGTCGCGAGGACGCGCGTGGGTTATGGTCGTGGCGTCTCGGAAACGTGTCGGGCCACGGAGCGATTCGAGACGCTCATTCAGGAAAGCATTCGGACGTGGAACGAGCCAAAAACCCGGAAACCCGGCGGCATCCGCGAATCCGGGCCGTTACGATGAGGCGGAGGGAACCGTGGGTCCGTCGCCTCGACCGATGGGCGGGGGAGTTCATCGGAGCGGACCAACCATCCACGAAGATCGAGGAAGAGCATGCCGACCGTGACGCTGCTGCTGACCGCGGCCCTGGCAATGCCGGCGCCCCCCGAGGCCAGGGCGGACGCCTCCGAGGCCATCGACGCCCGCGTCGAATCGATCCTGAACACGCCCGGATTCCAGAACGGTCGATGGGGCCTCCTGGTGGTTGAGGACAAGTCCGGCCAGGTGATCTATCAGCGCAATCCCGACCAGCTCTTTCGACCGGCCTCGGTCACCAAGCTGTTCACGACGGCCGCGGCCCTGACCGACCTCGGGGCGGATTATCGATTTCAGACCCCGGTCGTTCGAACGGGCGAGGTCGACGCGTCGGGCACGCTCCACGGCGACCTCGTGCTGGTCGCCTCTGGAGACCTCAGCCTCGGCGGCCGAACCGGCCCCGATGGCTCGCTGCTCTTCGAGGACCACGACCATTCGTATGCGAATCCCACCTCGAAGAGCCGCATTGTCTCGTCCGATCCACTGGCCGGACTCGACCACCTGGCTCGGGAGATCGTCGATTCCGGCATCAAGGTCATCGACGGGGACGTTCTGATCGACGACCGCCTGTTTGAACCGGCCTCTAGCACGGGCAGCGGGCCAACGAGAGTGACACCGATCATCATCAACGACAACGTCGTCGACGTCGTCGTGACCCCCGGCGCCAAGGCCGGCGAACCGGCGACGGTCAAGATTGTTCCCGAAACCTCGTTCGTCAGCATGGACGCCCTCGTCGAGACAACCGACGCCTCGACGACCAAGTATGTGACGATTCAACGCGCGGGTCCGCGACGCTTCACGGTGAGGGGACGGGTGCCCGCAGGCGGGGCGTCGTCGTATCACATTTACGAGGTCGAGGAACCCGCGGCCTTTGCCAGGGCGTTGTTCATCGAAACGCTGCGACGGCGGGGGGTGCGGGTTTCGGCTTCGCCCCTGGCCGATAACCCGGTCGCGAAGTTGCCGCCCAGGGACAAGGTGGCGACCCTGCCGAAGGTCGCGCAATACACGTCGCCCCCGCTCAGCGAATACGTTCGGGTGATCCTCAAGGTGAGCCAGAATCTGCACGCCAGCACGTTGCCCCTTCTGATCGCCTCGCACCACGGTCAGCGCACGCTGGAAGACGGCCTGAAGTTGGAAGGACAATTGCTGAAGGGTCTGGGCGTCGATGTCGACACCATCTCCTTCGGGGGCGGCGCCGGAGGAAGCCGTTCCGATTTAGTCACCCCTCGGGCCACGGTGGCTCTGCTGCGAGCCATGACCGCTCGGCCCGACTACCTCGCGTATGAGGCGGCCCTACCGATCCTCGGCCGAGACGGAACCCTGGCCGATTCCGTCTCGCCCGAGAGCCCCGCCCGTGGGCACGTTCGGGCGAAAACCGGAACCTACGACGTTCGCGACGGCCTGACGGGCAAGGCGGTTCTGACGAGCAAGGCGCTGGCCGGCTTCATGGAAACCGCCTCGGGGCGAAAGCTGATCTTCGCGTTCTTCGTCAATGACGTGCCGCTTCGGGGGGGCGATGCCTCACATCCGGTGACGGCCACCGAGGCTGGACGCCTGCTGGGCCGGCTTTGTGAGATCTTCTACGACGATGCCGCTCCCGCGCCCTCCAAGCCCAACGCCCCCGCGCCGGTCAGCCCATCCGCGAAGGCGGAGGCCGGCGCTTCCGACCCCGCCCCGGCCACTGGTCCGGCCCAGGCCGCGCCCGAACCGGCCAAACCCGGTCCTCGCGGCGACGGAATCGAGGCGTCTCCCAAACACTCGCGCGCGAACAACAACAATTCCCGGGTTAAACTTCGACACATCCAGTCCGCGCAAGACGCAGAGATGTTTGTTCCCAAATGGAGACCACAGGCCCTGCGTTCAACTGACGTTGCGCGGCTGTTGCGGCGTGGCGAGCCGCCCTTGACCCACGGCGTGCCGACTCTATCATTGTGACGATCGAGAATCGATCACCGACTGGTAGCTTCTGGGTTCCCGCGTCCTGCGGGAGCGCGAACGTCGAAACCTTTCTTTCGACGGTTGATGTGGATTACCAGGTGGGTCTTCCTCGAACAGGCGTTCCCAGGACGCCTCCCCCCGATCGTCGGCGGTGTGCCAATGATCCCTCTGCCCCGGCTGGCCCTGGCGACCTCCTCGTCTGGTCCTGAGCCCGCGGTGGCAAGCCTGGCCATGCTGGCGGGGCTAGCCCGGCGAAAGTCCAAGGTTCAGCACTTCCGGTCCTGGGCCAGGCCCACCGCTTCGAAGCTCGTCGGTCAGGTCACCGGCTTACCCGGCCGCCACCTCGATGCCTGGCTGATGCCGCCGGAAATCTGCCGCGACGTCTTCGTCCGGGGCTGTCGCAACGCCGAACTGGCCATCGTCGAGGGCACGCTGGAAGACTATCCCGCGACGCCTGAGCCAATCCCCTTCGACCGGCCAGGGCCGCTCGGTCCGGTGGCCGAGGCGCTCGACCTGCCCAAGGTGGCCGTCGTCGATTGCCGGGGCGCGCGCAGTGTTCACATGCCGTGGGTTCCGCCCGAAGCGGACGCGATTTTGCTCGACGGCATCGAGCACGTCGACTGTTTCGAGTCGAGCCGAACCATGGTCTCCCTGATGCTGAAGCGGCCGGTCATTGGGGCCATTGAGGCCCTGCCGGAAATCCGGACCGCCCTGGCCGCCCACCCATCGGATCGACCGGTTCCCGAGGAGATCATCGCCCCACTGGCCGCCAGCTTCCTGAAGTTCGCCGATCTCGACGCGATTCGCAACCTGGCGGAAAGCCGGCCCTTTCCGTCGACCGTGGACGAGTCTTCCTCTCCTCGCGAGGGCCGTCGTTTCCGCGTCGCCTACGCCATGGACGAAGTGTTCGGCGGCTACTTCCCCGACACGCTCGAAACGCTGGAAGCCCTTGGAGCCGAACTGGTTGAGTTCTCTCCGCTTCGCGACGGCGGCTTGCCCGAGGCGGTGGACCTCGTGATGATCGGTTGCGGCTACTCCGACCGTTACGCCGAGCGACTCGCGGCCAATCAGTGCTTGATCACGGCGCTCCGCATGCACGTCTGTCATGGGGGCCGAATCTACTCGGAAGGGGGAGGCACCGCGTACCTGGGGCGAACGTTGATCCTGGGCAACCGGCAGGTTCCGGGGGCCGGGATCTTGCCGTTCGACGCGGAGTTGCGGAGCGATCCCCAGGGGCCCACGCCGGTCCGCCGCACGCTTTGCCGAGATGGCTGGCTGGGCCCGCGTGGTACGGTGGTTCGCGGTTACCGCTCGGGTCGCTGGAGGATTCATCCGGCCCCCGAGCCCGGCGACTGCCCCGCCCGTTCGGGCGTCCTGACCGAGCAACGTGACATCTACTTCCGTCGCAACGCGATCGGCAGCCTGATTCACCTGCATCTCGGCGCATTGCCCGAGGTGGTCGCCGCGTTCGCGAGTCGGGTTCGACCCCACGTCGCGCCCGGCGGACATCATCTCTGAGTCGCAAACCGTTCCGTCGCCATGCTCTGGGGAAGGGTTCCCTTTCTTATCTGGAATCAACCCCGAGCGCCTCGCGGGCCTCGAGGCTTCGACGCAGGGCGTCGGACCTCTCTGCCTGGGGGATCGCCTCGACCTTCGCTCGCCAGGGAGTATTTCGGCGAGCGAACGTGACGAGATCGGCCAGAAGGTCGTCGTGGACCGGTTTCAACTCGGGCGCCAGGTTCGCGCGGCTGATCGAGAGCATCACTCTCGACCATTCGTTGCGGGCCTCGCCTCCCTCGCGGCGAGCGGCCTGAACGATCGCGGTTTGCAAGGCCCACTGAAGTCGCGTGGCGTCGTCGGCGCTCGGCGCGGGGAGGCTCCGCTCGGCGTAAGCCGGCCATTCGGCCGACCCTTGCCACGTCTTGAGTCTCGGCGCCCGGGCGGCGTTTGGGTCGAGCCGGTAAAGCGGGTCCCCCAGAAGGTGCAGCCGCCAGGGTGTTCCGAAGATTCCGCCCTCGGATTGCAACTGTCGCGTGACCGCCCCGATTGGCAGGCCGTCGGCGAGCATCTCGGCAACCAGCCCCGGAGTGCGAAAGGCCTGGAGATAGGGCTCGTTCATGGAACCGAAGTAGAGAAACGCGCCGTTGGCCAGCCATCGGCCGGCGAGTGTCGCCGGGTTTCCCGGCTCGGCCGCCGAGAAGCTGTGGATGACCACCAGGGCTGCGGGCACACTCATCGGCACGTCGGTTGTCCGGCCGCCACCGCCGGGCAGGTTGAAGTCGCCCGAGCCTCCGCTGGAGTTGATCAGGACCAGCCCATAACGGTTGATCGGGTCGAAGGTCCGATGCCAGCCCGCCAGGCTCGCCTGTTCCGGACCGGCCCGTTGGACCACCGGCACGACCTGTCCGAGCCGCTGGCCGGCGGCGCGCATCGAGTAGTCCGACCACGGTGGTTCCTTCTCGTTATAGCCGTTGAACAGCAAGGCCGACTCCGGCTGAAGGAACAGGCTGCACATGGCCTCGTAGAGGCTCTCCGAGAGATCCCCCGTCAAGCGGCCCGTGAAGGCCCAACGCTGCTTCGTATCACGAGTTCGGGCGATCAGGTCGTCGAAGGCGCAGGTGCCGGCCTTCGGCCCGCTGGGCACGTCGTAGCGATCGGGCCAGTCGCCGGCCAGGGTGATGAAGTCGCAGTCATCGCCCAGGGCCTGGTACTGGTCGACCACGTTCGCGATCCGCGTTTCCAGGTCGAAGGCCAGTTGGTCGGCCTCGTCGGCGGAGATCCGGTCGCGGGAGGTGCGGCGCGTGTCCCATCGCGTCAACGGCTGGAACCGGCCGGCGGCAAGAGCCACGGCGCCGGCGAGCATCGGACTCTCGGGGGACGACACGACAACGCCAGGCGGTGGAAGGGGTCCCAACCGCCTCGGCACCTGGTCTCCCTTCGGGATCTCGGCCGGAGGCATTTCGTCGAGGATCCAGGATCGAGCGACCGCCGCCAACGCCCGATCCCAGAGGGTCCCTGGCTCGATCGGCTCGGCCCTGGAGGGCAACCGGACGACCCGGGCCGGACGGAACGCGCGGAGGAACCGGAGAACGGTTTCCGTGTCATCCAGCAGGATCGGGAAGTAGTGGAGGTCATCCCAGGTCGCGATCGCCTCCAGGAACGTGGGAAGGTCGGGCACGAGGCAAACCTGGTCGACGACCTGGCGTTTCGGTCCCCGGCGCGCCTCCCAGCGCGCCGAGGCCATGCGAAGGTTCACCAGCCTCGGATCGGACAGGGAATTCGGCGGCGGAGGACTCTGGTCTTGTGGTGGCGGCGGGGCCATCGACGAGGCCAGAAGCACGAGTAACCCCCCGAGCACACCCACGGATCGCCTTTGTGGTGTTCGCATGCCGGCTTCCCGCCTCGAACATCGAGAACGTACGCTCCGATGGCACCACCCTCCAAGGGGATGGAGACCGTTGCCGAATGCCATTATACTGAGAGGGTGTACGAGACGGGGTCGCGGAGGGGAAAACGGGGACGGGCTCGGCGCTGGACGACGTGCTGGCCTGCCCCCGTTCGCCCTTGACAACCCGCCTCGTTCCCCCTCGACGTCACTCGAAACATCCTCGACCCGTCTTGCAGGGCGAGGAGGCCCTGGCGCCGTTTCGCAAGCGGGAGGACAGAGTTCCGATGAAGAAAGGCGGCATCCTCAACCCGGCCATTTGCTCGCTACTGGCCGAGCTCGGCCACACGGACGAGCTGCTCATCGTGGATGCCAGCTACCCATTGCCAGGCGACAGCCACGTCATCGACCTGACGCTGACACCCGGCATTCCCCGATTCCTCGACGTCCTTCGGGCCGTCGTCGAGGAGCTGGTCATCGAGGGGGTCACCATCGCCTCGGAGACCAGCGAGTACAGCCCGAAGTTGTATCAGGAGATGCTTAAAATCCTGGGTGATGTCGAGATCGACGAGATTCCGCATCACGAGTTTCGGGAACAATCCGAGGGGGTCAAGGGAATCATCCGATCCGCCGAGTTCACTCCCTACGCGAATATTCGCATCCTCTGCGGCAGCCCGTTCTGATTCGGCCCGGAATGGCCCGGCCTCGCCGAGCGCCGGTCGATGGTTCCTGAGCCTCAAGCGCCGGTCTCGACGTGGGGAGGGGTCACGCCGAGCCGTTCGGCCAGTTCGGTCAGGCGAGCCCAGTGCCCTTCGGGCAAGGGGATTCCCTCTCGCTGGCGTTGTTCGAGGGCCCGTCGTTCGGGGTCGCCAGGCAGCAGGATCGCCTCGACCCCTTCCGCTCTCGGAGTTCCTCGGACATAGGAGGCAAGCTGTGAGGCCTCTCGGATCAAGGTCTCGCGACCGGCGAACAGGGCCGGTTCCAGGGCCAGAAAGAGGACGTTGTTGCCCCTCGCGGGGGGAGCCCCTTCGAAGGCGGTCCGACCGCCCGAGAGTCCCCCGGCGAGCATGTCGAGCACCAGGGCCAGACCAAACCCCTTGTACGACTGCGAGCCGCCCATCGGCCGGATGCTCCCGGTCGGGGGCTCATAGAGAACCGAGGGGTCCGTCGTCGGCTTCCCCTCGTGGTCGAGCAGCCAGCCTTCCGGGACGGGCGTCTTGCCGTTGAGGTAGTAGACCCGAACCTTCCCCTCGGCCACGACACTGGTTCCGAAATCGAGAACGATCGGCCCCGAGTCGGTGGGGACCGCGATGCAAAGCGGGTTGGTTCCCAGTCTCGGGGCCAGACCGCCCGGTGGGGACACTCGCTGACCGGCGCCCGCGTTGTTGACCGAGGCGATCAGCACCAGCCCTTGCTCGGCCGCCCGTTCGGCGTAGTCGCCGAGCCGGCCGATGTGACCGCAATCCCGCAAGGTTCCGGCCCCGAGCCCCAGGACCTTGGCCTTTTCCAGCACGAGGTCAAGCAACCGGTGCGCCTGGACCTGGCCAAAGCCCCATTGAGCGTCGCAGACCACGACCGCCGGCGTCTCGTGCTCGACGCGAAGCTCGACGCCGGTCCGGTAGACGCCGTGTTCGAGGAAGTCGAGGTACTGCGGGATCCGCATCACCCCGTGCGAGTCGTGGCCTCGAAGGTTGGCTCCCACAAGATTCCTGGCAACCACTTGAGCGTCCGCGGCCGGCACGCCGGCCGCCTCGAACAGGCGGGTCGCGAAGTCGGTCAGCTCGGATTCGGTCAGGTTCGGCACGGGCGGGCTCCTGGGGCGTTCGGGGATGTTTTGGTCTATCACGCCCGGAGCCCATTTGCAATCCATGGTGGGTCGGGTTGGAATGAGTCGCCAGGCGGGGAAGCCCCAGTTCCCGGATTCGTTGGAATTCGTTCCGGAGTTTCAGAGGCATGACGTATCGGGTCAGTCAGGAAACCGTTGGGGGGCGGACGGTCTGTCACCTGCATGACGACGCGACCGGGGCTTCGGCCTCCGTACTTCCCTCGTTTGGCTTCAACCTGTTCGATCTGCGGCTGCCCGTCGCCGGCCAGGTGCGACCAATCGTCGTGGCCGAGCCGGGGTGGGCGGCGAATCCCGGTCGGGCGGGTCGGAACGGGACCCCCGTCCTGTTCCCGTTTCCCAACCGAATTCGGGATGCGCGTTACGTCTTCGAGGGCAAGCAGTACCAGCTCGTCGCGAACAAGCCTCCCAACGCGATCCACGGGTTCGCCATCGAGGCCAACTGGGAGGTCGTCTCGCATCAGGCCGACGATTCGGGCGCCTCGATCACTGGCCGGTTCCAGATCAGCCGGAATCGCCCGGAAGACCTCGCGCGCTGGCCGGCCGACGCCATTCTCGAAATGCGGTATACCCTTGCGGGGCAGCGGCTTCGGCTTGATGTGAGCGTGACCAACCCGTCGAATACGCTGCTTCCCTGGGGATTCGGCATCCACCCGTATTTCCGGCTGCCGTTTGATCCCGACGGCGATCGGGCAAGAACCCGCATCATTCTGCCGGCCAGCCAGTACTGGGTTCTCCAAGACAGCTTGCCCACGGGCGAGCGCCGGCCGGTCGACGACCGGCTCGACTTCCGCCAGGGCAAACCGATCGATGGCCTGGACGTCGACGATGTCCTGACCGGCCTGTTGTTCGAAGGAGAGCAGGGGACCTGTCGCCTGGTCGACGACGCCCTCGGCGCCGAGTTCCGCCTAGGATTCGACCGGACCATTCGCGAGCTGGTTGTCTTTACTCCGCCGGTCGGGGGAGGCGTGATCGCCGTCGAACCCTATACCCAGACGACCGACGCCATCCATCTCCAGACCATTGGAATCGAGGCCGGACTCCGCATTTTGCCGGCCGGAGGGTCGGACTCCTTGCTCATCTTCATGGAAACTTCCGGATAGGGTGGCTTGCCGCTTGCCAAAATTGAGGTTCTGGCACGATAATCGGGGGATGAAACGGAAGCGGGGGAGGCAAAGCGGGTGACGTCAGCCGTCCATCCGCTACCGCGGCGACGCGGGGCTGGCCGATGTCGCCCCCGACGGCGTTCACACGGAGCTGCTCGGTGTCGTCGAATCCCCCCGACTTTCGAGGCTTGACGATCGAGATCCTTCGGCGGGCGATCGACATCTACCTGTCGTGCGCCTATCCTTCCGGAACCTTGCCCGAGGCCGTCCAGCGCCGACTCTCGTGGCCCGACGGCGTCTCCCTGGGACAGTTACTCGAGGGCCCGCCCTTCGAGCAGATCTCGCCTCCAGACGCCGATTCGACGAGGATTTATGCGCTCCGCCTGGGAAACCTGCGCTACCCGCACATGAAGTTCCAGGTTCAGGCGTGGCCGACATCCATCGGTTACATGCTCTCGGTCAACACGCACGACCAGATTCTCGGGCTCGATGCCAACTCTCCGGATGCCGAAGCCTTTCGAGCCCTTCAGGCTGAGAACCAGCGGATCAAGGAGTCGGTCGAGCAAGCCTGGGACGAGCAGGGATTTCCGACCTTCCTTCGCTACCTGCGAGATTACATCAGCGCCCATCCGGCGGATGGCGATTCCAAGGCGTTGCCGGCCTGAGAAATCCATTAGCTCGCGATCGCCGCGGCGGGCGCGTGAATGCCCTGCCGACGAGGCAAGCGGAAGCCAAACGTGGAGCCCTCGTTGGGGGTTGAATCGACTTCAACCGTGCCCCCGTGCAGCTCGACGAAGGTTTTCACCAGGCAGAGCCCCAGACCGATCCCACGCTTGCAGTATTGATATTCTCCGGACGAGTGGTGCATCGTGTCGTAGCCGGTGAAGAACGGCTCGAACAGATGCCGACGGTCGGCCGGATGGATGCCGACGCCGGTGTCGGACACGCGGAACTGGACGCGGTCCTCACCGTCGGGGCCTGCCCAGACGTGGATCACACCACCATCCGGCGTGAACTTGATGGCGTTGATCAGGAGATTGGTCAGACAGTCGCCGACCTTGGCGGCATCGATTTCGGCCTCGCCCAGGCCGGGTTCGATGTGCAGATCCACCGTCTGGCGGCGGACCTCCAGGTAGGGACTCATGTCCTCGACCACGCCACGCAGCAGCGGTTCCAACTCCGTGGTGTGAAGGTCGAGGGTGTCGGCGAAACGGTCGGCGCGAAGAAGCTTGAGCATGCGCTCGACCGTGGCGGCCAGCCGCCGGCCCGCGCCTTGAATCCGATCGACCCAGGATCGTTCGGTCGGCGTGGCTTTCGGCCCTTGCGTCAGCTTCCAGAGGTCGGTCATGCCGAGAACGACCGCCACCGGCGTGTTCAGCTCGTGACTGGCCACCTCGATGAAGGCCCCCTTCAGTCGGTTCGCCTCGGCGAGCTGGGCGTTGGTTTCCTTCAGCTCGGCCAGAAGCCGGCGACGCTCGACGATCAGGTCGTGATGCTGCACCGCCTGTCGCACCACGGTGGCCAGCTCGTCGGGATCCCAGGGCTTGGTGATGTAGCGGAAGACGTTGCCCTGGTTGATCGCGTCAATGACGGCCTTGATGTCGGCGTAACCCGTGAAGAGCAAACGCGTGGCGTCGGGACGAATCGTCTTGACGCGGCTCAGGAACTCAACGCCGTTCATCTCGGGCATCCGCTGGTCGGACATCACGACCGGCGGGTCAACCTCTTCGAGCGCGCGGAGGGCGTCCGCGCCTCGCTCGAAGGTCAACACCCGGTAATCACGACGAAACAGGTCATGCACCGAGCGCAAAACCTCGGGCTCATCGTCGACCACCATCAGCGTGGGACGCGTCGAATTCATAAGGGGGGGTGACCTCTCGTCGGCTCTCAGCGGACCTTCGGCTCATCCGTGGTCGAAAACCGCTTGATCAGCGTGACCTCGTTGCCAAGGTCGTTGAAGTGCAGCTCGTCCAGCATGCCTCGGGCGATCAACAGTCCGAAGCCTCCCTCACGGAGCCCAAGCTTTTCGCGGACATCCATGTGCCGCAACGGATCGTCGGGTGAGGCGGCGTGGGGCAGGTTCTCGGGATCGAACCCCGTCCCCTGGTCGCGAACGATGATCACAACCCGGTCGTCGAAAACCCGATACGTGATGTTGACCAGCTTCTCCGCGCGGTGTCGGTTCCCCCACTCGATGGCGTTCTGGCCCATTTCCATGACGGCCTGCCGCAGGTGCATCACCTGTTCGGCGGTCAGCGGCGTGCGGCGACAGAGTTCGGTCAGAAACTCATTCACCTCTTGAAGGAAGACCGTCTCACTGTTCAGTTCGACATGGATCTCTCCCTGCACACGAGTTCGTTCCAGGTCGGCCCGCCATTGTCGAGCGTTCTCCACGGCTTCAAACAGATCTTCGGGTTCGTACGGCTTGGTGAGATAGGCGTTGGCCCCAACACGGAACCCGCGACGGCGGTAATTCGAGTCGTCCAGGGCGGTGAGCATGACAACCGGTGTCGTCATGGTCCGCTCGTCGCTTCGGAGTCGGCGACAGACCTCGAATCCATCGGCGTCGGGAAGCATCAGGTCGAGCAGGATGAGTTCGGGCCGAACGAGTCGAGCCAGCCGGAGTCCCAGCTCGCCGGTGTCCGCGATCAGGCTGCGAAGATCGCGCCGAGCCAGAAGGCCGGCCACGATCTTCGCCTGGGCGGGATCGTCCTCGACGATCAGGGCCGTGCTCATGTCACGTCTCCTCGGCACATCGGGGGCGATCTTTGATGACGACCTCAAGTGTGCAACTCGACGACATCCGCGTCGTGCAGCTCGTGGTCGCGCTTGACGGTTTGTCCCTCAAACACTCCCGTGCCCCAGACCCGCGCAAACTTCAACTTCTCCCCCAGCTCGCGATGCACCTCGCGGGCCAGGTCGAGAACCGTGCTGCCGACCGGCAAGGTGAACGGGCTGCCGCGGTCGACCGGTTTACCCGGGATTTTGGTGTAAATCCGTATGACTCCAAGCAAATCGTACGCCACCCGCCTCAAATCGTCCAGGCCCAGGCCGGTGGCGGCCGACACCGCCAGGAGAGGAAATCGGCCGTCAAACCATTCCCGGATCACTTCGAGTCGGTCGGTGGCTCCCGGAGCGTCAGACTTGTTGGCCACCAGGGCCGTGGGAACGTGGCGGATGGACTCATCCTCCACGTCGAACGGGAGCGTGCCAACAAGTTCCGTATGCGTCTGGGCCAGTCGCTTGAGCACCGCCTCGGCCGCATCCGCCGTGTCATCGTCGGCCAGATCGACTACCAGAAGCGCGGCATCGGCCGAACGGACCAGACTGGGAACCCAGGGCTCGAGAAACTCGGTCGTGATGGGTGGTAAATCGACCAGTTGAACCCTCACATCGTTCCAGGACATCATGCCCGGATGCGGAGCCCGGGTGGTGAAGGGATAAGGCGCGACCTCCGGCCTCGCGTTCGTCAGGGCGGCCAGCAGGGAACTCTTCCCCACGTTCGGAGCGCCGACCAGAACGATCTGACCCGCTCCCTCCCTGGGAACACGATAACTCACCCCCGGTTTCTTACCGGAGGACTTGGCCCCCTCGATCTCGTCCTTGAGCCGGCTGATCTTTTGCTTCAGGTCGGATTGGAGCTTTTCGGTTCCTTTATGTTTGGGCAGGAGACGGAACATCTCCCGCACCTTCTCCAGGCGTTCGGCGGGGGTGGTCGCTTTGCGATACTCCTCCTCCGCCTTGCTGTACTGCGGAGTCAGGTTCGCCGGCATGGCAGGCCGTCTCCAGGCCGTTGGCTCCGTGACCGATCAGGGCAACGTAGCGGCTCTTTCCCCGCAAATCAAGATCCCAAGCCGAGAAGAGCCCGCGAGTCTCGCGGCCGGGAGTCCTGGTCGCGAGAAGAGACCGACGTCTTTGCCACGTTTACGGCGTCTTAACCTCGGCCTTGTCCGGCTTGGGTTCGAGCAGCGACTTGCCGGCCAGCAGGGTTTCGATATCCCCCGCCAACCGATCTCCGATCCCTTCGGCGTAGCCGACATGGACCGACTGAACGATGCCTTTGCCGTCGATCAAAACCAGTGTCGGCAACGCCTGAACACCAAAGGCTTCGCCGATCGTCTGATTCGGATCGAGCGCCACGTGGCCAACCGGGCCCTTCGTCAGGTTGACCTTCAGGTCGGCCAGGGTTTGTTCGACCAGCTTGCGAACCGGTGAGCC
>CAZRGV010000009.1:28061-45006 GCA_964599655.1 uncultured Isosphaeraceae bacterium | reverse complement strand
TCGTCCGGGGTTCGATCCTCGCTGACGGCCACCACCACCACGTCCTTGGAATGCCCCTTGGCGAGAGCCTCGGTCAAGGTCTGGATCTCGGGCAGCTCTTCACGGCAGGGGGGGCACCAGGTGGCCCAGAAATCAAGCAAGACGACCTTGCCGGCCAGGTCGGCCTTGGAGAGCGTTTTGGTCTTTCCGTCGCCGTCGAGAACCGTCAGCGAGAACTCGGGAACGGGCTTGCCGAGCAGCTCATGCCCGGGCTCGCCACCGGCGGCCGCGGCGACCTCGGCCGCCGAGACCTCCGTGAACCCTGGCGGCGGGCTGAACACGAACGTCTCGGGCGCAGGCGCCTCGGTCGAAATCGCGCCGCTGTTCCAGGTGATCGAAAGGTCCGAGAGCGTCGTTCCCGGAGGGGCCTTCTCCTTCAACCGCTCGGGGGAAATCACAAGCTCGATCTGCTGGACGAACTTCGAGCCGGGGTCGATCAGAAGGCGAAGGCTCGGGCCGTCGTTCTGCTCGATCAGGACCGACTTCAGCGTCTTGCCGTCGACCGCGCGGTCGGCCTCGAGCGTCAGGCGATTGGCCCCTTCGACGAGCGTCTTGGCCGGATGATCGCCGATCAGGAGGTCGAGCACGACGATGACCGGCACCTCGGATGGGCCACCGACCACCATCGCTCCGAGCGGACCGGCCAGGACCGTTTCGAGCGTCACCTCCTTGGGAGCGGGACGCTTGAGATACTTCTTGAGCGCGGCCTTCGAGGTGGTCAACGTCTGGCCATCGCTGGAAATCCGCACGCCATCGGTCTCGAGCACGATCTTGTCCGGGCGAACATACGAGAGGCTCAGGTCGGTGGCGCGATCCTGCGGTTCGCCGTTGACATTCAGCTTGAAGGAGAAGCGTCCGTGATCGACGTACGCCTTCATCCCCTTGTAGGTCTTGGCGACCTCGTCGAGCAGGCGGCGGGCTTCGGGGTCAAAGCCGGGTTTCGACGCCTCATCGGCGCCGCTCGGTTTCGGCAACGTCGCGAACATCAGGCCGACACCCGCGATCGCCAGTCCGGCGACCACCATGAGCACACGTCGGATCATTTTGCTCGGCACGGGTCGGTGTCCTTCGGGAATGTCGCTGGCATGGGATTGACCGTTCTTGGTGGAGGAGGCCGGCGCTCTCCTGGCCGGCCCACGGGGACTGTCTTGCTCATCGGGAACCATCAAAGGGTACGAAAAACCCGACCCGTGATGGGGCCCGTCCTAACCAGGCTCCTTGGCGGGAAGCACGGCCGGACCGTTGCCTCCGGTTTCCAACGGTGAACCGGGCAGCAGGTGCCCGAGTTTCTCCCGCTTGGCCTCGAGATAGCGGCGGCGGTCGGCTTCCTCCGGAGCAATGATCGGAATCTGCTCGACAACCTGCAAGTCATAACCATCATACACGAACGCGTTGGTCTTCTTCGGATTGTTCGTGAGCAATCGAACCCGGCTCAAACCCAGATCCTTGAGAATTTGCAACCCGACGCCGTAATCGCGAAGGTCCGCGCGATACCCCAGCGCCAGGTTCGCCTCGACGGTATCCAGCCCCTGGTCCTGAAGATGATACGCCTTGATCTTTTCGATCAGGCCGATTCCACGTCCTTCCTGTGGCAGGTAGATCAACGCCCCGACGCCTTCCCGTCCAATCATCTCAAGCGCCAGGTGAAGCTGATCGCCGCAGTCGCAACGGAGCGATTCGAGCAGGTCTCCCGTGAAGCACGACGAGTGAATGCGAACCAGCGGCGCGGGAACCGACGCCAGATCTCCCATCGCGAAGACGACCGGATTGTTCCCCGGCTCGTAGTCGACCGTGTAGCCGATGATGCGTCCCCGGCCGTAGCGTGTCGGCAGCTCCGCCTCGGCCGAACGGTGAACCAGCCGCTCGCGACGTCGCCGGTACTTGATCAGCGTCTCGATCGAGAGAATCGGGAGACCGAATTCGGCCGCGATCTGATGCAGGCGCTCCCGGCTCGCCCGGCCAACGCCGTCGAGGATCTCGCAGAGCACGCCGGCCGGATACAGACCCGCCAGGCGGCAGAGGTCCACCGTGGCCTCCGTGTGGCCCGCGCGCCGGAGCACACCCCCTTCCTTGGCCACGAGCGGGAAGACATGGCCAGGCCGGACCAGGTCGGAGGGCCGGGTCGCCGGGTCGAGGATCGCCCGGATGGTCGTGGCGCGCTCCTCGGCGGTGATTCCCGTGCGACAGCTCCGGTGATCGACCGGCACGGTAAACGGCGTCTGATGCGGCGCGGTGTTCTGCTCGACCATCGGGTTCAGCCGCAATCGGTCGGCCAGTTCCGGCATAATCGGCGCGCAAACCAGCCCCCGACCGTGCGTGATCATGAACTCCACGATCTCGGGCGTGATCGACTCGGCCGCCGCGACGAAATCCCCTTCATTCTCGCGCTGCTCGTCGTCGACCACGATCACGACCCGCCCCGCCGCCAGGGCCTCGACCGCGTCTTCCACCTTCGAAAACTCGTAGGCCATCGCCGTGCATCCTTTGCCCCCTCCGGGGCGCGTCCGCAGACTTCTTCTTTCCATTGTAGACGAACACCCCACGCTTGTCCCGCCCCCCCTGGGAAAGCCGAGTCCGAGGAGATTCGGATTTTTGGACCTTTTTCGCTTGCGAAACCGGCCTGTTGGTGTCAAATTGCTAGACGTGACAATCGTCGGACCTAAGGAATTCAACGAGCGAGCGACGGAGGTCCACCTGTGGTTTTCACCACCCTGGCGTGGCTGGCGCTGGCAACGACTCCGACGGACGCGAACCCCAGCCGCCTGGACGTCGAGCCCTCGGAAATCCGGCTCGAGGGCTCCGACACCTCCGCCCAGATCCTCGTGACCGAACGGATTGACGCGAACCGCGCTCTCGATCGAACCCGTTCCGTACGGTACGAGAGTCGCGATCCGGCGGTGGCCGTGGTCGAGGCAAGCGGGCTGGTTCGCCCTCGAGGGGATGGTTCGACCGAAGTCCTCATCCAGGATGGCGATCGAACCGCGACCGTTCGCGTCGAGGTGACCGACTTCGCCAACACCCGGCCGATCGACTTCGCCAGCGAGGTCGTCCCGATCTTCAGCAAGTATGGTTGCAACTCGGGAAGCTGTCACGGCAAGGCCGTGGGGCAGAACGGCTTCCGGCTCAGCCTGCTGGGATTCGACCCGAAATTTGATTACGAGGCC
Organism: uncultured Isosphaeraceae bacterium; assembly: GCA_964599655.1. Taxonomy (GTDB): domain Bacteria; phylum Planctomycetota; class Planctomycetia; order Isosphaerales; family Isosphaeraceae; genus CAZRGV01. The sequence continues at coordinate 41,803 of CAZRGV010000009.1, read as the reverse complement.
CTGGTTCGGGAGGGACGGGGCCGACGGACCTTCCCGGCCTCGCCCGGCAAGAGCCTCCTTCTCCGGAAGCCGACCGCGACGATCCCGCACGGAGGCGGTCGAAAGTTCGTTGTTGGCTCGCCGGAGTATCACACCATCGCCCGTTGGATTCGCCAGGGGATGCCCTTCGAGTCGGGCCAGGCGCCTCGACTGACCGAGATCCGCGTCAGCCCCTCACGACGTCGGATGACCGAGCAGGCCGAGCAGCAGCTTCGGGTGACCGCCCATTACAGCAACGGCCATGAGGTCGACGTGACCCGACTGGCCCAGTACCAGTCGAACGCGGCCGACCTGGCCTCGGTCGATGAGCAGGGCGTGGTTTCGACCCTCGACGGCGTGGGCGAGGCCGCCATCATGGTCCGCTTCGGCGGCCAGGTGACCGTCGCTCGGGCGACCATCCCCCGAACGGGCGAACCGCTGGCATGGGACGAACCGAAGTCGGACAACCTGATCGACCCGTTCGTCTTCCAGAAGCTCCGCGACCTGAACCTGCCGCCGAGCCCAGCGTGCACCGACGCCGAGTTCGCCCGCCGGACCAGTCTCGATCTCTGCGGCATCCTGCCCTCACCGGAAGAGGTCGCCGCCTTTGAAGCCGACACCAACCCGGACAAGCGGGCGCGCTGGGTCGATCGCCTTCTCGAACGTCCCGAGTACGCCGACTACTTCGCCATGAAGTGGTCGGCCATCCTTCGCAACCAGCGAGGGAACTTCGGCAACTTCACCCAGTCGACCACCTTTGCGTTCCACGCCTGGATCCGGGAGTCGCTGGCCGAGAACCTGCCGTACGACCGGTTCGCCTCAGCCCTGATCGCGGCGAAGGGCGACCCCTCGTTCAACCCGGCCGCGACCTGGTATCGGCCTCGCGACCTCAACCAGAACAACGACGATGCCCTCGTGGAAGACACGGCCCAGCTCTTTCTCGGCATGCGGATTCAGTGCGCCCGTTGCCACCATCACCCGTTCGAGAAGTGGAGCCAGGACGACTATTACGGCTTCGCCTCGTTCTTCAGCCGGATCGGCCGCAAGCCGGGCAACGACCCGTTCAGCCCCAGGGTTTTCGTCCTTCCGACCGGACTGGCCAAACATCCGACGAAAGGCATCGAATACGCTCCCAAGGCCCTCGACGGACCCGAGTTCAAGAACCTCGGTCCTCGGGATGATCCGCGAGAGGCGCTTGCCCAGTGGCTCGGACAGCCCGACAACCCGTTCTTCGCCAAGGCGCTGGTCAACCGTTACTGGAAGCACTTCTTCGGCCGGGGCCTCATCGAACCCGAAGACGACATGCGCGTTTCCAACCCGGCGACCAACCCCGAGCTGCTCGACGCATTGTCCGCCGACTTCGTCCGGAGCGGCTACGACCTCAAGCATCTGGTCCGGCTGATCGCCACCAGCAAGGCGTACGACCGATCGAGCCTGCCCCAGGAGGCGAACGCGCTCGACCACCAGAATTACGCCCGGTTCTACCCTCGTCGCCTGCCCGCCGAAGTGCTCCTCGACGCCATCGACTCCGTCACCGGCGCGACCGAGAACTTCAACGGCCTGCCCAAGGGGTTCCGCGCCGTGCAACTGCCGGACGAGGGCTTCGGCTCGTATTTCCTCGAAGTCTTCGGCCGCCCGAAACGGGAAAGCGTCTGCGAGTGCGAGCGGACGGCCGAGGCCAACCTTTCGCAGCGTTTGCACCTGCTCAACTCGGGCGAGATCGAGTCGAAGGTGACCGGCGGCGGCCGCGCCGCCCGCCTGGCCGACGAGACGAAGGACCCCCGATCCGACACCCAGAAGATCGAAGAACTGTACCGCCTCTGTTACGGCCGGCTTCCGACCGTCGACGAGCGCGACCTCTGCCTCGCACACCTGGCCAAGGCCCGCTCGCACGGCACGCCGCGGCAAGGTTTCGAGGACCTGATCTGGGCCCTGATCAACTCGAAGGAATTCCTTTTCAACCGGTGATCCAACGCGAAGCCCTTGCGATAAGGGGGAGGGATCGGACCATGCTCGACGTGTTCGGCGGCCGCGGCGGAACCTTGTGCGACGGCGTCACTCGACGGGGGTTCCTCCGGGTCGGGGCCCTGGGGTTCGCCGGGCTGACCATGGCCGACATGCTCCGGCTTCGCGCCCGGGCCGCGGCCCAGGGAGGCGCCTCGCGAGACACCGCCGTCATCCAGGTCTTCCTCCAGGGCGGCCCAACCCACATCGATACCTACGACCCCAAACCCGACGCCCCCAAGGAGATCCGTGGCGAGTTCCAGCCCATCTCGACCCGCGTTCCGGGCGTGCGGCTCACCGAGCTGTTCCCCAAGCAGGCCCTCGTGATGGACAAGCTCGCCGTGATCCGGAGCCTCCACCACGACACGCCCGACCACAACTCGGGCACCCACTGGGTCATGACCGGCTTCCCCGCCTCGACCAACTTCCTTCGCGCCAATGACCGGCCGAGCGTCGGCTCGATCGTCGCCAAGCTCCGAGGCTCCAACGCCTTGGGCGTGCCGCCCTACGTCGGAATCCCTCGAAGCCCGTTCTTCGGTCAAGGGGCGTATCTCGGCGCGGGCGTCAATCCCTTCAGCATCGACGGCGACCCCTCGAACAACATCCGGGTCCGGAACCTCGAACCGCCCAATGGCCTTTCGCTCGATCGTCTGGAAGACCGCCGCCATCTGCTCGAACAGATCGACCGCATCGAACGGGCCCGAGACGCGTCGGGCATGATGGACGGCATCGACCAGTTCACGGCCCAGGCCTACGAGATGGTCACCGGACCCGCCGCTCGCAAGGCCTTCGACCTCTCGAACGAGGACCCGAAGCTCCGCGACCGCTACGGCCGAACGCCGCTGGGGCAGAGCTGCCTGCTCGCGAGGCGACTGGTCGAGGCCGGCGTCACGTTCGTCACCATCACCGACTTCGACAACTGGGATCACCACGGCGGCATCTTCCCAAGCTGTCGCCGCCAGCTTCCCAAGCTCGACGACGCGATCGCCACCCTGGTTCAGGACATTCACGACCGAGGTCAGGCCGATCGGATCCTCGTCCTCGTTTGGGGCGAGTTTGGACGCTCGCCTCGCATCAGCAACAATGGCCGAGACCACTGGCCGGGGGCCATGTCGGCGCTCGTCGCCGGTGGCGGATTCAAGATGGGCCAGGTCATCGGCGCGACCAGCCGCAAGGGGGAATCGCCCATCGAACGGCCGTTGCGACCCGAAGATCTGATCCAGACCGTCTACCACATGCTCGGAATCGACCCGATGCACCCGTTCCCCAACGAGTCGGGCCGACCGATGCCTGTGCTCAACCGGGGAAGCCTCATTCCCGAGCTGATCGGCTGACACTCGGCGTCGCGAGGAGCCCCGGCGCGTTGCGAATCGATCGCGCCGGGGCTCCTCGTCGGTTTCCGGCCGGAGTTCCCGTCTGCTAGAATCGGAAACGAACCCAAGGGTCACGCCGTCCGTCTCGCCTTGCGTCTCACGCAGCCCGCTTGCCCTCTGCGTTCCCTCCCAAGGTCGTACCACCCGTTGATCTTTTCGCGGATGCGCCGATGTCCTACCTCCTGAGCCTCGCCATCGTCCTGCTTGCCGCCGATCCCCAGCCGATCTCCGTCGCGGTTCCCGACCGCAAGGAGCCGGTCAGCTACGCCAAGGAGGTCGCCGACATCCTCGACGCGAAGTGTGTCGGCTGCCACAACGGCGGCCTGGCCGAGAGCAAGCTCATCCTGGAAGACGTTCCTTCGATGCTCAAAGGCGGCAAGCGAGGCCCCGCGATCGTCCCCGGCAAGGCCGACGAAAGCCTCCTCTTCAAGCTGGCCGCTCACCGGGCCGACCCCGCCATGCCTCCCACGGAAAAGAAAGAGAACGAGCCGCTGACCTCGCAAGAGCTCGGTCTGCTCAAGCTCTGGATCGACGCGGGCGCCAAGGATGATTCCGCCGAGTTGGCCGCCGAAGCCGCGCCCGTCGAGCTGGGCACCTTGCCTCCCGGCGTTCACCCGATCGTCGCCGTCGACATGACGGCCGACGGCAAGCGCGTGGCCGCCGGTCGAGCCAACCTCGTCCAGGTTTACGACGCCGATTCCGGGCTGGAAATCGTCTCGCTTGCCGGGCATCAGGACATCATCCAGTCGCTTCGCTTCAGCGCCGACGGCTCGAAGCTCGCGGCCGGTTCGTACCAGATCGTCACCCTCTGGAACTGCCCGACCGGCGGCGAGTCGCACACCTTCAACGGCCACGGCGACAAGGTCGAGGCCGTGGCGGTCGCCCCGGACGGCAAGTCGATTGTCTCTGGCGGCCTCGACAAGACAATTCGCCTCTGGAACCCCGCCGACGGCAAGGAGCTCCGCAAGATCGACCACCCCGCCTCCCAGGTTCTCGCGCTGGCGGTCTCGCTCGATGGCAAGACCGTCGCCGCGGGCGGCTCCGACGGAATCATCCGCCTCTTCAAGCTCGCCGACGGTGCCCCCTCGGCCGAGCTCAAAGGGCACTCCGGCCCGGTTCGCGGCCTGACCTTCCTGGCGAATGGCCGCCTGGCCTCCGCCTCGGCCGATGGAACCGCCCGAATCTGGACACTTCCGGACGCTCCCGACGCCGAACCGGCCGAACCAGTCGTCGCGAAAGGCCACGAAGGGGCCCTGAACGCCATCGTCGCGACCCCCGACGGCCGGCAGATCCTCACCGCGGGCGACGATCAGACCATCCGAATTTGGAACGCGGACGACGGAGCTCTCGAACGAACCCTCTCGGGACACGAGGGGCCGGTCCTGAGCCTCGCCATCCATCCGAACGGAGAAACCCTTCTGAGCGGATCGGCCGACAAGACGGCTCGGCTCTGGAACCTCGCCGACGGGGCCTTGATCCGAACCCTGCCGGCTCATCCCTCGCCCGTGGCGTCCGTGGCCTTTTCGCCCGGCGGTCAGCGGATTGTGACCGCCGGCGCCGACGGTGGCCTGATGGTCCGTGAGACCGGCTCGGGCCGAGCCGTCCTCGCGTTCGGACACACGGGCGCCAAGAATCAACCGCTCGCGCCGGTCCGGGCCGTCGCCTTCCTCGACGACGGCACCTTCGTCTCGGCCTCCGAGGACAAGACCCTCAAGTCCTGGACCTTCCAGGGTTCCTGGTCGGCCTGGAAAACGCTCGGTCCGCACGTCGACCGCGTGCTCGCGCTCGACTTCAACCCCGATGGCACTCTCCTGGCGGCCGGTGGCGGCGAGCCCTCTCGAAGCGGCGAGGTCAAAATCTGGGAAACCGGCAAGGGCCTGCTGGTTCGAACCCTCGACGGACTCCACTCCGACACCGTCTTCGGCGTTCGATTCAGCCCCGACGGCTCGACGCTCGCCACCTGCGCCGCCGACAAGTTCCTGAAGGTCATCAACGTCGCCGACGGCAAGGAGTTGCGCTCGTTCGAAGGGCACACGCATCACGTCCTGGCCGTCGACTGGAGTACCGACGGCAAGCAGCTTGTCACCGCCGGGGCCGACAACGTTCTGAAGTTCTGGGACTACGAGGCCGGCGAGCAGCTTCGCACCACGAACGCTCTCGACAAGCAGGTGACCGCCGTGCGATGGGCCCACGGCCCCGGAACTCCGGTCATCGCCAGCGCCTCGGGCGACCAGACGGTCCGATTCTGGAACCCCGGCAACGGTCAGGTCGTCCGAACTTTCAGCGGCCCGCAAGATTACGTCTTCAGCGTGGCTCTTTCGGCCGACCGCTCTCGCGTCGCTGCGGGCGGGGCCGACGGCATTCTCTTCCTCTGGAACGGAGAAAACGGCCAGGTTCTCCGCAAGCTCGAACCGCAAACCGACGGGCCACCGCAAGGCGTTGCCGCCTCGCGTTGATCGCGCTCCCCTCGATTGCGACTTCGCGGTTGCCTTCTGAACTTCTGACCAGTACAATCCTCGTTGGACTGTTCAGAAGTGCATGTCCGTCGCGGAGGGCAGCGCGATGTGGGACGAGGGGCCCTTGGTCTGGCCGAGGGTGATTCACGTGGCACGAAAGGGGCGGGTTCTGCGCCCCTCACCGACGGCTCCCGGGGTTTTCGGTCTCGACCTCACGGCCGGCTGCCTTCACGGTTGCGCCTACTGTCATATCCGTGGAGCGTCTCGCTGGCCAGGAGCCGATCGGGTCCTGTTCGACCCGTTCAGCGCCGAGGCGCTCGAAACCGCGCTCAACGACCTTGGCGGCGAAGTTCAACGAGTGGTCCTGAGCCCGTCGAGTGACCCGTTCCCTCCCCACCGAGGCATCCGGGCCGAGGCGGTTCGGGCGGTGCAAGTGCTTCTCCGGCGGGGTATTCCGATCGTCCTCACGACCCGAGGGCGTATTCCGAAGGCCCTTTTCGAGCTGCTAGCCGAGCATGCCGAGCTGGTGCGCGTGGCCCTGGGCGTCCTGACCTTGAACCGAGCGATCAGCCGGGCTCTCGAACCAAGAGCCGCCTCGCCTCGGGGGCGAATCCGCGACCTGACCCGGCTCGTCGCCTCGGGAGTGACCGTTGAGGCGCGTTTCGAGCCGCTCGTGCCGGGGCTGACCGACACCCGCGAAAACGTGATTCCCCTGTTCGAAGCCCTGGCGTCGGCCGGAGTTCGGCGCGTGGTGACCCACTACCTCTTCCTGCACCTCGCCATGACAACCCCGCTCGAGCAGGCGTTGAGCCCGCTCGGCTGGTCCGAGCGGCTTCGCGACGCCTTTGAAGGAGGACGTGTCTTCCCAATCGGCACGATCGGATCGACCAAGCATCTGCCCGTCGAGATCCGCCGCGAAGGTCTGGCCCGCCTGATCGCCTGGGGCGCCCAGTACGGACTGATCGTCGAGACCGGCGCGGCGCAGAATCCCGACCTGCCTCGGATCGAACCGCCTCGCCTTCCCCGCCCCAGGAGCGAGCCCAGCCGCAGCGCGGTCCCGGTTGATCGAACCTCCGATCCGACGCCGGAAGCGATCGCGACTCATTGAGAAGGCACGGTTTACGACACCGGTTCGGTCGATTCCACGCCCGTCAAGGGGCCTCGTCGAGCGGCTCCAGGTCCCGGACGAGGATCACGCGCGACTTGGCCGTCTCGTTGTAGCGCGGCTCACCTCGCACGCCCACTCGTCGCGAGAGGTAGCGACTTGCCTCCAGGCCCGGCGGAACCTCGAGATACGCCGTCACCTCGCCGCGGTTCCCGATCAGGACGTAAACTTTACGCCCGTCAATGAGCCTTGAGGAGTTGAAGAACAAGCCTTCGGCATCGAAGGGAGCGGCCCTCGACGTGGCCAGATCGGCCAACCGCCCATGAATGGCGTCGACCTGTCCATCAAGGCGGCGGCTCTTTTCCACCAGCGCGCTCAGCTCACGAACGGCACGCGCCACGGCCTCTTGCCGCGCGACCTGGTCCAGGCGCAATCGCACCGCCGTTCGTTCCTCGGGCGTGGCCGACATGTCTCGAAGGCGCTGGTAATCGTTCCGGATCGTCTCAAAGTGCCAGAACTCCAGGGGTTGCTGGAGCATGGCTCGGTGGGCGGCTTCCACCCGGCTCAGTTCGGCCGCGAACTGGGGCGTCAGGTCCCGTTCAGGAATGGGGGGACCGACCGTGGCGAAGGACGCGTCGATCGGCGGGACGTCGACTCGTCGCGTGGTCCGCCTCGATCGTCGGTCGGCTCCGCCCGGCTCCAGCAACCGTTTGACCCCCGCCGGCGCCTCGGCTTCGACGTCGGGCAGATGGTTCGGATCGACCGTGCTGATCCCCTCGGTTCGCACGTAACGCACTTCCCCGGCCACCGGTTCGATCGCGTACCACGATCGGTTCCCCGGCCCCTGGAGCCGCAAGATCAAGGGCGGACGATCGAGCAGGTGGACGATCGTCCCTTGACGCACCGGGACCCACCTTCCGCCTGGCAAACGGGCCTGATCGCTTCCCGGCCGCACGGCCGCCGCACGGACCTTGACCCGTGCCCGGTCCTCACCGAGCTCCTCGACCGCCTGGCGCTCGATCCAGCTAAATGACCCCTTGGGTGGATCGATCGCCAGCCAGCCCTCGGGCCCTTCGCGGCGAACGACCACGCGCTGCCCGCGTCGAATCCGGCCCGTCACGTAGCCCGTGAAATCCGGCTCCTCGAAAACCTCGACCGAATCGGCCACAACCCAGCCCGACCAGGGCGGCTCCGCCCCTCCGGCGACCGGAAACAGGCCGACCAGCATCGCCAGGAACCGGACCGCGTTCATCAAGCCGCCCCGAAGAGATTCCGTGCGCGCGCACGAGCGCTGGGAAGCGAGGTGCGGCAGGCTATATCCGACCTCGGACCCGCCGTCAACCCGAGCTTCAGTACGCTCCGATCCTCAACCGCGCTGCCCACGCCTCCCGATCGTCCGATCGTCCACCAGGCCGATCTCGAGTCGATCACGTCCTCGACGCCCCTGGTCATGCTGGGGTAAGCTGGAAGCACGTTCTTGCCCGAAATCGTGCCCAACCCGCCGGATCGACCATGAGCCTCGAACCGTTTCCCGGCTTCCCGACCCACCGCCCCCGCCGGCTACGCCACCATCCACGGCTCCGCGACATGGTTCGCGAAAACCGGCTCACGGTCGACGACCTGGTTTATCCCCTCTTCGTGTACCACGGCACCAACCTCCGCCGTGAGATTCCGTCGATGCCGGGGCAGTACCAGCTCTCGCTCGACCGTCTCGACGAGGCCATCGACGAGGTCGTTGAGCTGAACGTCCCCTCCGTCCTCCTGTTCGGGATTCCCGAGCACAAGGATTCTCGGGGCTCCTCCTCGTGGCAGGAATCCGGCATCGTGCAAGAGGCCGTTCGACGAATCAAGAGTCGCGCATCCGAGCTTCTGATCATCACCGACGTCTGCTTCTGCGAGTACACCGATCACGGCCATTGCGGCCCCTTGACCGAGATCGGCGGACGCACCGACGTCGATAACGACGCGACGTTGCCCTTGCTGGCCGAACAGGCCGTCAGCCACGTCCGGGCAGGGGCCGACGTCGTGGCCCCCTCCGGCATGATGGACGGTATGGTTCGCGCCATCCGGCAAGGGCTCGACACGGCGGGCTTCACGCATATCCCGATCCTCTCCTACGCCGCGAAGTTCGCCAGCGGCTTCTACGGCCCATTTCGCGACGCCGCCGAGAGCACGCCCTCCTTCGGCGACCGACGCAGCTACCAGATGGATCCGGCCAACGGCGACGAGGCCCTCCGCGAGGTCGCCCTCGACCTGGCCGAAGGGGCCGACCTGGTCATGGTCAAACCCGCCATGGCTTACCTCGACATCGCCCGACGCATCAAGGATCGCTTCCGTGTGCCCCTGGCCGCTTACAACGTCTCGGGCGAATACGCGATGGTGAAGGCCGCCGCTCAGCGCGGCTGGATCGATGAGCGGCGCATCGTGCTGGAACTCCTGACCGGATTCAAGCGCGCCGGCATCGACATGATCTTGACCTATCACGCCCTCGACGTGGCCCGCTGGCTACGGCAAGGCTAGCTCGGAAAGCATGATGCGTATCGGTCGTACGAGGACCGGAATCCACGTACCGAAATCAGAAACCGTTCGAAAGACCCAGAGAAAGGACCGACTGTGAGCCCTACCGAGCCGACGGCGACCACGCCTGCCAGGTCGGTTCCCGGATTTGCGTTGCCCAGGAGCCACGCCGCATTTGCTCGCGCCAACAAGATCATTCCAGGCGGCGTGAACAGTCCCGCGCGCGCCTTCGGCGCCGTGGGCGGCGAACCACCGTTCATGGCCCGCGCGGAGGGACAGTACCTTTACGACATCGACGGTCATCAATATATCGACTACATTGGTTCCTGGGGCCCGATGATCCTCGGCCACGGCCACCCAAAGGTGAAGGCCGCCGTCGCCGACGCTCTCGAAACCGGCACCAGCTTCGGCGCTCCCACGCTTCGAGAAATCGAAATCGCGGAGGTCGTCGCCTCGGCCGTCCCATCGATCGAGAAAGTACGCTTCGTCTCCTCCGGTACCGAAGCCACGATGTCGGCCGTTCGGGTCGCTCGTGGCGTCACGGGTCGCGACAAGATCATCAAGATGCGAGGACATTATCATGGTCATGTCGATGCCCTGCTGGTTCAGGCGGGCTCGGCCGCGACCACGCTGGGAATCCCAAACAGCCCCGGCGTGACGGCCGGCGCCGTGGCCGACACGATTCTCTGCGACTTCAACGACGCCGGCGCCGTGGCCGAGGCCTTCCGCCAGTTCCCCGGCCAGATCGCCGCGGTCCTCCTCGAGCCAGTCGCGGGCAACATGGGGCTCGTGCCCCCAAGGCCCGGTTACCTCGAACGGCTCCGCGAAATCGCCGACAAGGAGGGGGCCTTCCTCGTCTTTGACGAGGTGATGACCGGCTTCCGGCTCGCCCTCGGTGGCGCGCAAGAACGGTTCGGCGTCACGCCCGACCTGACCGCCCTCGGCAAGATCGTCGGCGGCGGCCTGCCCGCGGCGGCTTACGGGGCCTCGGCGAAGGTGATGGACTTCGTCTCACCCGCCGGCCCGGTGTTCCAGGCGGGAACCCTCTCGGGAAACCCCCTCGCCATGGCCTCCGGCCTCTCGACCTTGCAAATCCTCCGCGACGAGCCCCCCTACGACCGCCTCGAAGCCCTCTCCGCGCGGCTCGAAGAGGGACTCCGCAAGGCCGCCACCGACGCGAAAATTCCCCACGTCGTCCAGCGGGTCGGTAGCATGATCACACTTTTCTTTCACGAGGGACCCGTCTGGAATTACGAGGACGCCAAGCAAAGCGACACGAAGCGATTCGCGCGCTTCTTCTGGGAAATGCTCGCTCGAGGCGTCTATCTCCCTTGCAGCCAGTTCGAAGCGGCCTTCGTCTCGGCTTCTCACACCGAGGCCGACATCGACCAGACCATCGCCGCGGCCACCGAGGCCCTTCGCGCCACCGAGTCCTGAATTGCGGGAGCGGTGCGCGAACCAGCCGGATTCCAGAACAACGCGCACGCGAACGGGAGGCCAGGGCCCATCCCGACCTCCCGTTCGCCGCGAAGCGCGATTTCCTGAGTCGAGCTATCTATTTTACAATTGTATTATTCATAATTTAACGGAAGTATATACTGATTTTCTAGTTATCATGAAGAAACCCGCGCGGGGGTCGGTTCGGTCCGTCTCGACGGTGAGGCGGAGGCCGCGGGGGAATCGACGGCGATCTCGACGGGCGAGGCGCCGATCAGTTCGGCGATCATCCAGTTCCATTGGGAGCAGCACCCCTCTCGTTCGAACTCGGCGATGAACGCCGACAGGCCGCGCTGACCCATGGCGTCCGCGAGATCTCGGTCGGCGGCGAGTCGTTCGAGGGCACGGACGAGCTCGTGGGGTTCACCGGAACGAACCGTGATGCCGCAGTCCGCCCGACGGATCGTGTCGGCCGATTCACAGTGCTCGGGGCCGACGAACACCGTCGGGCGGGCCGAGGCCATCGCGCCGTAGAGCTTGCCGGGCACCACGATCCCCGTCATTTCCCTTCGCATTGTGATCAGGTGAACATCTGCGAGCGAAAGCGAGGCGTGCAGTTGTTCGCGAGGGAAATAGTCGAGAAGGCGGATGTTGTCGAGCCGTTCGGCCGTTTTGGCCGACTGAATCTCCTTCAAGCGGGGACCATCGCCGACGAAGAGGAAGACGATGTCCTCGCGGTGCCGGAGTCGCCTCGCGGCTTCGAGAATCTCGTCAAAGGTGTGCGCCAGTCCCACGTTGCCCGAGTACATCGCCACGAACTTGTCCCGCAGGCCAAGCGACGCTCGGAGCGGGTGCGACGTCCGGGGCAGCGGATAGACCTCATCCCTTCGGCTCCAGACCGGGATGCGGACCAACCGCTGCGGCCGTACCCCCTTGGCCTCGATTCGATCGGCCATGTACGAGCCGAGGACGACCACGCGGTCGGCCTGTCGGTAAACGGCGTCGCTCAGCCAGGAGAGCCCGGCGACCAGCGGTTGCCGTCTCGACATCTTCCCCAGCGCCAGGCTGGCATCGGGATGGAGATCCATGCTCCAGTAAATGTGTTGCGAGCCATGGATGCGGCGGAGGATCGTTCCGATCAGCCCGATGAGCGGGGGTGTGGTCAGCGTCACCACCACGTCGAACCTCGGCAGCCGGAGAGCCCGGACCGCCGCGCCGGCGTGAAAGCTGAGGTAATCGGTCATGCGCCGAAACGTGTTGATCCGTCCCAGCGAGGTCGCGCCGACCCGGTGAATCGTCACGCCGTTGTGGATTTCCGACGCGGGACGCGCGGCCGAGCCTGGTCTCGATCCACGACGGCCGCAGAGCACGTGCACGTCGTAACCTTGCTCGGCCAGCGACTCCGCCAGATCGGTGAGGTGTTGCGCCGTCGAAACGTGATCCGGCCAGTAATACTGATTGATGAACAGAATCCTCGTCGCTCCGACCGGCTTGAATCCAGGCCGGATATTCGGAACCGCGACCGCCGTTGTCGCTTTCGGTTCGGGTCGCCATCGACGAGGCGGTCCCACCCTGAGCGGCTTCCTTGCCCTCATGATCGGCGTCCTTCGTTGAGTTGTCCGCGGCGAGGCGTTCTCGCGAGAACTTCGCCGCTCGGATCGTTCGACTCTCCGTCTCCGATCACCACTTCCGGTCGGCGTCGGTCTTGTTCGCCCGGTACCAGGCCACGGTCCTGGCCAGACCCTCCCGAAGCGAGGTCGGCGCCTTCCAGCCGTCGAGCACTTTCGTCATGCGAGTCACGTCGAGCACCTTCATCGGAGCGCCGTCGGGCTTGTCGGTGTTCCAGACCATCTTGCCCCGGTAGCCCGAAACGTCGTGGATGGTCTCGGCCAGCTCGCGGATCGAGGTGCCCCTTCCCGTGCCAATGTTCAAGGGCAAACTCGCGTCGTCGTACACCTCCGCGGCAAGCACAATCGCATCCGCGCAATCTTCGACGTAGATAAATTCACGAATCGCCTTGCCCGTACCCCAGACCTCCACGCTCGGCGCCCCGGCCATCTCGGCCTCGACCCACTTCCGAACCAAGGCCGCGACGACGTGCGAACGATCCGGGTTATACGAGTCGCCCGGACCGTAGAGATTCGTCAGGATCAGGTGAATCGAGTTCAGGCCGTACTGCTTCTGGTAGGCCAGTCCCTGCACGGCCAGCATTTTCTTCGTGAGTCCGTAGTTTACCACGCTGGCGTGGCAAGGCCCGGCCCACAGGTCCTCTTCCTTGAGGTGGCCCTCCAGGTAGCCCGGGTAGCTGCACGCCGTGCCGATGTTGACCACCTTGCCGACACGGGCCAACCGCGCGGCTTCCATCAGGTTGGCCCCCATCACCAGGTTCGTGTAATACAGCCTGGCCGGTTCGTTGACGTTGATCCCGATTCCGCCGTAATAGGCCGCGGCGTGAATCAGCAGGTCGCACGGATGTTCGAGCAAGCAACGAAGGCACGCGTCGAGCGACGTGAGGTCGTAGTCCCGCTTCCGCGGCACGTACACCGTCGCGCCGTAGCTCTCGAGCCGCCGCACCACGTGCTGGCCAAGAAAGCCCGCGCCGCCGGTGACCGTCACGCGCTTATCAGACCAGAAGCTCTTCATCAGTTGTCCCTCAACCTGGGCATCACATTCAGGGAAGCGCGGGCAGGTGGACTCGTCTCGGAACGTGGTCCTTCCTCGGGGGTGTTGCGGTTGGGCCTCGCGGTGGTCGGTTCGCCGCGCGAGGCCGTCCTCCCCCATCGCGGCCGGATGTCAGACGTTCGCGAACGGGTTCTGGAACTCGATCAACTG
>CAZRGV010000009.1:2831-27984 GCA_964599655.1 uncultured Isosphaeraceae bacterium | reverse complement strand
TCCTGCGGATCTTCTCGTAGCTGACCTCGTAATTGCGCTGGTCGGCGTCGTGGCCAACCTCCGCGAAGTGGAGGTAATAATCCACGTGCTTGAGAATCTGCCGCGCGACGTCTTCCTTGGTAAAATTCATGCTTTCATGGCCAACGTTATAAACGTCGTCCTTCACCTCGTCCCAGCGCTCCAGGGCGAAGACGATCGAACGGGCCATGTCGCGAACGTGGACGAACGTTCGCTTGAATCCACCTTCATACACGATCAGGCTGCGATTCTTCACCGCCTGGTAGGTGAAGTCGTTCGGCATCAGGTCGAGCCGCATCCGGTTGCTCACGCCGAAGGCCGTCGCGTAGCGGTAGGCGACGCTGTTGCCGGCCTGGAGGACCATCTCCTCGGCCTGGGCCTTGGTCTCGCCATAGAGCGTGATCGGCGCTCGGGGCGTGTTCTCGTTGCAGATGTAGTCGGGCACCGATCCATAAATGCTTCCGGTCGACGCGAAAACGAACTTCTGGTCGGGCTTCCGCAACCGCAGGAGCGTGCGGGTCCCTTCGACGTTCGTCGCCTGAGCGACGTGCGGTTCCTTCTTGCAGGCGGGATAGCCGACGATGGCCGCCAGGTGCACGACCGCCTCGACGCCTTCGAGCGCCTTGGCCACGGCCTTCTCGTCGCAGATGTCCCCTTTTTGCAGCTCGAAAAACCGGTTCGAGCAGCAGGGCAAGAGCCCATGCCCGCCAAACTTCAGGGCATCGAGCACGCGCACGCGGTGCCCCTGGTCGAGCAGCATGGGGACAAGGGTCGACCCGACGTAGCCGGCTCCGCCGGTGACGAGGATTCGCATGGTGAGCCCCATCCGTGGTGTTCGCGACGCGCCTGGTGCGTCATTGGGTTGCGCGATCGTGTGGTCGGTTCATTCCGGTCGTGGAGCGGGTCGTACGAACGCGCCAGGCCCCGTCCGTGCGGCCGACTCTTGGTGGTCTTGCGTTGCGAATCGTGGCGGGTCGGCCTCAAGCGCGTCCATCGGTGGTTCGAACTCGCGGCCGAACGAGACGCCTCATCCTTCGGCGTGGCTTCAACGGTCGGGCCGCGAGCCTGGGGTCGGCTCGCCGGGGTGGCAATATCGGTGAATTCCACCCGGCTGTCAACGTCACTTCGAGAGTCCCTCGCAAACCGAGAACCAGAGGCGGAATCCGGCCTCTTCAAGCCCCAGGGATTCTGGTAAGTTCTCCCCCAGGTGCTTCGGGGGTTGGCCCCGCTCAGGCGCCCTTCGAGACGGAACGAGAGTGGGGGCTTCGCGTTGGAGGCTCGGCTCGTGTCGGATCTGGCCCCTCCGGAAATCAGCGTCGTTGTGCCCTTGCACAACGAGCAGGAGAACGTGGCCGAGCTCTATCGACGCCTCTGCGATACCTTGCGCGGCCTGGAAACATCGTATGAAATCCTGCTTGTCGACGATGGGAGCCGGGACGCCACGTCGACGTTGATCGACGCCTTCGCCGGGGCCGACCCTCGAATCGTCCCGCTCCGGCTCAGCCGCAACTTCGGCCATCAAGCCGCCGTCACGGCCGGGCTCGACCATGCCAGGGGCCTCGCGGTCGTCGTCATGGACGGCGATCTCCAGGATCCGCCCGAGCTGATCCCCCGACTCGTTCGACTCTGGCGCGACGGGCACGACGTGGTCTTCGCCGTTCGACGACATCGCAAGGAAGGTCCGCTCAAACGGCTGGCCTACTTCGCCTTCTACCGCCTGCTGAACACGATCAGCGACCTCGACATCCCGCTCGACAGCGGCGATTTCTGCCTGATGGATCGCCGGGTCGTCGACGCGCTCAACGGTCTTCCCGAGCGGGCTCGCTTCATCCGAGGGCTCCGAACCTTCGTCGGGTTTCGCCAGGTCGGACTTCCCTACGATCGCGACGCTCGAGCCGGCGGACGCTCCAAGTACTCGCTCCGCGCTCTCGTCGCGCTGGCCGTCGACGGCCTCGTCAGTTTCAGCGGATATCCCCTCCGTCTGGTCACCTACCTCGGCCTGCTAACCGCCGCCATCGCCGCGGGTTTGACCGTCTGGGTCCTGGCCGACGCGCTGGCCGCCCAAACCGCCCCTCGAGGCTGGGCCAGCACCATCGTCGTCGTGCTGTTCATGGGTTCGGTCCAACTGGTCAGTCTTGGGATCATCGGTGAATATGTTCGATTGATATTTATTGAATCGAAACAGAGACCGACCTACATTCTGAACGATCGAACCTCGCGCTCGATCCGTCGCGATTCCGCCGTTTCCGGCCCGCGACGGCCGCGCTCGGCGGGGCGTCGCAAGCGACGAAAGGCGGCAGGGTCGTGATCTCCGTCCTGTCCTCGGGTTCCTGCCAACGGCACATGGACGACTCGATCCTCGCCGATCTGGCCGGGACCGTTCGTCGTCATCCCTGGTGGACGGCGCGTGCCTCGCTGACCCTCGCGCTGCTGGAACGCGAGGGCGTCAAGCCCCCATCACGCGTGCTCGACGCCGGTTGCGGCTGGGGCGTCACGCTCGATGCTCTCGAACGTCGCGGTTATCGCGCCGCCGGACTCGACCTCTCGCGGCGCGCCCTCGAACAGATCGACCGGCCGGATCGCGTCCTCTTCGAGGCCGACCTGACGCGCGACCTCGATGCCGCTCTCGATGGCCAGCCGTTCGACGCGGTGCTGGCCCTCGACGTCCTCGAGCACCTCGACGACGATCGCGACGCGTTGGCCCGGATCGCCGGCCTGGTTCCCATCGGCGGGTGCGTCCTCATCAGTGTTCCGGCCTTGCCCGCTCTGTTCTCCGAGTTCGACGCCGTGCAAGGCCACCGTCGCCGCTACACGCCCGAAACCCTTTGCAAGGCGTTTGACGGAACGGGCCTCAATCTTCAGTCCATCCGATGGTGGGGTTCCTGCGCCGCCGTCGCGATCGAACCCGCGCGAAACCCGGTGAAGCTCCCTCCGAAACGTACCGGCGGTATCTGGCCCTGCCCCCCTGGCCCGGCCCCTGGCTGCTTCGACTGGCCTTCAGGCTCGAACAACCAGTTGCCCTGAGAGGCTGCCTCCGAACCGGGTCGAGCCTCTTCGCCATCGCCCGTCGCAACCGGTAGAATGGGACCGTGATCGGGAGCCGAGTTTCGAACCAAATTCACATGCGTTCATATTCGCATTTTCAATAATGCAATGATTTGGTTCGCCACAACGTTCCGGTTCCTGCCACAATTGCGATCCGAAGACCATCTTCTGAATGGGGATCATTCGATGCGAGTTCTCGTTGTCGGAGGGGCGGGATACATCGGGAGCCATGCCGTTCGCCGGCTGCTCCAGGCCGGCCACGATGTCCGGGTCCTCGACAACCTGAGCCAGGGGCACGTCTGGGCCGTTCCGGACGGCCGTCTGGTTCGCGCGGATCTCGCGGATTCGGCCGCGCTGGAGTCGGCCCTGCGTGACTTCCAGGCCGAGGCGGTCATGCACTTTGCGGCTCATGCGTCGGTGCCCGAGAGTGTCGCCGACCCGGCCAAGTACTACCGCAACAATCTGGTCGGCACGCTCAACCTGCTCGACGCCATGCGCGCCTCGGGCTGTTCTCGCATCGTCTTTTCGAGCACCGCGGCCGTCTACGGAATCCCCGACGTCAGCCCGATTCCCGAAGACGCTCCCAAGCAACCGATCAATCCCTATGGATTCACCAAGCTCGCCATGGAGCACGCTCTCTCCGACTACGCGTCCGCCTACGGCTTCGCCACCCTCACCCTGCGCTATTTCAACGCCTGCGGCGCCTCGGCCGACGGCACCCTCGGCGAGGACCACGACCCCGAATCGCACATCATCCCGCTCGTGCTGATGGTCGCCCTGGGCCGTCGAAGTGACGTCTCGATCTTCGGAACCGACTATCCCACGCCGGACGGCACCTGTATTCGCGACTACATTCATGTCGAGGATCTGGCCGATGCGCACCTGCTCGGCCTCGAGCGCCTCCAGCCCGGCCGCGCGATGGTCTACAACGTCGGAACCGGCCACGGCTTCAGCGTGCGAGAGGTCGTCGATGCCTGCCGCCGGGTCACCGGACACCCGATCCCGGCCGTCGAGCGGCCCCGACGGCCCGGCGACCCCCCTTCGCTGGTCGCCTCACCCAAGGCCATTCAGCGCGATTTCGGCTGGTCGGCGCGCTATACCGATCTCGATTCCATCGTCCAAACCGCCTGGAACTGGCACAAGTCCCGCGCTTGAACCGACCTCGACCAGGATCAATCGCTCGACCGATCCCGACTCGGCCTCGAACCGTGCCGAACGGCCGCGCCGAAGAGCACGAGGACCGAGGCCGTCGCCGCCGCGATCGAAATCAGCGCGAGTTCCGTCAAGTGGCTCGGATGGTAGGCGAACTCCACCCTGGTTCGGCCCGATCCAGGCAGGCGGACCGACTGGAGGCCGCCGTCGGCCGGGACGATCGGAACCTCATGTCCGTCGCTCAGCCGCGCCGACCAACCGGGATAATGCGCCCGACGGATCACCAGGTCGACCGTGCCGTCGTGCTCGACCACGCAGGAGCGGCCATCCCAATCGAGCACTCTCGCCGACCGAGCGCGCGGACCAGGCGGATCCGGGGGCCGGTCTGACTTGAGGTACCAGACCTCTCGCGAGTTGGACGAGTCCGTGAGGGTGTCGATGAGGTCACCCCAACTCTCCGCCTCGCGGACCACGCACGCCGCCCTGGCTTCGGGAAAGGCCGGGTAACGCTCCAGCCGCCAGATCCGCCTTGTGTTCGGCGACGCATGTGTTCGAGGCAGCAGGGCATCGAGTGCCGGGTCGGGACCGACGTAGAGTATCCGCGATGGCCGTAGGAGCTTGATCCCTTCGAAGATCCCGTGCGTGACCCCAAACCGGTGAAACCATGTGTCCATCTCGTCGGTGTACCAGATGGCGTCCCGGGCCGATTCAAGGATGTAATTCGGCGGCGGCGGGGTGATTCCCAGATTCGGATACGCCGTCGCGAAGCCCGCGCGAACGGGCAAATCGAGAACGCGCCCGGCGATCAGGCCGACATCCCGCTCCGCCGCCAGGCGCCGGAAAACCGGGCTCCGCTCCGGGAAACGGATCGGCCGGCCCCAGGGCGTCGACCCATGATAGAACAAGTACGTCAACTCCCCAAAGGCGACCAGCAGCGGGACCCCGTGCGGGATGGTTCGCGGCCCAATCCGCCAGAGCGCCACCACCGCCAGGCCGACCAGCCAGGCCACCGCCGCCTCGGCCAGGAACGCGTTGCGCGCCGAAGCCCCCAGTTCCTTGAGAACATCGGGGCTCGACGACCAGAACACGCCCCAGGCCGCGGCCAGAACTCCGAAGAACACGGCCAGCCCATACCCCCTCCAGAACCGTCGTGAGGCGATGGCACGCTCGAATCCGCGTCCCGCCAGCAAACAAAGGCCCAGGCTCGGCCAGAGCACGAATCGGCCCGGGGCTCGGAAGTGGCCCAATCCCGGCAGGCTCAGCAGGGCGTAGTAGCCGCCGAGGAACCAACGGGGCATCGTCGCAAGAAGAAAACCGATCAGCGCGAGCCACTTCCAGGGAGCCAGCACCCGATCGCCCCGCAACACCAGTCCGACCGCCGCGAGAATCAACGGCACGGTGCCAATGTAGAAACTCGCCTCGTCAGGCGTCGTTTGCAGGCGGCTCCAGTAGGGCGAGAGCGTATTCCCGACAAACCCCTGAAACAGCCGGGGAAGGGCGGGCTGCGCCCAGTGGGCGGGCGGAAAGGCGTAAACCGTCAAGGAAATCTTGGGGCGATTGAATCGTGAGATGTGCATAAGCTCCCACGTCAGTCCAAGCTGAACCATCGCCACTGCGCCCGCCCACAACAGGGCCAGCGCCAGCCCTGCCAGCCGTCGCCACGGAGCGTCTCTCGCGACCACGCGCCAGAGCCCGGTCGCGACAACCAGCCCCGCCGTCCACATTTGAATCTGAAAATGACCAAGTGTGATCTGCAAACCCAGCACGAGCGCGAGCGCCGCGAGCCGCCAGACGCCCCCCACGGCCAGGTAGCGCTCGGTCAGCAACAGCGCCAGCGGCAGGTACGGCATCACCGAGTAAAACGGCTCGTGGCACGCGTGGCTCATCTGGAACCCGCAGAGCGAGAACGCCGTCGCCGCCATCGCCGCGCCCCAGGGCGTCAGCCGCAACACCCGCGCGTAAAGATACATCGTCAGCGCCAGCGCCACGTAATGAAGCCACATCAACAGCCGATACGCCATACTGACATCCAACACCCGATATATCAACAAGTTCAGTGGATAAAACGCCGCCACGTGACTCTCCGCCACCAGCGGCACACCCACGCCGAGTTGCTTGCTCCAGAACGGGAGGGTCCCCGCGCGTAACGCTCGGGCGAGCTCCGTCTTGAACGGCCGGTACATCAGGTCGGGATCCCCCTCGATCGGCTCGTCCCCCACCAGCAACCGACCGAGCGCCAGGCCGACGAGGATCACGGCCAACCCCAGGGCCATCCATCCGCCCATCGCCGCCGGAACCGCATCCTCACTTCGCCGCGCGACCGTCTCCTCGGGCACGTTCGCTTCCGGCGTGCCGCGACCCACCGTGACCGGCGCACGCCGTTCCTGCTCCAGAGCCGCCCCCTCGCGCATGACCATGCTCCGACGAAATCGCCGCTGGTTCGCGTTCCGGACCTCTGATCCGCAATGACCCACCGACCGCCGGATTCGTCACATAAAAATCTGGAACAAGCGTAACAAGATTAACAGCGCAGGAACTGGACCACAACCACCAAAAACAGAAGTAAGGCGCTCTGCAAGAATCGCCGGATCCCATTCACAGGGACACACGCCGGTTTGGGTGGATGGACCCTCGGTGCGAGACCCCCATCCACCCAGGTCCCACGAATGGGCCAACGGTTTTCCGCGCACCTTCGAAGCGAACGATCCCGCTCGCAACCTCGACGACGCGCTGACGAAACAAAAAACCCCGACCGTGTTCGACCTCGGATCGCGGCCGAACACGGTCGGGGATCACCCATAAATCTTGATTCATACGCTGTCGCGGAGCCTCACTCGATCACGCGATCGAGCGTCGCTCCTCCACGCCGCGAGTCCGTCCCGACGGCCGTACCGCCCTCGGCCCCCATCATCAGGGAGCAACCCGCGACACTCCCGCCCCGACCGCGATGGACCTCAGCGAGGGTCGAGATCTTTCCCGCCCGGTCTCACCACCGGCCCACGACGGACGCCGACGGCGATCCGATTCCCGAGGCCGGAATGCGAGGCGGACTCGCCGCCGTCACGTCCGACGGCGAAACCGAATCGGCGCGGAAATGACTGATTATAATAAGTTCATACGATGCAAGTATATCACTCTGTTTGTTTCGACGAAACGAGTCCGAAGCCACGATCGAGCCCCTGGTGGTTCGTGTCTCGTCGATGCCGATGTCGTGGTCAACGGCCGTTGCCGTAAACCTGTGGATTCAACAGAACCTGGAGTGTTATCGTTTTCACCAAAGACTCGTTGCGCGGTGTGAAGCGAGTGACGTGAAGGACCTCGCTCCCTCGAACCTCCTGGATCGCCGCGTCCTCGAACAGGCCGGGGAGCCAGGCGTGAAGAAACGTGCCATCGCCGTACGCGTCGGCTTTTCGTTCTCCTTGACAGTACTCGCCCCGCGTCTGGAACTGTTGCACCATGTGGTCCAGCATGGGGACGTGCAGGGCGGTCAGGCGGCGCCACTCGCCGCTGTCGGGGCCGTTCTCGCTTCCCTCGCACTTCTCCGGCCGGGGAAGAACGCGCCACTCGTTCTGGCAACGTTTCGGAATCCACCAGTGGTCGTCTCCCCAGCTCACGACCCGGAAGTGCTTCGCCACCAGCTCGGACGCCCAGCGGTAATGACCGTTGTAAACACGAAGATCCGTGTAATACACGATGCACTTCGTGGCGATGCTCGGGTCAAGACCGTACGCTGACGCGAGCGTGGCCCCCTGGCCCCCAATATTGACGATCACCGGACGCGTCGGATCCTTTTCATACTGTTTGTTGATCTGTTCAACATACAGACGCGCGCCCGCCGAATCCTTCCGCACCCCGGCCGATTCGCTTTCGGCCTCGGTGCCGATCGTGATCGGTGGAATCCGGTCCATCCGAAGTCCGGATTCGGCCGCGCGCTGCCTGGCCTCGAAGGCCGTTTTCTTCCACTCCGGCTTCGAGAACCCCCAGCCATCGGTAAGTACCGGCGTGATGATCAACCCGGTCAGATTCATCTTCCCCAGGCTCGCCATCGCGAAGGCCCACTCGTCATCGAACACATCGTCATAGACATCGTTGTCATAGATCACCGGATTCGTGACTCGTTCTCCCTCCTTGACCGTGATCCCTTGGATGTACAAACCCTTCGGATATCCGGGCCGGTCGAATCCCCAGTCACCGAGAACCGGGTTCGGATTCCTCGACCAGTCCTCCGTCCGGGGCCTCCAGCGCGCCGACTGGGCCGAGACCCTCGACCCTCCCGTCACGACGACAAGGGCGATCACCAACAACGAGCGAACCCACACCTCTTGACGATACGACATCACCCGTCGCTCCCGGTTCCGAACCCCTCGTACCGACCTGGACCACAAGCCCGCCATTGCACAGGGAACCCCTCGGTGATCGCCATCCCGGATTGCGTAAACGGTTTCCCGATCCGCGACAACCAACAAGCCCGCCAACGTGTGTCGTGGACCACGACGGCCCCACCTTCCGGCCGCTCTCCGACATTGGTCGCGAGAACCAGGACGCCCCAAATCTTGATATTTCATCCAACCATGAGCTCGTTGCCGAAAGCCTCCGGCAAAGGGAGCGCGGACGGAAGCCAACGCGTCCCCGAGCCACGGCGAGCCGAGCAGGGCGGGTCGGTCCTCACGTCCGCCCGCCCCATCGCCCCGACGGCGAGGGCGCCGAAATTCTTTTCTGCACCTACGAATCCCAACCGCCGATTCCACGATCCTTATTCACGGAGCGCCGCGACCCCGAGCACCCGTGCCACGCGCGCTCAACGGCCCTGATATCCATGCAAACATCCGAAATGAACACCCTGAGTCACCACGTCCCGACTCCCGAAGCGATGAAATCGGCGCTCCATCCTGAAGCCGCTCGACCGCGAGGCGTCGCGCGCCCCTCGCTCGACCCCCAACGCTGTTTTTCGGATCACGAAAATCAAATTTTGGATGTTCTGAATCCCGTTCGAATCCCTCAACGTTCCGGCCCACCCCGGTCCTTTCTCGCCCGAAGCGTGTGGCGCGCCGAACGAACTCCCCTGTCGAATCGGAAGTCTCATTCCTGGAATAACTTCCGGAGGCGATTCGTCCGCCGGAACCGCGCACCGCGAGCGTACTGGAGGCATTTCCGAGCCGCGTTTGGGTTGTCGGTGCTCGCGCCGATCCTCGGATTGACAAAACGAACCCGCGACCGGTTTTGGGTGACGGCGATACGAACGGATCGCACGCCCCCGAGGCGGATTGGCGATGAGATGCCCGGTCCTTGTTGGGGTCCGACGACCGGCCACGCCGCGATCGAAGCGCTCACGGGCATCGACGGAGCCGCGCCGCGCGCTGCGCCGAACGAACTCCCTCCTTGGTTCGCAAACTCAAAGGAAATCATGGCTTCCGACCATCGCGTGTCGTCAGAAAGCGCGCACCAGGCGCGCACGCTGGCGATTGGCGGGGGGTTCGACGATCTCTCGAACGGCCTCGCCGAAACCTGGACTCGGACGCTACCCTCCCTGGAACCCGGCCTCGCCGGGCACGCTCGCCGTTCGCCCCGACCCGTTCCGAGTCTCGTGGTCCGACGCTCAACGCGGTCGACGGGTTGCCCGCCGGGCGCCTACACTGATACCGAATCACCTGGAGAACCCGTCGTTCGATGGGTGGGCATCGCTCACCGAACCTGTTGCGTCATCAGTTATTCGGTGGCGGAAGCTCATCCTGCGAAGGACGACCGATCCAGGAGATTTCGTAGGATGGCATCGAATCGAACGACGCGAAGAGCGGTCGAGAGCAGGGGGCGGCCGATGGCGGATCCGACGTTCG
The DNA here is from genome assembly GCA_964599655.1 of uncultured Isosphaeraceae bacterium. Lineage (GTDB taxonomy): Bacteria > Planctomycetota > Planctomycetia > Isosphaerales > Isosphaeraceae > CAZRGV01. The sequence continues at coordinate 17,935 of CAZRGV010000009.1, read as the reverse complement.
ACCTGGCGGTCATTGGCGGCGGCATGGGAGGCTTGGCGGCCTCGGCGCTGGCCCAACGTCGAGGGCTTCGGGTGATCTTGTTAGAGGCCCACACCAGGCTTGGAGGCTGCGCGGGGTATTTTGAACGAGGGCCTTACACGTTCGACGCCGGCGCGACGGCGTTGATGGGACTGAAGCCCGGCGAGCCGATTGGCGACCTGCTGGCCGACATCGGGCTCGCCTTCGAGGCGGTCACGACCCCGAGCTACCGCGTCCACCTGCCCGACCGCACCCTCGACATCGTTCCCGACCCCGTCGCCTTTGAGCGAGCGATGGCCGCCGCGTTCCCTGGCCGATCGAAGGCCCGTCACGCCTTCTGGCGGCTTCAACACGCGGCCGGCCAGCGGCTCTTCGACGCCGCCGGCAAGGTCCCGAGGCTGCCGGTCCGGTCGGTCGGCGACCTCATGCACGACCTTCGCGTGCTCGGGCCTGGTGGCCTGCTCGCGGCCTCGACCTGGGCCTTGACGGTTCTCGACGTGCTCCGGCTGCTGGGCCTGGCGGGCGACCGGCCGTTCCGGGCCCTCGTCGCGATGCTGCTCCAGGACACCGCGCAGGCCGGTCCTGAAGTGGTCCCCTTTGCCAACGCCTCGGCCTGTCTCCAGGCCTACCGGCTCGGGCTGAGCCGGCCCCGAGGCGGCATGAAGGCCCTGGCCGAGGGGATCGGCCAGCGATTCGCGGCGATGGGAGGCGATCTCCGGACGGCCACGATCGTCGATCGCGTCGAGCCCGATCCCGACGAAGGGCAGGGGGGCTTCCTCGTCCTGACCCGTCGCCGCCAACGCCTCAAGGCCCGGCAGGTGGTGTTCAACCTGCCGCTCGACCTGGCCGCCACGCTGCTCGGCCGGAGCTTGCTCGGCCGGCTCGAACGGCTCGAACGGCGGTCGAGGGCCGCCTGGAGCGCCTTCACCGGCTACGTCGCGATTCGGCGCGAGGCGATCCCCGACGACGGCCCCTTGTTCCATCAGGTCTTGCAAGACCTCGACGCGCCGATCCACGATGGGAACAATGTTCTGGTCTCCCTTTCCCCCACGGACGACGAGGGGTACGGCCCGTCGGAGGTTCGCCTGGCCACCATGTCGACCCACACCCGTCCCCACGACTGGTCGGGCCTGAGCACAGTCGCCTACGAACGGAAAAAAGCCGACTATCGCGACCGCCTGTTGAACGCCCTGGGACGCGCATTGCCCGAGGCCCCAGGCGCCATCGTTCACGACGAATTTGCCTCCCCTCGGAGCTTCGCCCGATACACCAGGCGGACCCTTGGCGCCGTCGGCGGGCCGCCCGTTTCCCGGCGAAACAGCAATTTCCTGGCCGTCGGCTCCGACGTTTTTGGCCCTGGGCTCTGGCTTGTCGGCGACTCGGTCTTCCCCGGCCAGGGAACCATGGCCGTTGTCCTCTCGGCCATCCGCGTCGTCGAGCGAATCACCAAAACCCCCTGGCGTCCGGGAACGCCATCCCGCGCCAGGGGGACCGTCGTCGCGAGGGAACCGGCGAGGCAACGGGCTTGAGAAAAATTCGTTTCATCCCTAAGAGTCGTTGTATGATCATGGCACAATTCGCACGAAACGTGGGCGAACCTCGTTCGATGGGGGCTGGCCATGCTTGACGCCCTGGTCATCGCGCCCCATCCCGACGACGCCGAGCTGGGCATGGGCGGGACGATTGTCCGCCTTCGGAAGCGGGGCTGGAAGGTCGGGATTCTCGACCTGACCAGCGGCGAGCCGACACCGCTCGGATCGCCGGAGATCCGGGCGGCCGAGACCCTCGCCGCCAACCGGGCGCTGGGATCGCCCTGGCGGGAGAACCTCGGCCTTCCCAACCGGAGCCTCGAGCCCACGCTGGCCCATCGTCGATCGCTGGCGGCCGTCTTCCGGAAGCTCCGGCCCCGCGTGCTCTTTGCGCCGTTCTGGGAAGACGCCCATCCCGACCACACCGCCGCGACCAAGCTGGTCGAGGATGCCCGGTTCTGGAGCAAGCTGTCGAAGTCGGACATCCCAGGCACCCCATTCCACCCGGCTCGCGTGCTTTACTATTTCAGTGTGCACCTGCGGATTGTCGAGCGGCCAAGCTTCGTGGTCGACATCTCCGACGAGGCCGAGGCCAAGCGAGAGGCCCTTCGTTGCTATCGTTCGCAGCTTGTGGACAACCAGCCGGAAGGCCGTCCCGGCGTGATCGACGCGGTTTTCGACCGGACGAGGTTCTGGGGCCATCTGGTCGGCGTTGCGCACGCCGAGCCGTTCGCCAGCAGGGAACCGGTGGGCCTGAGCGGCCTCGATGGGCTGCTGCTCTAAGCGGGACCTCGCCGTCGATGCGTGGTCCATCACGTCTTGGTCCGCCCAGGGTTCAAGACATGACCTAGATTACAGTGGCGAAGATGCCGGTATTGTCGTCCATCGACCTGAGAAGGGACCCCCCGATATGTTCAATTCCGACGTGTCCGAAGTCGAACGGCTCGATCGGCTAGAGCGAGAAGCTCGACGGCGAAAGTGGGATAGTGTCATGGTCAACCGGAGCCGGGAAGGCGGCCCCGATGCGTTGACACCCGCTGGAGCGACTCCGACCCGTCGCGAACCGCCTGCGGACGTCGGCCCGCCGACGAGCTCCGACTTGCACGAGCTGATCAGCATGATGGCCGAGCGGATCGACCGGCTGGAGCGTCAATCCTCCCGGCTGGAAGGGGAGTTCCTCCGCCTCGAACGGCGAGACCGATGTCGTGGCCGCCGTCTGATCACGGTGGTCCTCGCGGCTGTCGTCTTGTCGGCCGCGGTGATCCCCCTGGCCGCGCGCCTGGTGATCGGTCACGAGCTGCCCCCGACCGCGGCGGCCACTCCTTGACGGAGCGAGAACCCGTTGCGTGTGGCCCCAGACTCCGAGGAATTCGAAACCTCGGAGTGACAGATGGGCCTCGAACCGAGCTTCGGATCGCCAGCGGCTTTGAGACGGCGTGGTGCCCATCGGCGTCTCGAGTCGGCGCGCGACTCGCGTTCCGGACCCCCTGACTTTCCTCCAGAATCTGCCTAGAATTCTTCAAGGTCCGGCCGCATGGAGCGATCCTGGCGGCGTGTCACCCGCCCTCTCCGGCGAGATCCGGACCCTTCGGGACGGTCGTCGCTCGGCAACACGAGGCACTCTCGACCCCGGTCCGGAACCTCGCCTCACCGTCTCCCCCACGACGTCACGACCCCCGATTCCGTGCAAACCGTTGATCTCTTTTGGAGTGAACGGAAGGCACTGGGCTCACACGGCGGAGTCGGCATTCCGGACGGACCCCTCTCCCACGGTTCGTCCACCGACGCCTCCTCACCAGGGCCCGAGGGGAAGGCGAACATGCGATACGCGCGGCAAGCCGCCCGGACAGCGGCATCGTGGCGCTGGGGTTTCCTGACCCTGGCCGTCCTTGGTCTCGCCAGGACGTTCCCGGCGATGGCTCAGATCACCACCAACGGTTTCTTCGGCGCGACGGGGCCCGTCTACAGCAGCGTGACCACGACAAGGCCAACCGGCGCCTTGTACGGTGGTCCGAGCTACTACTACGGGGGCTCGTACGACGGTTACTACTACGGCCACGGTTATGTTGGTCCCAGCTACAGCTATGCGGGCTCGCGATACTATGGCGGAACCTCGGTCGGGGTGACGCCCTACCGCGTGTCGTCGATGCCCAGCACGTCCCAGTCTCCCTATGGCGGCAGCACCTACGGAATGCGTTCCGCCGCCTCGACGCCCTACGACGCCGGTTCCACAACCCCAGCCCGACCGTTCGGCGGCTATGCCACGACGACCAGGCCGTACATCGGCGGCTACACGGCGATGGGAGGCAGCCCGGCCTCTTATTATGGGGCGGCCAACGCCAATGTCGGCGCTTACTACGGTCGCGGACCGTCCTACTACGGCAGCGGCTATTCGATCTACGGCGGAATGTACGGCGGTTCGAGCGCGGCGACCACCAGCAATCCGATTCCCTACCGGTCGCTCCCGACCGTGGGCGTAAACATCCCTCGATGAGTTCCGGTTAGGCTCCGCCGGGCCGGATCCTCACGCGACGGCCAACGACCTCCAACCGGCCCTCGGCGAACAGCGCGATCGCCTCGGGAAGCGCCGCGCATTCCGCCTCGAAAACGCGGGCGGCGAGGCGTTCCGGCGTATCATCGTCGAGCACCGGCACGGTGCGTTGCAGGATGATCGGCCCGGTGTCGTAGGTCTGGTCGGCGAAGTGAACCGTGCAGCCGGAGAGCTTGACGCCCGACTCCACCGCCGCGCGGTGGACCGCCTCGCCGTGGAACCCCTTGCCACAGAAGGCCGGAATCAACGAGGGGTGAATGTTGATGACCCGCTCCGCGTAGTCATCGGGAATCTCGATCAGGCTGAGGAACCCTCCCAGCACGACGAGGTCGGCGCCGCTCTCCCGGATCGGGTCGAAGACGGCCCGGCTGAACGCGGCCAGCGACTGACCCGCGCGGGTCGCCACGGTGACGGGAATGCCCGCCCGTTCCGCCTTCGCGATCGCCCCGATGCCCGGCTTGCTCGCCACGACCCGGACCACCGAGGCGCGCAAACGCCCGTCGGCGATCCGATCGATCAGGTTCTGCAAGGTCGTTCCGCCTCCCGAGACGCAAACGGCCAGGCGAATCGGCGGGTCGAAAATCGGCGGATTGCGGGGCGGCATGAGAAATTGTCTTCGGCTTGGACTCGTGCGGAAACAGGGCTGGACTGGACTGAACTTCGGGGCCTCGTCTTCAAGGCAACAGATCGCAAACCGCGAACCGCGCGACCTCCTGGCCGTCGAGGATCAAGGGGACTTCGTCATCGGGGCCGTGGATGCGGCTCGCCCGGTAGAAGGCCGGATCCATCGGGCCGGTTGGATCGGTATATACCTCCAGGACGCGCGTTTTGAGATTGAGAAGCCAGTCGGTTGGAATCGACGATCGGGCATAGATTTCCCACTTCACGCCACGATCGTACGCGTCGCTACGATCGGCAACCTCGATGACCAGTCCCAGATCCCCAGGGACGACGCCTCGCCCTTGACTGTCGCGAGGATCACCCCGAACGATCTTGCCGTCCGGCTCGGGCTCGCTGTCGATCTCGGGGATGCGGACCGGATTCCGCAACGAGAGGAACCAACCGTTTGGCACGACGCGCTGCAAGACCCGAGTCATCAGATCCGTGGCGACCGTGTGAGGCGGGTTCTTGGTCATCTTTTCAACGAGCACCCCATTGATGAGCTCGAAGCGAGCGTCCGGGCGGAAGACGCCCGCCTCGGCCATGCGGTGGTACTCCTCGTCCCTGATTCGGTGACGATGTTCGAGGAGCCAATCCGACTCGGTTTGCGGCGTTTGCACACCGATCGCCATGGCGTCATTCTCCGGCTCGTCGCGTCGTGATCGAGACGCGGCCTCGATTACGCGTTCGTCGGACTCGATCGTCGATTCAACTCCCGGACAACCCGCGCGCAACGCTCGCAGAGCGTCGGGAACTCGGCGTCCTGCCCGACGGACGGCTTGAGGTTCCAGCAACGCTCGCACTTCCCATGAGTGGATTTCTCCGTGGCCACCTGCTCGCTTCCAGCGGCGACCGGCCCCGGTTGATCGCCGATCACCTGGACCTCGGAGACGATGCAGAGCGTCGCGAGCAAGCCGGGATCGAGGCGCGCGGCACTCCCGGCATCGGTGGAAACCCGAACGGCGGCCTCCTGACTGCTTCCGATCGTCTTATTCTTTCTCATTCCTTCGAGCGCGACGAGCACGGTCTCCCGAAGGGCTCGCAGGGCCTTCCACCGCTCGTCCCGTTCCGCGTCATCCCAAGCGGGGTCCGGCTCGGGCCAGTCGGCCAGGTGAACACTGGCGGGCTTGCCATCCCGGTTGGGGAGGAACTCCCAGATCTCCTCGGTCGTGTGCGGAAGGATCGGCGCGAGCATGCGGGCCAGGGCGTCGTGCAGGCGAGCCATCACGAACTGCGCGGCGCGGCGATCGGGACCGTCGGGTAGCTCTGCGTAAAGGCGGTCCTTGAGCACATCGAGATAAAAGCTCGACAGATCGACGGCGCAGAACTGGTAGATCCGCTGAAACACGCGGTAGAACTCGAACCGTTCATAGGCGGCCGTCACGTCGCGGATCACCTTGTTGAGCTGCCCCAGCGCCCAGCGGTCGATCTCGTGCAAGGCGGACGTGTCGAACGTTGTCGGGTCGAACCGCGCGTAATCTTCCAGGTTCCCGAGGAGGTATCGGAACGTGTTGCGGATCTTTCGATACGCCTCGGACGACTCCTTGATGCCTCGCTCGCTCATGCGGACGTCGTCGGCGTAGTCCATGCTGGCGATGTAGAGCCGCAAGACGTCGGCGCCATACTGCTCGGTCGACTTGACGGCCGAGATGGCGTTGCCGCCCGACTTCGACATCTTCTCGCCTTTTTCGTCGACAATGAAGCCATGCGTGAGCACCGTTTCAAACGGAGCGCGGCCCTCCGTCCCAACGGCCGTCAGGATCGACGACTGGAACCAGCCTCGGTGCTGATCCGAGCCTTCCAGGTACATGAACGACGGGAAGCCCAGGTCGAAGTTCTGCGAGAGCACCGCTCGGTGGCTCGACCCCGACTCGAACCACACGTCGAGGATGTCGTTCTGCTTCTCGAACGCGTGCCCTCCGCACGAGGCGCACTTCGCGCCCGGCGGCAGCAGTTCCTCGACCGGCCGGGTGAACCAGGCGTCAGCCCCTTCGCGGCGGAAGAGGTCGCGGACGTGCCGCACGGAGTCGGCCGTCAGGAGCATGGTGCCGCAGGTCTGGCAGCCGAACGCGGGAATCGGCACGCCCCACGATCTCTGGCGGCTGATGCACCAGTCGGGCCGGTTCGACACCATCGCCTCGATCCGAGACTGCCCCCAGGCGGGCAGCCACCGCACATCCTCGTTGATCACCTTGAGCGTTCGGCCCCGGAGGTCGGAGTGATCGACGGCGATGAACCACTGGTCGGTCGCGCGGAAGATCACCGGCCGCTTGCAACGCCAGCAGTGCGGATAGCTGTGCGAGAACCGGAACTCGTGGTACAGGGCTCCCAGCTCCCGAAGCCGCTCGACGATCTCCGGGTTGGCCTGGAAGACCCCCTTGCCGATGAGCCAGTCGGGCGCCTCGCCATGAAACCGGCCCGAGGCATCGACCGGGCTGAGGGTCGGCAGCGCGTACTTTTGACCGGTCCGGTAGTCCTCGGCACCGTGACCGGGCGCGGTGTGGACCAGCCCCGTGCCGTCCTCGACCGTCACATAGTCGGCCAGAACCACCGGACTGACGCGATCGAGGAAGACGTGGCGATATTCTGCGTGCTCGAGGTCCCGGCCTCGGCAACGACCCAACTCGGTAACGTTGGACACCTCGCGGAGCGCCATGACCTTGGCCACGAGGTCGGCGGCGAGAATGGTGTGAACCGTTTGCCCCGAGGCAGGGTCCTGATAACGGATGCCGGCATAGGTCAGGTCGGGATGCGCGGCGATGGCGACGTTGGCCGGCAGGGTCCAGGGCGTCGTCGTCCAGATCATCGCGTGCCAGGGGCCTTCCCCCCAGCCGGCGGGAACTCCGCTGACCATCGGGAAGTTCACATAGATGCTCGGCGAGGTCTCGTCGCCGTACTCGAGCTCGGCCTCGGCCAGCGCGGTGCGGTCGGTCATGCACCAGTGGATCGGCTTGAGCTGGCGGAAGACATAGCCCCCCTCAACGAGGTCGGCCAGCACGTCGATAACGCTGGCCTCGTAGCGAGGGTCGAGCGTCAGATACGGATTGTCCCAGTCCCCCGAGACGCCGAGCCGGCGAAACTGGTCGCGTTGAATGTCGACCCATTGGAGCGCTTCAACACGACAACGCTCCCGGATCTCGGCCGGGCTCATCGAGGCGGCCTTCGATCCAAGGTCCTTGACCACCTTGTGCTCGATCGGAAGACCGTGGCAGTCCCAGCCTGGAACGTACGGGCTATCGAAGCCTCGCATGGTCAGATACCGGACCACCAGGTCCTTGAGCACCTTGTTGAGCAGGTGCCCCATGTGGATCTCGCCGTTGGCGTACGGCGGACCGTCGTGCAGGACGCGGACCGGACGGCCCGCGCGGGCCTTGCGGATCTGGCCGTAAAGGTCCGCGTCGCGCCAGCGGGCCTGGATGTTCGGCTCGCGGACGGTCAGGTTCGCCTTCATGTCGAACCGGGTGGCGGGAAGGTTCAGCGTCTCTTTGTAGGGTTTGGCGTTGGTGGACATCGTGGCGATTTTCCGTGCGGGAACGGGCCCCGCCCATCGAGTGTCATCGTCTGGATTCAGACTAGGTTAGGGTTTTCCAGGTTCGTGCGGTAGCCCGATCCAAGTCGAAGAGATTTCTCGCAATGTCGCAACGCTCGCAGAGTAAGACAAGAAAAACGATTCCTAAGGAATTCAAAGAACTCTGTTCTCTTGGATCCTCTTCGTGTCTTTGCGACTTGGCGAGAGATCCGATCCAAGTCGAAGAGATTTCTCGCAATGTCGCAACGCTCGCAGAGTAAGACAAGAAAAACGATTCCTAAGGAATTCAAAAACCTCTGTTCTCTTGGATTCTCTTCGTGTCTTTGCGACTTTGCGAGAGATCCGACCGCCGTCTCTGGACCAGCGGGATCAGCCGTCGAGCCGCTCCAGCACGCGACGGACGATGCGGCGGAGTTTTCCTTCCGCCTCTCGAGCCACGGCGAGAATGTCTTCGATCTTGACCGGTTCGAGGGCGTCGGGCAGGCAACGATCCGTGACGATCGAGAAGCCGAGCACGCGCATCCCGGCGTGAATGGCGACGAGGACCTCGGGCACCGTCGACATGCCCACCACGTCGGCCCCGATGCCTCGGAGGAAGCGGTATTCGGCCCTGGTTTCGAGGTTCGGCCCGGTCACGGCCACGTAAACGCCACGGTGCGCCACGATCTTCTCATCGAGGGCGGCCTTCAGGGCCAGGTCTTGCAGCGAGCGGTCGTACGGTTCGATCAGGTCGGGAAACCTCGGGCCGAGGCGTTCGTCGTTGGGACCGACCAGGGGGTTGACCCCCATCAGGTTGATGTGATCTTCCAGAACGACGAGGTCCCCCTTTTCATGGAGCGGATTCATGCCACCGGCCGCGTTGGAGACGAGCAGGATCGAGCAACCCAGCTCCTTCAGAACGCGGATCGGGTAGGTCACCTGGGCCACCGAGTAGCCTTCATACAGGTGAAATCGCCCCTCCATCGCGACGACCGTCTGGCCGGCGAGCTTGCCGCAAACGAGTTGCCCCTTGTGGCTCTCGACCGTGGATCGGGGGAAGTGGGGAATCTCGGGGTACGGGATCGTGGCCTCGGCCTCGATCTCCTCGGCCAGCGCGCCCAAACCGGTACCCAGGATGATGCCCACTCGCGCCGGCCCAGTCCAGCGAGACCGGACAGCCTGCAACGATTCCTGAACGTCGTCCCACTGATGATATTGCACGATGGTCGAAGCTCCGGTCCGAGACGAGACGGCCACCACGACGGCCTTCGACCGAATCGACGGGACGACGGGCCCGGCCCTTCGTTCGTAGGGTGGGCACCGCCCACCGATCTTTCGACAGCGCAACGGTTTCGGTGGGCGGTGCCCACCCTACGAACGGAGACGGTTCCGGCGTTTCCGCAACATGGTCGAGGCCGTGGAGAGGGGTCCTTCCAGGAGACAAAAAAACGAACGCCCCAGGGCACAATCGGTCGCGCGCGGGGGCGTTGGTGGAGCGAACCGTCGAAACGATTGCGGTCAGAACCGGCGAATCAGGCGGGAGAACCGCGGGTCGCGTCGGAGTGGTTTCAGGTCGGGATCGCGTGCCAGGTGATCGAAGTGGCGGTAACCGAGTTCCAGGGCGCGCTGCAAGGCGGAGAAGGCCGGGTCGATCATTCCCAGCATGGCGTAGCTGCATGCGAGATTGTACCAGGGGATCGCACGATCGGGCTGGAGGCGGACCAGCCGCCGGTCACACTGAAGCGCCCTGGCGTACTGACCGCGAGCCGCCAGATTATTGGCGTGAACGCGCAGCGTATCGGCGTGATAGGGGTCGCGTTCCAGGATCTTGCCGAAGAACTCCAGCTCGAAGTCGCGTTGGTTCTGCTCACGGAACCGCCGCGTCGACGTCTCGTGGGCTCGCCCCTCTCGGGTGGGATCGTCAGGATGATGATCCTTAGCGGCCATGGCGAAGACGCTCCCTTCCCGGCTTGTAGGCGCGGTGCGGCAGGCACGCCCGGCCTGAGCGTGCCCGTCGACTCGTGGCCAGGTATTTTCTAATCATACCCTGGACCGAAGCGATTTGCCCAGTAGAAGTTGCCAGAAATCTCCCAAATCCGAGCTGGGGACCGGCCTTGAGCCGGCCCCACGCCCGTGGAAAGGGCCGTCGGTTGGATCAGATGTCGTCGAGATCGTCGTCCTCGTCCTCATCCAGCTCGTCGAGGTCTTCATCCTCGTCGTCAAAGTCATCTTCCTCGTCGATGTCGATATCGTCAATATCCTCGTCGTCGAGATCATCATCTTCGTCGTCGAGGTCTTCATCCTCGTCGTCGAAGTCTTCGTCGTCGAAATCTTCGTCCTCGTCGTCGAAGTCTTCGTCGTCCTCGATTTCCTCCTCGTCGATCTCCTCGTCGATATCGTCCTCTTCGGGATGTCGGTCGACCAGGGGAGCCAGCGGCCGATCACCGACGACGGCTTCGTCGGCGAGCCCCGGTTCCAGAATCGCGAGGGTGTCCTCCAGACGGTCCCACATTAGCTCGGTCCTCAAATAGGTTGATCCGGTGTCAGGCCATTCGGTGGTCGAAGACCCGGAACGGACGGCTCGGCCGTTCAGCGGGGGCCAGTCCCCGGCGTGGGCAAAGCCATACAGGTAGTCGTGTGGCAACAGATTGTCAAGTCGTGAGTTTCAGCGAATATTGGTGGTTCTCGGCACGCTCGTCGGCATGGCGTTTGGGCAAGCCGTTCAGGCCACGCGAACGACCTGGCCCGAGGCGGCCGATCGCGTGATGGCCTCCAGCAGCCGCACAGTGTCGAGAGCCTGATCGGCGGGACAACAGGGTGGACGATCCTCGGCCACGGCCGCGACGAAATCACCGTCGATACTGAGGTTCGGTTCGGGCAACGGAATTGTTCGCGGCGATCCTCCGGCTGGAAAGAGGGTCAGGGCTCGTTCGGTGGCACGAAGTAATCCTTTTTCTCCAAAATAGTTGAGTTCGAACACTGACTCGGGCGCGACGCCCGAGATCGCCAGGGTGGCCGGTGTGCCATCGGCCAATCGAATCGCGGCGGCCGTGACCACGTCGAGGCCGGAGTCGAGTTTCGCCTGGAAGGCCGCGACCTCGGCCGCGGCCTGTCCAACAGTCCAAAGCAACGCGTCCAGCAAGTGGTCGCCCGCGTCGGCCAGGATGCCGCCACCGGAAATCTTGGGGTCGAGACGCCAGGAATCTTCCGGTCCGCTGTGCTGGGCCAGCCATGGAGCCGCCAGCGCCGAGGTGACCATTCCGAGCCGGCCGATGGCCCCCTCGGACAGTCGTCTCCGAGCCTCGACCAGGCTGGGCTGGAGCCGGTACTGGTGGCCCACGCCCACTTTGCGCCCACGACCCCGGGCCAGGCTCACGATGTCATCGGCCTCCTGAGCATTCGTCGAGAGCGGCTTTTCGATGAACACGTGGCAACCGGCCTGAAGCGCGTCCATCGCGGGCCGATAATGGGCGCGGTGGGGCGTGAAGATGCTCAGCACGTCGGGCGCGGTGCGGGTCAGGAGTTCCTTGTGATCCGAAAAGAACGGAACCGCTCCGCCATCGTCTCCGGCTGGAACGGTCGCGGCCAGGGCCTGCGCGGCTGCCAGATCGGGGTCGGCACAGCCGACGACCCGGACCCCCGGAAGGTCCAGCAACCGACCCAGATGCACGCGTGCCGCGTGACCACACCCGGCGATCCCGATGCGCAGCACGTTGGCCCCCTTTGGCTCGATTCCCAAACGCCCCTCGGAGTGAGCGGTTTTCCTTCGCGATTCGACCCCGGAAACCGCTCACATCCCATCAATCCGGCCTGGCTCCGTCAAGAGATTATCCGGGTCGGTCAAGCCCTCCGATCCCAAGATTTTCGCAAGGGTTGCGGAACGTCCGGCGAGCACGCGCGAGGGCCTCTCGATCCTGCTTCAACCTACCCCATTTTTTCGTTCGGTGCGGGGCAAATCGCGAACGGTCCCGATCCTCGGATTCGATGCACCGACCCATCATCGCTCGTTGATCTCGGAACGGCCAAGCGGCGCGCCACGCCGCTTGACGCGAACCCGGTACTGCATTATCGTATCTAGTCGGCCGAGACGAGACGGTGGCTGTGGCGTAGCGGTTAACGCACCAGATTGTGGATCTGGGGATCGCGGGTTCGAATCCCGTCAGCCACCCTGGACGGAAATCTTGTCGAGCCTGAACTCTACGCCGGTTCGCTCCTCCGCGAACCGTGGCGCCGGTCTTGTTCTCGAATCAGCGGGTTCTCCCGTCGCGGGTGGCCCGTCCGTTGCGGCTCCGTTTCGAGCGTCCGTCAGCGGAACTTGAGATAGTGAACGAGGTTGGAGAAATCATCGGTCCAGATCGGCTCGCGAGGGCCGAGCGCCGGTGATTTCCAACGCGGGTCGGTCGCGAGGGTGGACAGGTCGGACTCGCGGGCGGCCATGACCAACCATGTGCTCGTGATCTTCCCGGCGAGGATCTCCTCGTGAGTGAGGTCCGAGTCGATCCGATACCGGCAGACCAGCCCCGCGTCGCGGGCCAGAGCGCCCAGCGCGGGCGCCAGATCGACGTAACGATTCGAGATGTGAAACGCGAGGAGTCCGTCCCTCGACGTCTTGCTCCGGTAGAGTTGGAGCGCCTCGCGCGTCAACAGGTGCATGGGGATCGCGTCGGAGCTGAACGCGTCGAGAATCAGCAGCTTGTAACTCTGGTCGGCGACTTCACGGAGCCGAAGGCGAGCGTCGCCGAGACGGATATCCAGCGCCCCGGCGAGGCTGTCGCTCAGGAAGGTGAAATACCGAGGGTCGCGCGCGACGCGGATGACGTCGGGATCGATTTCGAAGAACGTCCAGCGTTCGACGGGCCGGGCGTAGGCGGCGAGCGTTCCGGTTCCCAGGCCCACCACGCCGACGCTCGATCGCTCCTCATTCCGATGCCGGAACACCTCGAAAACCTGGCCGATCGGCCCCGTGCGATGGTAGTACGTCAGGGCCTCGCGACGATGCGACGGGGCGAAATTCTGAAGCCCGTGAAGCGTGCTGCCGTGCACAAGTTGATGGAACGGCCCAGGCTCGAATTGTTGAACCTTGAGAATACCGAAGAAATTCCGGCCGCGATGCAGGATCGTTCCCTCGTCGTACACAAGGGCCGTCGAGAGCAGCGCCGCGGCTCCCAACCCGAACCGAATCGGCCGGCCCGAGAACGAGAAGCAGGCCAGCGCCGCCAGACCGTAGAGGAGTTTCAACCACGGGGAGTCGTTTTTCCAGGGTGTGAGGTGGAACGACCAGATCAAGCCGCCAACCACCAACCCCAGAGCCGCCGGCAAGGCGAAATCGAGCACCCGGCGCCCAGGGCCGGAGCGATCGCGGGTCGTTGCTGGTAACGCGAGGGTCGAGAGGACCAGGGCCAGGGGATACTCCACCGTCCGGTCGAACAGCGCCGGCGCGAGCAGGGCGTTGAACAGGCCGCCGAGCACCCCGCCCAGCGAGATCGCCAGGTAGAACTCGGTCAGGAACCGCGTCGAGGGCCGTCGACGCGCGAGCTCGCCGTGACAGAGCATCGAGGCCACGAAGAACACCAGCAGATGCAGCGGGATCCAGAAAATCTGGCTCGCCCGGAGGCCGATGACCATGAGCAGCGTCACGAGCGCGATGGGAAACGTCCGCACCACCCAGGCCTGGGGAACAATCGCCCGCTTCGCGAAGACGAGAATGAACGTCAGCAGATAAAGCGCCAGCGGAATCACCCAGAGGAGCGGAATCGCCGCCACGTCGGTGGAGAGGTAGGTCGTCACGCCGATCAGCAGACTCGATGGAACGAAGGCCAGCGCGACCCAGATCAGCCGTCGTCCCAGCGAAGGCCGATCGGTCTGCTCCTCCGCGAGGGACTCAGAGGACCGTCCCGACGCCGAAGCCGGCGATCGCCACACCGCCAAGGCGCAGAAGGCCGTGAGAAAAACCAGGAAAACATAGCCAATTCCCCAGAGCCGGCTCTGTTCGGCGACTCGAAAGTTCGGCTCGATCACAAGCGGGTAGCCCAGAAGGGCCAGCATGCTCCCCAGGTTGCTTGAGGCGTAGAGGAAGTATGGGTCTCGACCCGACGGGTGCCCCGTTCTGGCGAACCAGGTCTGGAGCAACGGGGCCGTCGTGGCGACGACGAAAAACGGCAGGCCCACCGTCGCCGTGAGCAGGCCGAGCAGCCAGAGGGTTGGGTTCCCCAACGTCAGCAGCGAGCCGATCGTCTCCTCGCGCACCACGATCGGCAATGTCAGAAGGGGAAGCAGCAGCAAGGCCGCGTGAACGACCGTCTGACGACGAACACCACACCTGGCCGCGATGGCATGCGCGTACGCGTATCCCGCCAGAAGCGCCGCCTGGAAGAACACCATGCACGTGTTCCAGACCGATGGCGAACCGCCCAGCAAAGGGAGAATCATCCGGGCGATCATCGGCTGCACGCAGAAGAGAAGCGACGCCCCAAGAAAGAGCGTGAGGGAAAAGAGCAGGGGAATGCCTGGGGTTCCCGATGTTGCGGCCAGACCCTGGACGGCGGCCGTTTCCAGCGACGGCGATGACGATCGAACCTCGGTGCAGCTCATGATCCAGTTCCTCGCCGCGGACGCTTCGGAGAGCACGAGCGGCCGTTGAGGAAACGGGCCGACTCCTGGATCAGTTTAGGAGACGTTCGGTCGATCCGCACGCCCAGGAAGGGCGCGACGTGGGGGAGGGTTCCCTCGGCTGGAGCCGTTTCGCCGGGCCTGAGGGCGGTCCGACCTCCTTCGACCGGGCGATCGCCCGTTGGATGCGTGCGTCCTGAGACAAGGCCCCAACGCCGAAAGGCCGGAG
>CAZRGV010000009.1:668-2800 GCA_964599655.1 uncultured Isosphaeraceae bacterium | reverse complement strand
GAGCGTCCGGCTTCGGAGGAGTGTGCCGATGGAACCAACGCGTGGCCCCGACGAGGACGGACTCGTCAGGCCGCCCGGCGATGCCGACGGCGCCAGCCGCCGTAACCGAGCAGGCAGAGAATCGAGGCGCCCGCCGTGGCCAGCGTGCTGGGTTCGGGCACAGGGGCGCGACTGCTCTTGACCACGTCCGTCAAATCGCCGCCATGGTTCTGAATCCCCGCCCCGTACAGCGCGGTTTCGGGATCGAACGTGGGCACGAGATTCGTGAAGTCCGTCAGGTTCAACGAGACGCTGATCGACTTGAAATCGCCGCTCAGACTGACCGCAGTCGTCTTGACGAGCGTGCTTCCCGAGCTGGTGACATAAAGGAAGTCGACCAGACCTTGCTGGTCGTTATCAAACTCGCTGCTCAGGTCGATGATGAAATCGACGCCGAGGTCATTCAGACCGGGGACCTGCGTCGTCCCCGTGCTGGTGTTGCCGTCGAAGTCGATGCCAACCTGGCCGAAGACGCTGTTGTCATTGAAGTCATACGCCAGCGAAACCGGGTCGTAGAAGCTCAGCGTGAAGGTCAAGACCCCACCGCTGAGATCGACCGCCAACGACTGGACGTCGATGGCATCGCCCGAGTTGGGAGTCGTGGCCCCGGTATCCCCCTGTGGATCGTTCAAGGTCACGATATTGCCAGCGCGGGCCGCGCCGGTCGAGAGGATCAAGGCGATCCCCAGGAGGGTTGCTCGCGTGAAGCAACACTTGATACTCATCTCAATACTCCTTCTCTCCTCTTCGAGCGATGAGAATGTGTGACCTTGATCGGCGTCCCGGACCAATGTACAAGGCCCGTTGGTTCGCATGCAAGGTCGTGTCGATCGAATGCATCACGACCTGGAACCCACGATTCGCTTCAGGCCGGTGATCTGATCCTGGGCGAGCAGGCCGAACAACTGGTCAACGGACTCGTCGTGAAGACTGACGAGGATGTTCAGGGTCGCATCGACCGCGTCGACGGCCCCTTGATTGACGACATTGCGCGTGGACGCCGGGGTGATCACTGGCGCGCGAGTGCCGAGGCTCTGGCCAGAGGCCGCGGTCGTCGCGGTGGCGGTCGTTCCGGCGGGCGGAATGGCCGGGTTCGTGGTGGTCATCGGCGGAACGACCACGATCGGACCTTGCGAAGTGTTCGACGCGCTGGCGCCCGCTCCCGGCAACCCGGCCGCCCGGCTGCCCGCGTTCGAGGAGCCCGCGGCCGTGACCAGAATGGCGTCGGCGACGACGTTGGCGGAGGCATTGGCGGTGAGCTTGACCGTGATACGGCGGCCATCGGTAATCACCACCGTGCCCAGCAGGTCCCAGAGAACGCCGCCGTACTGCCCTTGCGACGGGGCGTTCTGCTGGTTGATGCCGGCCGTTCCGACCTGCGTCCGGAAGTCGGTGATCGAGTACTGAGCACTCGTGGCGTTGCTCGAGGAGGCGACCCACGTGGCCCAGAACTCATAGGTGCCCGGAGGCAACGCCAGGGCCCATTGGGCGTAGTTCGAGGAGGAGCCAGGGGCCCCGACCTCGTAGTCGTTCAGATACCCGCCACTGGTCTGGGTCGACCATGCGCCAAGGAAGCTGTAGCCGCCGTCCCCGTCGTCCTTGACGAGGATCGGGTTCAGGTTGATGACGCTGCTATCGTCGTTGAGGATCGTCCCGACGCCCTGACCATCGGCGATGCTCGCGTTGGTTGCGTTGGAGAGGTTGACCAGGAACGTCTCATCGGGCTCGTCGAGCGTGTCGCCGTTGACCAGAACCGTGACCGTCTTCGTCGTCTCGCCAGGGGCGAACGTCAGGACCGTGTCGGGGATCGCCGTGTAATCCGACGGCGCCGTCGCGGTGCCGTCGGCCGTCTGGTAGTGGACCAGAATCGTCTTGCCGCTGGGGGCCGACAGCGAAACCGTGAAGACAAACGCCGTCGTCCCGCTGTTGCCTTCAAGTTGTGAGACATCGTTGATCGAGACGGAGGGGGCGGTGTCATCGTTGAGAATCGTGCCGAGCCCCTGGCCAACGGCGATCGTCGCGTTGGTCGCGTTGGAGAGGTTGACCTGGAACGTCTCATCGGGCTCGTCGAGCGTGTCGCCGTTGACCAGAAC
>CAZRGV010000009.1:0-658 GCA_964599655.1 uncultured Isosphaeraceae bacterium | reverse complement strand
GTGGACCGTTACGGGCAAGGCGCTCGCGTAAGGCAGGCTGATATCAAAGGTGAAGGCGGTCGTGCCGCTGTTCCCCTCGGCCTGGGTGACGTTATTGATCGTCAGGGTGGCGTCGTCGTTGAGGATGGTGCCCACGCCCTGGGCGGTGGTGATGGTGGCGTTGCTCGCGTTGAAGAGGTTGACCAGGAAGGTTTCGTTGGCCTCAGGCGTGGTGTCGCCGTTGACGAGCACCGTGATCGTCTTGGTTGTCTCGCCGGGGGCGAAGGTCAGGATCGAGTCGGCGATGGCCGTGTAGTCGGACGGGGCGGTTGCGGTGCCGTCGGCCGTCTGGTAGTGCACCGTCACCGATTGACCGCTCGCCGCCGACAGGCTGACTGTGAAGACGGCGTTCGTGGTGCCGCTGTTGCCTTCCACGACCGAGACGTTGTCGATCGAGAGCGTCGGAACACCGTCGTCGTTGAGGATGGTGCCCACGCCCTGGGCCTTCGAGATCGAGGCGTTGGTGGCGCTGGTGAGATCAACTGTGAAGGTCTCGTCCGGCTCGTCGAGCGTGTCGCCGTTAACCAGCACGGTGATCGTCTTGGTCGTCTCACCCGGGTTGAAGGTGAGGACCGAGTCGGAGATCGCCGTGTAGTCCGAAGGCGCCGTCGCGGTGCCG
>CAZRGV010000008.1:85058-85311 GCA_964599655.1 uncultured Isosphaeraceae bacterium | reverse complement strand
GTGCCACCGGCCGACAAACCTTCGACGATGAACAGCTCCGACTCGTCAGGATTGGTGCTGTCGCAGTCATGCAGCTTGCCGGGAAGGTTGAGCCGGTTGCTGATGGCCGTCTTGCGACGGACCTGGCTGGCGGCGGCCCGGCTGGCTTCGCGGGCCTTGGCCGCCTGAATGACTCGCGCGGCGATGGCATCACCGACGCTCTTGTTCTTGAGCAGGAAGCTCTCGAGCTGCGGTCGCACAGCGGATTCGACGA
>CAZRGV010000008.1:84756-85035 GCA_964599655.1 uncultured Isosphaeraceae bacterium | reverse complement strand
TCGGGGTTGTTCAGCCGCCCCTTGGTCTGGCCCTGGAACTGCGGCTCGTGGACGAAAACGGAAATGACTGCGGTGAGCCCTTCGCGGATGTCCTCGCCCTTGATCTCCATGCCCTTCTTGAGCAGCTCGTGGTCCTTCATGAACCGCTGGACGGCAGCCGTGACGGCCCCCCGGAGTCCTTGCTCGTGTGTGCCGCCGTCGCGAGTGGGGATTGTATTCACAAAGGAGCGAACGTCCTCGTCCGTGGCCTCGGTCCAGGCGAGCGCGAGACTGAGTTTG
>CAZRGV010000008.1:77032-84746 GCA_964599655.1 uncultured Isosphaeraceae bacterium | reverse complement strand
CGAGGACAAAGGGAATCGGGGCGACCCTCGTGTCGTTGCGGCTGGTGTTAACGGCGTCGAGGAAGTCGGCCACGCCGCCGTCGTGGCGGAATTCCTGGGTCTGCTTGTTCTTCTCGTCGACGAACTGGATCGACAGGCCCCGGTTGAGATAGGCCTTCACGTCGAGCCGTTCCGCGATCAGAGTGGCGTCGAACGACTGGTCGAGGAAGATCTCGGGGTCGGGCGTGAAGGTGACGGTGGTGCCGGAACCTCGAACCACGGGTTCGCCGGTCTCGATGGGGCCAAGCGGCTTGCCTCGCCGATAGCGCTGAAGGTACGTTTGGCCGTCGCGGCGGACCTCGGCCTGAAGGTTCTTGCTGAGGGCGTTGACGACGCTGGCGCCGACGCCGTGGAGGCCACCGGCGACCTTGTAGGCGTCGTTGTCGAACTTTCCGCCGGCGTGAAGCGTGGTGAAAATGACCTCGAGCGCACTCTTGCCGGTCTTGGGATGAAGATCGACGGGAATACCCCGGCCGTTGTCGGCGACGGAGATGGTGCGGCCGTCGGAATGGAGCGTCACCACGATCTTGGTGGCGTGGCCGTTCATCACCTCATCGATCGAGTTGTCGACGATTTCCCAGAGCAGGTGATGGAAGCCCGTTTTGTCGACACCGCCGATGTACATGCCGGGACGACGACGAACGGCCTCCAGGCCTTCGAGGACCGTGATCGATTCGGCGTTATAGGTTCCAGAGGCCATGTCGCGCTTGTCCTCAATCGTTCGAGCCGCGTGCGTTCCTCAATCGCGAAGACCGGGGTGGTTTTGAAATTCAGGGAGGCGCGTCGAGTCGCCACGGCGTGGCGATGTCTCCGTCGGCCTCATGAGCGAACCCGACAATAAGATCATCCGAACTTCGGCCCACCGGATTCGAAGAAACTTGGGAAAAATGAGGCGGGATCACTCTGCCACCTGATCAGCGGGGGGAACCGGAATTGCCTCGTCGTGAAGGATCGCCTCCAGCGAACCGCGCTGGAGAATGCCGTAGCCCTTACCGCCTCGACTGGTGACGGGGTACTTGGTTGCTCGGACGATCTGGGTTCCGCCTCGGCTGGTCCGCACGGTGAGGCCCTCTCGCTTCTTGCCGGCGAGGGTAAAGCCGAGAACCCGGTCCCTGGCGTCGAGCTTGACGGCGTTGACCCCCTTGGCTGGGCCGGAGACGACGTTGGCCTCCGAGACGGGGAAGATCAGGACCCGGGCGGATCGCGTGGCCAGGCAGACGTTCTCGGTCCCGTCGCTGGCCTCGACGCCGACGACAAGGTCGTCCTCGAACGAGGGATCGAGCCGCATGACGCCCCGGCCCTTGCGTGTCGAGACCGGCGCCATGGTCGAAAGGGCAAACCGAAGGACCTTGCCGCCGGCGGTCATCGCGACTCCGTAGGGCGGAGGGGGTAGCGAAGGACCCGAATGGCCGTTGGCGTCGCCGTTCGTTTCGAGCTGCAGGCGGCCTTGCACCGGACCGTTCGAGAGGGGAGGCGCGTGGGTCACGTCCGGCAGGCATCGCGGGTCGTGGCAAACAACGCCGACGACGTGTTCCTGGTCCTCGAAGGCAAACAGGCGCTGGACCGGCTCGCCGTGGCCGGTCGTCATGGGGATATCGTTGACTCGCAAGGTGTAGCCGATACCGCGATCCGTGAAAAAGGTGATCGTCTGACGCGCCCGGGCCCGATAGACCCAACCAACCTGGTCCTCGTCTCGAACGCGGATGCTGGCCACATCGGTGAACGACTTTTGCCGCTTGAGCCAGCCGTCGCGGGTGACGATGACCCAGGCGTCCTCGTCGACGATGTAGTCTTCCTCCCGGAATTCGGCGACCTCGACAGGCCCCTCGATTTTGGTTCGCCTCGCATCGCCGTACTTTCGGGCGATCTCCTTGATCTCGCCTCGGATCAGGGCCCAGCGGCCGGGTTCGTCCTGGAGCAATCGCTCGATCTCGGCGGCTCGTTCGCGCTTTTCCTTCAGCTCGTTGAGGATGTCGCGGATCTCGAGCTTGCCCAGCTTGTAGAGCTTGGTCTCGAGCACGGCGTCGGCCTGGATTTCGGTCAGGTCGAACCGCTTGATGAGCTTCGGGGCGGCGTCGGCCTTGCCGTCGCTCTGGCGGATGATCTTGATTGCCTCGTCGAGGTTGTTGAAGACGATCGCGAAGCCTTCGAGAATGTGGATTCGTTTGCGAAGATTCTCGAGCTCGTGTCGCAGGCGGCGGGTGACCACCTCCATGCGGAAGTCGAGGAAGTGCAGCAGGATGCTCTTCAGGTCGAGCCGCTCGGGAACCGCCACCTCGGCCCCCTCGGCGGGCAAGAGGCAGGTCATGTTGACGTTGAAGTTCGTCTGCAAGGGGGTGTTCTTGAACAGGTAGGCCATTGCGGCCTCACGGTTCGCGTCGGGTCGGAGCTCGAGCGCGATCCGGACATCCTCGGTGCTCAGATCCTTAATGTTGGTCAGTTGCGGCACCTGCCCCTTGCCGATCAGCTCGCCGATGCGGAGGACCAGGGCATCCTTCTCGATGCCGTAGGGGATCGAGGTGATGAGGATCTGGTTCTTCTTGTCGGGGTCGGGCTCGTAGGTCCCTCGGAGCTTGATGGTCCCCTGGCCGGAGGCGTAAATCTGACGGATCTCGTCGGCCGTGTTCAGGATGACGCCGCCGGTGGGGAAGTCGGGTCCCTGGATGTGCCTGAGCAGCCTCTCGATCGGTAGGTCGCGGTCGTGGTCGAGCAAGGCCAGCAGGGCCTTACAGACCTCGTTGAGGTTGTGCGGCGGGATGTTCGTCGCCATGCCGACCGCGATGCCCGCCGCGCCATTGACCAGCAGGTTGGGCACCTGGGCAGGCAGAACGACCGGTTCGTCGGTGGTCGAGGCGTAATTGGGCCGGAAGTCGACCGTCTGCTCGCGAAGCTCTCGCAAGAGGTCTTCGGCCATGCGGTTGAGGCGACACTCGGTGTACCGCATCGCAGCGGGCGGGTCGCCGTCGATCGAGCCGAAGTTGCCATAGCCTTCGACGAGTGGGTATCGCAGGCTGAACGGCTGGGCCATTCGGACCAGGGCGTCGTAAATCGACTGGTCCCCGTGCGGGTGGTAGCTCTTCATCACCTCGCCGACCACCGCGGCGCTTTTGATGAAGCGGCCGTCGGAGGTGACATGAAGGTCGGACCACATCGCGTACAAAATCCGACGCTGCACGGGTTTGAGACCGTCACGGACGTCGGGCAAGGCCCGCGAGGTGATGACACTGAGGGCGTAGTTCAGGTAGCGCGCGCGTGTCGCCTCGGCCAGGGAGACGTCCTCGACGATCATCCTGGGTGGGCCTTGTCCGTTGTCGGTCCGTCGCGTCCGTTTGGCCATCGGTCCGTCGTTTCCTCCTGCGCATCGGGCCTCGCTCCGCGATGACCTACATACTTTACCAACTTTCGGCAAGACCAGGCAACAGGATTACTGTACAAATTTACCGATTGTGTCAAGCCCAAAAAGTCGGATTGGCGACAGTTGACGTGGGTCGCCGGGTGGATTACATCCTTACCGACCATTCCGGAACGAACGAAGAAAGGCCGCCCATTAAGGCTAAGGCGCGTCGGTCGATAATCCCCAACCTTAGGATTGCCCGTGTGGTCTCGGCGGAACCGGTGAAGTGATATTCAGGTCGGTGACCGCGGCTTGAAACAAACTGTTTTCCCCCTCGGAGAATTCGTCGATGAGAAAGTACGTCGTGGAGCTGATCGGAACGTTCTTTCTGGTTTTTACGGTCGGAATGACCGTGATCAATCCCAAGGGGGCCGGTGACATGGCGCCCCTGGCGATCGGCTCGTCACTGATGGTCATGATCTTTGCCGGTGGCCATATTTCGGGGGGACATTACAACCCGGCCGTGACCCTGGGTGTCTGGATGCGCGGTCGCTGCGACACGAAGGACGTCCCGTTTTACATGGGGGCCCAGATTCTCGGGGCACTCGTGGCGGCGTTTCTGGTGCTCTTCCTAAAGGAGAAGCCGGAAATCACCGCCAGCCCACCGAACATTGTTTCGTGGATCCTCGCCGAGTTCGTTTTTACGTTTGCGTTAGTGTATGTCGTGCTGAACGTTGCGACCGCCAAGGGAACCTCGGGAAATTCGTTTTATGGCCTTGCGATCGGATTCACGGTGATGACCGGCGCCTACGCCGTCGGGCCGATCTCGGGCGGCGCGTTCAACCCCGCCGTCGCGATCGGGATCACGACGATGGGCCTGGTTTCCTGGGCCAACGTCTGGATCATCCTGGCCGGCAACTTCAGTGGGGGCGCGGTCGCGGCGCTCGTCTTCAAGTTCGTTAACCCCGACGACGTTTGAACGACCTCGCTCGGTCCGCTCGACGCCGTCGAGCGGCTCGGCTCGAGGGGAGTTGGCTCCGAATCAGGGCGCGAGCGGACGACGCGAGTGATCCGGATCGAAGCAGCACGGGTTCCTCCACCAGTGGTTCGGTGGGCAGCAGTGGTTCGGTGGGCAGCAGTGGATCGGTGGGCTGCTCCGTCGCTGGGCCGCCGATAGTAAAGTCTAACTGACAGACAGGTTGCGCCGGGGCTGGTAAGAGCGAGCCGGTTACGACGGGCTTTGGACCAGGCGCCTGATCCGAGGGTCTCGGAGGCGGCGACTTGGGCGTTATCGTCTCGTTCAACGCGACAAGGGGTGACGACGGCATCGTGGATGGAGGAGCCAGGGAGTGATTCATGGGTTGCAAGGGCTCGACATTGCGTCGTTTCGACGTTTCGAGCGTTGACGAGGCCCACTGAATCCGCCGCATGGAGGCGGCTTCTGTGCGTCGCGATTGAGTCAAGGGCTTCGAGCCCAGGCGCGGGCAACCCTGCTCGGCGGCCTGGCGCTCCTGAGCGTCGAGTGAACTCAGGGCTCGCGCCTGAAGCCGCTTCAAGCGGGCGATCTGGTCGACCGCGACGGCTCGCTGGCGATCGAAGGGCGTTTCATCGGCGAGGGGATCCAGGTCGGTGGGCCCCTCGCGCTCGTCCTTCGGCACGCCGAGGAGGTCGAGCGCCCGGGCGCGCTGCTTCGAATTCCAGGCGCCGGTGCGGTCGAGATCCTTGAGCAAGGCGTCCCAGCGGGCGATCAGCCAGCGGCAGCCTTGCGTTGTCCCTCGAAGCCGTCGAGCGATCAAAGCCGGCTTTCGCGAAAGGGAGTCCCCGAGTTCCTCCGCGTCGAGCGCGCGGTCCTCGTCCCAGAAGAGCCGGGCTCGTTCGGCATCCAGCCGCTGGATCGTTGTCTCCTGGCGCTGGAGGTTTTCGACCCGGACCGACTCGACGGCGAGGCATCCCGCGAGCCACTGTTCCCAGGTGTTCCGGGGTGAAAGTGCCTGGCGAAAATCGTTCAACCGCTGGGTGACCGCCGGGTCAACGAGAGCCGGCGCTTCGCCGTTCGCGAGCGACGACGGCACGGCCATGCAGAGGGAAAGAGATGGCTCAAGGTTCGGAGCCGGAGCCTCGAGTTCCAGAGTGTTTGCATTCATCGCGCTGTCCCGTCAAGTGTTGTGGATCCTGTCGCGACCCATGCGCCACAGCCAACAACACCATCGAGGGAACGGGCGAAAACTATCGATTTTTTTTTCGATTTTTTCTTGAAGATCGACGGAAGTCACGATCCAGAATGGGGATGCAGTTTGGCGCGCGCCGCCTCCAGCTCGCGATGCAGGCACTGATAGCTTTCGAAGGCGGTTTCCTCGGCGCCGGCGGAATAGTCAAAAACCTCAACCGAGACCCAGCCGTCGTAACCGGAGGCGACCAGCGACCGGATGATCGGACCGAACTCCAGCTCGCCCATGCCGGGACCTCGAAGGTTTCCGGGATCCTGGGCGTGGAAGTGGCCCGCGAATGGGGCGTGACGGGCGATCAATTGCGTCACCGAACCGCCCGGGTCAGCGCTCATCGCCTTGACGTCGAGATGGAGCTTGAAGTGCGGATGGTCGATCCGCTGGATCAGGTCGTTGGCCTGCGCGATCGACGTGAGGAAGTCGGTTTCGCTCGGCGCGAGCGGTTCCAGGCAGAGGTCGATCCCGAGGGCCCCGATGGCCGGCATCGCCGCCGAAAACACCAACGCGGCGAAATCCATGGCCTCATGGAAGTTGACACCCGGCAGGAGGTTGCGCTGTTTGGGCGAGCCAAACACCATGAGCGTTCCGCCGAGCGCGGCGGTCGCCTCGGCCAGCGCGATCAGGTAGGCCGCGGTTCGCTTCCGCACGGCGTCGTCGGGCGAGGTCAGGTACAACCCTTCGGTCTTGGCGAGCAGCCAGTGCAGGCCAATCGTCGATAGGCCGGAATCCTCGATGATCTTGCGAAGCTCCTCGAGTCGCCAGAGCGGCAAGTCGGTAATCTTGGGAGCCAGGGTAAACGGGGCGATTTCCAGGCCCTCGTAGCCGATGTCCTTGACGGTCTGGCAGACCCGGGCGAAGTCCCAGCCCTCGAAAAGCTCGTTGCAAATACCCAGGCGGATCATCGGGTCGGTCCTCCGCAAATCATTTCGAGGTCGAGGAAACGGTCACGTCGGGTCATCCAGACGTGGTTAGAAGGAAAGAACGTTCGTTGCATCGAAAGTCAGGCCGAGGGGGCCGGCCGCGGCGAGCCAGGAGGTTTGGAGCGCGACGTAGAGGATACCGGCATCGCCGAGAATCGCGGCGATCGCGGCGAGCCAGACGAGCCATCGCAGGGGACGAAACAGGGCACTGGCGAGCCAGCCCACAAGCACGATCATGGTACCAAACGCGGCCATCGCCATCGGGTTGCGATGAGAATCGAGGGAAAGGGCCCAGATGAGCCCGGGGATTCCTCGAAAGGATTGGGCCTGGGCCACGCCGCCAGGGAGCGTGGCGGCCCAAATCCTTGGCACGAGCTGATTCACGAGAACGAATCCGAGCGCCAGCGCGAGGGCCAGCGTGAACGACGCGAGCGTGAACCTGGGCCGACGACGCGGAGGCCGGGCCATCTCCTTCAACACGCGCGGAACGGCTCTGTCGGTCGGCGATGTCATGCGTGACTCAACCTGGCGGCCTGTAGCGTGTTGCGCAAGAGCATGATGACAGTCATCTTGCCCACTCCTCCGGGAACGGGCGTGATCCAGGAGGCGACCTCCGATACCTCGGGGAAGCAGACGTCGCCGCAGAGCGAACCGTCCTCGCGGCGGTGAATGCCCACATCGACGACCACGGCACCCGGCTTGACCCAGTCGGCCCGAACCGCCTCGGGCCGCCCCATCGCGACCACCAGCAGATCGGCCTGTCGAGTGAGTTCGGGAGTGTCGCGGGTCGCGGTGTGGCAAACCGTGACGGTCGCGTCACCGCCCACTCCTTTCTGCAAAAGCAAGAGGGCCATCGGTTTGCCGACGATGTTCGAACGGCCGAGCACCACCGCGCGGCTGCCCTTCGTCGCGATCGACGAACGAATGAGCATTTCTTGAACACCCAGTGGGGTGCAAGGGATGAACCGGGGGCGGCCCATCGCGAGGAGGCCGACGTTTTCGGGATGAAAGCCGTCGACGTCCTTCAGTGGATGGATTCGTTCGATGACGCGACCCTCGTCGATCTGGGAGGGCAGGGGGAGCTGCACGAGGATGCCGTGCACGCTGGGGTCGGCGTTCAGAGCGTCGACGAGTCGAAGAAGATCGTCTTGGGACGCGTCGGCCGGGAGTCGGCGGAGGTCTCCCGTGATGCCAAC
>CAZRGV010000008.1:65828-77022 GCA_964599655.1 uncultured Isosphaeraceae bacterium | reverse complement strand
GGCCTTGCAGGCGGATCGCTTGTTGCGGACATACACCTCGCTGGCCGGATTCTCGCCGACCAGGACCGCGGTGAGTCCTGGGGTGATGCCGGTTTCGGCCTTGAAGCGCGCGACATCCCGCGCGATTTCGGCCTTGATCGTGTCGGAAAGGGCCTTGCCGTCGAGAATGCGGGCTGCCACCGAGCGTTTTCCCCTGGCTTGGGTTGCAACGACGAGAAGGATCGCCGAGCGACCGAACGCGATTCCCACAAGGACGCGCTGTCGGCGGTTCGCGACCGAACTATCATAGCGGCGGGTGTGTCGGATTGTCTAAACGTTGGGTCGCGCGAGGCAACGAGAGATGGGTTCGAACGGAGCGCCTGCCGAGGAGTCGCGTGAAGAGGACGCGGGGCTGGCGATTCGTGGAGACACGATCGCGAGGCAGATTGGCTGGCTGGCGATGCCCGTTCTGGTCGAGCAGGCGCTCCTGTACCTCGTCGGACTGTCCGACACATTCCTCACGGGCCGTTATCTGGCCGTCGAACAGCTGGCGGCGGTGACGGTCAGCAGCTACCTGCTCTGGTTTCTCGGCAGTCTGTTGATGGTGGTCTCGGCGGGAGGGACGGCCCTCGTCGCTCGCTTGATCGGCGGGGGCGATCGGGAAGGGGCCGCGAGGATTTGCCAGCAGGCGATCGGACTGGCCTGGATCGTCGGGACGGGCTTGTCTCTCATCGGAACGCCCCTCGCGCCGGTGATCCTTCAGGCGATGAACCTGCGAGGCTCGGCGGCGTTGGAGGCGACGGGTTACTTCCGGATCGTGCTGACGGCCATGCCGTTGCTGGCGACGACGGCCGTGGGTGTGGCGTGCCTTCGAGGGGCGGGCGACACGCGGACCGGCATGTGGATCATGCTTGTCGTCAACTCGATCAATATCGCCCTGAGCTGGGCCTTGGTCATCGGCTTCGCCGGCCTGCCTCGACTGGGCTTGAAGGGGGTGGCGCTCGGCACGGCGGTTGGCGAAGGATGCGGCGGTCTCCTCGTCCTGCTGGCTCTGGCTCGAGGTCGGTCGGGGATGATTCTTCGACTCGGCGGGATTGTACCCGAGTGGGTTCACACGCGTCGGATTCTTCGGATCAGCCTTCCGGCGGCCGGAGAGAGCCTGACCAACGCGGCCTGTCAACTCTGGTTTCTGAGCCTGATCAATCGTCTGGGAAAAGCCGCCACGGCCGCGCATGGGGTGGCGATCCGTTGCGAGGCGATCGCCTTCCTAACCGTGGCCGCGTTCGCGGTGGCGGCCAGCACACTGACCGGACAGTACCTGGGTGCCGGACGACCGGATCTGGCGCGTCGAGCCGCGGGCACGGCGTGGGCCATCGGCGTGGCGGTTCTGGGATTGCTCGGGGCCTTGATCTTCGCGGCCGCCGGACCGATGTTCTCGCTTTTTCTCGGTCGGGAGCAGACGGGCGTCGCGGAGGTCGGCGTGCCGGTGCTTCGCGTGGTGGCGTTCGCGATGCCAGCGCTGGCGACGATCATGGTGCTCAGTGGCGCCCTTCGAGGCGCCGGCGACACTCGATGGCCCTGGGTGTTCGTCCTGATCGGCTACCTGACGGTTCGACTACCGTTGACCTATTATTTGACCTTTTCGCCCTCGGAGGGAGGGCTCGGCTGGGGGCTTCTTGGGGCCTGGATCGCCATGTTTGCCGACCTCCACGTGCGAGCCGCACTGGTCGCCACCCGATTTCTCCAAGGCGGTTGGCGGTTGGTTCGGGTTTGATGATAAATCCAGGCAATTACACAGGAAAATCTTCTCTGATTAGGGTAGGCTCTTCCCACCAATCTTTCATGGCCACATATAAGTCGAACTGTGGACAGAGCCCACCCGACAAGGGAGCGCGGAACGGACGATGCCGAATCAAACCTGATAAGAATGGCCTTGCTTCAGAGGTTCGATGACGCTGCCGACGGTGTCGAAGTGGTCGGGGTAGTGAATGAGGCGCATCTTCCGCCTCAGGTCTTCGGGCAGGGCGGCGAGGGATTCGTACGGCGTGTGGCTGCCGTGATTGGTCTCGTGGATGATCATGTCGGCGGATGAAAGCCAGTCGATGAGGCTCGGGTCGAAGGCGGTGTCGGAGCTGTAGCCGAGACAGCGGCCTCCGGCGCGGATGCGGAGCGCGAAGGTCGGGATGGCGTGGTGCGTTCGACGGCATTCGATCGCGAATGGGCCGAAGCTGACGGGTTCGACGTCGGAGAGGTCACGGAGGTCGAAATAGCTTTGAAGGGTCATCAACACGGGGTGCTGGTCGGAGCCGAGCGTGGCCATCGAGGCGCTCAGATGATGGTCCCAGAGCTGGCGGGAGACCTCGGGGTGGGTCAGAAGGACGGCGTTGCGCTTGAGGGCGAAATGGGTGAAATAGGCCCAGCCTTCGAGGCCGGAGGCGTGGTCGGCGTGCAGGTGCGTGAGGATCACGGCGGCGAACGTGCCGACGTCGAGTGAGACGCCTGCGGCGTGGCCCGACTCGCGGAGGATTTTGCGGATTGGGTGCGGGCAGTCGATCAGGAGCCAGGTGCCGCCCGACTCGATCGCCAGGCAAGAGGAATACCAGCGCGCGGAGAAGGCGTCGCCGCAACCGAGGCAGACCAGTCGCAGGCCGCTGGCGCTCATGACGTGGGCGCCTGACCAAGGTTCGCCAGGGCTTCGCGACGGTCGCGGACGACCTGAAAGAGCCGGTCGAGGTTGGTGGTGCTCAGGATCGACTGGATGGACTCGCCGAGCTCACAGAGAACGAGCCGCCCCTCCGCGGCATCGACCCGCCGCTGGAGCAGGATGAGTTTGCCGAGCATGCCACTGGAGACGGAATCGACGCCAGTGAAGTCGAGGATCAACCGGGGATTTTGCCCCGCGATGGGCAAGAGTTGAAATAACTGGTCGGCAACTTCCCGGACGGTTCGATCGTCGTAGAGCTGCCGGTCGAGAAAGCGGACGACACGGACTCCATCGGCCTGTTCGACGCGGATTCGAGCCTGCAGGGCCATCCCGATCACTCCCGATTTCATGCGTCGCGAAGTCTGTCGCTTGAACGACTGGACGAGCGGACCGCTCGTCGAAGAGCGAGGGCAATCATTTCATTCGGTCGCGACCCCGGCGCAACGGGGCCGACCCGGGACTGGACCGTGTGGGGGATGGCGACGGGTCCTTCGCGGACTCGTCCGCGGGGGAAGGATCGCGGGAGGGATCGGTCCCGTTCTTGAGGGCCATCTCGATTGCGGAGGCAGGATCGCTCGCGAAAACGAAGAGCGGCTCAAGCTTGCTGACGCGGAAGACCTCGCGCACAGTGGGTTCCACGTTGCAAAAGACGAGCCGGGCCCCGAGGCGGCGCAAGGCCAGGAATCCCCCGAGCGCGGCGGAGCCAGCGAATCCGACGCCGCTGAGGTCGACGACCACCTCGGGTCGACCGTTTCGCTGATGATGGGCCTCGAACGCTTTGCGAAGCTCCTGGACGGGAACCGGATCGAGCCGGAGACAATCCCAGAACTCGGCGACGAGGATACCGTCTTGTTCTCGTATCTGCACCGATGGTTTGAGCATGGAAAGCGCGCTCGCGACCTCTGAAGATCGGCGGTAAACCCGTTGCCGCCGCCATCGGGAAAACCCGGATTCCGTTCCGGCCGGAACGAAATCGAGCATCAGAACCGATACGACCCATGGACGCTGAGACGCGGACAAGAACGAAGTCGAAGTGTCGTGCCGTTCGGTTGACGCGAGATCACGAACCGGACACGGTCCAACTGGGGCCAACGACGATCTCAGGTCACGAGCCTCATGGTATCAAAGTGCCGGAGGGTTCGCCAGCGGACGGCACGAATTGCTACGTGGCAGAGGGGGAAAACGTGATCTGGAGCGAATCCCGATCCTGACAGGGCCGGAGAATGTGGTATATAACGTCAAGCTGCCCGATAAGATTCAGCGGCGTTCGATCGAGGATTGCTCGAACCTGCCGCGCGGAAACGGACACTTGGTGGACGCTCCACCGTTCAGGGTTGGAACGCGATGGTCTCCTCGGCGGCTCTCCTAAAGGGAATTCACCCATGCGACGAGTCTTGCTGATCCTCGCCACCTGGGCTGGCCTGGCCTCGACGGCTTCGGCCCAGAACTGGACGGACCTGATCTTTCCGGAGCAGTCGCACGACTTCGGCACCGTGGCGCGCGGGTCGAAGATCAAGCACTCGTTCCGACTGGTCAATACCACGAACCACGACATCCATATCGCGGACTATCGCACCAAGTGTGGCTGCACCGACGTGAGGCTGGGCGCTCGCGACATCCCGCCGGGCACGCAGACCTTCGTCGAGGCGACGCTCGACACCACCAAGTTTCAGGGCTACAAGGCCTCGGGTCTAACTCTGATCTTCGACCGCCCCAACTTCGCCGAGAAGGACCTGAACTTGACGTGCTTTATCCGGGGCGACGTGCTGCTGAACCCTGGCGTTGTCGACTTTGGACTGGTCAGCCGCAATTCGAACTCGTCCCAGACCTTGACGTTGAACTACCTCGGAGGGCAGACGAACTGGGGCGTCACAAAAATCCAGACCTTGAGCCCGCACATCACGGCGAGGCTCGAGGAAATTCCGGGATCTCGAACGGGCGGATCCGTCCAGTATCGCCTGACCACGACGCTGAATCCGACCGCGACGACCGGCTATTTCAAGGACGAGATCACCCTGTTCACGAACGACGCGTCCACCCCGACGATTCCCGTCTCGGTCACGGGCGAGGTTCAAGGGGCGGTCGTCGTCACGCCGGCGCTCTTGACGCTCGGACCGATCAAGGCCGGGCAGGTCGTGACCAAGGATGTGCTGGTCCGAAGCGCCCAGCCATTCCACGTGACCGAGACGGCGGCCAGGAAAGGGGACATCTCGGCCTCGAAAACCCCCGAGAACCCTCGGCCGATTCAAAAGCTCACCGTCACGATCAAGGCCCCCGCGCGGCCCGGGCCCTACCACGCGCTGCTGGAGATCAAGACCGACCTGAAAGATGAGCCGCCCGCGAAGTTCTCGGCGTTCGCGACCGTGGTTCCCTGACTGCGCCACGGATCGAGCGCCAGGATCGACCCATGACAAAGGGCCCTCCGGACGAAGCCAGAGGGCCATTTCGCTGGGATGAAACGGTCGCATTTCCAGTGGAGAACGCAAATCCGTTCGGCCTTAGAGCATGCCGCCGGAGCGTCCGAACGCGTCCAACCGAGCTTCGATCAACGGCGATAGCAGGTGCCGTTGGGGCAGGAGCCTGGAGCGTAGTAGTAGGACGAAACGTGGTAGTACGGCGAGGCGGGGACCATGGTGGTCGCGGGGACCATCTTCTGGGGAGCGGCCGGGGCGGCCTGGGGGGCGGGAACCGCGTGAGACTGGGGGGCGGGAGCCACGACATATCCACCGCAGGCCGGTCCGGCGCAGGCGGCCGGAGCGTAGTAGGTTACTCGCGCGCCGCACTGTCCGGTGGCACAGGCGCGGTGGCCTCCGAACAGGCCGGAGGTCGCGGTCAAGGCGGTCATCAAGATGATCTGGTGCATCGGAATCCCTCTCAAAGGTGTCGAATCACGTGAAGCGAAGGAAGGCACTCCGTTGCATTCCTTTCGGGACCAGAACGACGGCCCGAGGTCTCTGGTGGTCTTCCAGGCGTCAATCCGCCGCCTTCACGCTGCGGTTGACGGAAATCATCCATCCCAGCTTCGTTTCCAACGTCTGACCATGCGGCCATGGAGTGAGTTTGGCCGTTGGCTGTAAGTCGGGCGATTGTAGGGAGTGGAATTCGAGGCGCCAACCGGAATGTCGGGGGTTTGCGGCGATTTTTCCGATTGTGACGATTATGGCGTCGTCGCGCTGGATTCGCATTAATTAATCGATTCATCGACGGAACCCATTGTGCCATTGTCACTTATCGAGTGTGCGATCCTCGCGTCCAGGCTCCTTCCACGTAGGTTCTTGACTGAACATGCCGGTATGGATGACCATTCAAGAAGAGACCCCCGTACGGGAATGGGTCGCGTTTGGGAGGTTGCGTCGCGTGGAGTCGACTCTGGGTCGCAAGGGTGGTTGCGTGGAGATACCCGGCTGGCGTTGACACATTCTTGAGTCTGGCCTAAGCTCGGCACCCGCGAGGGTTGGGCCCCCGCGTTGAGAGCCGCTGCGCGGGGCCGGTTCCAGCTCCGGGGCCCGCCACCCCGTCGCTGGGGAGCGCGCGATGGCCGTCACAAGTAGACGACGCTCGACCAGGATGGGAATGGCCACGGACCGGCTTGCGCTGGCGGTTGCTGACGCCAACTGGTTCACGACCGAGAACCTTTTCCACGAGCTGGAACGGCCGGGCGTTTCAACGCTGCTGCTCCGCTGCGTTGACTATTACAACGCCTGGCAAAAGGGTTTGCGTCCCTGGGCGTGGGGAAGCGCCCTGATCGAGGACCGGCCGGGTCTCTGGCATCGGGACCATGTTCTTCCCAGTGGGTGGATGAAGCGGTTTCCGACCTGGGGCATGCGGCCGATTCGCCGGTCGGTCGTCGAATGGCGGGGTCGAGTCGCCTCGGCCGGTCCGCTGGCCCTGGTGATGACCTATCCGCATTATCTTTACCTTCGGGACCAGCTACGGCCCGATATCAGTGTTTATTTCAACATCGACGATTATTCGCAATACTGGCCGCGATTTGCCGATCGCGTCAACGAGTTGGAGCGTCAGGCGGTTCGCGAGGCGGATCTGACGGTTTGCGTTTCGAGGCTGAGGTCGGAGGAGCTTCGCGCGGCCGTACCAGACGCGTCGGACCGGATCCGTCACTTGCCGCATGGAGCGCCGTCGCACTCGATAGGGGTGGCGCCCTGTCGACGGCCGGCGGAACCGCCCGACGACCTGGCCGCGTTGCCGGGTCCGCGACTGGGTTATGTCGGATCGCTCGAGGACCGCGTGGACTGGGCGCTCTTGACCCGGCTGGCCGACGCGTTTCCGGAGGCTTCGATCGTTCTGATCGGCCGGGTCTCGCCTCGACGGTCGGGAGCCTGGTACGCCGACTTCCGAGACTGCCTGTCGAGGCCTAATGTGCACTCCCTGGGATGGCGGTCGCAGGAGCTCATCGGCCGTTACAGCCGGGCCTTCGACGTTTGCCTGATTCCTTACCGGGACGACCACCCGTTCAACCGGGTTTGCTGCCCGACGAAGATCATGGATTACATGGGAACGGGCCGTCCGATCGTCTCGACGGCCTTGCCCGAGTGCCGGCTTTACGAGCATCTGTTTGACGTCGTGGCGGACGCGGATTCGTTCGTTGAGGCGGTTCGGGGCCTGATCGAGCGGGGAGAGGACAACGAACGGGCGGACGCGCGGTTCGACTGGGCTTGCGAACACACCTGCGGTCGGGTCGCCGACCGGCTTCTGGACTGGCTTCCGGTTTGACGCGGGTCGTGTCGCGCGGTTTCGGCGAGTACCTGGTAGCGGTTAAGACGCCAGGCCATTACATTGAGAGGCCAAAATCGGCGGAGCGCCGAAACCTTGCCCCTTGCGCGCCCGAGTCCTTCCGATCATTCGCTTCGCGCGCCTGCCCTTTTTCTCGTCCTGGAGCGTTCACGATGCGCCTCGGCCTTTGGATCCGACTTTCCCTGATGATGTTCCTCCAGTATCTGGTGTGGGGGATCTGGCTGCCGGGGATTGCCCAGTTCATGGCCGATCCGTCCAAAGGAGGAATCGGCCTTTCGCCGGAGTCGCAAGGCTGGATCTTTACGGTCTACGGCTTCGGCTCCATCCTGGGGCCAATGGTGATCGGCCAGATTGCCGACCGATACCTCGCGACCGAGATCGTACTGGCCGGCTGTCACATTTTCGGCGGTGTGCTGTTGCTCCTGGCCGCCTACCAAACGAGTTTCTGGCCCCTATTCATCATCATGTTTCTTTATTGTAACCTCTACATGCCCACGATGGGACTCACCAACGCGATCACGTTCCGGTCGCTGGGTGAGGAGGAGCAGGTCAAGTTTCCCTACATTCGTCTCTGGGGCACGATCGGATGGATCGCGGCCGGGCTGCTGTACGGTCAATATCTCAAGCAGGCGGAGAATCCCAGCTCGTTTTTGAAGCCGCTGTTTGACATCGCGATGATCGGCATGCCCGCGTTTCGCGATTGCCTTCGGCTGCCCGGCGTGCTGTCGATTCTGTACGGCATTTACTGCCTGAGTTTGCCGCACACCCCGCCCGTTCCGGCGAAGGAGACCGATCCACTCGACAAGCGGTCGGCCGCGCTCGAAAGCCTGGAGCTGATGCGAAACCGGTCGTTCGCGGTGCTCATCATCGTCACGGGCCTGGTCGGGATCATGCTGGCCTTCTACTTCGGCTGCGAGAACTTCTTTCTCACGGATCTCGGCACCAAGCCCGCGGAGGTGGTGCAGTACATGACACTCGGCCAGATGGCCGAGCTGGGGCTGATGTTCCTGGTTCCCGTCGCCGTGGCGAAGCTGGGAATCAAGAAGACGATGCTGATTGGCGCGTCGGCGTGGGCGATCCGCTTTGGCCTCTCGGCGATCGGCCAGCCGTACTGGCTCATGATTGCCACGATCGCCCTACACGGATTTGCTTTCGGCTTCTTCTTCGTTCCGGCCCAGATGTATGTGGATCGCGCGGCGACGGAGGACATCAAGGCCTCGGCGCAGAATTTCCTGGTGTTTGTGGTCTACGGAATGGGGACGATCATCGGCAGCATCCTTTCCGGCCAGTTGCGCGGGATGTTCTCGACGAAGAACGCCGCTGGCGAACTCTTGAAGACGAACTGGTTCGCGATCTGGATCGGCCCGACGGTGCTAACCGTGCTCTGCATCCTGGCCTTCGCCTTGCTGTTCTGGGAGCAAAAGATCACCAAGCACGCGACGGCTCCTTCGAGCGACGCGAGTGTCGCCTGAGACGGGATCGCCGAAACCATGGTCTTTCGCAGGTTGGGCACGGCCCACCGAACTCCGTTCAACGTCGGAAGTTCGGTGGACACTGCCCACCCTACGGTAAGGAGAACCGCTCGGTCGATTCCGTCTAAGGCGGTTTCTGAGAGGCTTCGCGATTCCTCGACGGACCTGACGGCGAATCCATCTCAGTACGGCCAAAAGCCGAGGCCGGTGTTGGGCAGGGCCCGTTGCAGCCGGAAGCTCGCATCGCGGGTCATTCGAGTGTGGCGGAGTTGAATGGTGAGGAGCCAGGGCATTCGTGAAAGGTGTGCCACGGCCGCATCGCTGATGGCCGTATGGGAGAGGTCGATCATCCTCAGCGAATAGAGCCCTCGCAGATGGGCCAGGCCCGCGTCCGTGATCGACGTGCCGGCGAGGAAAAGATCTTCGAGGTTTTGAAGACCGCGAAGGTAGGCTAGTCCGGCGTCGGTGATCGGGCAGTCCTGGACGTACAGCAAGGTCAGGTCGGTCAAGGACGCAACACCCGAGAGGCCCTTATCGTCGATCGGGGTGTAGAAGAAGAGTCCGACCACCGGCGAGCCCGGCAGCCGGACGTCACGAACGAGGCGTCCCCCGAGCGCCTCGAGCGTGTCGGCAGCCTCATCCTGATCCATCGTCCGACCCTTTCCAGTGAAATTGTCCACTCAGGCCGATCGACTGGAGTAACACGCGAGCGACGTCCGCTGGTCTTCGCCAATTGCCGTCGACTTTGTGGTTGAGCCGACGCGAAGTGTCAAGAACATCGGTTCGAACGGCGAGCCGAATCAGGGCGTCGCGAAGTTCGGGGAAGTTCTACCGGATGGCGATTCTCGCCAGCGTCGCCGCCTCGTACGGGGGGAAATACGGCGATCGGCGTTGAGCACGATCAGGTTGAGTGCGTCGATCGATCCGTCCGTTGAGTCGCCCGCGGCGAGGTCGATCGAACCCTGCGCCACGGCGTCGTGCGGGAGGTTTCGGTTCCTCTGCCTGGGCTCAACCTTGAAGTTTAACGCATGCGTCTTTTTAAGGCCAGGATCGCCAACGGGGCGATCCATGAATTCGGGCCCTTCCCGAATCGTGGCGCGTCCGGACGATCGCGAAGATCGGAGATGCATCGGATCGCGAGCGAGTCCGCCGGCGCTCGCCTTATCAGGATCACCAAGGTGTTCTTGAATCCCAGCGGGTCGAGACAATCAAGGCCATGCCACGTTGAGAGCCCCAGTCGAATTCGGGCCAAAACGGCCTGGGGGTCGTGCGACGGAGCTTCCTGCAAGGTCGTCGTGAGGGCCGTGCGGGTCAATTCGACATCGGCGTCGAGGCCCCCCGGGGCGGAAACACGGGAGTCTCGTGCCGAGACCCCAGCCACCCAAACAGACGTTTTTCCACGGGAAGGGGATCCGTGATTCTTGCAGGGCGCCTGACTCACGCCTTGCCAGACGACGGCCTTGGTGGACTCGGACTTCTTCATCCGTTTTCCCCCTGGGCGAAGCCGTTCCGGCCGTCATTGAACGGAGCCGCCGTTCGGGAGATGCCCCGCCATTCGAGGAGATGTCGAGAGCAAGAGGTTTGTCAGCGGGGCCCTACTCGGGTTACATTGCAGATCCAACCTGCATGCCCTGCCTCGCAAGGAGACCCGCCATGCTTGCCTTCCATCTCGCCCGGTTCAAGACCGATGCGACCCCGCCCATGGGTCATCCGCTTTGCGGCGGCTGGATCAAGCCAGTCGTCGGCGTGGATGACCCGCTCTGGTTTCGGGGCGTCGTGCTGCAAGGGGGCGGTTTGCCGATCGTCCTGGCCAGCCTCGACTGGACGGGCGTGCTGAACGAGACACACCGGATCTGGACCGAAAACCTCGCGGAAGCGGCCCACACCACGCCCGACCGCGTGGCCTTGCACTGCGTGCATCAGCACAACGCGCCGTTCGTGGACCGGACCGGCAACGAGATGCTCCGCAAGTCGAACGCCCCCTCGCTGCTTTACGACGAGGCGTTCCTGAACGACCTCATCCAGCGCACGGCCGAGGACGTCCGAAAGGCGGTCGATGCCTCACAGCCGGTGACTCACCTTCGACAGGGGCAGGCAACGGTATCGAAGGTGGCCAGTAACCGCCGGGTGATCGGTCCCGACGGGAAGATCAAGTTCAATCGCACCAGCGCGACCACAGACCCAGCCGCCCGCGCGGCTCCCGAGGGCACGATCGACCCGATTCTCCGGTCGATCGGCTTCTTCCAGGGGGATCGGCCGCTGGCTCGTCTTTACTACTACACGACCC
>CAZRGV010000008.1:12045-65813 GCA_964599655.1 uncultured Isosphaeraceae bacterium | reverse complement strand
CGACCCACCCGATGAGCTACTACGGCGACGGCCGGCCGTCGAGCGACTTCGTCGGCCTGGCCCGCCAGCGGCGGGACGAGGAAGAGCCCGAGACCTTGCACGTCTACTTCACCGGATCGGCCGGGAACGTGACGGCGGGCAAATACAACGACGGCTCGCGCGAGAACCGTGTCACGCTGACCGACCGGGTTCACGAGGGGATGAAGGCCGCCGACGCCGACGCCGATAAGGAGAACCACCCGCTTCAAACCGTCGAGTGGACGACCGCTCCGATCCGCTTCCGGCCGCTCGAAACCCTGGACTACGACCGGCTCGCGGCGATCGTGACAAATCCCAAGGAAACCACGGTCAATCGCAACCGGACGTCGATGGCCTGCGGTTGGCTGAAGCGACTGGAATCCGGACGTCCGATCTTGCTGGGCCGGCTCGATCTTCTTGGTATCTCGGTCTTGCACCTGCCGGCCGAAACGTTCGTCGAGTACCAGCTTGACGCCCAGAAGATCCGGCCCGAGGTTCCGCTCGCCACGGCCGCCTACGGCGACGGCGGACCCTGGTACATTCCCCTCGCGCGATCCTTCCAGGAGGGGGGTTACGAGCCGTCGGTCGCGCTCACCAGCCGCGAGACCGAACCGATGTATCGTGAGGCGATCGCGTCAATCGTCCGCAGGTCGCATTGAGTCGGCGACGACGTCACTAGGGGATTCGCGGTTTCCGGCCTTGGGGGAAAGCGATCGCGGATCATACACGCGACCTTTCCAGAGAATGCGGCCTCGAAGGTGGTGCCAGACACTGGACGTGGTGATCGCGATGAAAGCGGTTCCCCCGACCGGGAGAGTGAACGCGTAAGGAATCGGTAGTTTCAAGAAAACCAACATGGGAGTGCACCAGAGCGCCTGGGCACTCCACCCCCAAGCTCCCGCCAGAAGCCAGGGCCACGCGGGACCGAATTCCGGTTGGAGCACGTCCTGAACGCCCAGAAACAAGGCCAGCACGGGCGTCCAGAGGAGCACCAATCCCGCAACGGCGCCGACGACGAACTTGTGGAGCTGGTAATCCATGCCGGCGAACGCGTTCTTTCGCAGGCCCCGCCAGATGTCGCCCAGACCGCCATACATGTGCGTTTTGACCAGTGATGGCGCGGGATGAACGGAGAGGGTCCCACCGGCCGTTTTCACCCGACGCGCGAGCTGAATGTCCTCGACGATCTCGTGCCGAAGGGCGGCATGGCCTCCGATTCGGTCGTAGGTCGCGCGCCGCACGAGAATGAAACCGCCCGCGGCCAGGGCCTCGGGCCGGCTCGGATCGTTCACGCGGCTCAATGGGTACAACTGGGCAAGAATCTGACCGAGAACGAGACCGACCGCCCGCTGCCAGAACGTGAAGCAGTCGGCTCCTGGCAGGAACGAGACGAGGTCGGCGTCGGAACGAACGGCCTCTCGCCAGGCGGTCGAGATCGCTCGCGGGTCGAGTGTCATGTCGGCGTCGATAAGCGAGAGCCATTCCGTCCGAGATTGTTCGGCCCCTTGATGCACGGCCCAGGTTTTTCCCACCCAACCGGCCGGCCGTTCGATGCCTTCGAGAACCTTCAGGCGTTCCGGGGGAACACGGTTCGCGAGCCGCTTCAGAATGGCTCCGGTTGAGTCGGTTGACTGATCGTTGACCACGATGAGCCGAAGGTGGGGATAATCCTGAGAAAGGACCGACTCCACGGTCGCCTCCACGTGTCGTTCCTCGTTGTGGGCCGGCATGACGACATCGATGCTCGGGCCATCGACCGGCGGTCCGCCGCCCACCGGCCTGAGGAGGCGGACGCGCCGCCCTTCAAGCAGCATCCGGACGGCCAGAACGCTCCAGAAGGCCGCGAT
Source organism: uncultured Isosphaeraceae bacterium (assembly GCA_964599655.1). Taxonomy (GTDB): domain Bacteria; phylum Planctomycetota; class Planctomycetia; order Isosphaerales; family Isosphaeraceae; genus CAZRGV01. The sequence continues at coordinate 63,948 of CAZRGV010000008.1, read as the reverse complement.
CAGGAAGGCGACCGAGAGCACGATCAAGGTCATGGGGCTCATGGATTCCGGGCCGCTTCGAGACGGGTTGAGATTCGTGGCGTCCTGGATCGAAAATCGCGGGCGATTCGTTCGGCCGTAAGCTTGCCGCTTTGCACGACCATGGGCAGGCCCGCCCCCGGTTGCACGCCGCCTCCGGCGAAGTAGAGGCCGGGGATGTCGCGTCGAGCGTTCATGGGGCGGAAGCTACCGCCAAGAATATTGTGGGCGTTGCTCAGCCCGTAAATCGAGCCCCGAAACGCGTGGAACCTCTCTCGCCAATCGGCCGGACCCGTCAAGAATCGCGTTACGACAGACGTCCGCAAGCCGATGAACCCCGCGTGTTCCAGTCGCGCGACGAGCTGGTCGGCGTATCGTCGCTCGAAGTCCCGATCCGGCTCGACGCCAGGTTTCAAGGGGGGCGCGCCGACCACAATGAAGGGATTGGAGCCGCTTTCGGGCGCATCGGTGGGGTCCGTCACCGAGGTGACGTTCACGTAAATCGGCGGATCCGAGGGGTATTCGCCGCGTTCGAAAAGCTCGTGATAGACCCGGTCCGAGCCTTCGGTCAGGATCAGGACGTGATGGGCCATCTGGTCCCAGGCCCGATCGCAGCCGAGCTGGATCGTGAAAAATGATTGCGAGGGCTTCGCCAGGCCGGCTCGAAGGCCGTCGACCTCCTTCGAGAAGCCCCGGCCGCCTCGAAGCATTCGGAACGTATGAACATAGTCGCTGTTCGAGACCACGGCATCAGCGTGAATGGGGCCCGAGGAGGTGGCCACGCCCTGAACCGTTCCGGTGGCGTCGAGCTCGATCGCCTCGACCTCGATGCCGGTTCGAATCTCGACGCCCACGTCGCGGCAAGCTCTCGCGATCGACCGGGGAATCGCCGCGATGCCGCCGGATTCGGGATACCAGACCCCTTCGCGGATGATCGTCCACGGAATGATCGCCAGCGAGGCAGGGGCACGTTTCGGGTCAAAGCCCGAGTAGGTTGGGAAGCCGTAGAGCAGCTCGCGGATCGCCGGCGAGCGAAAGTGAGCGTCGATCTCGTCGGCGTAGTTTCTTGACGGAGAGACGACTGCGGCGGAGACCATCAAGGGGGAAAGGAACACCTGCGACCATCGCTCGAGAAGGCGATCGCAGTACGCGTGACCGATCAAGGACGCGAACCGGTCCATCCGGGCCAGGAAGCGCCTCAGGCCATCGCCGTCAGCCGGATCAATCCGTGAGAAAACCTCGCGGAGACCGGCTTCGTCGGCGGGAATGTCGAGTGATCGGCCGTCAGACAGAACGGCGCGGAAGGCGGGATCGAGCCGTCGAAGGGGCAAGTACTGGTCGGGATCGAGCCCGCAAGCCTCGAAAAGCGTGCGGTAGACCCAGGGCATCACGAGAATGCTCGGGCCCTCATCCCATCGCCAGGGTCCCTCGCGCCGCTCGCTTGCCTTGCCGCCAACTTCGGATTGCCGCTCCAGCAAGACGACTTCGAAACCACGGCGGCGAAGCTCGAGCGCGGCGGAGAGCCCGCCCACGCCACCACCGACGACCACGACGCGAAGGTTCGCCATGAATATCCCCAAACCCGATACGATCGACTGCGTCCATTCGCGACTGAGTGTAGGCGCGGCATGTGAGAGCGTCCATCTCTCGACTTCGCGAGCGCTCGAAATCTCAAAACATTCGTACAATGAGACGTAGAGCGAGCGGGTCTCGTCCGTCCAGGGGTGGAGTGGGTCATGAATCGTTTCGATCAGCGATTGGCGATGGCGTTCCTGTTGCGTGGACTCGTCGTGATCGTGCTGGTTGCCAGTCCGAATCTCCTGGCGCACGCTCAAGAGCCAACGAATGAACTGGATTTGTATCTCGCCACGCAGCGGCGACTGCTCGACGATCCGAAGCGTTCGATCGAGGAACGCGAGCGGATTGCGCTCGAGATGGCCGCGACGCTCGATCGCGCGGCCTCGTCGTCCACGACCGTGGAGGGGCGTCGCAATCGCTGGAACACGGCCATCGAACTGCTCGACGACTTCTCGAGGCGGAATCCCTCGCATCCGAAGGCGAGGTCGTTCGTCACACAGGCGGCGGTTTACCAATGGGCCGTTGGGCGGACCTGGAAGGATCAGGCGGAGAATTCTCCCTCGGACGCCAAGGCGCGCGAGTCGGCTCGGCGGACGTTCGACGAGGCGATTGCCCGGCTGACGCCAATCGCCGACTCGCGAGAGGACGCGGACACCACCCTCGTGGAAAACGCGCGATATCGACTGGCCAGAGCGCTCACCGATCGGGCGAGCCTTGACGCGGCGTTGTCCGCTTCGGATCGCGGTATGCTCGAGTCGGCCCTGGCCCGGCTGAGTCCCGCGTTCCAGCAGGCATCACTGAAGGCGTACGGTCACCTGCTCGAGGCCGAGATCCTCGCGGATCTCAGTCGTTTTGACGAAGCCCAATCTTCTCTCAGCCGGGCTGTCGAGGCCGATCCGAATCTCCCGGTCTCCGAGCGCGCGGACCTCTCGGTCCGGATCGCGCTGGGACGGAACCGCTTCGAGGAGGCTCGAAAGGCGCTTGGAACGTTATCCGATAAGACCACCCTTCGCGTTGCGCTCGAACTCCGTATCGATCTTGCCGAGGCCAGCAGGGCGACCGACGACCGGACCCGCGGCGAGGCCACGAACCGGGCCATTCAAGGGGTGGAACGCCTCCTTAAGGCCGAAGCGCCCGAGGCGAGACAGGCGTTGCTCCTCTTATCGAGCACATTCGACCCACCACCGGCCGAACTTTCGACGGACGCGTTTCGGCGACTGGCAGAAGGACAACAGGTTCGCGGAAACCTGGTCAAAGCTGGCCAGCTCGAACTTTTAGGCGCGGAGCGGGCCGACGCTCTCGGTGAGCATCAGGAAGCCCTGGCCTCGCGATTCCGTGCGGCGGCGTACCTGTTCCAGGCGGGTCGATTCGAGGCGATTGATGGGATTCTGGAGCCAATCGTGGTTGATCCTCATGGCGGAACGCTTCGACCTCGCGCCGGTTTGCTCCGGGTGCTGGCGCTGGAACGCCGCCTGGCGGAGAGGCCGTTCGTACCGGTGAGGAGCAAGTACGTCGAGGCGCTCGAAGATCTGATCGACACATTCCCAGAAGATCCGGCGGCCGGCGAGGCGCTGTGGCGACTTGGACAGGTTCGCCGCCTAGAAGACAAGACCACCGAGGCGGCCGCGTTGTGGGTGAGGATTCCCAGGGGGCACCCTCGATGGCTCGAGGCGCAACTCGCGATCGCTGACCTCCAGCGATCAACGATCGAGAACGCGATGGTCCTTGGCGACCGCAAGGCTGTCTCGGATGCGATCGATGCGAACAGGAACGCCCTGCAACGAATTGAGGCGGCGGTGGGCGATGGGCCCGGTCGTGTGGACGTGCTGCTCCAACGCGCCGAGCTGGAGACGTTTCCGGACGCGGGAGACCCGAAGACCGCGCTCGAGATCTGTGACCGACTGCTCGCCAGACCGCTCGACAAGGACCGTCGCGATCGCGCCCGTCGAATTCGAGTCGTGGCCCTGCCGGCGCTGGGTCGCTACGTCGAGGCCGAACAGGCGGTGCGATCGCTCGTCGAAACGTCGGAGGGAGACGGGCTCCTCAGCCTCGCCCGGCAGCTCGACCGGGCCGCCTCAACGGCGAACTCGGACCTGTCTCGAAGGCGATACGGCCAGATTCTTCAAATCGTGGCGAGTCGTCTTTCCCGAGGTTCCCGCACGCCGCCAAGCTCGCTCGACGCGGAAGTCCGGCTCCTGCTGGCGCGGGCCGAACTCTTCCGGGGCGATCCCGACGTTGCCCGTCGGCAACTGACCAGCGATTTGGACCTTAGATCGGCGCTGGAGCCCAAACTTCTCTGGAATCTCGCGGATCTGGAACTTCAAATTCGGGACTTTGAAGGGGCCGCGACCACGTACCGAAGGCTCATCCGGACGTCGGAGGCGGGTTCGGTGCCCTGGCTCCGAGCCCGCTACGGCCTGGCATTGGCCTTGGAGGGCGAGGGGCGATTGGACGATGCGCGAACCTTGCTCGACGCCACCACGACTCTTTATCCCTCCGTCGGCAACTCGCAGTGGAAGCGGGAATTTGCCAAACTTCGCGAAAGATTGATGCGATAATATGGCATATTTCCCCCATTTCGCGATCCGAATCGTCTTGTCCATTTCAAGGATCTCGGTCTGCCTTATCGCATCTTTCCGAATCGAGCATGACTTAATCACGAACCAAGTCGGACGGTTGAAAGGTGAAACGTTCCAGGGAAGCCGGCTCCTTGAGGAGTGTAGCGGGCTGGTTGAATCCAGGCTCCCTGGGACGATCTCCCGCTCAATAAAGAAAAAAACGGAGAGAAGTTCGACAATGAAGGGATCAGTTCTGGTCGACCCAGTTATATCCCGTGTCCCACCAAGGAGGTGTCCCCTGCGTTTGGAATCCGTTTCGGACCGTACCTCGGGTTGGATAGACAACCGGAGAGGCGGCGGGGAGGAACGGATAGCTGAAGGCCGTGCCCACCGTCGGGCGGAAGGTGCCATCGTAGCCACGAGAGTAGGTCACGACAGGGGCGGCCTTGGCTCGAAGCGCGGAAAAAGGGCCATAGAGCGAGGTGGAGCTCCAGCCATATTGATGCAACGGAGAGTAACCCGTACCGCCCGTGACTCCGTTTCCGCCCACCGTCATGTACGGCGTTGGGTAAAAGGTTCCTAGCATCGGACTTGGGGCGAGATCCGACCTGGACGTGGTCGGAACCAGGAAGTGCGCCGACGGTGGCGCAGAGGATCGACGACTCCGAAAACCTCCGGAGTAGGCGACATCGTCGCCCGTCAGTAGGATGACAACGATCAGAACCGGTACAACGCGGAGCATCCGAACGGGAACGATCATGGTGTGCCTCAAGGTGTCGAGTAGAACGGGCCCGACCCGACCGCCATGTCGTTCGGGCCCGAAGAAACCTTGAGGAATTCTAGCCGATCTTTCGGAGAGACTCGTTCAAATCGCGGAGAAGGCGAGAAGTATCGGAAGGATCGTGTCGCGGAACGGTAGATTACTGACCGCGCCACTTCGGGAGCAAACGATACGCGTCCTCGACAATCCGAGCCACACCTTCGCCGAGGGGCGAATCGAGCAGTTCATGGAACTTTCGGTCAAGTTCTCGAACCCGAGCGCTCGCGGACCAGGCCGCGTATGGTTCGGTTTCCGGCTTGGAGAAGTCGGGGCGATCAAACGCGGCACGGGACGGCGAGCTTGCGGCCCACTCCGAGGCCATTTCCGCGACCGGGGAGCCGGCGTCCTCGAACTCACCATGAGGGAGGTTCAGGCCCTCATTGCCGAGCAGGGCGTCCGTGGTGACTCCAAGGGCCTTGGCAATGCGACGCAACGTGCCCGCCCGAGGTGTTTCCGTTTTACCACACTCGATCTGGTAAAGAGCGGTTCTCGAAATCTGCGCCCGGCCAGCCAATTCATCGGGCCCCCAACCCTTGGCGTACCGGCAGTCGCGGATACGCTTCGCGAGAGTCATTGGATTCAAGCCTCCAGTGTGTTGAGATGGGAATTGGGGGGGAAACTACATAAAACTTACGAAACAAACACAATCTCGTCAATAGGCTATTTCTGGCAATTTTTTCGCCATGAAGTCTTGCATGCTCGCGGAATAGCCTGATCCCGTGGTTTAACTAGTCGGAGCGAAGATGGGTGCGCAAGGAGCTGAGGCTTCCGCGACGTCACTCCTCGGGAGGGAGCATCCGACGCGGAAGGGGGTGGACCCGACGCGCCGAGGGAAGCCCAATCACGCGAGGGACGGACTGGGGCGTGCCGCATGTACGACTTGGAATCCTGTCGCCTTTTGGGAGTCAGCACATGATGAGCTGGTTGAGATGGTTGATCGGCTGGACGTTCGTGCTGGGAATGGTTGGCGGCGTGTCGGCGGATGGGCCGAAGGCGGAATCGAAGACGTTGGAATTCGCTGGCGGAGCCGGTCCGATCAAGCGGATTTGGGCCGGCCGGAGGGAAATGGTCCGTTCCCGTCGATCGTCGTGATTGACGAATGATGGGGATTGACCGACTGGGTCCAGCAGGGTGCTGATCGCCTGGCCTCGCAGGGCTACGTGGCGCTGGGGGTGAATCTCTATGGTGGGAAGTCGACGGACGATTCGATGGTTGCCCACGAACTGATGCGCGCTCGACCGAGGTCAGGTGGTAGCGGATCGAAAAGGGGCCGTGGCTTTTCTCCAGCAGCAACGGGACGTGGCGCCGGGGAAGCCACTGGGCGTGATCGGCTGGTGCATGGGAGGGTACGTGAGGGCGACCGCGCAGGCGTCGCCGACGATCGGCCCGACGATCAATTGCTACGGGAGCATCACCACCGAGGGCCAGCAGATCGACCAACTCGCGGGGAAACCGTTGCTGGGAATCTTTGGGGCGGACGATCGCGGTATTCCCGTCGATAAGGTCAAGCAATTCACCAAGTTGCTTGAAGCGAAGGGGTCGAAGGTGGAGCTTCACGTCTACCCGGCGGCGGGTCACGCTTTCATGAGGCCAGGAGGACCGCAGTACAACGAGAAGGCCGCGAACGACGCCTGGCAGCGGATTGCCGGCTTCCTCGCCTCGAACTTGAAAAAGTGAGAATTTGGATCGCTCCGATCGAAGCCGCCGGGCCGGGGGCGGAATTCCCGGCCCGACATTTTGTCCTCGGATGCCTCAGTCGCGTTTTGACTCCAACTCCTTGAGAACTTCCGCCAACAGAGCGGGGTCGCGTTTTTCGAGCAGGTGGGCAATCCGGGACGCCGGAAATTCAAGCTTCGTGAGCGCCTCCTCAACCTGTTTCCAGAGTCGGTCCCGCTTTTTCCCCTCGGCGAGATAGAGTTCCGTTACCAGCTCGGCGAGACGCTGCACCTTGATGGCATCGAAGTTCTCGTAGTATCGCTTGATGATTTTTTGCTGGTAGGGAGAGTAGTCGGCCATGGCGGGAGTTACTCCTCGGCTTGCGGTTTTCGCCGCAGTTTCTTGGTCTCGGAGCGACGTGATTTCGCTTCGATCCGCTTGACGCGGGACGCTTGGGTTGGGCGTGTCGGGCGACGAGGCCGGGGGGGTTCGGCCGCCTTGAAGATGAGATTTCGCAGCTTGTCGAGGCAATCGGCCAGGTTTCGGGATTGGTCGGCCGTGCGTTGGGACGTGATGAGCAGATCACCGTCTTTGGTTAGCCGAGACTCCAAGGCATCTAAAAGTCGCGACTGGACGGAAGGCGGCAGGCTCGGGCTCGTCGCGGGATTCCAGCGCAGAATGACCTTGGAGTGGACCTTGTTGACGTTCTGTCCGCCGGGCCCGCTGGAGCGAGCGTGGCTGATCTCGAATTCCTCAAGTGGGATGGCGATCCGGTCGTTGACAATTAGCATGAGTTCCCCCGTTCGATCCCATTTTAACATTCGACGGGGGAACTACGGCTATCCCGGTCGTTCGGCGTTCAACGGGACAAGGAGGACGAGGCCACGAGTTGATCGACGTTGATGACGGCCGGGGTTGGCGAGACGCGCCTGGTCGGCCTTGGAGTGGGTCGCGGAAGGTTGCGTGTCACCGCCGGAGTGGAGCGGTCGGTCTGGGGAACCACCTTCGTGGAAACCCGAGGTCGAAGGATCGGCGTGGGCTGTGAAGCGACCTGTTCGAGCGGTCCTTTGTGAGGGTGGATCTTGCTCCGAATGGCGTCAAGACGTTGCTGGTGGTTCTGGCTTCGCGTCGCGATGGCGACGGTTGGAGCGTTGGGGGTCCGCCAACTGATGGTCGACTCGTTCTGCATCTGGTCGATCACGAGATCGACACCGGCCTGGTGGGCCCGCCTTGCCAAGAATGGCGGCGGGAACGCGGGTGCATCCCCTCGAATCTGCTGGCGATGGGCCTGGGCGGCCTGCTGCGCGGGGGAGTAATACGATTTGTCGCGGTTGAAAATAATCTTCGCCGTGTCGAAAGGTGTCGTGTGGCCGGTGGCTGGATCTGTCACTGTGCCAGTCACGTGGGCTTCGACGATGCCTCTCGGCAGTTGAATCTGATCGCCTTGGAAAATATATGTTGCGTCGAGAAATTCATCGTGGTTGATGTTTCGAGTGAAGTGGGCCAGTGGGGCCGCGCCGCCAAGCCGAACGGATTGGGGATCGATCTGATTGACGTTGAACCCACTTGTTCCGAAGAGGTTGACTCGGATGAGGGTCGGATGGGCGGTATTCACATGGCGATGCTGGTGCGGGTTGATCATCACCGGTGGTGACAGGGGTGGGCAGGTCGGTGGCGGCGGAGGGGCGACGCCGAAGCTGACTGGTTGGGCCGGGACGAACTCCTCGTTGATGAAGTCCTCGTTGGAGCCGCCGAAGGCTCCCACGCGAATGACACTATTGGCCTGAAGCGCCTTGCCGGTCTTTGCTTGGTAGAGCTTGGAGAAGTTGGTGATCTGGAACTCAAAGCTGGGCTTGGTCGGGTCGGCGTTTCTCAGGAAGGCGAAGCCGGTATTGTCCTGAAGAGGCGTACCGAAGGCGGGAGGGGTCGTCGAGGCCAGGTTCGGGTCGGGATTGACCACCGCGTCGGCCACCTGATACAACTTGCCCGCGCCCTGGTCGTTGGAGATGCCCGCGACAACGTCCGGGATCGAGTCGTTGTTCAGGTCGAGGAAAACCCCCATGGTTTCGGTGCCGCCGAGATAGGGGTAATCCTGGAACAGCGGCTGGACCTGAAGCACGGCGGGATCGACGGTTCCGCCGTTGCCGTTGTTGTCCGCGTCACCGGCGATCACTGGAAATTGCGGGTTGGTTTTCTGGTTCAGCGGTTGCTGGATGGCGATGCTCAGAATGTCGTCCTGAGGGCTGTAAAACATCCGGACGGCACTGATATCAAAGCCGGAAACCTTGATGAGCGCAGCCAGTTGCGGATCGTTGATCGGAAGCGGGGTGGGATTCTGAACGATTGCGAAGCCTGGGCCGGCATTGTCGGGAATATCGGTTGTGGCGTTTCCAGTGAAGGTAACGCTGAGAAGTTGCCGATGATCTAGACGTTCCAGGGCGACGTTGGCGCGGGATCGCGGCGGCTTCGTTTTGCCGCGACGTCGCACCCACGACTGAACGGTGTTGCGGAGCGATTGGAACAGAGACATCGCGCCAACATCCTTTCTGGCGGGGGGTGCCCCCCAAGAGATCCGGGGCCGCTCGCCCTTCGAGGGAACGGAACTCCGTCCTCGGCGTGGAGTCTCACAACCCCATCGCCGCGTGACGAATGTCGAAAACCCAGGTCACCCCTCCGACTCACTGTCCGGACAATGGGACAAAGGCCGGAACCAACGAACACGCAGGATCAACCGACGCCGACGGGCCGAGCCCTGTGCTCGGCATGGCCGAGGCGACTCGAATCCGACGAATCTACGCGGAAGGAGACGCGTCATGGTTTTCCGCAAGCTCTGGGTCTGGACCGGATTCCTGGCCGTGCTCGCAGCCGCTTTCCCAGCGTCGGCCGGTCCGATCAGCGCGAACAGCACGGGGGACGTCGAGAAGGACTTCCCGTCGAATCAGCCCGGCATCACCACCCTGATCAACCCTCAGTTTCCCAGCACGAACGCCGAGCAATACATTCTTTCGCATCACATGAGCACAGGCTGGTCGATCAAGGACATCCGGCTCTATTACGATAAGTCGACGGACACGATGGAGGTTGGCGTGAATTTCTTCGGCGTTGCCGGAGACGCCGACAGCAACGGAAACCCGGGCACCGTGTCGTCCCAAACGGCCGCCGCGGGAGGGATCGACCTGCCGCATCTCGGAGGCCGGGAGTCGATCACGATCGGCTTCGACTTCACCAACAGCGGTAAGCCGACCGTGCTGGCTGGGGTGCCGGGCGATAAGTCGCAGGCCGGTCCTGGAATCGACGGTTTCACGATTGCCACATACGCCAACAACGGCATGGGGTTCGCCAACAGTTACGGCACGTATCTGCCCGGACACATGGGTGGACTGGTCTTCGACCCGTCGCCCCAGCATCCCGACTTCGAGTTCCTGATCACGAACTTCAGCAAGTTGCCCGGTTATAACCCCACGACTGGATTTGGGCTGATGGCGTTCGCTGGCTCTCCCGACGACATGGTCGAAGAAGAGGGAGTAGTCTTCCCCAGAGTCGACGCGGGTCAGATTCCCGAACCAGCAACTCTCCTGGCCTGGTCGATCGTGGCCGGCGGCGCCGCGATTCGCTTGCGGCGGCGCCGGTCGCGTTCCTGAACGACACGCGATCGGGGCCACGATTCTCGCCTCCCTGCGAACGGCGGGTCCCATTCCCTTGGGTACCCGCCTTCTTTATCGGCCTCGCTCTCTCACGGAATCCGCCTGAACTCTCCAGTCTCCCCTGTCTCATCCGTTGCCGACGCCAAGCGCGGATTATCTTGCCCAGTCCGAACCGCAGTCGTGGTGGTCGATGCTGCTGCTCGATCGGCGCGGGGAAGGCCTCAGGGCCCCTTGCGTCCCGAGGCGCACTCGGTTAGCCTTCGATGGGTGGTGTTCGGTCACTCGCGACTTTATGCGTTGCTCACCATGATGGATCAGTTCCGTCGGCCGATTCTCGTGATCTTCGTTCTGCTCCTCGTTGCGGAGGCTCGCGCCGACGATCCCGAGGCGAAACCGCCACTCGAGATGACCATGGCGGTCGCCTGCAAGTCGATCAAGGGGCATCGCGATTACGTGCCGCTTGAAGAGGTTGCGCTGACCAGAGACGAGAAGCTGTTGGTCTATCTGGAGCCGATCAACCACGCGTACGAGAAAGTGGGCCCCATGTACCGCGCCCACCTCACGGAAGACGTCAACGTGCGACGTCATGGTGAGAAAAAGATTCTCTGGGGTCGCGACAAGGTGATCGACTACCTGGCGGAAAGCCGCCAGCCGCCGACGAATCTCTACCTTTCGACGACTCTCGGACTGAAGCCGCTTCCGCCCGGTGAATACGACCTCGACATTGTGCTTCACGACCTCGTGGGCAAGCGACCACCGGCGCGACAAACACTGCGATTCCGCGTGATCGACGCCAAGCCAGACTCGGACGCGTCCGAACCAGGAAATGTGAGGGAACCGAACCAAGAATCCTCGGGTTCGTCGAAATCGGGTCGAGCGGCTCGGAGGCGTTGACGAGACTCGATGACCCGTTCGAAGAGCCCCCCGGGCCTCTCTGACGTTCCTCGGGCCTGGTTCATCTCATTTCCTCGAACGGTTTGGGCGCGTTCGGATTGGCGTCAAGCGCAATGCCCAGGGGCTTCGCCGACTCGAGATAGACGTCCATCTGCTGGCCAACGTAGACCGTAAGCGGGCGGTCATCCGGAAGGGCGTAAATGACCTGCAGCACTCGGGTATCGACCCGTTCGGAGTTGTCGCCGGTCAGGCTTTTCTTCGGGATAACATACGGTTCGACCCGCACGAATTTCAGGTTGAATCGTACGCCGGGCCGCCCTTTGAGCGTCGCGACGGCGCGGGCGCCGGGGTGGAAGAGTGGGAGATCCTGTTCGTCGATGTCGACACGGACGTGCAGTTTTTGAACATCGCCCAGAACGATCAAGGGCTCGTTCCAGGCCAGGGCGGCGAACTGACCAGGCAGGACGTTGACCTGAAGAATCTGGCCGTCGGTGAGGGCTCGAACGGTCAGGCGATCGAGATCGACCTTGGTGCTTTCGAGTTGCGCTCGGGCTTCCTCGACGGCCGCCTTGGCGATCCGAATTTCCTCTTCCCAGGTTCCTTTCTTGAGGCGGTAGAGGTCGGCCTCCGCCTTGGCGAGGGCCGCTCTCGCCTCGGACGCCGCGTAGCGGTCGCGGTCATAGTCGCTCGGAGCCCCGACACCGCGTTCCAGCAGACTCGTGGTGCGTTTGGCCGTGATCTCGGCGTTGGCGAGCCTCGCCCTGGCCTCGTCGACGGCGGCGATGGCCGGCGGAATGTCCTCGGGTCGAGGCGCCGCCTCGAGCCGACGCAGGCTCGCCAGACTCGATTCGAGCCGGGCCTCCTGAATCCGGAGCTGGGCTTTGAGGGAACGGTCGTCGATTCGGAACAGGGGGGTTCCCTTCTCGACCTTGTCGCCGACCTTGACGAAGACGTCGGTCACGACGCCGGGTGTCTGGGCTCCGATCGGGATATTGCGTTCCTGGGCCTCGACGATTCCCGCTCCGGCGATGGATCGGAATTCCTCGGGACGCTGGGGCGGAGAAATCAACGGCTTACTCGGCGGCGGCGTTTGCTGCCCGAGGACCACGGTGTAAATCGCAAAGCCAAGACCGAGTACGGCGAACATGGGAAGGGCGTATTTCGTGATCATGATTGTCGACATTAATTGGGTGGAGGGGACGGGTTTTCCGAGTCTGAGGCTCAGGCCGCATCCTGGGTCTTGTCGTGGATTTCCACGATCAGGCCGTCGTCCATGCGAGCGATTCGATCGCCGAAGTGGAAAACTCGATTGTCGTGCGTCACCACAATCACGGCGCGGTCGGGGCGAACGGCGGCCTCCCGGAGGAGTTCCATCACATGCTGTCCGGTTTCGTGATCAAGGGCCGCGGTCGGCTCATCACAGACGATCAAGCTGGGCTCATGAACCAGGGCTCGCGAGATCGCCACGCGTTGTTGCTGGCCTCCCGAGAGTTGGCTCGGAAGGCTGTTGACCCGGTTGCCCATTCCGAGCATGTTCAGAACGTCCTTGGCTCGACTCACGGCCCGCTCCCGTTTCCAGCCAGCAATCACCAGGGGAATCGCAGCGTTTTCCGCGGCGGTCAGGGCAGGCAACAAGTTGTACTGCTGGAAGACGAACCCAATGTGATCGCGGCGGAACTGGGTCTTTTTCCCATTGCTCATTTTGGCGACGTCGTGACCGAAGACCTCGACCACGCCTTCATCAGGGTCGAGGATGCCAGCGATGACCGAAAGGAGTGTCGTTTTCCCGCATCCCGAGGGGCCGATGATCATCGACATCTGCCCCTTGTAAACGTCCCAGTCGACCGCTCGAAGTGCCAGGACGCGTTGCTCTCCGCTGCCGAAGTGCTTCTTGACGCCTCGGATGTGGACCGCGATGTTGTCAACGAGCCCGGCGCTTGGAGGCGAATCCGGTCTGGGGGAAGCGACCAGCATCGAAAGAACTCCCGGGAACCTGGAAAATCGTCGGGCGGAATTCGGCCCCGTTACGGACGGGTCAGCCCCGGAAAACGACCGCCGGTTCGAGCACCACGACGCGACGGACGCACAGAATGCTCGCGAGAACACAGATAAGAACGATCGCCGCGCCCGTGATCGGCAAGAGCTGCCAGGGTGTGAAAAACGCCAGCTCCGTGTTCTTGTTGACCTGACCAAACCAGGCTGCCAGACCCACTCCAAGGCCGTAGCCGAGCAGTCCGACGACCGTCGCTTGCAAGAGGATCATGCGAACAATTTTGATGTTGCTCGCCCCCATGGCCTTGAGTGAACCGAACTGCTTGAGGTTCTCGATCGTGAAGTTGTAGAAGGTCTGGCCCGCGATGGCGGTCCCGACGAGAAACCCGAGAATCGTTGTGATGCCGAAATTGATCGGAATGCCGGTGTACTTGAGAAAATAGTTGATCGTCATCCAGGAGAACTGTTCACTGGTCTTGGCTCCTAGCCCCGTCTGGCTCTCGATTCTGCTGGCGATCTCCTCGGGGTTCTTGCCGGGTTCGGTCTTCGCCAGAATGTAGGTCAAGGGCTTTCGTTCTCGAGGGACGAACTGCTTGGCACGGGAATACGTCGTGTACACCACGGCGTTGGACTGGAACGTGCGGCTGGCCTCACAGATACCGACGATCACCGCTCGGTGGTCGTTCATCTCCATCTCCCGGCCGAGGAACTTGCGAAGCTCATTCGGATCGGTTGTGGTTTCTCCGCCCTGTCCAGGAAAGAGCTTCCGGAGTCCGACGCGATCGACGATGACGCTTTCGGGCCTTCGGAGATCGTGATACGAGCCGACCCAGAGCTGCCTCGGAGCGCCGACCAGCGCGGCGTCGTCGAGACCAAGCAGGATGACCTGTTCAATGATTTCCTGCGTTTTCCCGTCGGGTCCCACGCTCTTGATCTTCGCGCGGCCGTTTCCCTTGTAGAGCGGAACGGCCCAGAGTACCCCATCGACGCCTCGAACTCGGTAGAGGTTCGTCTCGATCATCGGCTTGAGGTCGTCGATGAACCGGACGTTGGGGTCCATGACCCAGAGATCGGCCCCGGTGATGTCGCGAATCTGTCCGGCCGTGCGAAGCATCAGGCCACAGAAAATGGAACCTTGTTGCGTGATCAGCAGCGCGGCGAAGGTCAGGCCCATCACGATGCCGAAGAACTTCGCCCTGTCCCCGGTCAGCATCTTCAAGGCAATCCAGTTCATGACGCTCCCCTCGACTCTGAGCGGCATGGAGCATCCGCCTCGCCAGAGAGCGGGGGGGCATGACCCAGTGCGGCCAGCGTGAACTGGCTGATGTGCTCGGTTAGGTAGTTCAGATCGAGTTCCTCGAAACGATCGGGACCAATCAGGCGTTCGCCGACCATGCGGCCGACTCGATACTGAAGGCACTGCCCGATGACGCTGAAGGCGATCGCGTTGGATCGACGCTCATCGACGTCGGGGCGAAGGCGGCGAATGATCGCCTTGAGCCGCTCGAATTTCGGTCGGATGACCTCGCGAACCAGGGTCGCCGACGCACTCGTCGGCCGGATCATTTCGCGAAGCATCAGTGCATGCTGCCACGAGCTTTCGCGATTGATCGCCAGCACGCCGCTCAAGAAGTGATGAATAAAGAGTCGGAGCTGCTCCGCAGGCGGACCTTCCTCGATTTCACTCTCGGACCATGCCGGAACGCCGCAGCGGTGCGCTTCGATCACGGCCTGTGTGTAAAGCTGCTCCTTGTCGCCAAAGTAGTAGTTTACGGCCGCCACGTTGGCCTCGGCCCGCTTGCAGATGGAGCGGATCGTGGCCCCCGCGAAACCTTTCTCCGCGAATTCCTCTCCCGCCGCTTCCAGAAGACGGGTTTTCGTTGCATCCAGAGTGGCCATGACCGCCTCACGAATCAGACAAGTGTTTCAGACAATCGATTCAAACGAGCGTTTCAGACGATTGTATTGGACATGGAACGATCGTCAAGGTGAAGAGCATCCGCTTCTGGGGGGGCAGTCATCGGGCCGCCTTCAAGGGCGGTTGGTTGGACTCATTGCAGCGTGGCGCATGGGTGCGTTCATCCCCTCGTGGCACCGAGCGGGCCAAACCGGACGCTCGGACGATGGAGAGGGTGAGCGGACTGTCCGACGAGTCCACGAACGTTATAGCCCTTCGGGAACAACGGGGCGTGTGGGGCGTTCGACGCTCGTTTCGTGGCGTGACAGGGTGGCCGAGTGGTAGACTCAGCTCGGGGATTTTAGGCGGCTCAAGGAATCTGGGACAGACCTCGCATGCTCGCGCTGGAGTTCTTGAAAAAGCCCGAAACGGCTGGGGACAAACCGATTTGTGTGGTATTCGGGGATGATGTCTATCTCCAGCACGAGGTCCTCGGGGCACTCTTCCGAGCCGCGCTGGGGCCCGATTCGGACGATCTGGCCGTGTCCCGGTTTGCGGGAGACGCGGCCGGCCTGGCCGACGTGCTCGACGAGGTTCGGACTTTGCCGTTTCTTTCGAGAGTTCGGGTAGCGCTGGTCGAGAACGCCGATCCGTTCGTGACCGCGCACCGCAAGGAGCTGGAAGCTTACGCGGACCGGCCTTCGAGCACTGGAATTCTCGTGCTTTGCCTGAAGTCGTGGCCCTCCAATACCAGGCTGGCCAAACTGGTGGACAAGGTTGGACTGGCGATCGACTGCAAGAGCCCCGCCGAGCGCGAGCTGCCCTCGTGGCTGACGAGCCTATCGCGATCGAAATACGGCGCGAAGATGGAGGAGGATGCCGCTCGGCTGCTCGTGGAACTGGTCGGTCCCGAGGTCGGACTGCTCGCCTCCGAGCTGGAGAAGCTTTCGGTTTACGTCGGTGAGCGCAAGACGATTCGCCGCGGGGATGTTTCGAAGATGGTCGGAGCCGGGCGGGTCGAGACGATCTGGCGAATCCTCGACGCGGCCACCACGGGGCGTGGAGCCGAGGCGCTCGTCGACCTCGACCGTTTGCTTACCGCTGGCGAACATCCCGTCGGATTGCTTGCCGCGATGAGTGTTTCGTTGCGAAAAGTCCACCACGCCGGACAGTTGCGACGGGCAAAACGTGAGCCGCGCGAGGCCTGCCGCGAGGCCGGTATCCCGCCGTTCGCCGTCGAGAACACTCTGAAGCAACACGCCCATCTCGGTCCCGAGCGAGTCTCGCGACTCCCCGAGATGCTTCTGCGAGCCGACCTGGATCTCAAGGGCTGGTCCCAAATGGCTCCCCGAGTGGTCCTCGAGCGTTTCCTCATCCAGCTCGCGAGGCCCAGGCTCGATTGAGTGGAAACCGGCCTCGCCGCCAGGCCCGCTCAGGATCGATCGTCGGACCGCCGTTCTCTTTCTCGATCCATGACAATTGTGGTACAATAATGCGTATCGCGTGATTTCGGTGATCGGGCCTTGCGTTACGAATCTTAGTCAATTAGGATTAAGACGCGTTGCCGAATTCGCCCAACGACTCGATTCCGTTGCCAGTCTAGACGGGGAAAGGGTATCTCGATGTCCCCCCGTTCGCTCGGATCGATCTTATGCCTTCTGATCGTCGTCGTGGTCGGTTGCGACTGGGGGGGGAAGCCCCGACCAGGGGCGGAGTCCGAGACGGATTCCCGAACCAAGACACTGGCTCGCAACGTTCCGAAACCTGACGCCGCGCATTCCGAGAGACATCCTCCTCCCGCGGCGAAGCCGCTGACGTTCCGGCTCAATCTTCACGAGGCAACACTCGATCCGGGCGATCTCGGTCTTCAATTGATCGCCGAGTCGTGCGGGAGGGAGGAGGCGCAACGGGACCTGAGCGGCGAGGTCGCATGGCAGGCGGAGCCGGAAGGGATTGTCCGGGTCGAGCGTGGCGGCTATGTCCGACCGTTGAAAGCGGGGGATGCCACCGTCTGGGCGAATTATCAAGGCGAGCGTCAGGGCGTGGCCATCCACGTGGTGGACAGTTCGCGACGGACCTGGGATTTCGCCAATGATATCGTTCCCATTTTTACGCGATATGGCTGCAACACGGGAGGGTGCCACGGCAGGGCCGACGGCCAGAATGGATTTCACCTATCCTTGTTTGGATATGATCCGAAAGGCGATTACCGCGCGTTGACTCGCGAGTCCGGGGGTCGTCGTGTCGATTGCATGGATCCCGAGTCGAGCCTGCTGATCCGCAAGGGAACGGGTCGCACGCCACACGGCGGCGGCCCGCGACTCCCTCCCGACTCCGACGCGTTGCGGACCTTGATCTCCTGGATCGCGGACGGATCGCCCGAGTGTCGAGGCGAAACTCACGGGGCGGTGGTCCAGGTCACTGTCGAGCCGAGACACGCCTGGCTTCCGGGGCCTGGACCGAGGCAATTGCGGGTCCTGGCCCGTTTCGAGGACGGGCACCTCCGAGACGTAACGCGACTAGCGACCTATAAAGTGAACGACGAGACGGCCCTCGAGGTCGATTCCAACGGGCTGGCCAGACTCCAGCGACGCGCGGAAGCCGACATCATCGTGCGATACCAGTCTCGCGTGCTTTCCGCACGCCTCTCGACGCCGATCAATCCCGCGTTGTCGTTTGATTTCAAGAAACCAGCACGACGAAACTTCATCGACGAGGTGTTGTTCCGGAGGCTGGAGTCGCTCAAGGTTCCGCCGAGCCCTCCGGCCAGCGACGCGTCGTTCCTCCGTCGGGCGACCCTTGACCTGACCGGTCAGATTCCCCTCCCGGAAGAGGTCAAGGCGTTCGTCGCCGACACTGATCCTGCCAAGCGGGTCAAGACGATCGACGAACTGATGAAGCGCCAGGATTTCGTTTGGTTCTGGCGGCTCAAGCTCGGGGATATGCTCCAGATCAGTCAGGCCCGATTCGGCAACGGAGCAGGGGCCTATCAGGCCTGGCTCACCGATCGGCTCGAGGAGAACGCTCCGTGGGACTCGATGGTTCGAGAGCTCCTGACGTCGCTTGGCAACCCGAACGTTCGGGGCGGGGGACCCGTCAATTATGCCCTCGACGGCCCCGACGCAAAGGTCAGGGCCGAACTGACCGCCCAGCGGTTTTTGGGACTTCGAATCCGCTGCGCTCAGTGCCACAACCACCCGTTCGACGTCTGGACACAGGACGACTACTTCGGCCTCGCCGCCATCTTCGCCAAGGTCGGCCCGAACGGAGCCTCACCGCCTGGGATGATGCGTCTTGAGATTGCGGTCGATCCAAACGGCGTCGTTGAACACCCGAGAACCCGGGAACCGGCCGAGCCCCGACTGCTCGACGGAACGCCGGTCAAGGTTGCCGCCGACGCCGATCCTCGGGTGGTCCTTGCCGACTGGATGACGAGTGAGCAAAACCCGTACTTCGCCCGAGCGATGGCGAATTGGGTCTGGGCCCAGTTCTTTGGAAGAGGCCTCGCCGACCCGCCCGACGACCTGAGCGCGGCGAATCCGCCGGTGCATCCCGAGTTGCTCGACGCGCTGGCACTCCATTTCGTCGAACACAAGTATGATGTTCGTGATCTGATCCGAACGGTGGCGACATCCGAGACCTATGCGCTCTCGTCGGCGACAGTCGTGGGGAACGAGCACGATTCCCGGCTCTTCTCGCATCATCTTCCGCGTCCGTTGACCGCGCACCAGATGGCGGACGCGATCGCGCAAGCGACGAACGTGCCGAATCGTTTTGGCAACAGGAACCCTCGCGCCAAGATCAAGGCCATCGAGATCTTTGAGCCAAGCGTGCCCAGCACGATTCTCGACACGTTCGGCCGATGCTCGAGAGTCAACGGCTGTTCGCCTGTCGCCAATCCGCCCTTGAGCCTCCGGCAATCCCTGCTGCTCATCGGCGGTGACGCGATCGAGAGCAAGGTCTCGGGCCTGAACGGCTACTTGACGCAGCTGATGACGCTCGACCCGAGTCCCAGCGAGATTGTCGAGTACCTGTACTACCGAACGCTTTGCCGCCCACCGACTTCCGAGGAGCTGTCGCATTGGACGGCCGAGCTCAAGTCGGCGGGCTCCTTGCAGGAGGCGTCCGAAGACCTGTTCTGGGCGCTCCTCAACTCACGAGAGTTTGCCTTCAACCATTGAGGTTCGCGGTCCACGTCGTCTCGTTTCGTCGGTGGGATTGGTTGATCCTTCGCGGGGCAAGTTGCGAAGCCAGGAGCATGCCATGTTGCCGAATTCGACGAACCGGCCGTGCCACGGACCCAGCCGTCGCGACTTGCTTCGCGTGGGCGTGCTGAGCGCACTCGGGATTGGTCTGGCGGATCTCCTGCGGCTCCGTGCCCATGCGGCCGAGACGGGAGGCGACTCCAGTCCCAAGGCGCGGAGCTGCATTCTCATCTGGCTCGGCGGGGGACCGTCGCATCTCGATACCTTCGACCCGAAGCCCGAGGCGCCCCTCGATGTTCGCGGTGAGTTCGAAACGATCGAAACATCCGTACCCGGCCTGAGGATCAGCGAGGTTTTTCCGAGACTCGCGAAGTCGATGAGCCGCCTGAGCCTGATCCGGAGCATGACGTCGCCCGAAGCGGAACACGACCGCGCGGCTCACCACCTGCTGACCGGTTACCGGCCCAGTCCCGCTCTGGTTTATCCGAGTTACGGCAGTGTCGTCGCCAAGGCCCGCGAGAGTTCACGCACCAGCACCTTACCACCTTACGTCGCCGTGCCCGATCGGCCGGCGTTCGCGTCGAGCGGTTACTTGACCCCGGCCTTCGACCCGTTCGACGCCGGTGGTGATCCCAGCCTGTCCGGATTCCGGGTTCGAGACCTGACCCCGCCCGACCGAGTGACACTCGAACGACTTCGACGGCGACGCGCGATGGTCCAGACACTCGATGGATTCGCGCGCGACCTGTCGGAGACGCCGCTGACCGTTAGCCGCGACCAGTTTGCCGACCAGGCGTATGACCTGTTGACCTCCGGCGAGGCCCAGGCTGCGTTCAATCTCGAGGACGAGAAATCTCGAACGCGCGAGACTTATGGAATGAACCCTCTGGGCCAGTCGTGCCTGCTGGCGCGACGTCTGATTGAGCGAGGCGTCGACTTCGTGACAGTCAATGACCGAGGAACTGGTGCGCTTGGGTGGGACACACACGTCCAAAACTTCCCGACGATCAAGAACACCCTCGCCCCGCCGATCGACCAGGGCGTCTCGGCCTTGCTGGACGACCTGGCCTCGCGAGGTCTGCTGAATCAAACCCTCGTGGTCATGATGGGTGAGTTCGGGCGAACGCCCAAGATCAACCGCAACGCGGGGCGAGATCACCACGGGAGGGCCAACAGCCTGATCCTCGCCGGAGGTGGAACGCCAGGCGGACTCGTGCTGGGACGAACCGACCAGACGGGGGACGAGCCCAACGATCACCCGATCACGCCCTCGGATCTGGCCGCGACCTTGTTCCACAAGCTAGGAATCGACCTGAACCAGCGGTTTCTGACCCCGGACGGCCAGCCGATCCGAATCGTCGACAAGGGGACCGTGATTCCGGAACTACTCTCCTGACTGATCGCAATCGACGGGGAAGAGTGTCGAGGTTATCGATGAATTTCTAGGCGCCTCAGGGGCGATCGCGCTCGGTTTGCGCCGATCGCGCTCGTCTCTGACGTTTTGATCCTTTGGATCAGTTCGCGAGGCGATTTATCTGTTGATTGTCGGCGACCTCGTGGCGAAGACGCCGATCGAGAGCAAAATCACCGCGCCGAGAATCGACATGATCCAGTTGCTCGGCTGGGCGATACTCTCTCCATAGCCAAAGAGAAACGCGATTCCACCACCCAGAAACGAGCCCATCACACCAAGGAGGATCGTTCCGAAGATCCCCATGGGATCGGGACCCGGATGAAGCAGACGTGCCACGACACCCGCGACGAGACCGAAGCACATCCAACCCAGTAAAAGCATAATCGTATTCACGACATTGTCTCCTGATCATTTCGGCTTGGAGCGGAGCGGCGGGCGATGGACCGTCAAGAAGCTGTCGATGCCGCTCCATCACGAGAACACCTTGTGCAGATTTCATGCCAAGCGCAGACGGTCGTGGACCCGGTTGGCAACTGGAGCGCGGACCACTGATTCCGGTGCCATTGAGCGGGCGATGCGATCAGGAAAGTGACCAGGATCTAGGAAGAGTGAAGTCCTTTGTGCTAGAGATGGGGTTTGCGCCAGCAAGCGCATTCCTAATAGACGCAGGGAAACCCAAGCGAGACGTCGACCATGGCCGAGCTGACCGTAAAAGCCGCGTCGTTCCTCGACATCGTGGAAACGACCGATTCCGCGGATTTCCTTGTCGAGACGTCGGGGGAAGGGCCGACGGGCTCATTGCCTCTGACCGACGAGATGCTCCGGCAATGGCCGTCGGGCGATCTCTTCGGCCTGACTCAGAACGCGGGAATGGGCTGGGATGTCGCCGAGCTGAATCGCGACAACTTCCTGATCCTAAGCACTCAGGGGGGACTTCGGGGATCATTGGGGGAGCCGATCGCTCTCGGTTTTCACACGGGCCACTGGGAGGTGAGCTTGCTCGCTCGAGAGGTGGCCGAAGAGCTGAGGAGAGTCGGAGGACTCCCCTTCGCGGGCATGGTCTCCGACCCTTGCGACGGCCGCACTCAGGGCACAACCGGAATGATGGACAGCTTGCCGTATCGCAACGACGCGGCCATCGTCTTCCGCCGTCTGATCCGGTCGCTCCCCAGGCGCAAGGGCGTCGTCGGTGTGGCCACCTGCGACAAGGGGCTTCCGGCGATGCTATTGGCCCTGGCAGGTTCGAAACAACTGCCATCCGTGCTGGTTCCCGGAGGCGTGACCCTGCCGCCTCGTCAGGGGGAGGACGCGGGCAAAGTTCAATCGATTGGTACGAGATATGTACATGGAGAGATTAGTCTTGCCGAGGCCGCGGACCTTGGTTGCCGGGCCTGCGGGAGCCCGGGTGGTGGCTGTCAGTTCCTGGGCACGGCCGCGACGTCGCAGGTTGTGGCGGAAGCGCTTGGTCTCACCGTTCCGCACGCGGCGCTGTCGCCCTCGGGTCAGCCAATCTGGCTCGACATGGCGAGACGGTCGGCCCGGGCGGTCGCGACCCTGACGGCGAAGGGCCTCGCAACGCGGGACATCCTCACCGAGGCGGCGATCCGCAACGCAATGACGGTGCACGCGGCCTTTGGCGGATCGACGAATCTGTTGTTGCACATCCCGGCGATCGCCTTCGCGGCCGGGTTGCCACGCCCGACGGTCCAGGACTGGCACGACATCAATCTTCGGGTGCCGAGGCTCGTCAGCGTTCTGCCGAACGGACCAATCTACCATCCAACGGTTCGCGCCTTCCTGGCCGGGGGCGTGCCCGAGGTCATGTTGCATCTGCGGTCGCTCGGGCTGATCGACGAGTCGGTACTGACGGTTACGGGCGAGCCGCTATCGAGGGTTCTCGACTGGTGGGAGGCGAGCGAGCGTCGCAAGCGATTGAAGGATCGTCTGTACGAGCAAGACGAGGTTGATCCCGAGTCGGTCATCATGAGCCCGGATCAAGCCCGCGAACGGGGCCTGACCAGTACCGTCACCTTCCCACGGGGGAATCTGGCTCCCGAAGGCTCTGTGATCAAAAGCACGGCGATTGATCCGACGGTGGTTGATCCCGACGGCGTGTACCGGAAAGTCGGCCCGGCTCGCGTTTTCACTCGGGAGCGTGACGCGATCGCGGCGATCAAGGGGCAAGGCGACTCGCCGATCAAGCCGGGCGATGTTCTGGTCCTCATCGGTCGCGGTCCGATGGGCGCGGGTATGGAGGAGATTTACCAGATCACGTCAGCGCTTCGATATTTGCCCTTTGGAAAGCACGTCGCCGTTCTGACCGATGCGCGCTTTTCGGGTGTTTCCACAGGCGCTTGTATCGGTCACGTTGGTCCCGAGGCGCTCGCGGGCGGTCCGATCGGCAAGGTCCGGGACGGTGACCTGATCCGAATCCTGGTGGATCGCGTGCGGCTGGAAGGCTCGGTCGATCTTGTGGGAAGCGAGGGAAGGGAATTTGGGCCGGACGAGGGAGCCAGCCTGCTCTCGAGGCGCGAGCCACATCCCGCGCTTTCTCCCGATCCCGAGCTTCCGGAGGACACCCGGCTCTGGGCCGCGCTTCAGGCCGAAGGCGGCGGTACGTGGGGAGGGTGCGTTTACGATCCTGACGCGATTGTGGCCGCCTTGCAGGCCGGGCGAAACGCCCGCGCCGAAGTCGCTCGATAAGGGGGGCGGTTTCGATTTCACCCGCGTTCGCCGGTTCGAAGAAAAAAAATGCCGAAATGTGGCAGAGCGGTCTTACTCTGTGGCGGGCTTCGGGTTAATCTTGCGTCGCGCGCCTCACCCAAGATGGGGACTTCGCGCACTACTCCCTTCCCGACGCCCTGACCTGGAATAAGGACGGTTCCATGGCGCGGATCTGCCTTATCAACCCACGTTTCGAAACCTCGTTCTGGGGTCTCAACCACGGGCTTCCCCTGCTGGGAAAGAAGGCGAACATGCCGGTGCTCGCGCTGCCCGTCTTGGCGGGTCTGACGCCTCCCGAGCATGAGATTGTACTGATCGACGAGAATGTTGAATCTATCGACTTCGACGACCTGGAGCGCTTTGACATCGTTGGGCTCACCGGCATGACGGTTCAGCGCGATCGGATGCGCGAGATCCTGCTGGAGCTAAGATCGAGAGGGATTTTTACGGTTGTGGGCGGCCCCTGGATCAGCGTGGCCGAAGGATGGGAACGCTACGAAGGCCTGATCGATGTCACCTTCGTCGGAGAAGCCGAGGAGACCTGGCCGAGGTTTCTGGAAGACTGGTCACGCGGCAACTGGAATCCGCGCTACGAGCAGGCCGACAAAACCGACATGACCCGCGTTCCGTTGCCCCGGTATGATCTGATCAAGTATCGCGAATATGCAATGGGGTGTGTACAGACCTCACGCGGCTGCCCGTTCCAGTGTGAGTTCTGTGACATCATCGTCCTCTTCGGGCGAAGGCCGAGAATCAAGCATACCTCGCAGGTGATCGCGGAGATCGACGCACAATACAAGCTGGGCGCTCGGGTCATCTTTCTTGTCGACGACAACTTCATCGGAAACAAGAAAGCGGCGAAGGGGATTCTCCGAGAAATCGTGACCTGGCAACGCCGGCACGGCTACCCGCTCGCGTTCTTCACGGAAGCGTCACTCGACCTCGCGGAGGACGAAGAACTCATGCGACTGATGGCCGAGGCCGGAATGGTGGCCGTATTTATTGGCATCGAGAGTCCGGATGAGGAGGCTCTCCGAGAAACCAAGAAATATCAGAATGTGCGGGGCAACCTGATTGATCGTGTGCATCGAATTCAAGAGCATGGGCTCGAAGTGTATGCCGGGATGATCGTCGGATTCGACCATGACGATCCAACCGTCTTCGATCGCCAGTTCGAATTCCTTCGGCATGCCAGAATCATCGGTGCCATGGCCGGCATGCTCTCCGCGATTCCAAAAACGCCATTGTACGACCGGCTTGAAGCGGAAGGCCGGCTCGATAACGATGCGGCCGACGATCCGGCAATCGCCACAAATGTCATCCCGCTCAACATGACCGTCGAGGAAATGCGGGACGGGTGGGTCGACCTAATGACCCGGCTCTATGACCCGGAGAACTACTTCCAGAGATTTGAAGATCTATTCATTAAAGGGAGACTGCCGCTGGCCACGTCCAAGATGCGTTGGCTTCGGCGACATCGCCCGCTTAGGTATCTCGCGAACCAGACACTCACCATCCTCGGGGCGATGGTGATGCTCGCCAGGCTTTGGACCGATCCTCGAACCCGCCCGTTTCGACCGGTCTACGCGAGGTATTTTCGGCGATTGCTCGCGGCGGGGCGTCCCCCCCGTTACCTCTTCCAGTTCGCCTGGAAATGCATCCTGCATACCCATTTTGCCATCATGACACGGCAGATGGCGCGCGGCGAAACGCGCCTCGTCAATTCCTGAGCTTGCCCTACCGCGCATAATTCTAGGTAGGAGAATCTCGGAGGGATCGTGAATTGGAGCGCGGGGATGGTCGACCAGGATTACATGCGACAGGCCATCGAGATCTGTCTTCAAGGGATCGAGGCGGGACAGAGTCCGTTCGGCGCCATCGTGGTCAAGGATGGGCACGTGGTTGCTCGGGCCCACAACACCGTCTGGGCCGATACGGATCCGACCGCGCATGCCGAGGTTAACGTCATCCGACGCGCCGCGCTGGCCTTGCAAACGATTGCTCTTCACGGTTGCACGCTGTATACCACGTGCGAGCCTTGCCCGATGTGCCTGTCGGCCATTCACTGGTCCAAGATCGATCGGGTTGTCTTTGGCGCGTCCATCGCGGACGCCAGTCGTTCCGGATTCAGCGAGCTATCGATTCCCGCGCAGCGGATGGTCGAGATGGGTCGAAGCCCACTGATTGTCGAAGGCGGTACGCTTCGTGAGGAGTGCGCGCGACTCTTTGATGAGTGGAAGTCCAGAGGCATGGCGAGGGTTTACTGATACGAGTCGTCCGGGTCCGAAACGAGCCGTCCTCATGGAATTGAATCGAAACCAACCGCCGGAAAGGGAGAGGCCGACGTCACCTGACTCGGGCCCCCAACGTCCCGCGTGCCCTGCCTGCGGTGGACGTTTGATCGAAATCCGGGCGAAAGTGCTGTGCTCCCGCTGTCACACCATTTGCGAGACCTGCTGCGAGGGCGGTCGGGGATGATTTACGACATCTCCCCGCCGATCACGACCTCGCTGAAGGTCTGGCCAGGAGATACGCCACCCTCCCGAGAGGTCCTCCTCGACATCGCCCGGGGGGATTCGATCACGCTGTCAACGCTCCACGCCACGGTGCATCTCGGCGCCCACGCCGATGGGCCTAATCACTTCGGCAAAGATGCACCCGGAATCGAGAGATGTCCGCTCGAGGATTACCTCGGATTGTGTCAGGTTGTCTCCGTGCCTGTCGAACGAAGTGGCACGATTCGGCCAACTGACCTGAAAGAGGAGGTTTCCGCGCCAAGAGTGTTGTTCAAGACGGGAACCTATCCCGATTCCACGATTTTCACCGAGGATTTCGCTGCGCTTTCTCCAAAACTGATCGATCATCTCGCTGCGAGAGGTGTTCGGCTGGTGGGTGTCGACACCCCGAGCATCGACCCGTTTTCGTCTCAGGACCTACCGGCACACAAGGCCTGCCTGCGACACGACCTCGCCATTCTCGAAGGACTCGTTCTGGATCACGTGCCAGAAGGGTTTTATGAACTGATCGCATTGCCCTTGCGACTGGTCGGATTCGACGCCAGTCCCGTTCGCGCCGTGCTCCGGACACTCGAGTCGAGGAGCTGAACCGTGTCCATTTCGCCGCCCAGAACGGAGTCCGACGACCCACTGCTGGCGTATCGGAATCGCTTTCCGATTCTCGGTCGCACAAACTATCTCATCAGCAACTCCCTTGGGGCGGTGCCCGCCGCTGCTCGTGAGTCGTTGCTCGATTACTACGAACAGTGGGCCTCGATGGGCGTTCGAGCCTGGGAGCACAGCTGGTGGGAATTGGCGTCGAGTCTCGGGAACCTTGTCGCCCCTCTGATCGGAGCTCGATCCGGCGAGGTTGTCTTTCAGCCAAACGTGACGATGGCACACGCCGTGGTCTTCAGCGCGATCGAATTCACGAGCGAGCGAAGCCGAGTCGTCACCGATGCGATGCATTTTCCATCGATTCTGTATCTACTGGAGGGCCTTCGAGGGCAGGGAGCCCACTTGATCCGTGTGCCCAGCGACGACGGCGTCACGGTCGAGACGCAGCGGTTGGTTGAGGCCATCGACGAGACGACCGCGTTTGTCAATATCTCGCATGTTCTGTTCAAAAGTTCTTACGTTCACGAGATTGACGCGATCGCGAGACGTGCTCGAACGGTGGGCGCGATCCTGATCGTGGACGGCTACCAGTCGGTTGGCTCGATTCCCGTCGATGTTCGAGCGCTCGGTGTGGATGTGTACATTGGCGGTTGTTTGAAGTGGCTTTGTGGCGGTCCGGGTGCCGCCTTTCTCTGGGTGCGGCCCGAGCTTCGAGCGCGGTGGAACCCCCGACTCACGGGCTGGATGTCGCATGTCCGACCGTTCGGGTTCGAGAGCCGGCTCGAGCGTCGCGACGACGCCTGGCGTTTTCTACACGGAACGCCCAATATCCCCGCGTTCTTCGCGGCCAGGCCCGGCCTCGAAATTCTCAACGAGGTGGGTATCGAGGCGATCCGGGCCAAGTCGGAGCGGCAGACGGCCCGATTGCTGGCGCTTGCCCGATCGCGAGGATTCCGCTGCAAGACGCCACTCGAACCGGCGAGGCGAGGAGGGACTGTTACTGTCGACGTTCCTCATGGGTACGAGGTTTCGAGGGCCCTCAAGGCGAGAGAGATCCTTTGTGACTACCGTCCAGGCGCGGGGATTCGACTTTCGCCCCACTTCTACACAAGGGATGAGGAACTCGATCGGGCGGTCGAGGCGATTTCCGAGATCCTTGAGCAGAACGTCTGGCAATCGTTCCGGGAACGAACGTCACCCGTCACCTGACGGCGGGTTTTCCGTCGAATCTGGTCCTTCAGGCCGTTCACGGCCCTTGAGGAACTCGTGTGGAAGGATTGGAATCGCGTCGCGACGCATACCGTCCCTTGACACCCTAGTCGACGTGGGGATACTTCAGACTTCGGTCGCCTTACCGCGGGAGACCTCGGTCGACCGTCATTTGTAACTTCCGAAAGTGAATGACCAGGAACCCATGAAGACCCTCCCGACGAATGTTCTCGAGTCACTCTGGCACGACGCCGACGCGCGCGAGGTCCTGATCCGGCAGATCGTCACGGAACGGCTCGTGGCGAGCCCTCCACCGTCGATCGACGACGCCATCGTGGCGAGCTATTTCTTCGCGTTCCGAACCATGCGATTGGAGGACGCGGTTGCCGAGATCAGCTATCACGCAACCAGCGGGATCAAGAATCCGCCCAAGGGGTCGTTGCTCGATCAATGCTCGGCGAAGCCCGCGGGTGTCGATGCCTTCGATGTGACCGGTCGGATCGGGCTGCTGCATGTCGCGTTTCCTCTCAAGATGATGCTCCAGCCGGACGGCCATCTCACCTCGTGCGACATCCTGCACACGGTCGCCGGAGCCATCATCTTCGATGTGTATGAGAACCAGGATTCGCGACTGGTAGGGCTGCAAATCCCGGAACGCGTTCTCGCGACGTTTCCGGGACCGGCGCACGGTCCGATGGGCATGCGCGCCATGACCGGTTTCCCCGCCAAGGAACCGGCCTTCGGGACCATCTTGAAGCCCACGGCGGGCATCACTCCAGACGACGTCGAACGAATCGTCGAGGAAGTGGCGGGTTGTCCGCTCTTGATGTTCATCAAAGAAGACGAAGACTTGTACCCAAATCTCGACTACTCGCCAGTGGCCGATCGAACGCGAAAGGCACTCAAGGCCATCGAGCGCGTGCGCGATCGGCGGGAAGGAAAAGGGCTGCTGTACGCTCCCCACGTGACGGGGGCCCCCAACGAGATTCTCGACACGGTTCACGCTGTGCTTGAGGCCGGAGCGACCGGAGTGATGTTCAGCGAGACGTACGCGGGCGGAACGGTTCGCATGGTTCGCGAGGCGACGAAGCATCTCGCGAATCCACCAGCCATTTACGGCCATAACGCGGGGATCGGAGTCAAGACTCGAGGAATCTGGCGCGAGTGGATCGACTTCCTCGCGCGACTCGACGGGATCGACTTCCGGCAAACCGCGCCGGTCAAACCCGGCACGCCTTTTCTTCGCCCCTATGGTGCCGAGTGGATGGCATCGGAGCACGCACTCACTCACCCCGTCGCGGGAATCCGGCCGACCATGATTACGCGGGCAGGCGGTCTCGACCAGGGGAACATCATCCTCAACTTGATGGACGTCGAGTCGAGAGGACAGATGGAAAATATACTGTTCCTAGCCGGATCCGCGATCAACTCGATCAAGAACGCGAAGGGCGAGGCCGACCCCGCGCTCGGAACCGAGGCCATGCTCCAGGCGTTGGAGGTTCATCGCTCCGGAGAACTCCGCGGTGTCTCGGTCGACGATCATCTGACCGCACTGATTGACTTGGCCCGGAGGAAGAAGCTCCAAGCGCTTACCGAGGCACTTCGTCAGCGTTATCCGGGATCGGGCGGATGAAGACGGATTCGCCGCTCCTGCGAGTCGGAGTGCTCGGTTGCGGTCCCATCGCGCAGTTTGCCCATCTCGACGCGTGCCGCAAGGCGCGAAATGTCGAGTTGCAAGCGATCTGCGACGTCGCCGAGGACCTCCGGTCTCGCATGGCGGCCGTCCACCAGCCGCGCTCGGTTTATGGCGACTACCAGGCGATGCTGAACGATCCTCGAATCGACGCCGTTGTCATCGGCATTTCCGACGCCTTCCACGTCGACGCATGCCGACAAGCAATCGCCGCTGGAAAACACGTTCTGGTGGAAAAACCGTTGGGCCTCACCATCGAAGAATGCTTGCAGCTCAAGGATGAGGTAACCGCCTCCGGACGAGTGCTTCAAGTTGGCAATAATCGTCGATTTGATCCGGGGATCATGTTCGCGGCGCGATTCGTTCGGGAGGAGATCGGCGGGTTGATGGCGTTCAAAGGCTGGTATCACGACTCCGTTTACCGTTATACCATGACGGACAACCTTCAACCGATTCCTGTTCGGAGCGAACAGGCCCGACGGCCTGAGGTCGATCCCAGGGCCAATCGTCAGACGTATTTTTTGCTGACACATGGGAGTCACCTCGTGGATACGGCCCGCTTTCTCGCCGGGCCGATTGCCGCGGTTCGGGCAAGGTTTCTCCATCGGTTTGACGCGTACGGCTGGTTTGTCGAAGTCAGCTTCGCCGACGGTTCTCTGGGACACCTGGACTTGCAAATTCCGATCCGTGGCGATTTCGAAGAAGGGTTTTCAATTCAAGGCGAGCATGGAAGTGTGAAAGGACGAGTTCATCTCCCCTGGTTCCACAAGTCGAGCGACGTCGAGTGTTTCTCAACAAAGGATCGACAGTATCGACGCCCACTAGGTGAAGATGCCCACACATACAAGCGTCAACTGGAAGGATTCGCCCAGACGATTCTCGAGGGAACGCCGATGATCGGCGCGAATGTCGTCGACGGACTCGAGGCCATGAGAGCGCTGGTGGCGATTTCTCGCTCGGTTCAGACAGGCGAGACGATCGCTCTCGCCGAGGTGGCCGGAGGCGTTTGAGCGATGGAGATCGGAATCCTTGCCAGGACTTTCCTTCGTCCGACGCTCGAAGAGACGCTGGACGCCGTGGCTCACCTCGGCTGCAAACAAGTCCAGTTCAACTTCGTATGTGCTGGGCTTCCGACCTTGCCCGAGTTCCTCGATCCGGCGGTTTGCAACCGGATCGCGGACGCGTTCTCGAAGCGAGATCTGACGATGTCGGCGATCTCGGGCACCTTCAACATGATCCATCCCGACCCAGAGCGAAGGCGCGACAACCTGATTCGTCTTCGCAACCTCGCTGCCTCCTGCCGACGGCTCGGGACGTCCATCATCACGCTTTGCACTGGCACTCGAGATCGCGACAGCCTGTGGCGTTGGCACGACTCGAACACGTCCTGGGCCGCTTGGGAAGATCTGATCGACGCCATGTCCTCGGCGCTGGAGATCGCCGAGGAACACGACGTGACCCTGGCCTTCGAGCCCGAAGTCTCGAACGTGATCGATTCGGCTCGCGAGGCACTCCGGCTCATCGACCGGCTGGGAGGGCCCCAGCCCCGACTCAAGGTGGTGATCGACCCGGCCAACCTGATTCGCCCTCCGGACGTGGGGAAAAGGGACGCGATCCTTCACGAGGCACTTTCGCTGCTTGGGTCCGAAGTCGTGCTGGCCCACGCCAAGGATCTAGACGAGTCCGGCCGGTCAGGCAACGTCCCGGCCGGCCGCGGGGTCCTCGACTTTTCGACGTACGTCGCCTTGCTACGGGAATCGGGTTACGATGGACCTTTGATCCTCCACGGAATCGACGAGAAGGACGCATCCGAGAGCGTCGCGTTTCTCCGCCGGATCCTTCAGGACTCAGGCCGTTCAGGGAAGGAATAACCGATGCCCATGTTCCGACGAGACGGAATCGATTTCCACTACGTCGACGAGGGGCAGGGGATCCCGCTGGTCGTTCAACACGGACTTGGCGGCGACATCAGCGAGCCCGTCTTGCTGTTTCAACCTCCTGAGGGATTTCGACTCCTCTGCCTCGACGCGAGAGGGCATGGGCAGACGAGGCCGCTTGGCGATCCCGCTGGGATCGGCATCGCGCCGATGGCGGACGATCTCCTCGCCCTCATGGACCATCTCGAGATTTCCAGGGCGATTGTCGGAGGGATCTCCATGGGGGCGGCCATCGCGCT
Organism: uncultured Isosphaeraceae bacterium; assembly: GCA_964599655.1. Lineage (GTDB taxonomy): Bacteria > Planctomycetota > Planctomycetia > Isosphaerales > Isosphaeraceae > CAZRGV01. The sequence goes on along the minus strand of CAZRGV010000008.1, from coordinate 32,357 downwards.
GAACCTCGCGCTTCGTTATCCGGATCGGCTCCTCGGTCTGATCCTCTCACGCCCCGCGTGGCTCGACCGGCCCTTACCGTCTCACCTAAGGATTTTTCCGATCATCGCGGACTTGATCCAGTCGTTCGGTCCCGAGGTTGGACTCGAGCGATTTCAGCAAGCCGAGGCCTATCAGAAGATCAAGGCGGAGAACCCGGACATCGCTCAACGTCTGGTCAGCCATTTTCAACATCCAAGGGCTCAGGAGACGGCCATCAAATTCGACCGGATTCCGCGAGACTCCCCCTGCGCGAGCCTGGAGGAATGGCAATCGATTCGTGTCCCAACTCTGGTGCTGGCGAACCGTCGCGATCCGATCCACCCGTTTGAGTTTGGAGAGGTTCTCGCACGGCGGATTGACTCCGCGATCTTTCGCGAGTTGACTCCGAAATCGGTCAGTCTCATCGGCCATGGGCAGGACGTCCGAGCGGCACTCCTCGAGTTCCTGGAAACGAACTTTTGCGACCGCGAATCCTCCTGATCGCCCTCCAGACTTTGACCCAGGCTATCGACTCGGTCTCGGAGGTTGATCGTGAGTCTCTGGTTTTCGACATGAAGAGCACCGACGGGAATGACGGACGCGGCTATGGTGGCAAAGTCCCTGGAGACATCCGATGGCAGGCGAGTCAAAAGTCGATCGTTACGACGTTCTGGGAGTTGGTATCGTCACCGTGGACGATCTGCTCTACGTCGAATCTTACCCGCCTCCCGATTCGAAAGTGCCCGTGCGACGGCGCATTCGCCAGTGCGGCGGCCTGACCGGGACCGCACTCGTGGCCGCATCTCGCCTTGGCTCGCGATGCGCCTTCGCGGGATTTCTCGGGCAAGACGAACTTTCGGAGTTTGTGCGGGAGGCATTTCGTCGCGAAGATGTTGATGTATCAAACGTTCATAGATCAATAGTAAGAAAGCCAATTCATTCGACGATCATTGTGGACGAGACGGACCAGACTCGTACCATCTTCTTCGAAAAGGACGAAGCGGCTTACGAGGGCGAGGATTGGCCGCCAGCGGATCTGATTCGAACCACTCGGGTCTTGTTCCTGGACCACGACCATGCCGAACGTGGAATCCGGATCGCTCGAATCGCACTCGAAGCCGGCATACCTGTCGTGGCCGACTTCGAGCGGGACGACGGTCCACACTTTGAGGACCTCTTACCGCTGGCCGACCATTTGATCATCAATCAGGCATTCGCCGAGCGATTGACGGGTAAGACAGAGCCAGGGGAGTCGATTCGAGCCTTGCAGAACCCGGATCGGGTGGTTGTCGTGACCTGCGGAATTCGAGGGGTTTGGTTCTCGCGCTCCGCCGCGTCGCCCATTGAACACCAACCGGCGTTTCCTGTCGCGGTTGTCGATACCACGGGGTGCGGAGACGTGTTCCATGGTGCTTATGCCTCCGCCCTGGCGGAAGGCCAGCCTCTGAATCAACGGATTCGGTTCGCGTCCGCGGCGGCGGCTCTCAAAGCGACTCGCCCCGGTGCCCAGGCAGGAAGCCCGACGAGGGAACAAGTTGACCGGTTCCTCCAAGAACGTGGGTGTCCGGGCTCGAGTGAGTGTTCCCACTTCGCCGCGAGGGACCGAGATTCAGGGTCGATTGCCGGGCAATGATCACATTACAAAGATTACGATGTGAGAGATCAAGATGCTGTTAGTGTGCTCCAGCACGCGTTCGTACGCGAACCGTTTCACCATCCTGCACCAGGACCGTGTGCGCCATGCCGATGAAGAGACCCGTGCCAACAATGCCTGGGATCGAACGAATCTGTTCCTCCAGGCCGGCGGGGTCGGTGATCTTCGAGACGTGGACATCAAGAATATGATTGCCGTTGTCGCTGACGTACAAGGCCGATTCGTGCTTTCGAGGGTCGGCGGCGAGGCCAATCCGCGACAAGCGCCGCCGGCAGAATTGTAGGGCGAAGGGGACAACCTCAACGGGCAACGTCCCTCGCGAGCCGAGTACGTCGACCTCTTTTTCCGTTCCGACGCAGACGACCATTCGACGCGAGGCGGCGGCGACGATCTTCTCCCGGACGAGTGCTCCGCCAAGACCCTTGATGAGATTGAGATGGGGGTCAACCTCATCGGCGCCGTCCACCGTCACGTCGATCTCGTCGCAGTCCTCCAGCGTCGATAGAGGAATTCCGAGTCGAGTGGCGAGGTCGGCCGTCGATCGCGAGGTGGGGATACATCGAACCCGGAGACCGTTGCGAACGCGATCGCCGAGGGCGTGAACGAACGCGGTCGCGGCACGGCCGCTGCCCAGTCCGACGACGTGCCCTTCGCGGACCAGTCCCAGGGCATGCAGGGCGGACTGCGTCGGTACCTGTGTTGCGTCGCTCACGGAACGCCTCAATCCGTAAAAGGTCGCGGAATCTTGCCTATCAGTCGCCATCGAATCTCGAACACCCGGTTGCTTCCCGGAACGAGTCGGCCATGAACGACCAGGAATCGCAACGCGTTGCGATCTCGTGGTTTCTCGCGATTCAGGGCCCCGCCCGTCCGGCTCCTGGATCTCTCTCGTCTTTCGTCTTGAGGTATGGTTCTAACGACAATCTTGACGAAGTGGAGAGACGGACGTCAACTCCGTAAGGTCTTACCGCTTTTAAAGAGTTTACAAGTGTAAATCTCTTCGATCGGTCACGATACACGGACCTATGCGTTTCCGAGCTCTCCGCGAACATTACTCTGGCCGATCCTTCAAAGACATCGTATCGTGAGCGACGAACTTCGTGAAGTCCGGGCAAGACGGAACGCGAATTGTGGAATAAACCCCGGTGTGTCGCGGGTCTTGTGCGTCGAGCGAGAGGGGGGAAACCATGCAGCTCGGGATGATTGGACTCGGCCGAATGGGCGCGAACATGGTGCGACGGCTCATGAAGAACGGGCACCAGTGCGTTGTTTACGACATGAACCCCAAAAGCGTTTCCGAACTCGCCTCCGAAGGAGCGGTTGGTACCACATCGCTACGGGAGTTCGTCGAGTCGCTGAAAGCCCCGCGAGCCGCCTGGGTCATGGTTCCGGCTGGTGATCCGACGGAGCAAACGGTGCGGCAACTTGGGGAGTTGATGGAGCCGGGTGACGTCATCATCGATGGCGGTAACTCCTACTTCAAGGACGACGTTCGACGGTCCAAGGCCTTGAAGTCGAAGGGAATCGATTACATCGATGTCGGCACCAGTGGCGGTATCTGGGGCATCGACCGTGGGTACTGCATGATGATTGGAGGACCTGTCGAGGTCGTCCAGCGGCTCGATCCGATCTTCAAGACCCTCGCCCCGGGGCTGGGAGACATCGAGCGAACGCCCCAACGCGTCGAGAAGAACCTCGGCGGCACCTGCGAGGAAGGATACCTGCACTGTGGCCCCTCCGGGGCGGGGCACTATGTCAAGATGGTTCACAATGGTATTGAATATGGTTTGATGCAAGCTTATGCCGAAGGGTTCGATATTTTTCGCTGCGCGAACAAAGAGGAACTTCCCGAGGAGTACCGATATGACCTCAACATCGCCGATATCGCCGAGGTGTGGCGGCGAGGTAGCGTCGTCGGATCTTGGTTGTTGGACCTGACGGCGATGGCGCTGGCTGAGGACCAGGGACTCGAACGTTACACGGGTTACGTTCAGGATTCGGGAGAGGGACGGTGGACGGTTATGGCGGCGATCGAGCAGGCGGTTCCTGCCGATGTTCTCAGCACGTCCCTCTTCGCCAGGTTCCGTTCGCGGCAGGAGCACACCTACGCGGATAAGATTCTTTCGGCCATGCGGTTCAAGTTTGGCGGCCACGTCGAGCGGCCCAGCGGCGGTTAATCGTTCCAAGCGATTCCGATTTCAGCGTATCGTTCAAGGACTCCAGGAGTTTTCGGCATGGCGATTCCGACCGCGATCGACTTCCAGACGAATCCGTTGACCCAGGGAACTCCCACATCGTTGATCCCGCAACCTTGCGTTCTGGTGATCTTTGGAGCGGCGGGCGACCTTTCCTGGCGAAAGTTGATGCCGGCCGTGTACAACCTGAACGTCGATGGTCTCCTGCCGTCGAATTTCGCGGTCGTCGGGTTCGGTATCGGCAGCGAGGGGGATCCCGACGATTGGCTTCGGAATCGGGCGCGCTCCGGCATCGAGCGGTTTTCGAGACAACCGCTTGACGAAGGCCACTGGGCCGACTTTTCCCGGGCGCTCTTTTATGTCGAAGGCAGCTTCAACGACGCGCGCGCCTATGAGTTACTGAAGGCCAAGCTCGAAGCCGTCGATCAGCAGTTCGGCGTTCCCGGAAGCCGCGTGTTTTACCTCTCGATCCCGCCGCAGGTCGTTCCCGACTGCGTGGATCGTCTGAAGTTCAACGGGCTGGTCCATTCTCCCGACGACATGAAGTCGTACACCCGAGTCATCGTGGAGAAACCGATTGGTCACGACCTGGAGAGCGCCCGCAAGGTCAACGATGCCCTCGCGCACGCGTTTGACGAGAGCCAGATTTATCGCATCGATCACTACCTCGGCAAGGAGACCGTCCAGAATCTGTTGGTTGTTCGCTTCGCGAACAGCATTTTCGAGCCGTTGTGGAACCAGAAGTACATCGATCACGTCCAGATCACTGTGGCCGAGGAAGAGGGTCTGACCCAGCGCGATCCCAAGACCGGCGAAGCGACCGGTAGCCGAATCGGCTACTACGAAGGCGTGGGCGCGCTGCGCGACATGGTTCAGAACCACATGCTTCAGGTCCTCTGCCTGATCGCCATGGAGGCGCCTTACTCGCTCGAGCCCGACGTCGTTCGGGACGCGAAACTGGGGGTGTTGAAATGTCTTCGCCGGATGTCCGACGCCGAGGTCGACCAGCAAGTCATCCGGGCTCAGTACATCAGCGGTGATGTTCACGGTCAGGAGGTTCCCAGCTATCGCCACGAGGTTCGAGAGTTTTTCTCGCAGCGCAACCAACCTGTGCCGACGGAGTCCACCACCGAAACCTTTGTTGCCTTGAAGCTGTTCATCGACAACTGGCGATGGGCCGGCGTGCCCTTCTACCTCAGAACCGGAAAGCGCCTTCCTAAACGCGCGAGCGAGGTCGCCATCCAGTTCAAGGACGTTCCCCAGGTCCTCTTCAATTCCCATCCCGACGTACCGCTGGAGCCCACGGTCCTCTCGCTTCGAGTCCAGCCCGAGGAAGGCTTGACCCTTCGAATCGCCTCAAAGCTCCCCGGCCCCAAGGTCCGCATCTATCCGGTGAAAATGGAGTTCAACTACTCCAGCTTTGGATCGGCCACGCCGGAGGCCTACGAGCGTCTCATCCTCGATGTGATGGCGGGCGACGCGACGCTCTTCATGCGACGCGACGCCGTCGAGTCGGCCTGGGATTTCGTCATGCCGATCCTCGACCACTGGGATCGGAACCGCGTGCGGTATCTCCCGGAATACCGCGCGGGAACGTGGGGGCCCCTTGAGGCCGATCGACTCATCGAGGCCGATGGTCGAGAGTGGAGGATTTTGTAATGTCCAGCGGTAACGGCCAGTCGGCAGACTTCGTCAGCGTTCCCGTAGGTAAGATCGAACAGGAACTGGCGAACCAGCTCAAGGCTGAGCAAGATCAGGACGGTCCGCCCATTCATCGGGCAAGAATGTCGAATCTGGTTATTTATTGCGACCAGCAAGAGCAGGTGGACACGGCCTCGAGCGCCCTTTCGGAAATCGTGGCCGTACATCCGTCGCGCGTCCTCTTGCTTCTAGCCGAGGCCGCCAAGCCCGACAAGGAGATTGAGGCCTCCGTCCGGCTTCGCACGCGTTACGTCAACGGAAGCCGCCAAGAAGTTGGTTCCGAACAGGTCAGACTCCACGCGACGGGCCGATCCGTGGAGCACCTGCCATACATCGTCCGAGGCCTCTTGATCGGCGATCTGCCGACGAACGTCTGGTGGGTCTCGCAGCAACCGCCGCCCCTCGCCGGTCCCCTGCTTTACGACCTGACCGAGTACGCCGAGCAGATCATTTACGACAGCTTCGGGTGGCTCGAACCCCACCGAGGCGTTTCGGCGACCGCGGCTTGGTTGGCCCGTTTCGAGCGCGACGGTGGTCAAGGTCGCTGGCGAGTGGCGTCGGACCTGAACTGGCGGCGGCTCAAGACCTGGCGAAGACTGATGGCGCAGGCGCTCGACCCGTCCACGGCGCCCGGGGCGCTCGGTTCGATTCGAGAGGTGCAGATCGAGCACGGTCCCCATGCCGTGACCCAGGCGTGGGAGCTCGCGAGCTGGTTTGGTTCCCGGCTGGGCTGGCGGGTCAAGGCTGGCCGATTCGATCCAGGCGTCGAGATCGCCTGGCAGATCGAGACGCCGCACGGCCCGGTCCGCCTTCGAATCGACCGGCACGCGGAGGGTCCGCAGGTCATCGAGCGGGTTCGCATCGCGTGTGAAATCGAGGGGCAACCCACGGCCCTGAACCTTGTGAATGAGGATCAAAAGCGACTTTCCGTGATTCCCGAAGGTCAGAACGTCGCGTCGCGGACCATGACGCTCAAGACTTCGTCACTGGCCGAACTCGTCGGCCGCCAGCTTACCGATCGCGAACGTGATCCCGTCTTTTCGGAGGCCATGGCCATCGCCCAGGTTCTGGCTCAGGGGCTGAGCCGCTGACGAGCGAGGACGGGCTACCCCGGGTGGGACGCTTCCGTCGGCCATCGACGAGCCGCCCGAGAGATTCGCGCCCTCGCTCCAAGACCGTTACGTTTCCTGCGTCCGACAACAAGGAACGTCCATGCCCGCCAGTTTCGTCGTCGATATGGATGGCGTGATCTATCACGGCCAACGCCTGATCCCGGGTGCCTTGACGTTCGTCGAGCGGCTCCGGCAAGGGAGGCACAAGTTCCTCTTCCTCACGAATAACAGTCAGTGGACCCCTCGCGACCTCCGCCATCGGCTCGAGGGCATGGGAATTGAAGTGGAAGAAACCGCCTTTCATACCTCGGCTCTGGCGACCGCGGACTTCCTTCATAGCCAGAAGCCGGGAGGGACCGCATACGTTATCGGCGGCACCGGCCTCGCCAACGCCCTGTACGACATCGGCTACACCCTCACCGAGCACAACCCCGATTATGTTGTGGTCGGAGACACGCGGAGCTATGACTACGACAAGATCGAGCGGGCGGTTCGCTTCATAGTCCGTGGCGCACGATTCATCGCCACGAACGTCGACCTGACCGGCCCGTCTGAGCAGGGTATTCAACCCGCCTGCGGCGCCTTGGTTGCCCCAATCGAGCTGGCCACCGGGAAAAAAGCGTACTTTGTGGGAAAGCCGAACCCGCTGATGATGCGAACGGCACTCCGTAAGTTGGGATCCCACTCGTCCGAGACCTACATGGTGGGCGACCGCATGGACACGGACATTGTCGCCGGAACCGAGGCCGGCATGCGGACGATTCTGGTGCTCTCGGGAGTGAGCAGCCTCCAGACCATCGAAGCCTACCCCTATCGGCCCACTCACGTTTTCGAGGACGTTGGACACATTCCGGTCTCTTCCCTGCAATAGGAAAACGGTCGGTTCAGGCTTCGAGCCACTCTTCCCGACCTTCCGTGACGAAGGCATCGTCATTCAGGTGGGGATAGGCTTGATAAACCCGATCGATTTCTTCCAACTGTCCGGGGCTGAGCCCCTCGTCCGGGTCGAGACACCAGAGGCCCTCGAGCAAACCCTGACGTCGGAGCACTTCGTGCAGACCGGCAATGCAACCCTTGAAGCCATTCGCCGCGTCGAAGAACGCCGCGTTGGCGTCGGTCACCTCGACGGCGAGACGAAGGAGCTCGGCGGGCACGGGATGTCCCGATTCGGCCATCTCGCGGCAACGCGCATGAAGCCGGACCGCCTCTCGCGTCCAGACCGACCAGTGGCCCAGCAAACCCCCAACGATGCGCCTCTCGACGGTCCGACCCTCCCGTTCGAAACGAAACGGGGTCAGCAGGTCGACCACGATGTTATCGTCGTTCCCTGTGTAAAGGGCGATGTCGTCGCGACCCGCATCAACGACCGCACGAATCACATCAAGGGTCTGGTACCGATCGAACGGCGCGATCTTGATCGCCACGACGGACTCGATCTCGGAAAAGGTCCGCCAGAAGCGATAGGACAGCGACGGGCCGCCCACGGCTCGCTGGAGATAAAACCCGAAGACCGGAACGATCTCACCGATCGCCTTGCAATGGGCGATCAGTGACGCCTCGTTTTCCCCCGCGTGTCCAGCCAGGCTGACGAGCCCCGCGTGATACCCGAGGTCCCGAACCAAGGCGGCCTCTCGCACGGCTTGCGAGGTCGGACCACAGATCCCGGCGATCCGAACCAGCGACTCCGAGCGGATCGCGTCCGCCCGCGTCAACTCCTCGGCGGCGAGGGAGAGAACTGGCCGGAACAGACCGTGTCGCGGATCTCGGATCGCGAATTGCGTGGTGTGAACGCCAACCGCGAGCCCTCCGACACCCGCCGCGTTGTAGTAGCGGCAGAGAGCGCGCTGACGACGTTCGTCGAGTCGCCGTGCGGCGTTCAAGGCGAGGGGCATTGCTGGAATGACCAGACCCCGCTTGAGGAGGCTGGCGATCGTCTTGGGAAGGTTTGGATGCATGTTTCAAAACCTTCCGTCCGAGATCTCAAAACCCGTGGGCTTCCCGAGACACCGGCCTCCTCGACCGACCCAGTCGGCCACCCATCGGACGAGTTGATCGGCCTTTACCTGAGGTCGACCGAAGAGCCTCTGAGCCTTCTGACTGTTGCTCAGAAGCGCCTTCGGGGATTCCGTACCAGAAAACAAAACCGGTTTCCCGAGAAGCTGACCAAACGTCTCGGCCAACTCACGAACGCCGAGAAGCTCCGGCCCAGTCAGGTTGACCACGAATGGCGGACAGGCGACGTGATCGAAGGCCCTCAAAGACATCGCATTGGCATCGGCCTGCCAGATGACATTGAAATAGCCGGTCGTCAGGTCGATCGCCTCACCCGCGATCACCTTTCGAGCCAGGTCGACGAGGACACCGTATCGCATTTCGGTCGCGTAATTCAGCCGGATCAGCGCGGTCGGTATCCGAAGATCCTGACTGAAATATTCGAGGATTCGTTCACGACCGAGACAACTCATCGCGTACTCGCCCACGGGCTCGAGTGGATCGGTCTCCACGGAACCCCCCCCTTGAATGGGAGTGTATCCATAGACGTTTCCCGTTGAAAACGCGACGATCCGGCTACTTCGGAATCTTCGACAGACCAGTCCTGGCAAGAAGCTATTGACGGCCCAGGTCCGGGATTCGCGACCGGTCGAGCCAAACTTCACGCCGACCATGTAGACGACATTCGGAACCTCGGGCAGGCGAGCGAGCTGGTCGGGATCGAGCAGGTCGCATCGAATCGTCTCGACTCCGTGCCGCTGGAGATCGGCTTCGAGAGATCCATCCCCGAACCTCGCGACACCAAGCACCCGACGCCGCACGCCCGCCGAGTCCGAGGCCCTCCGCGCCATTCGGGCCAGTGTCGGGCCCATCTTGCCCGACACCCCGAGCACGATGAGGTCCCCTTCGAGCCGCCGCATGGTTTCGACCACATCCCGCGTGGGCTCGCTTAAGAGATCCTCGAGCTGTTCCTCGTCTCGGATCGACTCGATGGAGGGAACCTCAGAGACATCGGACATGAACGTTCGCCCTTGATCGGGAACAGGACTAGCCTTTCTCCGGACCTGAACTGGCCCAGATGTATTCGAATCGCTCTTCGACGGGCTCTCCACGAGTCATCCGTAAGAGGCGCCGCGTTTCCTCAAGCCCCCGCGATCGGGCGGCCTCGATCGCTCGGTCATGTCCACCCGGGATGTCGATGATAACGTCTTGGTCGCCGAGCAATCGAAACTCATCCTCGAGCAGGGCTTGGCCCGATTGCACATCGGCCACGCAGGGTCCGATCTGAAACGCCCGCGAACCTGGTCGAGCGACCACGAATCCTCCCAGTCCACCCTCGTCGACGACCAGTCGGGCCAGATTCGGTTGTTCAGCAATCAAACGCCTCAAAAGTGTTCCCCGGTTCGCACCCGTCGCGCGTTGGTCCAGCGCCTCGATCAGGTTCATGTCGTCAAGGCGGGCAGGCAAAGTCTGGCTCGGCGATCCGTCGACAGGCAGCCGACCTCCAAATCGCCGGATCGTGGCATCGCCGCGGAACCCCAGCGATTCATACAGCGGTTGTCCCATCGGCGTCGCGTCCAGCCGGACGCTCTTCACCCCCCTCGATTCAAGATACGCAATGGCATGATTCAAGAGCAATCTTCCAATGCCTCGACCTCGTTCGGCCGGAGCCACGAGCAACATGGCGATCCATCCGACTGACCCGAACCCGCAGGTGGTGACGGTTCCGATCGCGATTCCCCCCCGTTCCGCCACAAAGCATCCTTCGGGCTCGAGCTCGAGAAATCGAGCCCAATCGTCGGATGTCTGGTTCCAGCCCGCCTGGCACTTGAGTTCCATCCCGAGTCGAATGTCGGCTCGGTTCATCGCACGAATGAGGGTCATTTGAAGATTCGAGGAGGGCCGCCAAGAACGGACACCATTTCCATCATACTCGGAATCCCGGTTGAGGTTGATCCCTTTCCCCAGGTCCGTTGCGCTTTACGATCACGTCTCGATCCGGTCGAGGCGACATCGTCGCGGCGGCCATTTTTCCATGAAACATATAAGAAGACTCATTTAATATTATTTTACGAACATGACTAGGGAGATCCGCTCTTGACGGACGGAGTGAGCTTGAGAACTGGGTTCGACTTCGGCACCGCGACCTGTCCGTGGGGTCTGTCGTCGCGCCACGGTTGTCGATTGTCGTGTGATTGCGACGCATCCCTTGAAAGAGCTTTAACTTACCGATGAGGGATCGCCACCGATTCGGACGATCCGGTGGAAGCCACCTTCGCAATCCTTGCGGCGCAGAATTTGAACTCGGGAATCTTGCCAAACGGATCGAGCGCGGGATTTGTGAGCAGGTTGGCCGCGGCTTCGTAGTAGCAGAACGGAATGAAAACGAGTCCGGGTGGAACGTCCCGGTCGGCTCGCGTCGCCAGTTCGATCGCGCCCCGACGGGTTTCGACCCGAATCTTCCCACCGGGTTCCACGCCAAGGTTTTGCAACTCTCGAGGCGAAAGATGGGCGATGGCTTCCGGTTCCAACTCATCGAGAACTGAGGCTCGCCGGGTCATGGATCCGGTGTGCCAGTGCTCCAACACGCGTCCAGTGGTCAGGATCATCGGGTATTTTTCGTCAGGCGTCTCGTCGGGGGGGAGGACATCGGCCGGAACGAACTTTCCTCGATGGTTCGGCGTGGGGAAGCCGTCTCCGAAAATCACCTCATGGCCGGGTTCGTCTTCCGAGTCGCAAGGATACGTCACGGCCCCCTCGCGTTCCAGGCGTTCCCAGCTAATGCCTCGTATGGAAGGCATGCAGGCTCGCATCTCGGCGAAGACGTCTCTTGGATGCGTGTAGTTCCAGTCGAGACCCATGCGCCGGGCCAGTTCCTGGATGATCCACCAGTCCTGGCGGGCGTCCCCGGGAGGCGTGATCGCCTGACGACCGAGCTGAACGCGACGATCCGTGTTGGTGAACGTGCCGGTCTTCTCCGGAAACGCGGTCGCCGGCAAGATCACGTCCGCGTGGAAGGCCGTCTCGGTCAGAAAAATTTCCTGGACCACGAGGTGCTCGAGGTCGGCGAGCGCCTGTCGAGCGTGCCGAAGGTCGGGGTCCGACATCGCGGGGTTTTCTCCCATGATGTACAGGCCCCGGATTTCCCGGCGATGGATCGCCTTCATGATCTCAACCACTGTTAGGCCCGGCTCCGGGTCGAGTGAGACCCCCCAGAGGTCTTCGAACAATGCGCGATGATTCCGGTCCGCCACGGGCCTGTAATCGGCGAAAACCATCGGGATGAGTCCGACGTCCGACGCCCCTTGAACGTTGTTCTGGCCTCGCAATGGGTGGAGCCCCGTACCGGGCCGCCCGACATGTCCGCAGAGCAGTGCCAGGGCGATGAGGCATCGCGCGTTGTCGGTCCCATGCACGTGCTGCGAGATTCCCATCCCCCAGAAGATCATCGCCGCCGGTGCCTTCGCGTACGCTCGGGCCACGTCTCGAAGGGTCTCGGCGTCGATTCCGCAGATCGGCGACATCGCCTCGGGCGTGAATTCCCGAACGCGCTCTCGAAGGGTCTCGAAACCTTCCGTGAATTGATTTATATAGTCTTGTTTATAAAGATTTTCGCTGATGATCACATGGATCAAAGCGTTCAAAAGCGCCACATCGGTCCCCGCCCGGAACTGAAGCATTCGGTTGGCGTGCCGGCTCAAGGACTGGCCTCGGGGATCCATGACGATCAGCGTGGCGCCTCGCTTCGCGGCGTTCTTGATGAACGTGGCGGCGACCGGGTGATTGACGGCTGGGTTCGAGCCGATGACCACGATCACGTCGGCGTTGGCGCATTCTGAGAACGGCGCCGTAACGGCTCCCGAACCGATCGTTTCCATCAATGCCGCGACCGACGAGGCGTGGCACAATCGTGTGCAGTGATCCACATTATTGCTTCCAAAGCCAGTCCGGACCAGCTTTTGGAAGAGATAGGCCTCCTCGTTCGAGCCCTTGGCCGATCCGAACCCGGCGAGGGCTCGCCGTCCCTGCCGGTCGCGAATGCGCACGAGACCCGACGCCGCGACATCGAGCGCCTCGTCCCAGGTCGCCTCTCGGAAGTGGGTCAAAGGATTGGACGGATCGACATAGTCGTTCGCATGCTTGGGAACTCCCGGCTTTCGGACCAAAGGGGTCCTCAAGCGATGGGGATGGTGGATGTAGTCGAACCCGAAGCGTCCTTTGACGCAAAGGCGGTTGTGGTTCGCTGGTCCGTCGCGCCCCTCGGCGTAAAGGATCCGGTTGTCCTCAACGTGATAGGTAAGTTGGCAGCCGACGCCGCAGTACGGACAGAGGCTCTCAACGTGCGTGTGGGCCTCGCGGACTTTCTTCCCGCTCGCGTCGAGCAGGCTCGAGGGCATCAAGGCCCCGGTCGGGCAAGCCTGGACGCATTCGCCGCAGCCGACGCAGGTGCTCTGGCCCATGGGGTCGTCGAAGTCGAAGACGACCTTGGCCGAATGTCCCCGACCCGACATGCCGATGACGTCGTTGACCTGGACTTCGCGGCAGGCTCGAACGCAGAGTCCACAATGGATGCAGGCGTCGAGCTGGACGGCCATGGCCGGGTGGCTTCGATCGGGCGCGGGTGGCGTGCGGCTGGGGAAGCGGCTGGAGTGCATGCCCGCCCGGTCGGCCCAACTCCAAAGTTTGGAATCGGGATCATGGGCCGAGTCGCGAGAAGGTTGATCGGCGAGGAGCAGTTCCAGGACCATGGCACGGGCCCTTCGAGCCCGCGCCGACTGCGTCTCGACCTGCATGCCGGTGGTAGGCCGTCGGATGCAAGACGCCGCGAGCACGCGTTCGCCGGCAATCTCGACCATGCACGCGCGGCAGTTGCCGTCGGCCCGGTAGCCCGGGGCAGGGGAGTAACAAAGGTGAGCAATCTCGATCCCCTCGCGGCGAGCTACCTGCCAGAGAGTCTCGCCTGGCTGGGCTTCAACCTCCCGGCCGTCGAGCGTGAAGCGAATCGCTTCAGGCGAGGGGTCGCTCATCGCAGATCCTCCGGGAAGTGTTTCATGACCGAGAGCATCGGATTCGGCGCGGCCTGACCGAGCCCGCAGATCGACGCGTCTCGCATCACGTTGGCGAGTTCGGTCAGCAAGGGGACGTCCCAGGTCGGACGTTCCAACAATTCGGCGGCCTTCTCCGTACCGCAACGGCAAGGCGTACACTGGCCGCAGCTTTCGTGCTCGAAAAACCGCATCAGGTTTCGCGCGATGTCTCGGGCGTTGTCCTGGTCGGAGAACACGATGACGTTGGTGGCGCCGGTACGCACCGCGAGTGCATGACCGCGGCCGATCCGATGAAGCAGCCGTGTTCCTCCAGCGTGCCGAAATCGAGCGGGATGTCGGCCAAGCTCGCGGGTAGGATTCCGCCGGACGCGCCTCCCGGAAGATATCCCTTAAAGCGATGTCCCACCCGCATGCCGCCGCCATATTCCTCAATGAGTTCCCGGGCCGTGATTCCCGCAGGCGCGAGCTTCACGCCGGGCCGATTCACCCGCCCGGAGAGCGAAAAGAAGCGGCGCCCTTTGCGGCCATGTCGTCCCTCCCCGGAAAACCAACCCGGGCCGCGCTCCAGGATGTCTCGAATCCAGTAGAGCGTCTCGACGTTGTGGATCAAGGTCGGTCGGCCGAAAAGTCCGACCTCGGTCGGAAAGGGGGGCTTGTGTCGAGGATAGCCCCGCTTCCCTTCGAGGCTCTCCAGCATCGCCGTCTCTTCGCCGCAAATGTAGGCCCCCGCGCCTCGTCGAAGATGAATGCTGGGCCGTTCGATCCGCAACTCCGACGCGAGGCTCGCGATCTCCTCCGTTAACAATTCTCGAATTTGAGGATATTCATCACGCAAGTAGATGTAAACTTCCTCGGCTTCGACGGCCCAGGCCGCAATGAGCATGCCTTCGAGAAACCGATGAGGATCGGTTTCCAGGCACGCGCGATCCTTGAAGGTCCCTGGCTCCCCTTCATCGGCGTTGACCGCCATGAGTCGCGGCCCTGGAGACTTCCGGACCAGCGACCATTTGAGGCTCGAGCGAAACCCGGCCCCACCGAGCCCTCGAAGACCAGACGATTCGATTTCACCGATGACCGACTCCGGCGAACGACGGCCGTCCCGGCACTCAAGCAACACGCGGTAGCCGCCGTCCTTGAGATACGAGGCCAGGCTGACCGTGTTCTTGGGAAGAACGGGCGTGATCCGCCCTCCGTCAACGGCGTCCGAGATCTCATCGGCCGTCGCGGGACACACCGCGTTCCTCCCCACCATCGCGACGGGCGCCTGGTCACAGCGGCCCATGCAAGGAGCCGGGACCACTCGCACCGAGTTCCCAAGTTTCGCTCGCAGGTCGAAGAGGAGATCCTCAGCGCCCGCCAGGGCGCATGGGACACTGTCACAGATCCGAACCGTGAGCGGAGGCGGTGGGCTGGTCCCTTCCCTCACGACATCGAAGTGGGCATAAAATGTGGCAACCTCGTAAACCTCGGCCAACGAGAGCTTCATCTCCTCGGCAAGGGCGGCGAGGTGGTCGGTGCGGAGGCCGTGATAGCTGTCCTGAATCAGGTGCAAATGCTCGATCAGCAAATCCCGTCGCCGGGGGCGGGGTCCCAGCAATTCACGAACCTCTTCCAGAGCATTCGGGCTGACCTGCCGCCCTTTTGGGAAGGGTAGGGCGTGTCGACGCCCAGCACCCGGATGATGGCCCGGTGCCTGAGCGTCGCGGACGTCACCTGGCATGACTGGAGTCCCCTAGGCGAATCAAGGAGGTGTCGTCCGGAGCGAATCCACTCGCGCGACGAAACGGAGGGATCGGCCCGCTCGAACGCCCAAGGCATCCCAGCGTCCCTCTCCTCGATCATAAGGGAGAAATACGCCCGATCAAGTCGGCTCTCGACAAGGCCGACTTCCAGGGGACGACCACAATCCTCGTTTCGAACCGACGCCACGACGGCTCAAGGCTCGAGCCAGATCGGCTGGGTGAACGCGCCATTATGGGCCACATCCCAGACCTCGAACCGGACCCATCGTCGGCCTCGCAAATCCGGGTGCGACGTCAGCGTCCGTTGCCCGAAGGGACCGGTGTCGGCGAGGTCGATCCGGTCTCGGTAGACCCTCTCGCCATCGCCCGAGACAATCTCCGCGAAGTCGAGCGGAAACGTCCACTCGACTTCCGCCCTCAAGCTCGGGTGATCCGCGGAACTCATGGCCAGAGTTTCACCGCTTCGCTTTCCGGCCAGGGTGACGTCACGGAGCAAGATCTCTCCCGTCGTGACGAAGAATCGACCGCCGCGGAGCGCATCGAGAACCGGTTGCCAGTCATCCTCGAATCGAGGAATCCGGTCCAGCTTGAGATAGTTGACGTTCATGTGACCGTACAACTCGTGCGTGTGGTCGAGCTTGAACACATCCACCTCGCCGAGCACGTATTTGTGCTGGCCCCAATTGCACATATCGTCCAGAAGATCGAGCGAGCGTTCGCCCAACCGGTCACGCGAGAGATCGGACGGCATGGCTTTCCAGGCGCCGCCGAGCCAGTGGTCGGACAGGAAGAACGACTCTCCGCGGAAGATATCCGGAGTCCAGCTCGAAGCCTTGATCCGTGGATGCGCCGTCCAGACCAGGCCGTTCTCCAGGTCGAGAACCTTTTCCACGTCTTCTCGACTGCCGACGTGATAGACCTTGCCATATCGGGGATGCCGTTCGATGAAAGGAGTCTCCACTTCTCTCGATAATGTCCAGTAGACCGGCTTGGGAAAGAGGCTCATCCAGTGGCCGGGATGTCGGCCTGGTTGTGGCAACCCCAGATACTTGCTCACTTCCTCGCCCGGGAGCAAAAGCAGCCTTTCCTCCGAGAGCCGGCGGCATTCCTCGAACATCGCTTGCAACTCGGGTAGCCGGAGAGGACCGGGGTCGAATTGATGTCCATCGCCGTGGAACTCCGCCAGGTGCACGATGTTAACACCAAGATCTTTAAACATCTTCACGAAGTCAGGTGTCGTTCGAGGCTTCCCGTTTGCGAGTTCCTTCATCGCCTCGACGGCGATCGCCATGTGCCAGTGGCTGGTGAATGTCACGTAACCCGGAAGTTCGGGGAAGTGGTCGTCGTGCGTGTAGCGCAGGGTCTCGGCGAGCGCCGTCTCCGAGTTCTCGGGGCTCAGGAGATAATAAACGCTCAGGTGCTGGCGCGTTCCCGGAGGGGCGTTCGACCAGGGAACAAAACCGCCGCCTCCGGTCTCGGGTTGGCGGACCCCGAAGCCGACGCCGGGGACCCGGTCCCGGTGTCCGCGACCTGCCCAGACCGTCGCGAGATTGTCCGTGAGATCCCTTGGGAAGAAGAACTGATGAGGCGGAGGGAAACAGCCGATCGTTCCCCTCGGGGTTTCCAGGAGAATGGCCCGGTGTCGAACCTTGATCGACTCGTCCCTGGACGAGCGGGAGATCGCCTGTCGGTGGAATTTCCCTTCCGGGTCGAGCCAGGCCAGCCGGCATCCTTCCAACGAGTCGCCGACGAGTCCGCTGTCGTACACGATGGCCCGCGAATCCTCCTTCGTCTCGACGACACCCTCCACCTGAACCAGCGGAGCGCCCACAAAAAACGTGAGCACCAACTCCCCAGAAAACGGCCCGATCGTGAGGTCGCCCACCGTGATCGACGCCCGGCGCCCCTGGCTCGCGACCTTCACGTTCCGTAGGTCCAAAATGGATGGATAAGATTGGTGAGGGCGCGTGGCCGGAGAGTCGAAAAACACATTCCAGATGCTCATCTCGGGCGGGCGACCCGACGGCGCCGATCGGGTCCCCACCGTCAGGACGAGCCTTGGGTCGACTCGAGACAGAATCACGGCGCCGGGCGTGTCGATCCCCTCAGACGTTCCCAGCGACTCGAACAGCGGCTTCCCTGGATCGAGGTCGATGACGAGTCGACCGAAACGATCATCCGCCAACGGCCAGGCAACGTTCAACCGATCCCCTTCGTGTCGGATCGTCACGCCACAGTCGGCCGAGTATTTCGACAGATCGACTGGAATGGCCGCGAAGGCGGCCCCGGATCGCGTCGCGCCGGCCAGTGGGACGAGGACGCTCACGATCGACCAGAGAAGACGTCTTCGCATTTGGGGTTCTCCATCGATCAATGCCCATGGATTGGCGGCCTCAAGGTCTTTTTGCGTCCGCGAGGCGATGGCGGCTCATGACGTGCCGGATTGGACCACGCGTTTCATTTTCTCAAGCCCCGTCCGGGCAACCTGGCGAGGGTCCTGCGCCCAGTAGTCGCGGTTGAAGACCTCAAGCGAGAGCATGCCATGAAACCCGATCGACCGGAGGTTCTCGATCAGGGTGTTCAGAGGCGCCACTCCATCGCCAGGATAAACGCGATCCTTGTCGGCGATCTCGGCACGAGGAGGCATGGCGGGGTAGTCGTTCATGTGGAACACGTGGATCGCGTTCGGTCCGAGCAGTTTGACCCCCGCGAGGCCGGAACCTCCCTTGTAGAGGTGGAAAACGTCGGGAAGGATGCACGCGTCGGGATGGTCGGCCTCGATCGCCACGAAGGCGGCCTCGCTCAGTCGTCCCAGGGTCTTGGAGAATCCCCAAACTTCCACCTCGGGAATCACGCCGATCCGGGAACCGATCTCGAGCAACGCCCGATAGCGCTCGGCAACACGTCGAAGGTCCACGTCCGACCGATCCGTCACGCCGACGGGCGGAGCCGCAAGCCGCAAGCCGCCGATGCGGCGGACCAGTTCCATGCTCCGCCTGGCGTCTTCCATTCCCTGGCGTCGCCGCGCGTCATCGTCGACCGCCCATTCGAAGAAGCCGATCGCGCTGGGTACGACGAGGCCGAGATCTCGGAGCCGCTTGCCGAGATCTTCAAGAGATTTCCCGCTCTGTTCGTATTGCTCAAGCTCGCGAATCCAGGGCTCGACCCCCTGGTAGCCGACCTCGCTGGCGATCTGAAGTTCCTGTTCGATGGTGAGCTTCTGACCCTGGAGCGTGCTCGTGTTGAGGCAGAAGGCGAATGAGCTCACCTGTGGCGAAGAAGCGGCGTGCGCGGTTGACGTCGCAAGCGTTTCGGCCGCCATGGCGGTCGTTATCGAGGCGGAAGTGACATGGAGCCAGTCGCGACGAGTAAGGCGTCGAGTCACGATCGAGGTCCTTCGAGCAAGGGTTGGGCTGACCCGCGGATGGTTCTGATGGTATGGGATCGACGTTCGCCTCTCCAGCACCTGACGCCGGAATCCGCCGTTCACGATCTCGGAGGTTTCGCGCGCGGTCGGTCCCCGGTGTCTTCCGAGGCTGGCACCCGAAGCACGAGATCCGGGAGTTCCGACGCGCGGCCAACTCGCTCGAGCCGGCCGCGCGTCGCGCGCTTTCAACCTTGCATCGCGTTCGTGCGTCCCAGCGCGATGTCGAAATCACTGACGGCGGGCACGAGCATGGCCAGCAAGGCGAAGCCATAAACGCCCATGCTGAAAAGGAACGCGGCCATGAACTCGCCGTTGATCAGGCTGATCACGCAGTAGAACGACCAGAACGGAGTCAACAACGCCACCAGCGCGATGGCCTGCGAGGGATTCTTCGCCCCGAGGGATGCAAACAGAGCCACGCTCCCGGCGCCGATGAAGATCATGAAGCTGAGGAGCTGCCGACCAAATTCCCGATCGCTCAGGATGATCAAGAATGCACAGATGCCAATCCCCACCATGAGGAAGAAGATGGTCCCCAGGCTGTTCGCGACCGCCGTCCGGCTATTTGTATACGTAATGGCGGCGTGCAGGCCAAGCATGGCCGAGAAGTGGCAGAGCAAGAGAAAATCCACCACCAGGAAGAAACAATTCTCCAGGTTGATCACCCCGGTTGCCGTCAGCCAGAACGTCCAGAGGATCGGTAAGGCGATCATCTCCTTGGCGTTGTAAAGTACTCCGTAGAGTTTGCCGTAGATGAAGGCCTTGGGCGACAACTCCGTGACCAGAAGCAGGTCGAGCGCGCCGGTGTCTCGTTCACTCGTCAGTGAGGTGACTCCCTGCGCGTTGACTAGGATCAGGCTAAGAATCCCCAGGGACAGCGGGATCATCGAGAGATTCGTTGCCAGGGGGGATTTCACATTGGCGGCCAAACTGTGAAACGCGACGACACCCATCGCGAAGATGAGCACATAGATGGCTTTGACGATCAGCGGCTTCGTGCCGTAGGCGCGCGTCTTCAGTTCTCGCCAGAGGATCGGATTGTCCCACGGCTTTCGATACGGCTTCG
This sequence comes from uncultured Isosphaeraceae bacterium, assembly GCA_964599655.1. Lineage (GTDB taxonomy): Bacteria > Planctomycetota > Planctomycetia > Isosphaerales > Isosphaeraceae > CAZRGV01. The sequence goes on along the minus strand of CAZRGV010000008.1, from coordinate 12,401 downwards.
GCGCGGCGGCGATCCGACGATGCGTCCGCCGTGGCACATGCAGACCGGTCGTCCCGGTGAACTCCTCGTCGGGTGATCGTCGTCGACGAGCAACAGGCGGCGAGATCTGTCGCTCGAGTGAGTCGACTGTGGTGAACCGCCCCGCCTCCGATTCCGACCCCACGCCCGAGCCGACGGCCGCCATCGCGAGGATTTCTCGGGCGGGCACCTCCTCAACCTCCACGATGCTTTCGATCTGCTCTTCCTGCTCGGCTTCTCGCTGTTCTCGTGGTTCGTTGCGTCCTGGATTCCACTTGCGGAGCATCTTCGTCCCGAACGCGATCAGGGCCGTCGCCGCGACGAGCCGAATCGTGACG
>CAZRGV010000008.1:0-11969 GCA_964599655.1 uncultured Isosphaeraceae bacterium | reverse complement strand
TGGCTCGAAACGGGTTGAGCGCCTCGACAAGCGGAGCGCCGAACACTCGAAGATCGGGGAAAAAAAACGCGACCGCCTCAACCGCCACGATCGACAGAACCACCATCAGAATTGTGAGCGAGACGGATTGGAACGTTCGATCGCGCCAGAGTGCCACCAGCAAGCCCATCGCCCCTCCCGCCAGACCCGAGGCGACGGTGACGGCGAAGAGATTGGCAACCTGCCAGAACGAAATACCGCCAAGCAAGGCACAGAGCGACAAGACGGGCAAACCGGCGACCAGCACGGTCAGGATCTGCAAGAAGCTGGCCGCGAGCTTGCCGACAACGATCTCGAGGTCACTGAGATCGGTCATGAGCAACAAAACGAACGTGCGTCGATCCTTTTCGTGCGAGACGGCGGTTGCGGCGCTCAGGGGAGCAAAGAACAGCAGCAGCGTGAGCTGGAGCATCGCCACCAGGAAGTACAGAATGCTCCCAAAGCGGGCGAGGGTTCCAAGTTCATGCACCTCCCGCCAGCCGACCAGAGACTGCCAGGCGGTCCACATCAAAATGAACATGCCGGTGGCAAACGCCGCGCGAACGACGTAAAACCCCAGCGGTCGGGGCGTCGTCAACACCTCGCGCGCGATGATGGGTCCGGCGAACAAAAGCGTATCCTCCGATGACGAACACGGCGGGACGAGCAAGGTGTGTTGCCACGGATGTCTCAACCGCGCACGCTACGACGGCCAGGGCCAAACAGTTCGCGCGGGCGGATCGAGGTCGTCCGATTTCGTCGAGAGACTCTTCAGATTACCAGAAGCGAGGCGACTGGCCCAAGCCCGGCACCCTCGCGAACTGGCTATCCTCACGAAACCTTCCTTCCTTGAGACCAAATCGCTCCCTCCACCCTTCGCTGATCTCGACCTTGGAACAAGTTGACCAGTCGAAGGAACGCACAGCGTGTGAGCCGCCGGATCGAGGTTTCGTAACCGTACGGGTGCTTGACAGTCGGTGACGCGGGTCTCATAGTAATCGTTATCTTCAAAACTTCTCTCGATCCCCCATCGAGAGCGGAGCATCCATCCATCGTGAAACGGTTGGCGTTTCTCAATCGCGTCTCCATCGGGTTCCTCGCCCTGCTTGGGCTCATAGGGATCGGTGGGTTTGGTGCACCGCCAGCGCGGGCCGCGGGGTGTCACGCTCCGGAAAAGCCCACATTCGGGCTTTCCAGCGCGATGCAATTGCCCAGCCAGCTCGACCGGGAAACGCTGGAACTCCTTGACCTCTCTCACATTCCGCCAATTCAGATTCAGCCCGCTCCGTGTCCCAACGATCTTCCGGGCAGTAGCGGGCCATCCTTCACGCCAGGGCTCTTCGCGCTGTCCAGGCGTGGTCCGGCCTTCATTCCTCCCATCTCCGAGTGGCTCGAAACCCCTTCCTCCGACCTCAGAGCCCAAATCGGTTCTCGGGGACTCGAACGCCCTCCACGGTCAACGAGCTGATCTTGATCGGTTGAGTCGTGTCCGCCGACGGAACCGTTGATCGCCAAAACTCGAGGATCGGTCCCTGGTCCGTTCACGCCCGTAACGCTGCGTACGAGTCCCGAAAGCTCGGTTGGTCCGGCAAGTGACGGCCTCATCGATTGGCGGTCAATCATCCGGCATCGACCGGCTCGTCCCAAGGCCGAAGCGCCGCTTCGGATCGGCCAGAGTCTCTGGGATGCGATTCACGCTCCTCGCATCGGGATGGCCTCGCCCTCGTCGCGGCGGTCGACCGGTCCTGCTTTCAAGAGGCTCCGTGTCCCAGATCGATCAATTTTTCCAAATTCGCCCGATCGCGGTTGCACACGAGAGCTTTCCGACGCCATTGCCTGGATAAATCGCGAAGACCGTCATTCCGGATTTCGGGCCACTACATCGGCAATCTCGCCCCGTTCGGAATCGAGACTCGAAATCGGAGGGATCATGTCGACGACCGTTCCACCTGCGTTGACGGATCGACGGGGCCGGCTCTACAAACCGGCCATCGGTCCGAAGTTGCGTCCCTGGCTCTGGATCATCCTCGGAAGCTTCGCCTTGCTCGGCGCCAACGGCGTATACCTTTCGAGCGTCACGTTCCTCGGCTGGCTCAAGGGGAACCTTCAGCAAACGTATTTTTACATGCTAATGTTTATCCTGCACCTTGTGCTGGGATTTCTCGTCATCATTCCCTTCCTGTTCTTCGGATTCGCGCATCTCGTCACGTCCTGGAATCGGCCGAACAAAGCGGCCATCCGTTACGGCGTGATGTTGCTGATTGCGTCGCTGGTCTTACTCGTTTCCGGCGTGGTCCTCGTGCGGATCGGCGTCTTCGAGGTCCGCGATCCGACGATTCGATCGATAAGCTACTGGCTTCATGTGGGCACGCCGCTGCTCGCGATTCTCCTCTACGTCCGGCACCGTCTTGCCGGGCCGATGATTCGCTGGCAATGGGCGAGGGTTTGGGGCGGACTGGTCACGATCTTTGTCGTGCTCATGGCGCTTCTCCATTCGCACGACCCGAGAGCAACCCGCCGATCCAGCGACCCCCGCTACACGTTCCCCTCCGAGGCCAAGCTTGCGGGGGGGAAGCTCATCTCAGAAAACGCGATGATGATGGACGACTATTGCCTGAAGTGCCACAAGGATGCCTACGATAGCTGGTTTCATTCCTCGCACCACTTCAGCTCGTTCAATAACAAGGCCTATCTCTTCAGTGTGCGCGAAACGCGCAAGGTTTCCCTGGAGCGTGACGGCAACACCAGGGCCGCCCGATGGTGCGCCGGCTGTCACGACCCGGTGCCGTTCTTCTCGGGCGCTTTTGACGATCCAAAGTACGACGACGTGAACACGCGATCGAGCCAGGCGGGCATCACCTGCACGGCCTGCCACGCGATCACCAAGGTCAACAGCACTCGCGGCAACGCCGACTACACCATCGAGGAACCCCAGCATTACCCCTTCGCCTACAGCGACAATCCGGTCCTCCAGTGGATCAATAACACGCTGGTCAAGGCGAAGCCCGAAATGCACAAGCAGACGTTCCTCAAGCCCCAGGTGCACCGAAACGCCGAATTCTGTTCGACCTGCCACAAAGTCAGCATTCCCTTTGCCTTGAACCACTACAAGGACTTCCTCCGGGGCCAGAATCACTACGATAATTTCCTGCTCTCGGGCGTGGCGGGGGGAAACGCGAGGGCCTTCTATTATCCGCCCGTGGCCAAAGAGAACTGCAACGAATGCCACATGGGCCTAGTTCCCTCCGACGACTTCGGCGCGAAGGACTTCGACGGCAAACCCGGTCGTGAAATCCACAGTCACTTCTTCGTGGCCGCGAACACCGGTCTGGCGACCATTCGCGATCGAGACGATATCGCCGCGCTCCATGCGGAGTTCCTTCAAGATAAGAAAGTCCGGGTCGACCTGTTCGCGCTTCGTGAAGGCGGCGAGATCGATGGTCCCTTCCTTGGCCCGCTTCGACCCGACGTTCCCACGCTCAAGCCGGGCGGGAAGTACCTGGTCGAGACCGTGGTCCGGACCCTGGGCGTCGGCCATCTGTTCAGCCAGGGCACCGTGGATTCGAACGAAATCTGGGTCGAGCTGATCGCACGAGCCAACGGAAAGATCGTGGGACGTTCGGGAGGAATGAGTGCCGACGGACAGGTCGATCCGTACTCTCACTTCATCAACGTCTACATGCTCGACCGCCAGGGCAATCGGATCGATCGTCGCAACCCGCAAGATATCTTCGTTCCGCTTTACAACAATCAGATCCCGCCCGGCGCGGGGCAGGTGGTTCATTTCGCCCTTGAAGTGCCCATGGGCGTTACCGGGCCGATCACCCTCGAGGCCAAGGTGAACTACCGCAAGTTTGACAAGACCTATATGGACTACGTCTTCGGTAAAGGAAAGGGCCCCAAGCTTCCGGTCGTGGTCATGGCGCGGGATTCGGTCGATCTGCCCATCGAGGGCGGACCCGCGGCCAAGAATCCCCCTTCGCCGATCGAGGATACCTGGCAGCGCTGGAACGATTACGGCATCGGATTATTGCTGGAAGGTGGCACAACCGGGGCTCAGAAAGGCCAGCTCAAACAGGCCGAGCCCGTCTTCCTTGAAGTCGCCGAGACATTCCAGCGCGCCGATGGCTGGGTCAACCTGGCTCGCGTCTACCTCAAGGAAGGGCGAAACGAGGACGCCCTCAAGGCCCTGGAGAAAGCCGCAAGCCTCAAAGAACCCGCCGCTCCCTGGGTGATCAACTGGCTCGCGGCCCAGGTCGACGAGCGGAATGGCTTGCTCGACGAGGCCATTGAGAAGTACAAGTCTGTACTGGCGACCAAGATCCCCGCGCGCAAGTTCGACTTCAGTAAGGACTACGAGGTGATCAATGCCCTCGGACGCGCCTACTGGGGTCGCTACCATCAGGAGGACCCCGAAAGTCCCGGCCGGACAAGCTTCTTGACCGAAGCGGTGGCCGCTTTCCGCCGGACGCTCGCGCTCGACACCGAGAACCTCGACGCTCATTATGGATTAGGTCAAGCGTACGCGGAACTCGCTCGACAGGCGACCGACGTTGCGGTCTCCTCGGCCGATCCGAATGACAAGCCGACTCCGCAATCGCTTCTCGGCCTTGCCGGTGAGGCGTCGGATTCGAAGCGGCCCTCGAAAGATCGCTCCCAGTCGGCCGCTCTGCTCGCAAGGGAGGTGGAACGATTCCTCGACGTGCCGAGACCGGAGTTTGGCTCTCGCACCCAGACGCTCCTCGACGTGATTGACCTCGTGCAGCCTGCCTGGGAACGCGACCGCGATCCGTCCGTCCGAGCGAGTCTCGCTCGAGCGCTGTCCACCACCCATAAGGCCCTCCATTTGCTCTACAAGCCCGATGAAACCGCGACCGGGATTGCCCAGAAGCTCGCGCGCCAGCGCGATCCCGCGGCGAACTTGAATGCCAACGCCATCGTGATTCATGATCTGCATCGAAAGGGCGCGCCCGGTCTCGACGCGACGACGGCCTCGACCGCTCTCTCCACGGACCACTCGGAGGCTTCGGAATGATTGCTCGACACCATCGCCCTGGCCTCCGGGCCGGACATCTCGGACGGCTCGCGTTGATGCTCGCGAGCGTCGGCTGTTACGCGCCCCCTCCGCCTCCCGTTGTGCCGGAAGCCAGAGCGCCGGTTCCTCCGAGGAAAATCGAACGGACCTCCATCCCGCCCGTCAAGTTCGTGGAGATCACGAAGGACGCCGGCCTGACGTTCATCCACGAGAACGGAATGGCGGGCGAGAAGCTGCTGCCTGAGACCATGGGATCAGGCGCCGCCTTTTTCGACTACGACGGAGATGGCGATCCCGACCTCTTCTTCGTCAACTCCGCTCGATGGCCCGAGACCGCGCCATCGGGTGCGACGGCACCGATTCAGGCCCTTTACCGGAACGACGGTCATGGCCGCTTCGAGGACGTGACGGCTTCGGCCGGGCTGGACAAGTCCTTCTTCGGCATGGGGGCCGCCGTCGGAGATTATGACAACGATGGCGACCCCGACCTCTACCTCACCACCTTGAACGGCGGGCACCTGTTCCGGAACGAGGGAGGTCGCTTCGAGGAGGTCACCGATTCGACCAATGCGGGAGGGGGAGAGGGCTGGCAAACCAGCGCCGCGTTCGTCGACATCGAGAACGACGGCGACCTCGACCTCTTCATTTGTCACTACGTGGCCTGGTCGGCGGCCTTCGACCGCGCCCAGTCATTCCCCTTGGCGGGGGTCGGCCGTGGATATGGACCTCCGACGGCTTTTGAGGGTTCGTATTGCGTCTTGCTCCGCAACGACGGCGGCCGCTTTACCGACATCAGCGAGGAATCCGGCATCCGGGTCCGGAAGCCGGAGACGAAAGTCCCTGTCGCCAAATCCCTGGGAATCGCCCCGTTCGACATCGACGGCGACGGTCTGGTAGATCTAGCCGTCGCGAATGATACCGTTCCCAACTTTCTCTTTCACAACCTCGGGAACGGCAAGTTTGAAGAGGTCGGTATGACCTCCGGGGTCGCGTTCGACGCTGCCGGTTCTGCCCGAGGCGCGATGGGAATTGACTGGGCCCACTTCTTGAACAATGAGACGCTCGGCCTGGCCATTGGCAATTTTGCCAATGAGATGACCGCGCTCTACGTTGCCGAGGATCCCGCGCGACTGCTTTTCTCCGATCAGGCCAATCTCTTCGGCCTGGGCGCTCCAACCCAGCCGCCTCTGAAGTTCGCCATCTACTTCTTCGACTATGACCTCGATGGTCGGGAGGACCTGCTCTCGGTGAACGGCCATCTCGAAAGCGACATCTCCAAGGTCCAGGCCTCCGAGACGTACCCTCAGTCCGCGCAACTCTTCTGGAACACGGGCCAGCGCGGGCCGCATCTGTTCACCCTGGTCGGCGCCGACTCGGCGGGACCCGATCTGTTCCACCCAATCGTGGGGAGAGGCAGCGCGTTCGCCGATATCGACGCCGATGGTGATCTCGACCTCGTTCTGACCGAGAATGGCGGCCCGGCCCGCCTCTTCCGAAACGACGGCGGGAATCAGAACCACTGGCTCCGCCTGAAACTGGTCGGTGAGAAATCGAACCGCGACGGGATCGGAGCGAAAGTCACCCTCACGTCGGGTAAGATGATCCAGCGCCGACAGCTTTTTCCCGCCAAGGGTTACCTCTCGTCGGTGGAGCCCGTCTTAACCTTCGGCCTGGGCAAGCAGTCGACGATCGACACCGTGTCGATTCTTTGGCCCTCCGGAGCGAAGACCGAGCTGTCCAACCCGGAATGCGATCAACTCCTCGTGATCCAGGAAACTGAGAAACCGCCAAAGTGAGGAGATCCCCGCGGCCGGCGATCCTGAGTCCCTGGCGTGACGCTGATCGCCGGCTTGCCTTCGAGCGTCCACTCTCCCCCGAGACAAAGGGATTTTTTTGGAATCCCGAAGTCCGAAGCGAGTAAGATGATTCCTGGCATGACTTGAGGGCGACGCAGGTGTTTGCCCGTCGTGTCCTGTTCCCGCCGAATCGCGTTGTGCGAACCCGAGTCTCAACCATGGCCGGTTATCACTCGAGCGATTACCTCAGCGACATGTCCTCCACGTGTTGGTCGTTGGTCCTCAAGTTGAACCACGACGGAGAACCGGCACGAGAGGCGCAAACCCAACTGCTGAGACGGTACGGCCCAGCGATCCGTCGCTACCTCATGGCGGCCTTGCGGAATCCGACGGACGTCGATGAGGTCTTTCAGGACCTCTCCTTCAAGCTCGCCCGTGGAGACTTCCGCAGCGCCGATCCGAACCGCGGCCGTTTCCGCAAATTCCTCAAAACCGCTCTCTATAACCTGATCATCGACTTCCAGCGCAAGAAAAAGCGTCTCCCGCGACAACTGCCCGAGGTCTTTCCCGAACCCGCTGATGACGTCGAGACGATTCCCTTCGAGTCGGATGCTCAGTTTCACGCGATCTGGCGCGATGGCCTGATGGATCATGCCTGGTCGGGTCTCGCGGAGTACGAGCGACTGAAAGGTAAGCCCCTGTTCACCTTGCTCAAGTACCGGATCGACAACCCCACGGTTCGATCGCGTGAGATGGCCGTGATCTTCTCGTCCGAGATCGGGAAGGACGTGGATGACAACTGGATCCGGAAGCGCCTTTTTGAGGCCAGGGACAAGTTCACCGACCTTCTGCTCGACGGAGTCGAACAATCCCTCGAGCATCCCACCTATCACAACGTCGAGCAGGAACTGATCGACCTGGGTCTCCTCAAATTCTGCCAGGACGCCCTCAAGCGGCGAATGGATTCCAAAGTCCCGCGCACCTGACCCAGACCGCGAAAACAATCGAGTCCGCAAAGTCCTCCCCTCCGCACTGATCGCTCGACTCTTTCAGGCTGCGGCTCAAGAAGTCCAGAGCCAAGAACTTGCCGGACAATGCCGTATGATATAATCCTTCTCAGAGGAGGGGCGCGGGAGACGTGCTCCTCTTTTCGGACCGACTCGGTGTGGGCCGCGGGGCTTTTCCGCGGCCTGCCGTCGTCGCGCCCGCCAATCATGGATACGCCTCTTCGTCGAGCACCCAGGGAGCGGTGTGCGGACGGATCTCCCTTGCCCGTGTCGGTCGCGTGTGCCGCATCGTTTTCGCGACAGGTTGGTGGCCTCAATCGATCAACCTCGGCGCGTCTCCACCGCGATCGGTCCAACCGGGTGACGGCGGTCTGTTCTCCGCTCTGTGGTGGGAGGACCGATCGCGATGCGAGTCTTTCTCCGGTCCCTGACAATCGGTTGGGTCGGAATCGCCTTGTCCCTGGTGGGCGGGAACTCCTCCGCGTGGTCGCAGCCACAAGCCCCGAGCACCACCTCGACCGCCATCGCCGGCACGAATGATCCGGAACTCGCGCTCCAGAACGCCCTGGAACTCGAGCGCCAACGAAAATGGACCGCTGCGATCGAGCTGTACGAAGAGGCGCTCGATCGCTGGCCAGGGCGGACCGACTTCCGCCATCGCCTCCGACTCTGCGAAACCCATTATCGACTCGGTCGCCGCTACCAGGATCGAAGTTTCCGTGACGTCCTGCTGCGACTCACCCCGACCCAGATCGACCTGCTCTACGACGAGCTTCTCGAACGAATCGAGTCGCATTATGTCGAGCCGGTTTCCCTCGTGCCCTTGCTTCGAAGGGGACTCGACAATCTCGAGGTGGCGCTTCGAGACCCGAACTTCCTTCAAACCAACGTGCCCGGCGCGGATCCGGCCCGAGTACTCTGGCTTCGGCAGTCGTGCCAGGCCCGTCGTGAACGGATCACCGCGAGGAATCGGTCGGAAGCCAGGGCATTCGTTTCAGGCATCTGCGATCTGGCCAATCAGGCGTTAGGGCTCAACGCGTCCCCCGTCACCCTAGAATTCGTCTATGGCGCCTGCGATGCCCTCGACGATTACACGTCGTACCTCACGCCAGACAAGCTTGACGACCTGTTCGCGGTCATCGATGGAAACTTCGTCGGGCTCGGCGTCGAATTGAAAGTCGACGAGAAAGGTCTGCGGCTTGTTGGAGTCATTCCCGGTGGACCTGCCGCCGAAGCGGGGCTCAAGGTCGGGGAGCGAATCACCCACGTCGAAGGTCAGCCGATGGCCGGTCTCGGACTCGATGAAGCCGCCGGCCGGCTTCAAGGGGCCGAGGGAACCTCGGTCGCGCTCACAATCCTGGACGCCAACGGCAACACCCGCGAGCTTCGACTGGTCCGGCGTCCGGTCGAGGTTCGAAGCGTCGCCCAAGCCCGAATCGTCGATCCGGCCTCGGCGGTCGGCTACATTCAGTTGACCGGCTTCCAGAAGACCTCGTCCGACGAGCTTCGAACGGCGATCGCCTCACTGCAACGCCAGGGAATGCGATTTCTCATCCTCGACGTGCGAGGCAACCCGGGCGGCTTGCTTGACGTGGCTGTCGATATCGCCGACCAGTTCATCGATCAAGGCGTGATCGTCTCCACGCGAGGCAGGGCGGCAAACCAGAACGCGGTGTACCGCGCTCATCCAGGTTCTCCCTGGCGCATGCCGCTGGCCATTCTTGTCGATCGCGATAGCGCCAGCGCGAGCGAAATCCTGGCCGGAGCGCTCAAGGACAATCACCGGGCAATCGTCCTTGGCGAACGAAGCTACGGCAAGGGATCGGTGCAGAGCATCTTTCCGCTCCGAACCGCGCCCGCCGGCCTGAAGCTGACAACCGCCAAATTCTACTCGCCCTTGAACCGCTCCTACAGCGAGCAAGGGGTGGATCCCGACGTGACGATTCGTCTCGCCGCCAGGCCCTCCAACGCGAACGATCTGCCATTGACCGATTTCGGCGATCCCGCACACGATCCGGTCCTCGAACGCGCCATCACCTACGCAAGGAAGCAACTCTCGGTTGCTCGTTGAATCGCCGGCTCGTGTGAGACGATCCATGCCGGAGAACAAGAAGCCGTCCTCGCGTCTGAATCCGACCCAAGCCTGGACGTCGGTGACGGATGCCCCTTTGCTCGGCCTCTCGCTGGCGAGAGAGGCCGGCCTGATCCTGGCCTGGGATGAAGCTCGGAATGTCTATCTGATAGACCTCCACGGCGAGCGCCTGACCTCCGCACGCGCGCCCGGAGCCATTCTCGGCGGTTGTCTCAGCGACAGCGGTTCCCTCGCCGCCCTGCTGATCGAGGGATCGCGATTGCTCCTGCTCGATCGCGAATTGACGACGCTTTCCGATCGTCCCACGTCGAGCGAGCCGACCTGTCTCGACATCGACCCGCATGGCCGTTACCTCGCGATTGGCACGAAGACGACCCAGACGCTCTTTTACAGCCGGTTTGGACGACCCGCCGGGAAGTTCGAAACGAAGCAGCCCCTCTCACTGGTCCGCTTCGTTCCCGCCGAACCAATCTTGCTCGCGGCCTCCGCGTACGGGTCTCTCCTCGGCGTCGAGCTGATTCCCCAGGGCTCGACCGGATCACTCGAAGGAGAGGTTCTCTGGGATCAGCGGCTGCTTTCCAACGTGGGACGGCTGGAAACCAGTGGCGACGGATCGCTGATCTTGGCCAGTTGCTACACGCACGGCGTTCAACGTTTCGATCTGGAGGGGCGCAACGCCGGTTCCTATCACCTCGGAGGGACGGTCTCCCACGCCGTCCCCGATTTCGCCGGTCGCTCGATCGCCGTGGCGACCCTCGAAGGGGAAGTGGTGGTCATCAATCAGGCGGGAAACGTCCGTTGGCGGAGTTCGCTACCCCGACCGGCGATCGCCTTGCAGTTCGACGCGCTGGGACGTTACCTCGTTCATGGCCTCCCCACCGGGGAAATCAGCCTGATTGATCTGGAAGGCCGACGGCCCGAGGCAACGGCGACCACGGTCGCGGTCTCTCCCGCTCGCGCGGGTTCGGTTCGCGAACCGGACTGGTCGATCCCTTGCGCTCGCTCGGACGAGGAAGCGGAGGCCGCCGTGCTCGCCGTCCTCGACGACCCGCCTCGGATCGGTTACATCAGTCGGGGCAATCGGCTGTCGGTTTTCACGACGCAAGGCGAATTGCTCGGCCAGGCCCCCGAGATCGCCGGCGTCGGTCGAATTCTACGAACCGCGCCAGGTTGGATCGCGGCGGCCACCGACCGCATGATCGTGCTCCTCGACGCGAAACGAGGGACCGCAAACCGGATCGACCTCAGCCTGGTCGAAGTCACGCATCTGGTCATCCGACCCGATCAGTACGGCCTGGCCATTGTCCAGGAGCGTGATCGAGTTGGCCGGGCCACGACGGCCGGACGGTGGGTCTGGAAGCGAGAGCTTCCCGTTCCCGTCGAAGACATCGTCGTCGGCCCTCGAGCCCTCACCGCGATCTCGTGCGACGACGGAGCCTTGCTGATTCTCGATGCCGCCGGTGAAATCGGCGGGCGCTATCAGTCGGATCCCCACGAGCCGCTTCTCCTGACGGAAGCCGCCGAGTCCTCAGCCGATGGCGCAACCTGGATCACCATGGCACGCCGATCCCAAATTTTGCGCGGACACCGGGCGGATGGCCGTGTGCTCTGGGAATCACCAACACCCTGGGAACCCTGGCACATGCAGCGCGTCGGCCCCTCAATCGTTCTGACCGCGCCCGACGGTCGGGCCCTGGCCTACGATGGTTCGGGGTACCTCCTCGATCAAAGCGCCCCCGAGGACGCCACGGGGGTCTTCTGTCCAGGCCCCGCAGGTGCCGTCTGGCGAGTCGTCCGAAAGGGTGTGCACCTGATTTGCACCGATCTGGCTGGCCACGTCAACTGGCGATCGGTCTCCGACCAGCCCCTCGGTCCGCTCGCCGCCGGTCGCGTGGGTGCCGCCATCATGCTCGGTCGCTCGCTCGCCTGGTTCGACGCGCCCTCCGAATCGTGACACTTTTCCCGGGATTCTGAGTCCGTCATGGCTTTCCTCCCGTCTCGGCCGGTATGACGATCACCCC
>CAZRGV010000007.1:66208-89005 GCA_964599655.1 uncultured Isosphaeraceae bacterium | reverse complement strand
ATAAATCGCGTCGGGAAAGAGTGTAGGTCTCGGTGGTCGCCGTGTCATCAAAGAAAAAATTCTATTCAACGTGGATCTTTCCTCGCCTTTGCGAGTGGGCGATGCGAGATTCGAGGATTGCCGCGCTTCGCCAGGAAGTGCTCGCGGACGTCGGTGGCGAAGTGCTGGAAATCGGCTTCGGCACTGGCTTGAATCTACCGCATTATCCGGCGCACGTTCGAAAGATCACCACCGTTGACCCGAACCCCGGCATGTCACGTCTCTCCCGACGGCGGCTGGAAGCGAGTGAGATCACGGTGGACTCAACATTGATAAGCGGCGAGCAACTGCCGTTCGACGCGGCGAGCTTTGACCACGTGGTCAGCACGTGGACGCTTTGCAGCATTCGCGAGGTGGATCAGGCACTCGGGGAGATTTTCCGCGTGCTCAAGCCTGGCGGCTGTTTCGTGTTTCTGGAACACGGTCTGAGCGACGATCCAAAGGTCCAGCTATGGCAGCGCCGGCTCAATCCGATCCAGCGACGAATCGGTGATGGGTGCCGGCTCGATCTTGATGTTGCGACCGCCGTAATGGCCCAGCCGTTCGAAGACGTGTCGTGGGAACGATTCGAAATGGACCGCATGCCCAGGACGCATGGCACATTTTTTCGGGGGGTGGCCAGGAAGTGACTGGGCGGCACAGAGGACTGGATGGCGAGTTTGCGAAACGGGCAGGCGTTTCGATCAGCCGAAAACACAGAAGGTTGATCCCTCCAGCGGAGCTTCTCCTGATAGGGCTTGGTGCCAGACTCGGATCGGGAACTGCGGGGGGTTGGGTGCCTCCCGATCCAATGAATTGTCGCGGCTGGATCGATCTATGAGTGTTGCGAGCTTTGCCCGGAGGATCTTTGATTCGCCCAGAGTCAAGTCCGAGGAGCAGAGACGTTCCATCAGCCCGTTCAGGGTCTCGATCCGTTCGATTTGTTCCTTCCGTTGGTTGTCCATGCCCGTTCCCTTCCACAACCACTGATTCGGACCCGTGGCCCCATCCCCAGGTGAGAGTCTAGGACCGTTACCAAGTAGATGCAAATACCAAGTAGATGCAAATTCCCGACCAAAGGTTCACACCCGCGCGTTCTCTAAAAGACTCACGACGCTTCTCTCTCGGAATTAACAAGTTGCGTAACGAAATCCGAATCACTATTCGATGAGGAAGGGGATAGGCGAAGGTGTAACTTTGAGCAACGCGGCCACGATAAGGGAAAACGTGCACACTGAGAGAGCATTACCGTGCTGGGTTGCTCGATTCCTGGGCGGTGTGTGACTCAGTCAGGCAAGATCGCCACGACACGTGCCGGGCCGGCACTCCCGCCCTCAATCTTCAAGGGAAAACACGAGACGAGGTGAACGTTCTCTCGATACGCTCGAAAGGTGCGACTCCAGGCAAGGTGGGGGCAATCGGGGCCAAAAGGTCGATGATTCGCAAGTGATCGTCTCGATTGAACTATTACGAACCTTCGGCAGGCTCAAAGGTGACCTTCGAGCCCCTGCCTATGAAAATAATGCTCGACCTTGTCTTGGTTTTCTAGCAGCCACTCGATCGACGGCTCGTTCCGCATGGCCTTGCGAAGAACCTTGGCGGTCGCCTCACGATGAATGTCGAAAAGCATCTTGTGATCGAGGTTGACGATCTCGGTTATGGAAGGATCGAGCCAGACGGAGTAGATAATGCCGAGGTCGTTGACCTTCTCCCTGGGAATGTCACCGGCGCGGACCGCGTCGAGCACACCGTTCGCGATCGCCGCCTGGACAGTGCCCATCAGGATGTTGGTGTATCGGGAGTCCTTGACGGTCACCTTGCTGACCATGACCGTCGCGGGCCGGACCTGGACATCACTATTCAGGATCGCGAAAACCCGGGTATGACCCTTGACCTGATCGCCGATGAGATTGGCCAGGGCCAGTCCGACTGGGCCATCGAGCTCTCCGATGACGACCTCGGGCTCCGCAGCCATGTAGTCCTCGGTTCCCTCGACAAGGGTTTCGCCGGTTCGCAAAATGATGCGTTCGCTCATGTTGTTTCCTCGTTGCATCCATTAGGAGATTCTGCCGGCTCGGCCGGAAGGCGGGCTGGGTCGATCATCCGTTCCTACAGGGACTGTTCCAGGTCGAGGCGATTATCGCATGTCGAGTGGTTGCCTGTCTCGTGTCGGTCGAGATTCGTCTGGTTGTTCGGGTTGAGTGATGACGTGGTCGTCGCGGAAGGCGATGATAGGGCTTTGTGAGGATTCGCGTCGCGGATTCTCTCGATCGACTTGGGGGTGAACGATGGCGAGATTCACGAGAGTCGGCGTTTTCCTGTGGTTCCTGGTTGTCGGGATCTGGCCAGATCGTCTCCTGGCTACGGATTGGATTCGCGTTTCCCCGAATGGTCGGGGTTTTGCTTTTGAGAGGTCGGAAGAGCGGTTCACACCCTGGGGTTTCAACTACGACCACGACGAGCGTGGGCAATTGATCGAGGATTACTGGGACACCGAATGGCCCAAGGTTGAGGCGGACTTCCGGGAGATGAAGGATCTGGGCGCGAATGTCGTCCGGGTCCATCTCCAACTCGGCAAGTTCCTGGAGGCGAAGGATCAGCCCAACGAAAAGAACCTAGAACAACTGGGCCGCCTGCTCGAACTGGCCGAGCGATTGGGGCTTTACCTCGACATTACCGGTCTGGGATGTTACCACAAGCAGGACGTGCCCGAGTGGTACGATGCGCTCTCCGAGACGGATCGATGGGCGGTTCAGGTCCGGTTCTGGGAGGCGATCGCCGAGCGTTGCGCGAAGAGCCCGGCCGTCTTCTGCTACGACCTGATGAACGAGCCGGTTGTGCCGGGCGACAAACGCAAACCGGGTGATTGGCTGGGGCCCGCCTTCGCCGGTAAGCATTTCGTTCAGTTCATCACGCTCGATCAGACGGGTCGTCCGAGACCCGAAGTCGCCAAGTCGTGGATTCAAACGCTCGCGACGGCCATTCGCAAGAAAGACCCACGGCACCTGATCACTGTCGGGTTGGTTCCCTGGAGCCTTGATCGGCCCGGACTGTCCTCAGGCTTCGTGCCCGGGACGATTGCCGAGGAGCTCGATTTCATTTGCGTTCACCTTTACCCCGAACGCGGCAAGGTCGACCAGGATCTTGAAACACTTAAAGGATTCGTGGTTGGCAAGCCCGTACTGATCGAGGAGACCTTTCCCCTGAGGTGCTCGATGACTGAGTTCGAGCAATTCCTGAACGAATCGGGCAAGGTTGCCGCCGGATGGATCGGCTTTTACTGGGGCAAGACCACGGAGGAACTTCGCCGATCGAACACGATTCCCGACGCGATGCTACTTGGCTGGCTCGAGTTATTCGAACGTCGGGCGAAGCGTCTGAAATGATCGACGATCAGCGAGCGATTTCTTTGCGTTGAGAGGAATCGTCCATACGACGGACGTCGAAGTGGCCCGGTCCGATCGCGTGTCCAATTTGGATTCCCGAGAATGTCACCACGACTCGTCTTGCTCGGCCTGGTCGCGATCTCAGCCCTGGCGTTTGTTTGGCCCGACTGGTTCGGGGAAGGTAACGACCCTTTTCTCGTCAGCAAGGGCTGGCTTTGGCCGTTGATCGCCTTCGCCATGTTCGTGATTGGTTGGCTTCTGCCCCGGAATGAGGTACGGCAGTTGGCCGTTCGCTGGCCAATGGTCTTGTACGGTACCGCTATCCAGTACACAGCGATGCCCCTGCTAGCCTTTGGATTTAGCTGGATGCTGGCCCCGGACCGAGACTCGATGGTGGGGGTGTTTCTGGTCGGTTGTGTGCCAGGGGCGATGGCCTCGAACGTGTTGACGCTCTTGGCGAGAGGGAACGTCAGCTACTCGGTGAGCCTGACGACGACGGCGACCTTGCTATCGCCTCTGGTGGTTCCGCTGGCATTGAAGTGGACGATGGGCCACATCGACGTGGCGTTTCCCGTGGCTCGCACGATCATCGAGCTGGTGGGCTATGTGGTGCTTCCCGTACTGACTGGTCATTTGGTTGGTCGTCGTCTGACACACTGGCAAGGCTGGGCGCGACCGATTGGAACGGTTGTGGCGAATCTGGCAATCCTGTGGATTATCGCCGTTGTCGTTGCATCAAACCGAGCGAAACTGGCTGATCCGAACCCTCAACTATTGGTCGCCCTGCTTGGCGTGAACTTGCTCGGCTATCTCGCTGGAAACCTGAGTGCCCGGGTCGTGCGGCTCTCGTCATCGATGCGAAGAGCCTTGACCCTTGAGATCGGCATGCAGAACGCCGGGTTGGGTACAACGCTCGCCTTGAGTCTGTTTCCCGACCGTCCCGCGATTGCTATTCCTGGTGCCTTGTATACATTTGGGTGTATGCTCACTGGAACGATTCTGGCGCAGATTTGGGGCCGGCTGCCACCCCCAATGGAGGAAGTGCGCGAGGATGCCCTTGCCTCGGAACCGATCGAAGAAACCTTGCCAAGTGAGCATGCAGTCGAGCCGACCCACTTATCTTGATGATGTAACGCATAATTGCACGCGGATTCCACACAAACGACAATCGGCGCCGCAGTCTCATGGGCGCCGATTGTCGTTTGTCGTTGCCCGGCGATCGTAAGGAGCCTTCGGCGATTTGAAGGCATCATGTCGCCTCGCTGCTCAGCGCCCTTCACTTTCGCGTGTGGAACACTTCATGGTCCGGGTCGCCGCGAGAGAGGAGATAGGCCATCAGGTCCAGGATCTCCTGTTCGTTCATCGTGTTCAACAATCCTTCCGGCATCATCGAGACGGGCGACGGCTTCATTTCCTCGACCTTGTTTCGGTTGATGTTCACCAGGCCGTTGGGATCGAGCATATTGGTGTTGACGGTAAGAATGTCGCCGTGGAGGTTGACGATACGGCCGGTGACGATCTCGCCGTCGGTCGTGGCGATCGTGACGGCCTCGTACTGGTCGCTTATCGTTTTGCTCGGCGTCACGATTGATTCCAGCAGGTCTCGGACGTTGAACCGGCCGGAGACGGCGGTCAGGTCGGGACCGAACGAGCCACCCTCATTGTTGTAGCGGTGGCACGAAAAGCACTGCGCCGCGGCGAACATGGATCGCCCATGGTCGAAGTCGCGATTCTTGAGATTCTTCTCGATCATGGGGATTAGTTCATCGATAGTCCACGCCTTGACGAATGGCCGGGGAGGCGCGACAGTCATGGACTCGGACGGTTTTTTGGCGTCAAGGATGGGCTTCAGCGCGATCTTTTCCTCCTCGGTCAGGGTTGCCAGAGCATCATCCTTGATAATCCTCATGAATCCCGTGAAGCTGTTACCGCCCTTAAAGCTGGATGCCTTCTGGAACCAGGAGAAATAGGCGCGTCGCAATTCGGGCGTCCAGCCATTCTTCAGCACTCGTAGGTCCTGGGCATATTCGATCTGCTCTTCCTGAGTCGGGGCCTTTGACATCAGGGTGATCGTCTTCTCCGCGACGCTGGGCGCTTGCAGGTAAACGAGCAACTGGCAAAGCATCGCGTTCTGCTCGAGAGAGCGGGTGGGATAGAGCGGGTCGAATCGAGCAATCACTCGAGCGGCCGTCTCCTCATCGGGCGGCCCCATGCGATTGAAGAAGACGGCGTAGACGCGGAGAAGGTCGACTTTCTGTGAAGAGCTCAGGTCGTCCCACTGGATGTTCTCAAGGGCCTTCAGGATTCGGGCCTTGAGTGCGGGGTCGGGTTTCGGGTCCGTCGGCTTTCGGTGGAAGGGATCGGACGCACTGACTCGAACCAGTGCCAGCAGGGATTGAATCGCGGCCTGAGGATCCTTCTCGGAGAGAGCCCGGTCGCGCCAGGATGCGGGATCCTGATGCTCGATCGCGACCCGAGCGGCCCAGCGAAGGAAACGGTCGGGATTGCTCAGGTAGGGCCAGGCAACATCGACGGCCTTCGAATCCTTGTGGCCGTGGAAGGCTTCGAGCCTGTGACGGATCGCACGGGCCTCAGCCCCGGCATCGCTGGCGGCGGGAGCGGGCGTCGTGGGCTCATCGCCGACGTACGTCACGCGATAAAGACCCGACTGGGTGCGACGGCCGCCGACGGTGAAGTACATCGCGCCGTCTTTAGGATTCACCAGGATGTCGGTCAGCGGCAATGGAGTGCCGGTAATGAACTCCTCAAATTCCCCAGTGTAACTCGCCCCCTTGGGCTGGAGGTGAACGGCGTAAAGTTTGCCGTAGCTCCAGTCGCAGATGTAAAACGCAGTCTGGTACTTCGAGGGGAATTTCGCGCCGTACCCGAAGGTCACTCCGGTGGGGGAACCGGGTCCGATATTCACCGCGGCGGGAAGACTGTCGGGGTAGTAAGGTGGCCACTTGCCGGCTCCGTTTCGCCAGCCGAACTCCGAGCCGCTCACGACGTGACAGACCCGAGTGGGACGATACCATGGCGTGTTCATGTCCCATTCCATGTCGGCATCGTAGGTGAACAACTCGCCTTCGCGGTTGTAGGCGGCGTCATACGGGTTCCGATATCCCACGGAGAGCAGCTCCCAGTGGCTGCCCTCGGGATCGATGCGGTAAATGCAACCACCGGGAGCGAGAACCTCTCGCATGAACCCATTCCCGTCGGGCATCCTCGGAAGTAGGTGGTCTTCGCCCCAGACCAGTGGGACGCGCGAGTCGTCGATTTCGGTCAACTTGGTTCCATTACCGCAGACGACGTTCAGCGACTTTCCATCCGGATCGAGCAGCACCGCGTGCGGGCCGTGCTCTCCCGCGCCGATGAACTTGCGGAGCATCTGCACCTTGTCGAGCTCGTCGTTGCCATCGGTATCGAGCACCCGGTAAAGGCCGCTCGCGAACCTACCACCGGTGTTCACGACGACGTAAAGGCTATCAAACGCCCAAAGCAGCCCCTGAGCCTCCCCGATCTCGACCGGAATCGGCTCGATCTTGGGAGCTTGGACAGGCCCGCTCACGGGAGGAAGGGTCACTCGGTAGAGTTTTCCGTACTGGTCGGAGACGATCAACCGGCCCTTGGGATCGACTGCCATGTTCACCCAGGAGCCCTGGGTGTCCTTCGGCACCGAATAAAGCAAGTCAACCTTGAAGTCGTTCTTGACCTTGAGCCGATTAGCGGGCGTTGCCGAGGGAGACTGCGCGTCCACGGTCAGCGCACAGGACGCAAGCAAGACCAACGTCAGGACGGCCCGCGTCGGGGATCGAAACATCTCGGTTACCTCTCCAGGGGGTTCGATGCGAAACGGCGGATAAGTTCGCGGTCGAGAATCGCCACACTTGTCTTGGTGGACCAACGTATCGGCTTGAGTCTTGACGATCCTAACCCCTCGCATGACGTTCTCCCAGAACCTGGTTCAAAAATGGAGATTTTGACCCAGAGGAAGTCCGCCTCGTAAAGAGCTGGATCGATTAGGTTCTTCAAGGTGAACGGATGGCACGATGATTCGGATCGATCGCATCAGCCGACAATCTTGTGGATCGGTTCGGCGCCTTCCACGCCGACGAGCTTCTGATCAAGCCCGCCATAAAAGTAGGTGAGCCGGTTAGGGTCGAGCCCGAGCTGGTTGAGGACCGTGGCGTGCAGGTGCTTGACGTGAAGGCGATCCACAATCGCCGCCGAGCCGAGCTCATCGGTCTCCCCCACGCTCACACCGCCCTGGATGCCGCCGCCGGCGAGCCACATGGTAAAGCCATAGGCGTTATGGTCGCGACCAGTACCCTTGGCATACTCAGCGGTCGGCTGACGGCCGAACTCGCCGCCCCAGATCACGAGAGTCTCGTCGAGCAGACCGCGTCGCTTGAGATCCTTGAGCAGGCCGGCGATCGGCTTGTCGGTTCGTCCCGCGTGGAAATTGTGGTTCTTCTCAAGATCCCCGTGCGCATCCCAGTTGCTGTCGTTGTGGGCGCCTCCGGCGTAGAGTTGCACGAACCGCACTCCTCGCTCGACCAGACGCCTCGCGAGCAGGCAGCGACGACCAAACTCCTGGGTTCGTTCCTCATCGAGGCCGTAAAGTGCTTTGGTTTCTTCGGTTTCCCGGCTCAGATCGACAGCCTCAGGCGCGTGTCGCTGCATCGAGAAGGCCATCTCATAACTGGCGATGCGAGCCGCGAGATTGGAGTTATCCGCTCGCGCTTTCAGGTGTTCCTGATTGTAATCTCTGAGTGTGTCGAGCAATCGCCGCTGGGTGGCCTCGCTGATCCCTTCGGGACGCTTCAGATCAAGAACGGGCGCTCCCGCTGAGCGGAGTACCGTACCCTGGTAGGTCGCAGGCATATAGCCGCTCGACCAATTCTTGGCACCGCTGATCGGACCGCCAGTCGGGTCGAGCATCACAACGAAGCCAGGCAGGTTTTCGTTGATGCTCCCCAGACCATAGTTCACCCAAGATCCCAGGCAAGGGCTTCCAGAAAGGATCTTGCCTGTGTTCATCTGTAGCATAGCCGAGCCATGGATCGGCGAGTCGGCGGTCATCGAGTGAAGGAATGCGATATCGTCGACACATGTGGCCAGGTTGGGGAACAGGTCGCTAACCCACTTGCCACACTCGCCGTACTGGCGAAACCTCCACTTCGGTCCGACGACGCGTCCTTCGTTCTTCTTGCCGCCTCGCCCGAAGGTCTTCACCGGGATTGTCTTACCGTCAAGTTCGTAGAGCTTCGGCTTGTAGTCAAACGTATCGACATGACTTGGTCCTCCATACATGAAAAGAAAGATTACACTCTTTGCCTTTGGAGCGAAATGGGGAGGCTTGGGGGCAAGAGGATTGGCCGAGGTTTGTCCGACTTCACTCGCTCCGGCGGATTGAGCGAAGAACCCATCTCTCGAAAGAAGATTCACCAGGCCGAGGGCCGTAAAACCAGCTCCCGATTCCCAGAGGAACTCGCGACGGGTTCGCCCGCAAAAACCTCCTGCGGAACGAGAGGGAACTGGGACTCGCTGACGCATCGTCTGGCCTCCTTTGGTCGGCTCAGTCGAGATACAAGAATTCGTTGAGATTTAGGACCAGCAATGCGAAGGCCTCACGGGCCTTTTCGATCCCGAGTCGATCTTGTGATTCAATGTCCTTGATCAATTCCACGCCACGTTGAACCTCGTCGAGTTCGGGTTCGCGGGCCGTTGCCAGTCGGAGGGCGAGCCGAACCTGGGCACGAATATCATCGCCTGCTTCGCGTTTCAGCCGTTGGGCGAAGACTGCGGCCTGCTTGTTGAGGAACTCCCCATTGAGCATGGCCAGAGCCTGGGTTGGTTGCGTGGTGCTGAATCGAGCTGGAGACGACCGGTCAGTTTCGGCAAGGTCGAAGCTCTCAAGCATTGGCAGGAGGAGTGACCGCTTGACGTGGATGTACACGCTTCGACGGCTTTGTTCCTGAGGGGTTGAATGCCCCCATCCTTTGCCGGGCATGGACTGTGTCGCCAGGACCTCGGCGGGCATTGTCGGATAGATTCCTGGGCCGAACATTGCCAGGTTGATGTTACCACTGACGGCCAGAATCGAGTCCCGAATCTCCTCGGCGGTCAGTCGTCGCATGTCGAATCGCCAGAAGAGATCGTTTGTCGGATCTTTCTCAAGTCCGACGGCCTGTCCTCTGGACGACATCCTATACGAATTTGACGTCATGACCAGACGATGCAGCGGCTTGAGCTTCCAACCGTTCGCGACGAACTCCGCGGCAAGCCAGTCGAGAAGCTCGGGATGCGTGGGCGGGTCTCCCTGGACGCCATAATTGTTGGGTGAGCGGACGATCCCCCGGCCAAAGTGGTACTGCCAAATTCGGTTGACCATCACCCGGGACGTCAGAGGATTCCCAGGAGACGCGATCCAGCGGGCCAGAACGATTCGACGGCCCGTCGTTCTCGCGTCGGGAGCCGGAGTCGGGATGACGGGCGCCGGCTCGTGGAGAACCTCGAGAAACGCGGGATCGACCTTGTCTCCATGGACGTGGGCATTGCCTCTAAGAAGAACAAAGGTCTCCTCGGCTACGGGGCCTGATTCGGTCACGCAGAGCGCCTTCTCAACGGGAACGCCCTGAAGCCTGAGTCGCCTGAGTTCGCGATGAAGTGCTTGGTAACGACGCGCCTGTTCTTGCCCCAGGACTCGAGTACCTTCGGTCCGGATCAACTCAGCGAGGTCGATTTGTCGCGCTGCATGCTCGGAGTCGGACGCAAAGAGTGGACGACGATCGAACCCAGGTCCCGACCAGGCCACGTTCAGACCGAAGGCGTGAGACTTTTGGAAGTATTCGAGACGTATCGGGACCCGGCCCTTTTTGAGGTCGACAACGGATGATTGCTCCCGCCCCTGTGTATGGATGCCGTCATACTCCAAGACGTTGCGATCCCCGACAAGCAATCGCGAACCGTCATCGGAATCGAGGAAGAAGGTGTACAATCCATCCTGAGGGACGACCAAAGTTCCCTCGAACACAAATCCAAAGGCGTCATCCCGAGTGCGAGGTTTCAGGTTGAACCGCCTTCCCGGAAGGTCGCCGGAATCCTCAGGCTTCAACGTCGCGAAGTCAGGCAAACGCTCCCAGGTGTCTCGATAGAAACGATAGCGAAGCTGTTCAAGGTCCGGATTATCGAGTGTCGGGTCCGGAGTCGACCTCCACCGGTCAAGGAATGCATTCTCGATCTCGCGGATCGAGGATTGGAGCGCTTCCAGTTTCCGTTCGTGCTCGCGACATTTTGCCTCGTAGGACGCACGATCCGTCGCGTCGCGGAAGATCGGCTGTTCGTCGGTTGGACCGCCGTTGCGGTAATGATTGATATTCTGAACAAACGCGAGAAGCCGGTAATAATCCTTCTGGGAAATCGGGTCGATCTTGTGATCGTGGCACCGTGCGCAATCAATCGTCAATCCAAGGAACACCTGACCTGTTGTGGCGACGACATCGTCGAGTCCGTCGTATCGGGCCTGTTCACGATCGGTCGGTTCGTCGTCCCAGATTCCCAGCCGATAGTAGCCCGTGGCGATCAGCGAGTCACTGTCGCCGTCCGGTAGTTCGTCACCAGCGAGTTGCTCGAGGAGGAAGCGGTCGTAGGGCTTGTCATCGTTGAAGGCGCGAATCACGTAGTCTCGATACCGCCAAGCGTTCGGCTTGGGATTATCGCGCTCATAACTATTGGTCTCGGCAAAACGAACCAGATCCAGCCAGTAACGGCCCCATTTCTCACCGTAACGAGGCGAAGCGAGAAGCCGATCGATCATCGATTCGTAGGCATCGGGCGATGTATCCGCGAGAAAACGTTCCACTTCGGAAATCGTCGGGGGAAGCCCGGTCAAGTCATACGAGGCGCGACGGATCAATTCGTGTTTGGAGGCCGGTGGATTGGGTTGTAGACCCTTTTCTTCGAGTCGACTGAGGACGAACGCATCGATCGGATTCCTCACCCAATCGGTATCTCGCACCATGGGTATCGCCGGTCGACGGACGGGTTGGAACGCCCAGTGTGAACGATCCTTGTCAGTAATCTGGAACTGGGCTCGTCTCGACGATGGCGCGACATTCGAAGTTTCACCTGGCCATGGTGCTCCCATCTGGACCCAACGGGTCAGATGGTCGATCTGTTCGGCCGAAAGTTTCCCAGAAGGGGGCATCTTGAGAACCTCGTCCTCGTGACGGATCGCGACGACGAGTAGACTTTCCTCGGCGTTCCCAGGCACCACGGCGGGACCGCTGAGACCGCCCACGAGCGCGGCCGTTTTCGAGTCGAGGCGAAGTTCCGACTTCTGTTTCTCTGACCCATGACACGGGAGGCAATGCTCGGCCAGGATGGGACGGACCTTGCTCTCGAAGAACCTGACCTGCTCCGGCGTCGGCATCGGCTCCGCAGCCCGACTTGGAACGATGGTCAGCCCCAACAGAAGAGCCGCCGACAGAGTCGTGGATCGGTCGAACGCAGGAGTCATCATATGTCCGCCATCGGTCTGAAGATTCGTAGGGCGGGTTGGGTCGTCAGAGGCAGGGGGATTCGCGGAAGCAACGATCTCATAGATTCATCGTGCCACCAGAAGTCGGAGCTGTCCACTCTCGAGATTCTCCAGGAGAGTTATTGATCGCCTCGACAGTACCTCGATCGAACCGCAGGTCGCAGGGGAACTCGCAGCCAGGTTTGTAACTCGATGTGCCCGAGTTCGAAGACATCATAGACTTCGGGAGTTTCGCTCTCAGAACGCTTCTCGGGATTCGTTCTCTCCGTGTGATTCAATCCACGGGACCCTTCCATTTCCAGTCCCGAATCTCAGGCATATCGGCCCCATATTTGTGGATATACTGCTTGTGCTCGATGAGCTTGTCGCGAATGGCCTGCTGCGCGTAAGCGGCACTCGAGCCGAGGCTGGGAACGCGATCGATGACGTCGCTGACGAGGTGGAACCGATCGAGATCGTTCCGAACGACCATGTCGAAGGGTGTGGTCGTCGTCCCTTCTTCCTTGTACCCGCGAACGTGAAGGTTCTTGTGGTTGGTCCGGCGATAGGTCAAACGGTGAATCAGCCAGGGATAGCCATGGAAGGCGAAGATGATCGGCCTGTCCTTGGTGAACAAGGCGTCGAATTCCTTATCCTCCAACCCATGAGGGTGCTCCGACCTTGGCTGGAGGGTCATCAGGTCGACGACGTTGACAACACGCACCTTGAGGTCGGGCAAGCGATCGCGAAGGATGGAAACCGCAGCGAGGGTTTCGAGGGTAGGCACATCACCAGCGCACGCCATGACGACGTCGGGTTCTCCCCCGCGATCGTTGCTGGCCCATTCCCAGATCCCGATGCCCGCCGTGCAATGCTTGATGGCGGCGTCCATGTCGAGCCACTGTGGCGATGGCTGCTTTCCGGCAACGATCACGTTGATGTAGTTGCGGCTTCGCAGGCAATGGTCGGCGACCGAAAGTAGTGTATTGGCATCTGGTGGCAGGTAAACACGAATAATATCAGCCTTCTTGTTCACCACGTGATCGATGAAGCCTGGATCTTGGTGGCTAAAGCCGTTGTGATCTTGCCGCCATACATGAGATGTCAGCAGATACGTCAGCGAGGCGATTGGCCGACGCCAGGGTATGTGACGGGTCACCTTGAGCCACTTGGCATGCTGGTTGAACATAGAGTCGATGATGTGGATGAATGCCTCGTAGCATGAGAAAAACCCGTGACGACCGGTCAGGAGATACCCTTCCAGCCAGCCCTGACACTGATGCTCGCTGAGTACCTCCAGCCCCCGCCCATCGCCCGAGACATGATCATCGGGTGGCAGAATCTGGGCTGTCGAGGTTCGGTTCGTCACCTCGAACAAGGCGCTGAGGCGGTTGGACGCCGTCTCATCCGGGCCGAAAACACGGAAGTTTCTCTGATCGGCATTGAGCCTCATGACGTCACGGAGAAAGGCGCCCAGTACGCGGGTGGCTTCAGCTTCGATGGTTCCCGGGCTGGGCACCGAGATCGCATAGTCGCGGAAGTCGGGCAACCGGAGCTCCCGAAGCAAGATCCCGCCGTTGGCATGAGGGTTCGCGCCCATCCTGCGCTCGCCGGAAGGTGCGAGCTCCGCCAGTTCGGGAATCAGTCGGCCGGTCGCGTCAAACAACTCTTCCGGCTTGTAACTCTTCATCCAGGTTTCGAGCATCTTCACATGCTCGGGTTTGGTCGAGAGCTCCGCAAGAGGGACCTGATGCGACCGGAAGCTGTTCTCAACCGGCAGTCCGTCGACTTCCTTCGGTCCCGTCCAACCCTTGGGCGAACGGAGGACGATCATCGGCCAGATCGGTCGTTTCTGGAAGCCGTTCTTCCGGGCGTCCTCCTGAATGTGCTTGATCTCGTCGAGCACTTGATCCAGGGTGGCCGCCATCAGCTGATGCATCGTCGTCGGATCGTCCCCCTCAACGTGATAGGGGTGATACCCATAGCCTCGCAAGAGTTGATCAAGCTCTTCGTCTGGGATACGGGCCAGGACAGTCGGGTTCGCGATCTTATAACCATTCAGGTGCAGGATCGGAAGCACGGCTCCGTCGTGAACCGGGTTGAGAAACTTGTTCGAGTGCCAGGCGGTGGCCAGAGGGCCGGTTTCGGCCTCGCCGTCGCCAACCACGCAAACAACCAGAAGGTCCGGGTTATCAAAGGCCGCCCCGTACGCATGAGCGAGGCTATATCCCAACTCGCCCCCTTCGTGGATTGATCCAGGCGTTTCCGGAGCCACATGACTGGGAATACCACCAGGGAACGAGAACTGGGTGAATAGCCTTTTCAT
The DNA here is from genome assembly GCA_964599655.1 of uncultured Isosphaeraceae bacterium. Classification (GTDB taxonomy): domain Bacteria; phylum Planctomycetota; class Planctomycetia; order Isosphaerales; family Isosphaeraceae; genus CAZRGV01. Next base: position 74,754 of record CAZRGV010000007.1, on the reverse strand, counting down.
CCCGTCCTCGTCCTGAGAGATATTCGGATAGAACTCGCTATAGGTTCCTTCCAGGTAGGTATTGGCCACAAGCCCTGGACCACCGTGCCCCGGACCGGTGACATAAATCACGTTCAGATCGCGTTCTTTGATCACACGATTCAAGTGAACGTAAAGAAAGTTGAGTCCCGGAGTGGTCCCCCAGTGGCCCAGAAGCCGGGGCTTGATGTGTTCCAGCTTCAGAGGTTCCTTCAGCAATGGGTTGTCGAGGAGATAAATCTGGCCGACGGACAGATAGTTGGCCGCTCGCCAGTAGGCGTTCATCCTGTCGAGAAGTTGGGGAGACAAGGGAGTATTCATGGTCGCAACCTCCAGGAAAAGCAAATGGTACGGTTCCTGTCCTTGCGCCGAAACTTCTGAGAAACAAGGCGTCAGCGATACCCAATCGTGACTGACGTCGTCGATTTATGAATACAACATGCCCCAACTCCTCGCGAGATCCGACCTGCAACCGATTCCCGAATTGCGTTCTGTACCAGGTCGACCGATGTCAGAATTCGTAAAATCAATCGCATCATGATGTCTGAAGCTGATCACGGATCGATTCCATGGCCTTCACCAGGGCATCGTCAACCTTCGACGGATCCTTGCCGCCGGCTTGCGCGAAATCCGGCCGCCCACCGCCTCCGCCGCCCACGATCGGCGCGACCTCCTTGAGCCACCGGCCAGCATGGAGACGGCGCTCGACCAGATCGGGAGTCAGTCCGGCCGCGAGCAGGACCTTCCCCTCCAGCGTCGAGACGAGCAGTACAGCCAGCCGTTCCCCCGCCTTGCGGCGAAGGACGTCGATCAATTGCCTCAATGCATCTGCGGGTGTCGCCTCAAGAGACGCGGCAACGATTCTCACATCGCCATGGAGCGTCGCGGTGGCCAACAAGTCCTCGGCCGAAACCTGTGGCCCCGATTCCGTTTTTCGCTGTGCGATCTGCTTCTTCAGGGCTTTGTTCTCCTCGGCTAGTGCCGCGGCTCGTTCCGCGATCTGACCTGTTGGCACTTTCAACGCAAACGCGGCGCTTACCAGGGCGTCTTCTTCCTCGCGAACGTAGGCGAGTGCTGCCTTGCCGGTCAACGCCGTGATTCGGCGGGTGCCCGCCGAGACCGATTCTTCACTCACGATCTTGAAAAGGCCGATTTGCCCAATATTGTCCAGGTGCGTGCCCCCGCAGAGTTCTCGAGAAAACTCCCCCATTTGCACGACGCGAACGATCTCCGGATACTTTTCGCCGAAGAGTGCCATCGCGCCCTTTTTCTTTGCCTCCTCGATCGGCATCGTGCTCCATGAGACGGATTCGCCGCTCAGGATTCGGTCGTTGACGGTCTCTTCGATGGCGCGCAAACGATCGCGGCCGACAGCCTCGGGATTGGCGAAGTCGAACCGGAGCCGATCGGGTTCCACCTTGCTCCCAGCTTGCTGGGCGTGCTTGCCAAGGTGTGTGTGTAAGGCGTAGTGCAGAACGTGGGTCGCGGAGTGTGCACGGCGAATCGCTTGCCGACGTCCCTCGTCCACCTGGGCTTTCACTCGGGCATTGAGGTTGACGGTTCCTTCCACCACGCGGCCAATGTGCAGCGTGAAGTCGTTGTCCTTCTTCGTATCTTCAACCTGGAATAGAAAACCGTCGCCCTTGATGGTGCCCGTGTCCCCGACCTGGCCACCTGCCTCACCGTAGAAGGGTGTTCGATCGAGAACCAGCACGATCTGAGGGCCGCCAACTGTGACACTCGCCGACTCGGCAAGCTGACCCTGCTCAAGAATGCCGATGACTTCCCCGTCAGCCGAGCACGACTGGTAACCAAGGAACTCGCTGCCGTGGTGGTACACTTCCTTGAGTGTATCGAGTGGACCGGTCGCGAAGACGTCGAATGCCTCGGCTTGTCCCCTCGAAAGCTCCTCATGAAGCTTGCGTGCTTTCTCGAAGCCGGTCATCTCGACCCGAAGGTTCTGGTCCGTGGCGAGGCTCTCGGTAATCTCGACCGGGATGCCGTACGTGGCATGCAGCTCAAACGCAACGTCACCCGAAATCGTGTCCGATCCGCCTGCCTTGGTTTTTCGGAACGTGTCCTGCAGGAGCCGCAGGCCGTTTTCGAGGTTGCGAAGAAACCGTTCCTCCTCCTCGCGCACGACCGTCTGAATGCGAGGGACGCTATCAACCAGCTCAGGATAGGGCCGCTTCATAACCTCGGCAACGACCGGAACAAGCTGGTACAGGAACGGCTCACGCTGGCCCATCTGATAGCCGTCAAGCACGGCCCGGCGGAGCAGGCGACGGAGCACGTAACCCTGCTTCTCGGCCGAAGGCTTGACGTTTTCGTGAATACAGAACGTCAGTGCCCGCGAGTGGTCGCTCATCCGACGGACACGAATTCCATCGGGTCGGTCGCGAATCACCTCGTAGTCCAAACCGATCAGATCGGCCGCAGCTGCGACAATTGGGCAGAAAATGTCAATATCAAAATTCGTCGGAACTCCTTGGAGGCATCGCGCGGCCCGTTCCAGGCCCATTCCGGTATCAATGTTCTTGCTCGGCAGCGGCTCGAGCTGGCCCGGCCCGACCCGATTGAACTGGGTGAAGACCAGGTTCCAGATCTCCACTTCCTTTGGTCCGAGGCCGTGGTAGAAAATCTCGGAGCAGGGACCGCAGACACCATTGGGGCCATGGGTCGGCGCACCGGCAGGCCAGAAATTGTCGTCCTCACCCATCCGGGTGATCCGATCGGGAGAGAGGCCGACCTCCTTGTGCCAGATGTCGTGCGCCTCGTCGTCGTCGAGGTAAACAGTCACCGTCAATTGATCGGGATTGATCCGGAGCGTCTTGGTGAGGAACTCCCAGGCCCAATGGATTGCATCGCGCTTGAAATAGTCCCCGAAGGAGAAGTTCCCGAGCATCTCGAAGAACGTCATGTGGAAGGCCGTCTTGCCGACGTTCTCGATGTCGCCGGTACGAATGCATTTTTGGCAGGTCGTGGCGCGTTTGAAATTCGGGTCGCCCAGGCCCATGAACTCGCGTTTGAACTGGTTCATCCCCGCAGGGGTAAAGAGCACTGTGGGGTCGTTAGGCACCAGCACGTCGCTGGGCTTGCGAACGCAACCCTTGGATTCAAAGAATTCGAGATAGGCTTCGCGAAGCTCGTCGGTCGTCATGGGCTGGCCGTCTCACGCCGAGGGAGGACTCGTCTCTGTGGGAATGGTCGAACACCGGGCGCCCGAGGCGCTTGCTGTGTCTCAGGATACCCGAAAGCACGACGACGTCACAGACCGCCCCGTGTCGTGGCGGTTCCTCACTGATTCTGGATCGCTCCCCAAGCGTGAGTCGAGGACTGGGAGGAAATGCCGATCAGTTCGAAGAGGGCCTGCCGACTCGTTGTAGAATCGCACCGCTCGGGACGATTGGTCTACTTCGGTTCAATCGTAATCTTCTTACCGACTTCGAGGCCATTGACCGTGGTGACGGTCACTGGTTTTCCCTCCAAGCCCGCGACTGCCTCTCGGAATTCACCGGGAGTGGCCACGCGCTTCCCCTCGACCTCAGTGATGACGAGGCCGCGCGACAGACCTGCGGAATCCGCGGGACTTCCGGACTCGACCTCAACGACGCCGACGCCTCCACGCGACATCGCCTGAAGGGTTGCTTCGGTATCCGGTCGATCGGAGAGGACGCTCGTGAAATCGATTCGGGCCCCTCGCCAGGGTTTGGGTCGAACCGTAGCGATGACATCCCCCTGGACCGGATACTTCGACATCACCAGCGTTCGTTCCTTGATCTCCCCGTTGTGAAGAACCTTGAGCGTGACAGGTTCGCCAACTGGGACGCTGGCAAGCGCCAGCGGCAGGGCACTCTCATCATCCGTCAGTTGGGTTCCACCGACTGCGAGGATGATATCGCCGCTCACCAGATCCGCGTGGTCGGCCGGTGTCCCCTTCTGTACGCTTCCGACGCCGTTGGGAATGCGGCGATCCAGGCCGATCCCGATGAAGCCGTATTCCACCTCCTCCCCTTTGACCAGCCGTTCCACCGCGCGGCGGCCGAGTGCGTCCATCGGTATGGCATATCCGGCCTCGGCATCGAACCCACTTGGGCTGGAGGCCGACGTCGTGAGTCCAACCAACTCCCCTTTGAGGTTCACGACGGCTCCACCACTCATCCCGAGGTTTAGCTTGCTGTCAAGCTGCAACAGCGTTGGCTGAAACCGAAAGTACTGGCGGATGTTTGGATCGTCGGTCAGGGGTGGCTCCACACGTCGAGACAAATTCGAAAGAATTCCGAGACTGGCCGATGCCTTGCCATCACGCGCCGAGTTATATGGGTTACCCAGAGCGATCAAAAAGGATCCCTGTCGCAGTTTATCGGAATTGCCGATTGCAATGGGTTTGAGCTTGGGCGCGGGTCCGGGACGCTCGCGTGGGGCGATCACGGCCAGATCGATTCGAGGGTCGGCCGCGATGATCTCCGCGTCAAACTCCTCACCACCTCCACGAACACGGATCCGTGCGGCCCCTCGGAGAAGATGGTAAACCGTTAGAATCTCGCCGTGATCCCCAATAACAACACCTGAGGCGAAGTCTCCCGGCAGTGCGAAGTATTCAGGGGAGAGCTGTGGATCCGCGTTGGGAAATCCGGGTCGGATGACCTTCGGATTGACCAGAGCGCCCCCTCCTTGGAAGCCGAGCTCCACGGCGTCGGGAATGGGCAATGGTTCGGGGTTTCGTCCCCGAATCGCCGTCGTCTCGCCATTCTGGCTCTTGATGCGAGTCACCGCGACGACGGACGGCTGAACCTTCTCGATCGAATCGGCCACAATCGACTCCAAGGCCGAGACGATATCCTGAGGGGAAATCGCTGGTGGGGCAGGGGGGTCAGCCATCGCGAGCAAGGCGATGGTGAGCGGAACAAGCTGAAAGATCATCGGACACCCTCGGGCCAGGTCCGGAACGGCCGATCCAGCCGAGGCGGCTCGACCGCCCCGAGCAATCGGTCAATCCCATCCATCATGATCCGGAGTGGCCCATCGGGGCAACCCTGATTCGGTGTGCGTCCACTGAAGGGGTTCACAGGGTCGGGAGTGATCAGAGTCCTCGAATCGCGGGCATTCTTGAACTTTGGCTCATGAGGCGGGATCGAACCAACCTGATCGTCCCCAAATGCTTCAGGGAATCCGATTCACTTCGATCGGTGTTACTCTTCCAACTCCTCTGACTCGGGTTCCCCATTGGCTCCGCCGCCCGGAGCGTGATCGGCCACTCGGCTGGTGAGCACCTTCTGAGTGATCTCCTCGGCCACCTCGAGATTGTCGCGAAGAAACTGCTTGGCGTTTTCTCGCCCCTGGCCAAGGCGAAGATCTCCATAGTTGAACCAGGAACCCGACTTCTCGATCAGCTTGTCGGCGATGGCCAGATCCATGAGATCCCCCTCGCGCGAGATTCCGCCCGAGTACATCATGTCAAATTCGCAAACCCGAAACGGCGGGGCGACCTTGTTCTTGACCACCTTCACCTTGACGCGCGATCCGACCACGTCTTCCCCTTCCTTCACTGGCCCGATCCGTCGCACGTCGATCCGGCAGGAGGAATAGAACTTCAAGGCACGGTCGCCCGGAGTCGTCTCCGGACTGCCGAACATCACGCCGATCTTCTCGCGGATTTGGTTGATGAAGATTAGGACCGACTTCGACCGGGAGACACCACCGGTCAGTTTCCGCAGCGCTTGGCTCATTAGTCGAGCCTGAACGCCGACGAAGCTGTCGCCAATCTCTCCCTCGATCTCCGCTTTTGGAACCAGAGCGGCGACTGAATCGATCACAATGATGTCGACCGCGTTGGAATGGACCAGCATCTCGGCGATCTGGAGCGCCTCTTCGGCACAACTGGGCTGGCTGACCAAGAGCGTCTCGATGTTGACGCCCAGCTTTTTGCACCAGGCTGGGTCAAGGGCGTGCTCCGCGTCAATGAAGGCCGCCACCCCGCCCATCCTCTGAGCGTTCGCCACGGCGTGCAGTGCGATCGTCGTCTTACCGCTCGACTCGGGACCAAAAAGCTCGATGATCCGTCCTCGAGGCAAACCCTTGCCTCCCAGAGCGAGGTCGAGCGAGAGAGCACCGGTAGAGATTCCCTCCACCTCCATGTGGCTCCCCTCTCCCAGCTTCATGATCGCACCGGCGCCGAACGCCTTCTCGATCTGACTGATCGCGGTGTTCAGTGCCCGCTCTTCGGCCGACACCGACGCCGGCTTGGTTTCCGCGCCGCTCTGTTTCCTGGCCACCTTCCACGCCTCCGAAGAGCCCCATTGGGATTCTGTACACACGGACAGTAATCTAGCATCTGGGTCTGGTTTCCGTCAAGCGTTCGTCCCGGGTTTTCGGCCTTGCAGAGGTGCTCGTACAAGCGTGGTATACTCAGGTCCGTTGGAGGTCAGGTTGGATGAAAACGCTACAACCTCCACCACTAAGAACGGCTTGCACGACCAGTCGCGATACTCCTGCGTCACGCGGGAAAGGTCGGGTGGCGAGACCCTGCCACGGTTGTTCCGAATTCGGGCGAGCGTGACGTGAGGCGAAAACCGACTGTCCTCGGGTGGATACCCCGCTTGTCGAAGGGCTCGGACCACCGCCTTCTGCAACGAATGGAGGGTCTCCAGACCCGGCCCGGACAGCCCAACCCAGACGTTCCGAGGACGCGTAATGTTTGGAAACGCGCTGAGACCCGTTAGTTGCAATTCGAAAGGTTCGAAACGGGCCGACGACTCGACCACGGCCTGACACACCGCGTTCAGCCCAGCGTTCTCGACGTCGCCGAGGAAGACCAGCGTCAAGTGATAGTGCGAGGGGTCCACAAAGCGAATCGCCTGGTTACCCGGCAAGATCTTCGAACTCAAGTTGCTCAGCGCGGACACCTGTTCGTCAGGAAGAGGCACGGCGACGAAAATACGGGTTGTATCGGGCCGCATGGTGCTTGGTCGTTCCTCACGTGTCGAGGGACCGGCGAGCGGGAGTTGAGTGGATTCGTGGAGCGTTCTCGTTCAGTTTGACGAGTTTCGTCGGGGTTCTCAAGGTGGCGTATGTGCGGTTAGTCTCGTCCAGGGGCCAAGGCCGGTTGGGCACTGGAGAAGAGCTTCGAGTCGTCGGAGAAATACGTCTCGTGGGAGTTCCTTTGCGCCCAGGCTGCGGAGATGCTCTGTCCGAACCTGGCAATCGATCAACTCGATTTGCCGTGCTTTGAGCTCCTCGACCAGGCCGACGAGGGCGACTTTTGAGGCGTCGGTTCGGGTCGAAAACATGGATTCTCCGAAGAAGCAACGTCCCAGGCAGACACCATAAAGACCACCCACCAACTCACCGTCCGACCAGCTTTCAAACGAGTGGGCGTATCCCAGATCGTACAGTGCAGAATAAGCCTCCTGGACCTCCCAAGTGATCCAGGTTCCGTCTTCGTGGGAGCGCGTTACCGAGGCGCACGCCCCGATGACCTGGCGGAACGCGGTATCGACGCGGACCTCGAACACGCCCTTACGGACCTTGGCGCGGAGGCTTCTTGAGATCTTCAGTTCGCCGGGTTCGAGCACGAGGCGAGGGTCGGGGCACCACCAGAGGATCGGTGGCTCGTCATACCAGGGGAAGATCCCATGCCGGTAGGCTTCTAGCAAGCGATCGACCGTGAGGTCTCCGCCGACGGCAAGAAGTCCGTCCTCGTTTGCCTCCGACGGAGACGGGAAGACGATTTCTTCGTTAAGGAGGTAGACCGGCATGGGCAAAAAAGCCGACGCCTGGGTGGACCGCTGCCTCACTCAGGACAAGAGCGAATCGACTTCCTCCGAGGGGCCAAAGTTCTCCCGATAGCGAGCGACGAACTCCGGCATGGTGTAAGAGTGCTGCTGGGTTCCCGGGTGCTCGATGGCGTAGACGGCCGAGAGCGCGGCGAGCCGGCCAACCACCGGCCAGGAGAAGCCCCGGGTCATTCCTTTCATGAATCCGGCCCGATAGGCATCCCCCGCGCCGGTCGGGTCGACGACCTTCTCAGGCTTCGCGGGAGGAATCTCGAAGGATTCTCCCTCGACGGTGATCAGCGATCCGGCCTCGCCTCGCGTCATGACGGTGACCGGCACTCGCCGTCGCAGGTCGTCTTCGGAGATCCCGAGCTTCTCGGCCATCATGCCGAACTCGTAATCGTTGCCGGTAAGGACCTTCGCCCCCTGAAAACCGGCGTCGAGCTCCTCGGCCGTCATCCGAGGGGCCTGCATCGAGGGGTCGTAGAGGTACGGGACCCTCTGCTCGGTGCATTCCTGAGCATAGCGGGCCATCGCCCTCGGGTCGTTGGGCGCGATGACCACCAGGTCGCGGGGTGTGCAACCGACCTCGGCGAGCGAGATCGACGCAGAGTGGGCCATCGCGCCGGGATAAAAGGCGGTGATCTGATTGTCTTGCAGGTCGGTGTTGATGAAACAGGACGCGGTGAATTCCCCCGAGATCGTCTTGATGGGAGCGGCGCTGACGGGGGCCGGGTCGGCAAGGGCCCTCCC
>CAZRGV010000007.1:64674-66198 GCA_964599655.1 uncultured Isosphaeraceae bacterium | reverse complement strand
GGGAGCGGTGTCGACGCCGTGACGATCGAGCCAGGCGCGGTACTCGCCGAAGTCCTCGCCGACGGCGCCGACGACGGCCGGCCGCTCACCGAGCAGAGCGAGGTTGTACGCGATGTTGGCTGCGGTACCGCCTCGAAGCCGCCTCAACGAGTCGACCAGGAACGACACGCTCAAGATGTGCATCTTCTCAGGCAGGATGTGGTCTCGAAACTTCCCAGGGAAGACCATGATGTAGTCGTAAGCGATCGAACCGGTGACAACAACGCGCATTCCGGGTTCCTCTGAACAAAAGATATCTTCGGGAGTTGTGCGTTTTGATCTCGCCTGATGGTCGAAGGAGAGCCCCGAGGATCCGGCGACCCGGCGGGTCAGGTTCCTTGGAGCATCGCCCGGGTCTTAGCGATCCGGGCCAGGCAACTCTCGCGTCCCAGAATGAACAGGCAGTCGTAGAGCCCGGGGCCGACCCCTTGGCCAGTCGTCGCCACGCGAAGCGGGTTCACCACGTCCCCCATCTTGCGGCCGGTTCGCTCGGCAAAGTCGTGCACTGCCCTCTCAAGGGTCAGCGGGTCGTATGGCTCGACCGTGGACAGTAACTCCGCGAGTTCCCCAAGAAGCTCGGGGACGCCTTCCTTGCGAAGACGCTTCTTCACGGCGTCAGGATCGTACGTCATGGTCTCGGTGAAGAAGTATCGTCCGAGCTTGAGGATGTCGGAGAAGACCTTGAGCCGGTCGCCGAGTGCTTCGATGACGGCTTTGATCCGAGTCCGCGTCGTCTCATCGAGTAGTTCGGGGACGAGTCCTTCCGACCTCAGGTACGGCAAGACGCCCTCGACCTTCCGCTCCAGGGGCTGTCGCTTCATCCATTCCCCCTCGAGCCAGAACAGTTTGTCCTGGTCGTGGCTCGCGGGCGAGCTATTAACGCGATCGAGTGTGAACTTCTCGATCAACTCCTCAGGCGTGAAGATTTCTTGCGTCTCGTCGTAGCTCCAGCCAAGGCGAGCCAGATAATTCATCATCGCCTCGGGAAGATATCCTTTCTCAATGTACTGATGCAGCAGGATGAAGATGCCGCGTTTCTCGTACTCTTCCGTTTTTCGCTTGGACATCTTCGCTCGCGAACCGGGTTCGGCGACGTAGGGTACGTGAGCGAAGGAGGGCAGGGGTGCTCCCAGAGCTTCGAACATCAAAAGCTGTGGAAACGTGTTCGAAAGATGCTCCTCGGCGCGGATCACATGAGTGATCTGCATGTCGACGTCGTCGACGACGCTCGCGAAGTTGTAAAGAGGTGAGCCGTCGGGCCGAACGATGACGAAGTCGCCGATCTCCTCGGTGGCGAACGTGACTTCCCCCTTGATCAGGTCCTTCAACACGAGAGTCCGCCCCAGCGGGACCTGGAAGCGCAAGGCGAAGGGGCGGCGTTCAGCTTCGAACTGAGCAACTTGCTCGCCGCTCAATGGCTTGCGACGGAAGCGGTAGGCGATTTTTTTCCGCTCCGACTCGGCTTTGTCCGCCGCGCGCTCGGAC
>CAZRGV010000007.1:59195-64651 GCA_964599655.1 uncultured Isosphaeraceae bacterium | reverse complement strand
GACGTGGCCCGAAGCGAGCAATCGCTCGGCCGCCGCCTTGTAGCGATCGGCTCGCTGCGACTGAAAGTAGGGGCCGTGCGGTCCGCCGACCTCGGGTCCTTCATCCCAGTCGATGCCGATCCAGCGGAAACCCTCGAGGATCCGTCGTACGGCATCCTCGACGTGTCGCTGCACGTCGGTGTCGTCGATCCGAAGAATAAACTGACCCTTGTGGTGACGGGCTAGAAGCCAGTTGAAAAGTGCCGTCCGCACACCGCCGATGTGCAAGAAGCCAGTGGGACTTGGGGCGAATCGCGTGCGTACGGTCATGGTCAAAATCGTCGCGCCTTTGAACGAAACCACAGAGATTCTTGAGGGTTCCGCTCACGATAGGCGGTTCCTGCCCCGATTGTCAACCGACGATCCGACTCATCGATCCTCGATCCCTCGTTTGATCCCGAGTCGGGAAACAAACATACGCGATTTCCATGGGCCGATGGTCGGTCGACCAGCGACGTTCTCCCTTCGAGGCGTTGATAAGAGATGCGCCTCACTTGACCCGGTTCATCGAATCCAACCAAGGGAAGGCTTATGAAGCGGAGGGGGAAGAAGCGCTTTCGAAGTCGATGGTAGTGAGCAGACCTTCAGGAGGCGATGCGGACTCATACCGGAACACAACACGGTCGCGACCCGAGTTCTTGGCCTGGTAGAGCAACCGGTCAGCCGCGGAAATCAACTCGTTCACCGGACGTTCACGGCCGGCTTCGGCGAAGATTAAGCCGAGACTCGCCGTGACCGACAAGGCTCTTGACTCGATGATGATCCGGCGAGCGGAGAGGCCGCGTCGGATACGTTCCGCGCGTTCCATCGCCTGGTCAGGTGAAGTGATTGGAAGGGCAGCGATGAACTCCTCTCCTCCGTAGCGGGCGACGAGGTCCTCGTTCCGCGTCGAGTGTCGAATGACGGCAGCGACTTCGCGAAGGACAACATCACCCGCGTCGTGTCCGAGACTATCGTTGATCCGCTTGAAATGATCGATGTCGAGCATCAAGACAGCCAGTCCAAGTCCGCGACCCGCGGCTTTGCGCTCGAGGGTCAGAAACTGATCGAGGAAGTAGCGGCGGTTGAACAGGCCGGTCAAGGGGTCGCGCACGGCCCGCTCGAAAATCTCGCGCTGATAGCGCTCCTCGCAGGGGTCGGGGCAGGCGTACTTCAGGACCAGAACCGGCCCAAAGCCGAGCCGATCACCGTCCCGAACGGCAACGGGCTGATGAGGGGCCAGTCGCTGTCCGTTGCGAAAGGTTCCGTTGGTGCTACCCAGGTCGGTGAGCCAGACCATTCCGCCCTCATCAACCTCTAGGAGGGCGTGTCGCCGAGAAACGCTCATCTCTGGCAATTGCACCGCGTTCTCGGGACCTCGCCCTAGACCCTGGATGCCAGGACCGAGTGGCAACATGCTTCCAGGGATGCCTCCACGAAGCATGATGAGATACCGCGTCGTAGTCGGTCCAGACCCGGGCTCGGATCCGGCGTGCCGCACGAGATCGCACAAATACGTCGCGCTTTTTTCATCCATGGGTCGCCCCGGGTCTTGGAAGGCGGCAGCTCCGATTCCGGCCTGGCCGCTCCCCGTTCCATTGCCGGTCCTGGTGTGTTCGGAGGTCCGCCATGGAAAAACTAGGTCGCCCCGCAGGTGTGTCAAATCAGGTGGAAACGGCGCGTCGTTTTTCGTCGACGCCTGTTCCCATCCGGCCGTTCCCCTTGTCATCGCCGCCGGTTTGGCCAGTGGTTTGGGCGCGGGAATCGGCTGACCCGAGAACAATACCAGGAAGAGAATCCCGGTGCTGAAGCCGTTAAACAAGGCGTGCATGGTAAAAGGGGCCACAAGTCGGCCGGTGCGCTGATAGAGTAGACCCAAGCCGAGCGAAAGGAAAAATAAGGGAATCGGGGCGGGCCATTGCGCAGAGTGAAGGCCAGCAAAGATCAACGAAGTGATGATGTTCGGAATCCAGCTTGCGGCTCCGACGTGTAGACGAGTCTCCGTAATCTTCACGATGGGAGGATGGTTGAGCGTTTTTTGGGGGACCCAGACCGTGCGTGCGGTGTCAGGTTCGGCCGAGAGTTCCACCACCTCTTCAACATCGGAGAGCCCGGTTCCAGTATTCTCCGCGTCCACTTCATGCGACAGACGTTGTTGAGCCCTGGTGGCTTGCGAACGGCTCATGGAACGAGTCAGCCAGCCAAGCAAGACGCCTCGAAAGAGCAGCTCCTCGACGGCGGGCGCGATGATGACGGTCGCCACGGCGATCATCAGGGCATCGACCGGCGTGCTCTCATCGCGAACCGCCTCGACGACCGGATGATCCTGACGGCTCCAATACAGTTGAGCCAGAGCGAAAACTCCGTAGACCAACGGCGCGAGAAGGAGACACGCAACCGCTCCGCGGCCTATGTCTCGGAAGAGAGCACGGGAGTCCCCCAAACCGAGATCGACCAGAGTTGTTCCCGAAGTGACCCTGAGAAGGATCGGAACCAGAACGAGCATCACGAGGTTGATGCTCGTCATGATCCGCATTTGCTCGACAGGCGGTATGTCGACCTTCGACGATTCTGGATGGGCCTCCGCTGCGCCGGCAACAGAGTGATTCCTGGTGTAAATCAAGGAAAAACCTTCGCTTACGGCAAGGTAGGCCACCAGAACTAGCAAGACCGTGCCGAGGCCCCAGCGAACGGGTTTCGGTTTTTCGTCGGGCAGGAGAGGCTGCCTTTGCCGCAGTCGATCTAGGGCCCACACCCAGGCGGTCAGCGACGACGCGATCGCCGATAGAATCAGAACGGTCAGCGAGATGAGCCAGGGATTTGCGAGCGCGGCGGCGTCGGCAAGCGGCATCGATGGAGAACCCTCCGGGTTCGAGCGACGGGCGTTGTTTTCATTTTAACGCGCCAACGTCTCGCCGGGCCACCTTGCCCGTCGCGCCACTCTGCCCTAGAATCGCAACCGCGACGGGGTTTGTGTCCATTGTTGCCTCAGAGGGCCATGCACGCCGTGGAGAGCCGAGCAGGGGAGGTCCGCAGGGTGTTGCGTCCAGTTTCTGAGCAGTGGGAGATCCTCCGCCGGGGCGTCGAGCAGATCGTGCCCGAGAACGAGTTCCGTCGCAAGTTGGAGAAATCCGTTACCACCGGAATCCCACTTCGCATCAAGTACGGCATCGATCCGACCGGAATCGACGTGCACCTCGGCCACACGGTTCCCTTGCGTAAGTTACGACAGTTTCAGGATCTAGGCCATACGGCCGTCATTATCATCGGCAACTACACCGCTCTGGTGGGTGATCCCTCTGGTCGCGACGAGACCCGTGCCACCTTGACCCAGGAGCAGGTCGAGGCCAACGCCAAGGACTACCTCACCCAGGTTGGCCGGATTATCGATTTGAATCGGGCTGAGGTCTACCGCAACGGCGACTGGTTCTCAAAATGGTCCTTCCTGGACGTCCTCGACCTGACCCGCCACATGACGCTCGGCCAGATCTCGGCCCGTGAGGATTTTGCCAAACGCATTGCCGCCGGGAAACCCGTCTATCTTCATGAGTGCCTGTATCCTCTCATGCAAGGTTGGGACTCCGTCGAGATCCGGGCCGACGTCGAGTTGGGAGGGACCGAGCAACTCTTCAGCCTGCTCGTGGCGCGCGATCTCCAGCAACTCAGGGGGCAGGAACCCCAGGTCGCGCTGACAATGCCGATCCTCGTCGGGACCGACGGTCATCGTCGGATGGGCAAGAGCCTCGGAAATTACGTCGGTGTCGCGGAAGATCCGGACACGCAGTTCGGCAAGATCATGAGCATCCCCGACGAACCGATGCGGCAGTTCTTCACCTTGTTGACCGACCTGCCAATGGACGAGGTGGATCGACTGCTGGGCCCCGGCGTGAATCCTCGGGATGCCAAGGAGGTTCTAGGGAAGGCCATCGTGGCGCAGTACGCCGGTCCGGAGGCCGCCGAAAAGGCCGCAGAAGGATTCCGCCGTCGAACACACGGCGAAGACCCCTTGGAGATTCCCGAGAAGACCCTCGGGCGTAACCAACTGGACGCCGACGGTCGGATCGCCGCTCCTCGACTTCTGGTCGCCCTGGGCATGGAGACCAGTACTTCAAACGCGCGCAGGGTCATCGAGCAAGGAGGCTTCAATTTCGGTCCGGATCGAGTCGTGATGAGCGATCCGCGAACGATGGTCAAGGTTTCAGATGGGCTAATTGTGCGCGTGGGCAAGAAGAAGATCGTTCGGATCCGGTTGATCGATTAACCGAGTCTTTCTCCCCCGGAGCGCCAGGAGGCCAGCCGCAGGCACGCACCACCAGCCCGACGAATTCAGGCTAATAGGGGTCTCCAGCCTCCAGGACGTTTTTCCCATCGAGGTAATCCAATGCCCCAACACGGTTTCGGCATCATCGGCTGTGGCATGATCGCCGAGTTCCACACCAAGGCGATCAACGAAATCGAAGGGGCCTCCGTCCTTGCGGCCTTCAGTCGCTCGGAGAAGAATGGGGCCAAGATCGCCGCGATGGCCAAGGGGGAATGCAAAGTCTACGATAACCTTGACGCAATGCTCGCTCATCCCGGGCTCGATGTGGTCTGCATCTGCACTCCCAGCGGCGCCCACATGGAACCTGCCTTGAAGGCGGCGCAAGCAGGCAAACACGTTGTGGTCGAGAAACCGCTGGAAATTACCCTGGCTCGCTGCGACGCAATCATCAATGCTTGCGAGAACGCTGGGGTGCGGCTTTGCACCATCTTCCCCTCGCGATTCAGCCCAGCCAACATCACTCTCAAAAGCGCCATCGATATGGGACGATTCGGCCGTCTCACCCTCGGAGACACCTACGTCAAGTGGTGGCGGACTCAAGAGTATTACGACTCCGGCGGATGGCGGGGCACCTGGGACCTCGACGGTGGCGGCGCCCTGATGAATCAGGCGATCCACAATGTCGACCTGCTCTACTGGCTCATGGGAGATGTCGATACGATCACGGCCATGACGGCCACTTTGGCCCACGAGCGGATCGAGGTCGAGGACACGGCGGTCGCGTGCCTCAGGTTCCGCAATGGCGCCCTCGGTGTGATCGAGGCAGCGACAAGCACCTTTCCAGGGTTACTCAAGAGAACCGAGATCCATGGCGACCGCGGATCTGCCCGTGTCGAGCAGGACGACGTCACGCTCTGGGAGTTTCAGGAAAAGCTGCCCAGCGATAGCGATGTTTTCGCCGCAATGGCCGCTCGATCCAACTTCAAGGCCGGAGCGAGTGACCCGAGAGGCATTACCCACGTCGGACATCGGGACCAGCTCGTCGACTTCCTCCAGGCGATCGATGAGAAACGCGCCCCGCTCGTCGACGGCCGGGAGGGCCGCAAGTCGGTCGAGATCATTCGCGCGATCTACCTCTCCGCTCGGACGGGCAGCCCGGTCAAGCTTCCGCTTGAAG
>CAZRGV010000007.1:31646-59185 GCA_964599655.1 uncultured Isosphaeraceae bacterium | reverse complement strand
ATGCAGACTCTGGCCAACGCGTGATGCGGCCCGGTGAATTGGAGCCGTGGGCACGGCGGGGAGGACGTCGTGGTAGTCGCTCGGTGGTCGGATTGACCTCGAAAGAAGAGGGGGCTAGGATCGGCCGGAGCCCGTCTTGCATTAGAGGATGCTCTGGACTTACCGATTCGCTCGTGAGGACGCGCGTGACCATGACGATCGCGTCTTGCGGCCTCGTCCCACGTCGTTCGCGTCAACGGAGTGACGACCATGAAGCGCCCTCGACACAAGTTCGTCGATTATCTTGCCTACCTGGCGGTCCGTCTGGTGGTCGGATTCTGCCAGGCCCTTTCGGTCGAACAATCTTACCGGTTCGCGGATCGAATGGCTCTTCTGCTCTATCATGTCGATCGGCGACACCGCAAAGTTGCGATGGAGAACCTTCGACACGCATTCGAGGGCCAGTACTCCGACGGGAGGTGTGACCAGATTGTCAGGGGCGTCTACCAGCACTTCTGCCGCATGCTCATGGAGATGCTTCACATCCCTCGCAAACTCCACCTCACCAACTGGCGGGAGCGGATCTCGCTCGTCGGCCATGAGAGGGTGCTTGATCGGTTGCTCGATGGCGGTCCCATGATCATGGTCTCCGCCCACTTCGGGAACTGGGAGATGGCCGGCTATCTCTTTGGCGTGTTCGGGTTTCCCCCGTACTCGGTGGCCCGGACGCTCGACAACCCGTATCTCGACGAGTTTCTACGAAGGTTTCGCGAGCGGACCGGTCAAAAGCTGATTCCGAAGAAGGGAGGCTACGACCAGATGCTCGAGGTTCTGAGCAACCGTGGGTTGATCTCGTTCCTGGCCGATCAGGACGCCGGACAGAGAGGGATGTACGTCGACTTCTTCGGCCGTCCAGCCTCAACCCACAAGGCGATTGCGCTCTTGGCGCTGGAACACAATGCGCCCGTGGTCGTCGGGTACGCCAGACGGATCGGTCCGGGTTTCTGCTACGAGGTCGGGTGTGAGGAGTTGATCGCACCCGACGAGTGGACCGGCACGGCCGACGATGCCAGACTTTTGACGCAGCGTTACACGACGGCCCTGGAACGGATCATCCGGCGCAACCCCGAACAATACCTCTGGCTGCATCGCCGGTGGAAGCATCAGCCGAAGGCGAAAGCCAGAAAACCGGCGACCGCGACAAGCCGGATCACGGCGGCGTGAGGCGAGACCTCGGAGGCACTCATGGATCCCTCGCGATGCGCCATCCTGGTCCCGGCGATACGCTACATCGAGCCTCACACCGAGTTCTCGCTACGGCAACTGGAGGTCGCCGGCTATCCCGTGCGACGGCTTTTCGGGTTTTCTCAGATTGACGTGGCGCGGAATCGTCTCGCCAGCGACGCACTGAACGAGGGGTTCGACGAGTTGATGTGGATCGACGCCGATATCGCGTTCGAACCCGCCTCCGTGGAACGACTGCGATCGCACGGTCTACCTATCAGCTGCGGAATCTATCCCAAGAAAGGGGAATGTGAGCTTTCCTGCCGACTCTTAGCTGGAACGAGCGAGCTGACCTTCGGGCGCGAAGGGGGACTCATCGAAATCGAGTCCGCCGCGGCCGGATTTCTGCACACACGTCGCGCTGCCTTCGAGGCCATTCAATGTCTGGAGGGGCTACCCGTCTGTGAACCGGCTTCGGGTCGACCTCTGATCCCGTTTTTTCTCCCGATGATCGTTGCCGACGGGAACGGCGGACACCGTTACCTCGGCGAGGATTTCGCCTTCTCCGAGAGGCTCCGCCGCTGTGGAGTCCCAATCGTGGCCGACACGACGATTCGACTTCAGCACATTGGGCCGTATGGCTATGGGTGGGAAGACGTTGGCGGGGGAATCTCCAGGTTCGCCTCGTACACCCTGAAGTTTGAAAACCTAGAAGGCGAGGAGCAGCGAAAGCCGCGTGAGCCGGAAACGCTCAAGGGTTCGGATAGGGATGGTCCAGGACAAGGTCTGGGCGAGACTGTTTGAATCGAGCCACGCGGTCGGTTCGTGTCAGGGCGTCAGGCAGGAACGCGAGAGCCTGTCCAATCCGTTCGTCATCCTCCGCGCAACTGAACCGGAGGAAGCCGGCGCCGGCCTCTCCGAAGGATTCGCCTCCGAGACAGGCGACACCGAAGTTGTCGTCAGCCCCTTCAAGAAGATAGAGAGCCAGCCCTTGCGAGGTCAATCCCAGGCGATTGCAGATGACGCGGACGTCGGGGAAGACGTAGAAGGTGCCGGCGGGCGGGACCACGGAGATCCCGTCAATCCGCGCCAGCCCCGCCGCGAGGGACTCGACCTTGACGCGGAAGCGAGCCATGTATTCATCCCTCGTGGTTTGATCGTGTTCGAGTGCCGCTTGGGCGCCGATCTGGACAAACGGCGGACTGCATGAGGCCGATGTGTTGATCAACTTTCCGAACGCCTCGACAACCTCGGGATGGGCCACGGCGAAGCCGATCCGCCAACCGCTCATGCTGTACGACTTACTGAAGGTATAGGCCGCGACGGCTTGGTCGAGCATTCCAGGTTGGGCCAGGATCGATTGATGCCGGCCTTGCCAGACCATATGGCAATATGGCTCGTCGGAGAACACAACGAGATCGGTGCCGCGCACCACCTTGGCGATTTCGGTCAGGTCGTCCCGGGTGGCGACTCCTCCTGTTGGATTATGGGGTGAGTTAAGGAAAATCGCTCTTGGCTTCGGGTCCTGCGCGAGGAACGAGGTAACATCCTCGGCTCGAGGGCGAAACTGGCGGTCGGCCCTCAAGGGAACGAGAACTGGTCGCGCTCCTCGTCGTTCGATGTTCGGCACGTAGGTCGGGAATTGCGGGCTGAAGATCAGGACGCCGTCACCCGGCTCCAGGAACGCCTCGGCGAAGTACTGCTCGAAGGGTTTGGCCCCGGAGCCGACAACGATGTTCTCAGCCGAAACGTCGAGTCCAAACTCCTCGCCGACACTTTTCGCGGCGGCGTCTCGAAAAGCAGGCAAGCCAAGACTCGGTCCGTAACCAGTCTGGTTTTCCTCGATGGCGTTGATGACTGCTGCCTTGGCGTGAGGCGTGCTCGGAAACGGACTGTCGCCGATCTCTAATTCGACAACGTCTTTCCCCTTCGATTTCAAGGCGCGAGCGATCGCCAGGACCGTGAAAGCTGTCTCGGCCTTGAGGTTACGGACCAACTGGCTCAGTCGTGGCATGACAACCTTTCCACGGGGATCAGGGACGAGGATCGAGGTTGTTCAAAAGAATCATCGAACGAATGAGTAAGTAAAGACTTCCACAGAAGGGAGGTGACCGGCGTGGGGTGGGGACGTTCTCGCCGTTGAGACCACCGCCCACGAACAACGATTCGTCCAGCCGGCGTATTGGAGCGAATCCCACCTACTTGGATGCGATCGTCTGGGCGAGAGGACGGACGATTCTGGGAATGATCTTGGTGATCACGACCTCTTCGCCGATCTCGCGCTGGCGTCGAAACGAATCCACGAAGGATCGCTCGGAGCCGGTTCCCCAATACTGGCGGACCGTAAAGTAGACGCTGATTTGCTCGTCGGGGAAATCGCCGGTGCGAACCTGGTACGCGTTGGTTCGGGTCTCGATTGAGAGACGGCACTGGAGCCGGCACGAGTGGTCGAGAGCCAGGGTGATGGTTGGCTCGAAATTGATCACCTGGCTTCCACCGAGATCCAGCAAGCCCTCCATCGCGGGGCTGACACCCAGGGCCTCGGCCACAACCTCGTCGTGGTTGCCCGTGTAATTGAAGTCGAATCCATACATCACGTCGAGCGCTTCGCAGTCGAGGACGCTGATCGTGAGAAGATGAGGGGCGATGTCGAGCACCATTTCGTGCTGGCGATAGGCATCTTCCAGCGAGTCCGGATTGACCATGCCGGAGCAAAGCCGGCGGGGCTCAATGGCGAGCCAGCGATAGCTGCCTTGCTCCTTATCTCCCTCAAGGACCAGGTCGCCGGTGTCTCTTGTGTAGAAGTTGCTCAGGTCAGGAAACGCCTTCTTCATTTGCTCGAAATAATGCAGGACGGTGTCCCTAGCGGTCGGGAGCTCCATCTCGGTGTTTAAATTGAGATTCACGTAAAAATCATCGGCTTCGGTAAAAAAACGGCTCATCATTCGTGTTCCCACCAACAGGCCCCTTCCACACGCCTCCAGGATCTCGGAGGTGTCGGGGTCGGGCAGTACAACCGCCACCGATTTCAACGAGTCTCTCCATGGATCATACCAGAACCGTCCAGGAGGCGGAACGAAGCCCGACACAAATCGACCGCACGCAGGTACTTGGCGCAACCAGCCGCAAGGAGCGAGGTTGAGACGCTCAAGGCTTGGTCAGCAGTCGTTGCACAGAATCCACAGCGATCGGGTGATAGGCGGTGCGAGCTTTTTCGAAAAGACGGCGAGCTCGGACCTTGCCCGACGGGGTCTTGATGAGCTCGTTGTACAGGGGCATGAGGAACTTGCGCCGACCGATCGTTGTCAAGAACTGTTCCAGGCGAGCGTCAGCGGGATGGTATTCGGCTCGGATGGCCATGAGCAGCCATTGCATCGCGATCTCGGCGTTACCCGAATTCGTAAGGTGACAGACCGCATCGAGTTGAGCCATTCGCTCGGTGGTCATGATGGTGGGAAGACTTCTGAGAAAGTGAAGCCATTCCAAGGTCGACCAATCCTTGGTATCGAGATCATGGGTCGGAGCCTCGCCGGACAGCCAGGCTTTTGCCTGGGACTCGATCGCCGCGAAACGATCGCTTTGGGGAACGGGGGCGTCGGGGGGCAGGCCGGCATCCTCGAACCAGGCATGCAAATCCACCGAGGGCTTACCGCCATCGAAGAGCCGCTCGCGGAGAAACCGCTCGAATTCTCCGGTCGTGATGCTCTGGAAAGCAAAGTGGTCAAAATAGTTACGGAGAAACGTCGTGAGCCGATCACGGCCGGTCTTCTCTTCCAGAGCCTTCAGGAAGAGGGCGCCTTTCTCGTAGGGAACGCGGGTTACCCCATCGTCGGGATCGCGACCGGAGAGGTCGAGGTGAAGGACCTGATCCCTCGGTTTAAGCGTGTCGAGTTCCTCTCGAAGTTCCTGGTATCCGAGTACCGCCTCCATCTCCGCTCGAGTGGATCCGTACAGGTCTTCGAGGATCCGCCGCTCCAGGTAGACCGTGAATCCCTCGTTCAGCCAGAAGTCGCTCCAAGTGGCGTTCGTAACAAGGTTTCCGGACCATGAGTGAGCGAGTTCATGCGCGACGAGAGCGACCTGCGAACGATCACCAGCCAGGACCGTCGGCGTGGCGAACGTGAGTCTTGGGTTTTCCATTCCGCCGAAAGGGAAGCTCGGTGGAAGGACAAGCAAGTCGTAGCGTCCCCAGCGATACGGGCCAAACAATCGCTCGGCCGCTTCCACCATTTTCTCGGTGTCGGCGAACTCCCAAGCCGCCTTTTCCACAACCGATGGCTCGGCCCAGACGCCTGTCCGGGGGCCGATCTTACGAAATTCGAGATCTCCCACCGCCAACGCAATCAGGTAGGAAGGGATCGGCTGCGGCATCCGAAACCCAAAGTGGACCATGGAATCGCGGTTCGAGGTTTCCTTGAGTTCAAGGGGAAACGGCCCCTCCGCGGCCATGACCGCCTTCAATTCACGAGGGACATGGAGCGTCGCGTCATAGGTGATCCGGATACCCGGAGAATCCTGACACGGCACGTACGATCGTGCATGAATGGCCTGAGACTGAGAAAAGAGAAACGGGTGGAGCTTTCCCGAGGTGCCCGAGGGTTCCACCCATTGCAAGGCGCTGGCGCCCGGAGAGGTTTCGTACGTAACCCGAACCACATGGGCGTTGGTCGGCAGATCGATGGACAAAGCCGATCCCAGGACCGGATCTGGGTCTCCGAGCGTAAAGTTAGTCTGGCGAAGGAGTTCAGAGTTCTGCCCTGCTTCGACCAATTCAATCCTGAGGTCGTGGGTGTCGAGGATGAGAGGGGCGTTCGGAGGACATCCGTTCTGACGTTCAACGGTCCAAGTGGCCGTTCCCCGGAGAACCTTGCGAGGAAAGTCCACGGTTAAGTCCAAATGGAGGTGCTTGACGCGGATCTCGTCGGTCCTGGAATACGAGTGGACATCGCGAGGGGCGCGCGTGGTCGGATCGGGTCCAAACGCCCTAGCCATCTTCCCAAGGACACCGAAGATCGTCAGGACGAGAATCAGTCTCCACCATCGTCGCATGACACTCCTCGTGACGTTCAGGTTTCCCAAGTGGTTTGAAGAACGATGGTTCGGATCACATTCGCGTCCAATCACCCAGGTTCCGACCGCGTTCGAATGTACCGATCGTCTCTCCAGATCGCCAGTATGTTGCGACGACACCCTTAGGTTCGGACACGATCCACGAACCTCACCATCAAGGTTTACCGAGCATGCACGCAATTACCCAGAGCGGAAAACGATAGGAAGCGCAAAAAATGCGCCAACGCGCGGGACCTGTCTGCTCGTATGCACGGAGGGTTGGACAGCGATTGTTAAACATCGTCGAGGTTCATGGCCGATGCAACTCTTGACAGCTCTCAGCCCTCATTCATGCTAACAATGACTCGGGTCGATGGCTTACTAACCTGACAGCAAGAAACGGAGAAGGCGAGCGAATGGTTCCGCAGGGCCCTCCGCACAATTTCCGCAAGGTTGCGAAACCTGCCTAGTCTCTCAACGGATCGACCTACTCTCAATCTCTCTTGGCCCTGGAAGGAACGATCACACCGGACTGACCGGTCTGGTCCGACAATATCTCCGATTCGAGTCGAACGTCCCTGTCGCTTCGTTGTTCTAAAGAGAACGAGCGATCTGATGCGTCGGGGCTCGTGACCTGCGAGCCCCTCCCCAGCGGAGGAAACGATCGATGGCAGGTGGCAGCGCACGGCGCCTCTTGTTTGGCCGACGAGGATTCCTGACGGTTGGCACCTTCGGTTTTGGCCTGACACTGGCCGACTTCTTTCGGCTCCGGGCTCGAGGCGAGCTGAAAAGCTACGCGCCGATTGAAGCGAAGGCCGACTCGGTGATCCATATCTTTCTGCCGGGCGGGATCGCTCATCAGGAGTCGTTCGATCCCAAGCCCTACGCCCCGATCGAGTATCGCGGTGAGTTGGGAGTCGTCCAGACCAAGATTCCCGGCGAGGTTTTCTCCGCCACCTTGCCGAAGACGGCTGAGATCTCTGACAGGCTCACGATCATCCGCTCGATGACGCACGGTGAGGCGGCTCACGAGCGTGGCACGCATAACATGTTCACCGGTTACCGGCCCAGCCCGGCCTTGCAGTATCCGAGCATGGGCAGTGTCGTTTCGCATGAATACGGACCGAAGAACAACCTGCCGCCATATGTTTGTATCCCGTCGCAGCCGAATGTGTATGCCGGGACCGGCTACCTCTCGTCGAGCTTCTCACCCTTCAGCCTGGGGAGCGATCCGGCCAATCCCGGCTTCCGTGTTCAGGACCTGAACCTGCCTGGCGGAATCGACGAATCACGGTTTGCCACGCGTCGAAACGTGCTGGAGGCGGTCAACGAGCACTTCCGTCGTAAGGAGAAGTCCGACGGTCTGGCCGCGATGGACACCTTTTACGAGCGGGCGTACAGCCTGATCAGCTCACAAACGGCTCGCGAGGCGTTCAACATCAATGCGGAGCCAGCGAATATCCGCGACGAGTACGGTCGCAACGAGGCTGGCCAGCGGATGCTCATGGCACGTCGACTCGTCGAGGCGGGTGTGCGTTTCGTCGTGCTGCAGTACGGCGGTTGGGACATGCACAATAATATCGCCGCGGGAATGCAGAGTCAGATGCCCGCGTTCGACCAGGCGTATGCCACGTTGATTCGCGACCTGGATCGCCGAGGCTTGCTTGACCGGACTCTGGTCATGGTTTCCAGCGAGTTCGGCCGTACCCCCAAAGTCAATGGCACCGCCGGACGCGATCACTGGCCCAAAGTCTTCAGCGTCGTTCTGGCCGGCGGTGGGACGAAGAGGGGGTTCGTCTTCGGGGCGAGCAACTCCACGGCGAGCGAGCCCGACCGCGACGCGATTGGCCCCGAGGACATGGCGACGACGATTTACCACCAGCTTGGCATCGTCGCGGACAAGGAGCTGATGGCTCCCGGCGATCGTCCGATCGAGATCGTCGATGGCGGCAAAGTTCGCACGGAATTGCTCGCCTGATCCTATCGCGGTGCAGCCTGAGGCGGGCTCACGAATCGTGAACCCGCCTCAGCTCGCAGTCGTGTCGGATATCGACTCGAGATCGCGACCAGGAGAGACCACCGTGAGCCGACGACTTGCCCGTGAGAACGCGAGGGCCGTTCGATTACCTCGTCGACACCTCTTGCGAATCGGTGGTCTCAGCGTGCTCGGGTTGAACTTAGCCGACCTGCTGCGTGTCAAGGCGTCTCAGGTAGGTCGACGAGGAGCCCGACCGATCGAATCATGCATCGTGCTCTTCTACTACGGGGGGCCAAGCCATCACGACACCTGGGACATGAAACCCGACGCCCCGGCGGAAGTCCGAGGAGAGTTTCGTCCGATCGCGACCAGCGCTCCGGGTCTGTTCCTCTCGGAACCGTTGGGCCGGATCGCGAAGGTCGCCCACCGACTGGCGGTGATCCGGAGCTTTCATCATCCGATGCGGAACCACAACTCGGCGGCGGTCGAGGCGCTTTGCGGGCGGACGCCGCTGAAGGGGGATCTGGAACTTCTGGCACCGGACGCCAACGACTTTCCGTGTTATGGCGCGTCGGTCAGCGCGTCCTTGCCGTCGCGTTCTCTCCTCCCGTCGCACATCGCCTTGCCCCACGTGATGTACAACGTGGTGAAGTTGCCGGGGCAGACGTCGGGTTTCCTGGGTTCCGAGCACGAGCCGTTTCAGCTTGCAGCCGATCCGAACACACCAGACTTTCGGGTCGGCGAACTGGTACTTCCCTCAGGAATGACCCTCGAACGGCTCGACGATCGTGCATCGCTGCTGAGACAGGTCGATCGTCAGTACGAAGCCTGGGAAAAACAGGCTCATACCTCTCGGCTGGACGTCTTCGCCGAGCGGGCGTACCGCCTGCTCCGTTCAGACGCCGTCCGTCGCGCCTTTGATCTCTCAGGTGAAGATCCTCGCACGCGAGACCGCTATGGGCGGAACATCCACGGCCAGAGCGTCTTGCTCGCCCGCCGTTTGGTCGAGTCGGGGGTGCGATTCGTAAATGTGAATGACAAGGTGCACAACGGCCCCGACAACTGGGATACTCATGATCGTAACTTCAGCCGGCTCAAGGAGGCTCTGCTTCCACCGGCCGACCAAGCGTTCTCAGCCCTGATCGAAGACCTCGAAGCTCGAGGGCGACTCGACACGACACTCGTTGTATGGATCGGCGAGTTCGGCCGCACGCCGAGAATCAACAGCCAGGGGGGACGGGACCACTGGCCTGACTGCTTCAGCGTGATCCTGGCTGGTGGAGGTGTCGAAGGCGGAACAACCTTTGGCGCGAGCGACCGCTTGGGCGCCTACCCCGCCTCCGAACCGGTGACCCCCGGTGACCTCGCCGCGACAATCTTCTGGCGCTTTGGCCTCGACACCGCGAGAACCCTTTACGACCTCAACGCGCGGCCCTATCGCCTGGCCGACGGTGAACCACTCCGTGCACTCTTCCGGGGCGCGGCCTGAATCGGCTACCCGCCTCGATCGCCATTTACGGATAGGCCCCATGACGCGAATTACCTCGATCAGCATTCCCGCTATCGCAATCTCGACCTTGCTGGCAGCTACTTCGGTTTCGAAGGCCGCCTCGCCCTCCCTCGGTGCGATACGGCCCGTCGGAGGACAACGCGGTACCGAACTGGAGATCACCCTCTCTGGCGCGAGGTTGGGAGACGCCCAGGAGATCTTCTGGTATCAGGCGGGAATTGAGACCCTGGCGATCACGAAAGTGGACGACAACAACGTCAAGGCCAAGATCAAGATCGCGCCGGATTGCGCGCTCGGACTGCACGATCTACGCGTTCGCACGGCGACGGGTATCAGCGAGCTCCGGACCTTCAGTGTTGGTGCGTTTCCCGAAACGCAAGAGAAAGAGCCGAATAATGACTTTGCGGCTCCTCAGCCAATCTCGATGAACACTGTGGTCAATGGGGTCGCCGACAACGAAGATGTCGATTACTTTGTGGTCGAGGCGAAAGCGGGGGAGCGGATCTCGGCGGAAGTCGAGGGCATTCGTCTGGGGATCACCCACTTCGACCCCTACGTGGCGATCATGGATTCCAAGCGGTTCGAGCTGGCCTCCAGTGACGACGCCGCGCTCGTCTGGCAAGACGGCTCAGCCTCGGTGCTCGCTCCCGAAGACGGTCAGTATATTATTCAGGTGCGCGAAAGTGCTTATGCCGGAAATGGCGCGTGTCTTTATCGACTGCATGTAGGCAACTTTCCTCGCCCGAGAGCGATGGTTCCAGCCGGAGGGAAGCTGGGAGAGAAGGTTTCGGTGAAGTGGATTGGCGACGTGACCGGTGAGCGGTTGACCGAGGAAACCCTTCCAGCCAGTTTCGACCCGACCATGGACTCTTTGCTCAGGATGAGAAGGGCATTGCTCCCTACCCGAATCTGTTCCGACTCTCACCGTTTGGTAACGCGGTCGAGAGTGAGCCGAACGACGATCAGGCCCACGCGAATCCCTTCACGCCGCCTTTGGCCCTCAACGGCGTGATCGAGAAACCCGGTGATACCGATCACTTTGTGTTCCCGGCGAAGAAAGGGCAGGTCTTTGATATCTGGGTCTATGCTCGACGGCTTCGCTCGCCACTCGACTCGGTTCTACATATCGCCAAAAAGGGGGGTAACTATCTCGCCGGCGCTGATGACAACGCCGGACCGGACAGTTTCATCCGCTTCACGGCTCCCGAGGATGGCGAGTATGATATCTACCTTCATGATCAGCTTCTCAAAGGTGGTCCGAACTACTTCTATCGGGTCGAGCTGACCCCAGTCTCACCGAAGTTGACGATGTACGTTCAGAGCGAGCAATCGGCGATTGGCATCCCCAACGTGAGCGTGTCGGTGCCAAAGGGAAACCGCCAAGCCTTGCTTGTCTATGCAACCCGGGCCGACTGGGGCGGAGACCTCAAAGTGGGTGTGGAGAATTTACCGGCGGGCGTTGAGATTGAGGCCGACACAATGCCTGCCAATCAACCCGTGGTTCCGGTCTTGTTCAAGGCCAAGTCCGACGCCGCCGTTGCCGGCCTGCTGACCCGAATGACTGGTCAGCCAGTCGATCCAAATCTGAAAATTCCACCCTCAGACTTCACGCACACAAGCGTCCTCGTCTTCGGCGCCAACAATGTCACCTTCTGGGCACGCACGGTCGATCGGTTGGCCGTGGCCGTGACCGAAGAGTCTCCCTACTCGATCGAGGTCGTCGAGCCCAAGGTGCCCTTGGTTCTGGGTGGTTCGATGAACCTCAAGGTCGTCGCACACCGCAAGGAAGGCTTCAAAGCTCCGATCTCAGTAAGCTTCCCCTGGCTGCCTCCTGGCGTGGGAGCCTCGGGTGGGGTGACGATTCCCGAAGGGCAGAACGAGGCGGTCATTCCCATGAACGCCAACGGCGCGGAGCAGAAAACCTGGAAGCTCGTCGTCAACGGGTATTCAACGGCCCCGACGGGACCAATCATGGTTTCGTCTCAGCTATTTCCTCTCACGATCTCACAACCCTACCTCAACTTTGCCTACCAGAACACGACGGTCGAGCAAGGCAAGGAGACCGAACTGGCCGTCAAGATCACAAAGATCAAGGACTTCGAGGGGGAGGCGACTGTCACCCTAATCGGCTTGCCCAACAAGGCGACGACGGACGTCAAGAAGATCACCAAGGATACGACCGACCTAGTTTTCCACATCAAGACCGCGCCCGACACTCCCGCGGGGAATCATGCGAACCTGTTCTGCCAGGTAGTGGTTCCCGAGAGCGGCGAGACCATCTTGCACAATCTTGGCACCGGAGCCGTGCGTGTCGACGTGCCGCTACCGCCCAAGCCGAACGCACCCGAGAAGCCGGTTGCCGAGGCTCCCAAGCCGATGCCCCAGCCCGCTCAGGCCAAGCCCCTTTCGCGGCTGGAGAAACTCCGGCTGGAAGCCGCTGAGAGAGCCAGGGCCGCCTCGCAAGCCGAGGGCGAGGCCAAGCAGGAAGGGGACTCGAAACAATGAGTGTCCCAGAGGCCGCCGCGGTTGCGAGGCGAAAAGTTGCTTATAAGATGATCGTATGTTTCTATGGTGATTTGGCGATTGACTGGTAGTTCAATCCAATGGCGAACTCAACATCGCCCCGTACCGCACCTAGAGCGGACTCACCAAAGGAAGAGCGATCGCTGAATTTCTAGGATGTTTGATTTTTCGTTCTCTGTATCAGCTTGATTCGAATCCTCCAACCGTCCGCCTTGTTAAAGGGACGTTAAAGGGAATCGTCGTGATCGAGACTCAAACGACTGCACCATATCGTGAGGTCGCCATGCGATATCTGTCGTGTGCAAGGTTGATCGCCGGAGCCTTGTTCGTTCTTGCCGTGGCTTCAGGCCCCGGCTTGGCCAACGAGTCTGCGCTGACGCGGATCGAGGTTTTTCCTCCCGATCTTCAGTTGCATGACGCGAGAGATCGGCAACTCGTCGTTGTGCAGGCGAGCTTCGCCGATGGCATTACGCGAGATATCACGAACGAGGCAACCATGACTCCCGCGAATCCGGCGCTCCTACGTCGAGAGGGCAACACCTTTTGGCCCTTGGCCGACGGAGAGACGATCCTGGCGGTGACTTTCGGTGGGCAGACGGTCAATGTACCAGTCAAAGTGGCGCACGCTACGGCCCAGCCGCCTCTCTCGTTTCGCCTCGACGTGATGCCGGTCTTCATGCGGGCTGGCTGTAACACCGGTAGTTGCCACGGCGCGGCCCGGGGTAAGGACGGGTTCCGTCTCTCGCTCTTCGGTTTCGATCCGGACGGAGATTACTATCGCCTGACTCGTGAGATGAGCGGCCGTCGTCTGAACCTGGCCGTGCCGGCGGACAGCACCCTGCTCGACAAGGCCACAGGCGCCGTCCCTCACAGTGGTGGTGCGCGGTTTGACGTTTCGACGGAACTCTATCGGACCGTGCACGACTGGATCAAAGCCGGAGCCTCAAACGATGACGTGAGCAAGCTTCCCACCGTCGTCTCGGTGGAACTCTACCCGAAGAAGGTAGTTCTCGACGGGAAGGGCTCGACACAGCAGATGACCGTTCGCGCGAAGTACTCCGACGGAACGGATCGCGACGTCACAGGTCTTGCCGTTTTCCTCTCGAACAACGACACCTCGGCCGCTGTCACTCCAGAGGGCCTGGTGACGGCCGGTGATCGCGGCGAAGCGTTCGTCATGGCGCGGTTCGAGACGCACACCGTGGGATCGCAAGTGCTTGTGCTTCCGAAGGATCTCAAGTTCGAATATCCCCAGGAGCTAGAGGCGAACTACATCGATACACTCGTCGCCAACAAGCTCAAGAAGCTTCGGATCGCCCCTTCGCCGATCTGCTCCGATGAGGTGTTCGTGCGCAGGGTTTATCTCGACATTGTCGGACTACTGCCGACCGTCGAAGAGTATCAGAGCTTCATGAGTTCCACCGACCCGGACAAGCGAGCGAAACTGATCGACGCCTTGCTTGAGCGCAAGGAGTTCGCCGAGATCTGGGTCAGTAAGTGGGCCGAGCTCCTTCAAGTTCGACAGGTGCCAAACCTGATCAGCCACAAATCGATGTTCCTCTATTATAACTGGCTTGTCGAGAAGTTGTCCAAGAATACGCCGATGGACGAAATGGTCCAGGAACTCCTTTCGGCCAGCGGCGGGACGTTCTCGAATCCGGCGACAAACTTCTACCAGCAAACGAGCGATCGCCTGTTGCTGGCCGAAAACGTGGCCCAGGTCTTCCTGGGTATGCGGATTCAGTGCGCCCAGTGTCATAATCATCCTTTTGACCGATGGACTCAGAACGACTACTACAGCTTCACCGCGTTTTTCTCGCAGATCGGTCGCAAGCAAGGCGAGGATTATCGAGAGACGATAATCTTTAACTCGGGCGGAGGAGAGGTCAACCACCCCGTCGGCGGCCGGGTCATGAAACCCAAGTTCCTCGGCGGAGCCGAGCCAGACGTCGCGGGTAAGGATCGCCGGGTGGTACTGGCCAAGTGGCTCGCTTCCCCCGAAAATCCCTGGTTCGCCACAAGTTTCGCCAACCGAGTCTGGGCCCACTTCTTCGGCACCGGTATCGTCGAACCGGTCGATGACTTCCGTGTCTCGAACCCACCCTCCAACCCGGAACTTCTCGAGGCGCTCGGAGAACGGTTTACCAAATCGAAGTACGATCTCAAGCAGCTGGTTCGGGATATTTGCAACTCTCGAACCTATCAGCGATCGACGGAGCGGAATTCTTCGAACGAGCAGGATGAAAAGAACTTCGCGCATGCGAATCTGCGACGGATCAAGGCCGAGAATCTGCTCGACTGCATCAGCCAGGTCACGGAAACCAAGGACAAATTCGCTGGCCTGCCACTGGGTGCAAGAGCCGTTCAGATCGCCGACGGAGGTTCGACGACCTACTTCTTGACCACATTTGGCCGGGCCACGAGAGAGACCGTCTGCTCGTGTGAGGTGAAGATGGAGCCGACACTCTCCCAGGCGCTCCACCTTCTCAACGGGGACACGGTCAATGCGAAGATCCAGCAAGGGGGCGTGGTCAAGAAGCTCCTGGCCGAGAAGAAGTACCCCGAAGAGCGGATTGTCGACCTCTACATTCGGTGCTTCTCTCGCATGCCAACCAAGGATGAACTCGTGAAGCTCGTGCCGCTGCTCGCTCCGGGTGCCAATCAGGAACAATCGCTTCAAGACGTCTTCTGGGCTCTCTTGAACAGTCGAGAATTTCTGTTCAATCATTAAGTCGAAAGCTCAGCCTCTGGAGGGCCTGTCGAAAGCGCCCCCTCCATGTTCCCAGACCACGAGCCGGGTCGCTTTGAAATCCCGCTGTCGTCCGCATGACGAGGTGTCTTCCATGCTCGCGAAATCCGCCGCCGTGCTCGTTCCCGCGTTAGTCTTCAGCCTGGCTCCGACCACGAAGGCGGCCGATGCCAAGGACGCGAAGGTCAACTACAAGGACAACATCTCGGCGATCTTTCAGAACCGCTGCAACGCCTGTCACAACAATGACAAGAAGAAGGGTGGGCTGATCCTCGACAATTTCGCCAGCCTGATGCAAGGAGGCGGCTCGGGGGCCGTCGTCGAACCGGGCGACCCGGACAATAGCCGGCTTTACCTTCTCGTCGCGCACGAGGAGGAACCGGCCATGCCGCCGAATTCTCCCAAGATTCCCGACGCTGAGATCGCCTTGATCAAGCAGTGGATCGAGGCGGGTGCGCCGGAGACCTCGGGTAGCGTTGTGGTGATGAAGGAAAAGCCCAAGCTGGACTTCAAGCTCGATCCCTCGGCGGTGGGCAAGCCGGTCGGCGAACCCGCGATGCCTCAGGGTGTGCCGACCGAACCAGTGGTCGTGAGCGATCGGCCCAATGCGGTCACGTCCATGGCGGCCAGTCCCTGGGCCCCTCTTGTCGCGATTTCGGGACACAAGCAGGTGTTGCTCTATAACACCCAGACCCAGCGACTGGTGGGTGTCCTGCCGTTCCCGGAGGGGACCGTTCACGTTCTCAAGTTTACCCGCGATGGTGGACTGCTCCTGGCTGGCGGTGGCCGGGGCGGCCAATCGGGCAGGGTTGTTGTCTGGGACGTCAAAACGGGCGAGAGACTCTTCGAGGTAGGGAAGGAATACGACGCGGTCCTCGCCGCCGACATCAGCCCCGATCGGAGCATGGTTGCTCTGGGAGGACCCAGCAAGATCCTACGCGTGTACAACTCGTCGGATGGCGAGTTGATCTACGAATGCAAAAAGCACACGGAGTGGGTGACGGCCGTCGCGTTTAGTCCTGATGGTGTGCTTCTTGCCTCAGGTGACCGCAACGGAGGTCTGCTCGTCTGGGAGGGACTGACTGGCCGAGAGTTCCACGATCTTCGCAACCACAGTGCGATGATCACCGATCTTTCCTGGCGGCTCGACTCCAACGTGCTGGCCTCTTGCAGCGAGGACGGCACGATCCGCCTCTGGGAGATGGAAAACGGCGGGAACATCAAAGGTTGGGGTGCCCATGGCGGAGGGGCAGAGTCGGTTCGCTTTGCCAAGGACGGTCGCCTCGTTTCCACCGGTCGCGACCAGGTCGCCAAGCTCTGGGACCAGAACGGAGCCCTTCAGCGCCAGTTCGAGCCGTTTCCCGACCTGGCCCTGCAGGCCGTCTTCACCCACGACGATTCCGCCATCGTCGCGGGCGACTGGTCAGGTGAGGTCCGTCTGTTCGAGTTGAAAGAGGGCAAGCGGATTGGCAACCTCAAGGTTAATCCCGCGACCGTGGCCGTGCGGCTGGAGCAGGTTGAGAGAGCACTCGCGGACGCCCAGTCGGCGGCCGATGCCGCAAAGAAAGAGTTGGCTGCGATTCAGGCCGATGTCGTCGCCAAGGCAAAGGCGGTCAGTGATGCTCAAGACGCCTTGAATGCGGTTCAGAAAGCGGCTACGGATCTCGGAGGAGCACTCGCCGCCGCCGAGCAGAGGCTGACTCAAGCGCGAGAGGCTGAGAAAGTGGCCGCCGCGGCACTCGCCGCCGCCGAGGATGCCCGCCATCGCGCCATCGCGATGAGAGAAGAGGCGATCCGGGATCTCGCCGCCAAGGCCGAAGCGGCTCGAGTGGCCGCGGCGGCCCAGGCCAAGACGGGCACCCCCCTCGATCGAATGCTCGCGGAGGAGTCGGCTGCGACGCTCGTCGAGGTATCAAGGCGTGTTCAATCCGATCTACCCAAATTCGCCGCGTTGATCGAGGCCGTTAACCCGGCGCGTGCGGCCCATGACCGGGCTGTATCCGCCAGGTTGGCTGCCGAAGCCACTGTCCCGATCCTTCAACACCAGGCCATGCAGGCCACTTCCGAGGTTGCACCTTGTCAGGCGGCCCTGACCGCCGCGGTTGCCGCCAAGGCCGCCGCCGACAACGCGGTTGCCGCCAAGGCCCCCGCCGTTCAGGCTCTTGTCGACAAGGTAACCGGGCTTAAGCAGGAAGCCGACGCTCTTGCCGCGGAGAAGAAGCCGAATCAAACTGTCAGCACCATTCGGAATTAAGGTATGCGTAGATCTGAGGCAGAATTCCGCTCCGGTCTGTGAATGCTTCGGGTCAGGTGTTGGCAGCCTGACCCGTTCTGCCCAACACGCGAACGAAACTCCCTCAATGACCATCCACGAGAGGAAGGGAGTGCGGTCGGTTCGGTAGACGGCATCCCTAGAGGATGTCGCGGATGGGCTGACCGTAGTCGATTTCGAGCCGCTTTTGACCAGGGATTTCCAGTCGACGCGGGTCGAGACCGAGCTGATGCAGTACGGTGGCATGGAGGTCGGTGACATAATGCCGATTCTCAACGGCGTGGAATCCGAGCTCGTCGGTAGCGCCGTGGGCGATACCCCCTTTCAGGCCCCCGCCGGCCATCCAAACCGAGAAGCCATAGGGGTGATGGTCGCGGCCGTCCCCTCCCTCGGCTCCTGGAGTGCGGCCGAATTCGGTGCCCCAAACGACCAGCGTTTCGTCGAGCAAGCCGCGCTGCTTCAGGTCGGTGAGTAGCCCCGCGATCGGTCGGTCCACCTGCCGGCAGGTCGCGGCGTGACCGGCCTTGAGGTTGCGGTGGGCATCCCAGGCTCCGGCGCCGCCATTGGAGCCGTGGAAGACCTGAACGAACCGTACGCCACGCTCGACCAGCCGACGAGCCACTAGGCATTGCTGGCCGTAAGGACGGGTGGCGTCGTCATCGAGGCCATAGAGGGCCTGCATATGGGGCGATTCGTCGTCGAACCG
Organism: uncultured Isosphaeraceae bacterium; assembly: GCA_964599655.1. Taxonomy (GTDB): domain Bacteria; phylum Planctomycetota; class Planctomycetia; order Isosphaerales; family Isosphaeraceae; genus CAZRGV01. The sequence goes on along the minus strand of CAZRGV010000007.1, from coordinate 41,195 downwards.
TACGACTTCGGGAACCGATAGCTGCATGCGGGCGGCTAGCTCGTAGGATTTGATTCGCGCGCGGAGGGCAGGGTCGTCGGGGTACTTCACTGCCGACAGCCGATTGAGCCGGCCGAGTAGATCGAACTCGGCCGCTTGCTCTTCGCGGAAAACACCCTTACCCGGACTGGCGAACGGAAGCGGGCTCTCGGGGTTGATGTCAAGACAGACGCCGTCGTGCTCTGGCCCGAGATAGCTTGCGGAATGGCCGTTCATTCCGCCGCAACAATCGGCCAGCGGACTTCCCAGGACGACAAAACTCGGCAGGTTGTCATTGAGCGAGCCGAGACCGTAATGGACCCAGGACCCGATTGTTGGATACGACCCCTCGAGGATATGTCGGCCGGTGTGAAACTGGAGCTGGGCACCATGGTCGTTGTCGGTCGTCCACATCGACCGGATCACGACGATATCATCGATGTGTTCGCCGACGCAGGGCCACCAGTCGCTCACCTCGATGCCGCTCTGGCCTCGCTTCTTGTAGCCAACTTGGAGCGGATAGAGCTTCGGCAAAACCTTACGAAGCCCTTGCGCGAATTCGCGAAGGTTCCTCTTGAGGAACGGCGATTCGAGCACAGCCTTGTGCGGCGTCTCGTCGATCGTCTTGCCGGCGAAAGTATTCAAGGCGGGCTTGGGGTCGAAGCTTTCGAGATGGCTGACACCGCCGATCATGAACAGCCAGATAACGTTCTTGGCCTTGGGGGCGAAGTGCGGTCGGCCGTTGGGCGGAGCCCAGTTCTCATCGGCTCGGGCAATCCCATCGCGGTGGAGCATTGTGCCCAGGACGACGCCGGCGAAACCCATGCCGAGGTCTGACAGGAAGACCCGGCGGGGAATCCGACCGCAACCGGTGTCGCCAACTTGGTGGGTCATGGTCGTAAAGGACCTCTGGTTTAGGCGATGATCTCGCGGATGGGCTGACCGTAGTCGATTTCGAGCCGCTTTTGACCAGGGATTTCCAGTCGACGCGGGTCGAGACCGAGCTGATGCAGTACGGTGGCATGGAGGTCGGTGACATAATGCCGATTCTCAACGGCGTGGAATCCGAGCTCGTCGGTAGCGCCGTGGGCGATACCCCCTTTCAGGCCCCCGCCGGCCATCCAAACCGAGAAGCCATAGGGGTGATGGTCGCGGCCGTCGCGGTTCTGGCTGCCCGGGGTGCGGCCGAATTCCGTGCCCCAGACCACGAGGGTCTCGTCGAGCAAGCCGCGACGCTTCAGATCTTTCAGCAGGGCCCCGATCGGTTGATCGACCTGCTTACAGAGCTGGGAGTGTCCGGCCTTGAGGTTGCCGTGGGCATCCCAGGCGCCGGCGCCGCCGTTGGAGCCGTGGAAGATCTGGACGAACCGCACCCCACGCTCGACGAGACGGCGAGCCGTCAGGCATTGCTGACCAAACGTGCGCGTTTCGTTCTGGTCGAGACCATAGAGGGCCTGGGTTTGAGGGGATTCGTCGTCGAACCGAACCACCTCCGGTACGGCCATCTGCATGCGAGCGGCGAGTTCGTAGGATTTGATTCGGGCGCGGAGGGCGGGGTCGTCGGGATACTGGACGGCGGCCAACCGGTTGAGTTCACCAAGCAGGTCGAACTCGGCCGCCTGCTCTTCGTGGAAGACACCTTTACCGGGGGAGGCAAAGGGCAGGGGGTTCTTGGGATCGACCTCGAGCAGGACGCCATCGTGTTCGGGTCCGAGATAACTGGCGCCGTGGGCGTTCATGCCACCGCAGCAATCGGCGACGGGTGTCCCCATCACGACAAAGCTCGGCAGGTCATCATTCAACGAGCCGAGGCCGTAATGGACCCATGACCCGATGGTCGGAAACGCCCCTTCAAGGGAGTGCCGGCCAGTGTGGAATTGAAGCTGAGCGCCGTGGTTGTTGTCGGTCGTCCACATTGATCGAATGACCGCGATGTCGTCGATGCAGTCACCAACGTGGGGCCACCAATCGCTCACCTCGATGCCGCTCTGGCCTCGCTTCTTGTAGCCGACCTGAAGCGGGTAGATGTTCTGCCGGATGTGGCCGTTGGCGTCGTTTGGGACAGGGATGCGGACGTTCTTAACCAGAGGATTGGTGAGCGCATCTTTATACGGGGTTTCGGCGATCGTCTTGCCGGCGTAGGTGTTTAGCTCGGGCTTGGGGTCGAAGCTCTCAACGTGGCTCGTGCCGCCGATCATGAATAGCCAGATGACGTTCTTGGCCTTGGGTGCAAAATGCGGTCGACCGTCGGGGGGAGTCCAGCCGTCGGCTCGGACAAGGCCGTCGCGATGGAGCATCGCGCCCAGGACCAGACCGGTAAACCCCATGCCAACGTCGGCAAGGAACGTACGTCGAGGGACGCGACCGCAGTCGTGTACGACGGTGGACCGTCGAGAGCGCATGGCGAGGCCCCTTTTCTTGACTTATCGAATCGTCACAAAATCATTATGATTGATTAGCACGTGAACGAGATTTTCTCGTGCGCGTTGGCGAGGGTCGGGCGACGGAGCGACGGGGCAGGCGGGGCCTTCATGGAAGGGTGTCAACGTGCCGGGATCGGCCAGACGGGCCGCCTGTGAGGCAAGGTAATCCTCGCAGACAGACTGCTCCTCAAGGTTCGGAGCACGGCCAAGAATGTGCTCGAAGGCCGCGGCCACGAATGCCCCGTCGGCGGTGTCAACCGGATCCTTCGAAAGCCGGCTCGCGAGCCGTCGCGCCTGCGCCAGGGCGAGCGGGCTATTGGCCAGCGCAAGGGCTTGCTGGGGAATGACGCTCACGTCGCGGCGGTAACAGGCGGTGGTGTTGGCGGTGTCGAAGAGCTTGAGGAAGACAGCCTGTTTCTCGGGGGCGTGGCGGTAGTAGAGGCTGCGTCGGTAGGTCGTGAGCGCGGAGTTCTCGTCAAGCTCTGGGCCTCCCATCGCCGGATCGAGGTTTCCTGCGATCGCGAGGAGATTGTCGCGAATGATCTCGGCCTCCATGCGTTTCGGATTCATGCGCCAGAGGTAGACATTCGATGGATCGACCGAGTTGTTCGAATTGTCGGGCCCCGCGGTCGATTCCATCCGATAGGCATTGCTAGTAACGATCAAGCGGTGCAAATGTTTCAGGCTCCAGCCATGTTCTATGAATTCAACGGCCAGCCAATCGAGCAGCTCTGGGTGGGTGGGTGGTTTACCGTTGAGACCGAAGTCGAAGACGGTCGGCACCAGCGGCTCGCCGAAATGTCGCATCCAAATGTGATTGACGGCGACACGAGCGGCGGTGGGATTGTCGCGATGAGTGATCCATTTCGCGAGTGCGAGACGCCGACCGGTTGTTGTGGCCGGATAGATGGGGCTGATCGGCGTGTACTTCCCCGAGCGCGAGTCAAGAGCCTTGCGGGCCGGTTCGATGCCCTTCCTGGCGTCGGCGAGCCTGGCCTCGGCGGTGGAAACCGCTTGCTCCGCCTTAGCGTCGCCGGGCTTGAGCGCGAGAGCCTGGCGAGCGTCGGCAAGGGCGTGCTCGGCCCTGGCCAGGGTTTCTTCAGCCTTGGCCAGCGCGGCCTGGCGTTCGGCGTGGCCTGCCATGAGAGCGAGGATCTCCGCCTTCTTCGAGTCGGGCGGCTGGGCGAACCGGGCTTCGTCGGCGGTGATTCTTGCCTTTCGCGAGGCCAGTTCAAGTCGGGCGGCCCGCAGCGCGGTCTCGGCGAGCAGAGCATCGGCCTTCGCCTTGGCGATCGCTGACCTCGCCTCAGCCAGGGCGCTAGCATTGGCGCTCAATTCCGACTCCAGACTCGTCAGTCGTTCGAGCGCGGCGTCACCGGCCTTGCGAGCGGCGTCGAGGTCCAGCGTCGCTTTCTGAATGTCCGACTCGGCGGACGCGATCGCCTCGGCCTGAATGTGGGGCTGAAGCGCCGTGTAATAGGAACGCGGCGGTAGCGATTCACTTGCGATCGTCAACTCCCCGCCAAGAATGCGAGGAAGACCGGGCGATAGCGGCTTGTCCTTGACCGGCTGCATGTCATCGCCGCGCACGAAGAGGTAAGTCGGGGTCTCGGCATGAGCGTCATAGACCCGCACGAGGCCATCCTTGCCGGTATCGGGCTGGCCGGGAACTCGGTCGGTGCGAACGTCGTGCGGTTCGAAAAAGGCCCGAAATCGATAATAATCTTCTTGCGCAATCGGATCGTACTTGTGGTCGTGACAGCGGGCGCAGTTGAAGGTGATGCCCAGGAACGCCTTGGCCGTGTGGTCGACCGTGTCTTGCAGCCAGACGTGGCGATTGAACTTGAACCAGTTGCGGACGAGATAGCCGGTGGCACGAAGGGTCTTCGGATCGTCGGGCGCCACCTCATCGCCGGCGAGCATCTCGACGACCATCTGATCATAACCCTTGTCCTGATTCAGGGATTCGACGATCCAGTCGCGCCATCGCCAGATGTGGGGTTGGCTATGGCGAACCTCGGCGCCGTAACCGTACCAGTCGCTGTAACGCCAGACGTCCATCCAGTGACGTCCCCATCGCTCGCCGTATTGAGGGCTGGCCAGGAGACGTTCAACGGCTGCTTCATAGGCGTCGGGTGTGGGATCATTCAAAAATGCGTGCAGTTGATCGGGTGTTGGCGCCAACCCCGTCAGGTCGAGCGAGACGCGGCGGAGTAAGGTCGCCTTGTTCACGGAGGGGCGCGGAACAAGGCCTCGGACCTCATGCTCGGCGGCCAGAAACGTGTCGATCGGGTTGCGAACCCAGGCAGAGTTCGAGACCTTGGGAAGCTGCGGGCGGACGGGCGGAATATAGGCCCAGTGTTGTCGAGGATCTTTCTGAGGCGACTCCTCGGAGGGTATCGGAGCACCGGCGTTGATCCAGGCGCGGAGGTGGTCGATCTCCTCGGTGGTCAGAGGTTCCCCCTCCGGTGGCATCCGGTAACTCGGGTCGGGGTTGGTCACCCGGTCGACCAGTAAGCTCTCGTCAGCCTGGCCAGGCTCGACGGCCGAGCCGCTCTCGCCCCCTTGGAGGATCGACGCAGCGGTGTCGAGCCGCAGCCCCGCTTTTTGCTTCAGTGCTGCGTGGCACGCGTAGCAGCGCTTGGCGAGCACGGGTTTGATGTCGCGGATGTAGTCGACGGAATTGCCTGCCGAAGGGGTCGAGATCGAAATTATCACGAGCGTGAGGAGGGTCGTCATGGCGTGATCACCGGTTCGAGAGGTTGATCCAGCCCCGCGTCTCAGAAGGAAGCATCAAGGCCGAGGGCTCGAACAATTCCGGCCTGGCGAGTGAACCAACATTTGTTGGATCCTAACCGCCAGATCACCCCAGAGCAAGCACCAGGCCCGGACCGGTCACCGAACCTTTGTTCATGCGTGGCCCGTGATCAGGGCCGGGTCGCGAATTGAGGCGTTGAGGACTCGGCTGATCGCGGCTTCGAGCTGGCCGATTGTGACGGGCTTGGTCAGGTGCTCGGCAAATCCCGCTTCGAGACTTCGGCGAATATCATCTTCCGAGCCGAAACCACTCAAGGCGATCGCTGGAAGTCGGCGTCCAGCAGGAAGCGACTCCATCAATTCGAGTCCGGTACCGTCGGGCAGCTCGATGTCGCTGATCAACAGATCGATCGACCGGTCGAGTAACTTGGTCTGGGCCAGTTCCAGGTTTGATGCGGCGATGACCTCATGACCACGACGCCCAAGGACCAAGCTCAGAAATCGAAGCGTATCGGGATTATCCTCGACCAGCAGGATCTTGCGGCAACTCTCGATTGCCGGGCCACCTCTCGGGGCGCGTGGGGCGTCAGGATCCAGCCAGGACTCGGGTGTCGGTACGGCCGAGAGTTCTAGGCGGAAGGTTGATCCAAGATCTCGACCTCGGCTGATCGCGATCAGCCGTCCACCATGGGCCGCCGCCACGGATCGGCTGATCGCCAAACCGAGCCCCAATCCTCTCTGTCGTTCTTCCTTGTCGCTCCGATCGCGACAGGCTTGCTCAAACGGTTCAAAGATTCGCTCCTCCCAGTTTGGCGTGATCCCGATGCCGGAGTCTTCGAATTCGACAATCAGACCGAGCGAGGTGGGGGCGTTTTTTCGACCGCGAGGCACTTCGTTTCGAGTGCGAATTGTCAGACAACCGCCGGGATGCGTGAACTTTACAGCGTTGTGGATCAGGTTCCAGAATAGCTGTTTCATCCGCACCCGGTCGAGCCTAGCATGGTGCGACCGGGCGTCGAGCTCCAGCGTCAGGTTCAAGCCCTTGGCGTCGATGTCCAACCGGCAGACTTCCAAGGCCCTCAGGAGGATTTCGTGAAGGTCGAGGACGTGAAGATCCAGCGGCATTCGCCCTTCAGCAATCTGCGAGACATCCAACAGATCGTCGATCAGCCGCGCCTCCGTCTGAATGTTGCGCTGGATCATCTGCAGCTCGGTGTGATGGTCGTGATCCGACCCTTCCTCGAGCATGGCGGACACTGTGGCAAGCACGGGAGTGAGCGGAGTCCGCAGCTCATGACTAAGTACCGCTAGAAAACGATCGCGCGCCTGGCACGCGACCTCGGCGCGCCGGCGGGCTAGATGCAGCGCCTCGACCAGAAGACCGATCAAGACGCCCTCGATCAGGAACATCCCAAGCCGAAACATGTCGGTCGACCAGTGGATGGGGAGGCTCCGCTTCGAAGCGAAGAAAAGTAGCTCGGCCCCAAGAGCCGTGAGAACCGTCGTGAGTAGAGCCGGCCCAAGATTTCCGAACCAGGCGACGAAACTCACGGCGATAAGTCCAAACTCCAGGACGGCGGACTCCTGCACCCAGGGGTCAAGAACTCGTTTCAACGACAGCGCCAGCACCGTGGCGACGACGGCCACACCGTATCGCATCGGCGGAGTAAGTTTCGTGGCAAGCATCGCGTGGCCTCTTCGCCTCGGCGATTCTCGACGTACGCGAGCCCTAAAGAAGGCCTCGCCCGATCTCGACTTCCAGCATGGAAGGACTGACCTTGGGGGGAGATCCGTCGCAGTTTGCCAGATTTTGCCCTTTATGTCCAATGTTTATTCCGGCAAAATACCTTATCTTTTCTAAACTAGAATGCGCAGTGCACAGCGCGACCATGGGAAGAACACGAGGGGTCAGGACGTGGGATCGACTTGATTAAAGGGGACGTTTAGGATCGGGTAATGGGACCAATCCTGGTGGTCGAAATGCCACCACTCAACCGCATTGACCCGGAATCCCTCAGCTTCAAGAGCTCGCCGTAGTCGTTCGCGATACCATCGCTGGAGTGACGTTCCGCCTGGATAATCGGGGTTCGAACGAGCTGAGAATTCGTCGTACCCCCCCACCATCTCGATCGGCTTGCCTGTCTCTCGATCGTACAAAGTGAGATCGACCGCGCAGCCACGATTGTGTCTCGAGCCCTTTTCGGGATCGGCGACGAACTGGCGATCGGGGCCCGTTGTGGCATCCCAAAACATACGGGTGACAAACCAGGGACGATATGCGTCGTGGATCAGGAGGCCGAGCTTTTGTTTGGCCAACTCGCGATGCGCGCGGACCAGGGCTTCCGCGGCTGGACGTTGCATGAAAGCGCGAGCCTCGGCATAGAATGGCGTGCCGAGGAAGTTGTTCGTCGAGGCGTATCGGATGTCGAGCCTGATGCTCGGGTCGAGACGAACCAACTCGACGAGTTCGGGTTTGCGGAACTCGCCACTTTCCTTGGGAGGGGCGGCCGCCTGAGCCTTGACACGAAGCACGTCAACGGGGTTGACCGGCTTGATTTTGAATGTCCCGCCGTTCTCGCCGTCGATGACTCGGCGGCGGAAGACCACGCTGGCGGCCTCAACCTGCGTCGCCCGACCCATTTCGTCCCGCTGGAAGATCAGTCTCTCGCCCGCGTAGAGACCATGATCCGGAAAGCGGAAGACGTTCGGCTCAACCTCTTCCAGGGGGTTGTATTCAAACCATTCGATCAAGGCCTGAAGCTTGCCATCTTTCTCGAGAATGTAAAGTACGTCGTGATCCCAGCCATACTCGCCGAGAAGTCCTTTCCATTTATCGGGACACGGCGGCGGCGGCCTGCGCTCGACGCGTTCGAAGGATTTCGAGCCGATTGTCAGGATCTTCTCCTTGACCTGGAACGATGGACCAAAGCCCAGCGGATCGTCGACGACGAGTTCATCGCCCCTGGCGCGGAGTTCATTGCGGTAACCCCCTTGGAAAGCCTGCACAAAAAGCCGACCATCTCGCTCGATCAAATCAAACCCCTGATCCTCCCTCTCGTATCGTCCCTGAAGCTTTGCCGCGCGTTCCGGGCCGATGGGTTCGGTCGACTCGATTTCGGGCAACGGGTTACCGTTGCGGGCAGCGAGCAAGAGACGAAGGGCCTGGCTGGCGACGTTTTTCGTGAACCCGTTTGCGCAGTCCTTCGTGGCGACCACCGCCACACCAAGCTTCTCGTCGGGCAATGCGGCCAGCTCGGTCGCGAATCCGTAAACGGCCCCACCGTGACTGATCTGCCGGTGCCCATCGAGTCTGGACAAAACGAACCCGAGCCCGAACGGCGACGAGTCACCAAACTGTGGATTCCACATCGCTTCCAGCGTCTCGGATTTGACGATCGGGCCGTTGTTAGAGATGCCGCGGGCAAAGAGTAAAGCGAGAAACTTGCCAAGGTCGCCGACCGTCGAGTAGAGGTTGCCGGCTGGCGAGGTTCCGATCCGGAACGTCGGGGCAGGGAACTCACGATTGTCGTAGGTCCACATAACCGCCTTGGCCAGCCGGGATTCGAGCTCGGGTCTCAGCTCGAACGCGCTGGAGGTCATCCCCAGCGGGTCGAGGATCGTCGCCCGCAAGGCCTCGTCGAATGGCTGCTTCCGAAGCGTCTCAACCACCAGGCCCACCGTGGCGATGCCCGCGTTTGAGTATTTGGTTCGCGTCTCGGGTTCGTAGATCAGCCGGGTGGTGTTGAGACTCCTGACGGTCTCGGCCAGGGAAGGGGCTTCGGGGTCGAAGTAGTGCCCGACCGGCGGCTCTCTGACCAGACCCGATCGGTGCGACATCAACTGCCGAAGCGTGATTGGCTGGTCGAAGGGATTCGCTGGATGAAACCCAGGCAAATACGTCTGGACCGGCGCGTCGAGGTCAACGATCCCCCGTTCGACAAGCTGCATCACCGCCAGATCCGTGAAGAGTTTCGAGATCGATCCGACCCGAACAACGGTCTCGGCCGAGGCGGGAATCCGTCGAGCAGGATCGGCAAGCCCGAACCCCTTGGCCCAGACGATTCTCTGGTCATCCACCAGGGCGATCATGACGGCGGGAAGTTGCTTCTCGGCCCGCTCTCTTTCAACAAGACCGCCTAGTCGCTCCGACACCTCGTCGTAGGGAGCCTGAGCCACAACCTCGACTTGTGCGGGTGTCGATCGAGCCTGACCCACCACGATTGCAAGCCCGATCGCAAGCAAGATCCTTCTTCGGAGTCGAAACACCAAACGTGCCATGAGTTCCTCCACGGCGCAGGCCAGGCCGTCACGCGCGCCCCCACCCCAGATGGGTTCGGTACGAGTGGAGGGC
>CAZRGV010000007.1:27699-31636 GCA_964599655.1 uncultured Isosphaeraceae bacterium | reverse complement strand
AGACTTACCGCCGTTACCATGACCGACCCGCCTCGCGTCGCTACGGTCGAAGTCGGATCGTCTCCCAACGCGCGGTGAAATGCACTCGGCTCCTCGCGAAGGAACGAGGTTTCGGACCCCAAGTGTTCTGCCGCCGTCCAGCCCGAAGCTCAACGAGATCGAGCCAGTCTTTCAGCGGGTCAAGTCAAAAAGATACTGGCGCGGAGCGCCGCGACCCGCCTCGGACTTCGCGAGGCGGTGGAGTGCGACGATGCTGGGGCTCGATGGGCGGCGGATGGAGACGCCACCAGCTATCAAATCCATCCAAGCAACCCCGGATGGTTGCGATCTAGCCGAGGTTGCTCGCCTCATCGACCTCCTTCGACGCTGACGGCCATGAGTGGGATCAGACCACAACAACAAACCCCCGTCTCGGCATCAGCCGGGTCGGGGGTTTTCTCGTTTGGTCGCGCTCGCGAGAGATCGGAAGACGCTTATGGGGTAATCGGAGAGTTACGTCGAGAGTGTTCTTTCTAAGCCATTGACACCACAGATGTTCAAGCGGAGAGGGCGGGATTCGAACCCGCGGTGGCTGTGACACCACACGGCATTTCCAGTGCCGCACCTTCGGCCTCTCGGTCACCTCTCCGTGTGAAACGAACTGTCTGATATTCCCGGCTTTGCGCCAATCTCGTCTTGCTTGGTTTCTGATACAAACCGCCCTGATACGATTTTCTGATACGAATCGAGGCGGTGAACCGGAAGTCTAGGATACCGAAGATGCGGCACGGTTGCTACTGGGCGGTTTTCCGGAAGTGCCAGACTGGGAATGATCGACCGTGGGGCCGCTCAAAAGCAGTGACGTCGATGAACGTGCTGCTTGAGTGCAAGCTCGCATTACAAATCGGGGCGGCGGACATGGATTCGATTGATCCAACATAGGGGATATTCAGGAGCAGGGTCAAAAACCGCATTAGAACCCGTATCGCGGTTTTCTGCCTCCCCCGACGAGACCACCAGGGCGACTACTGGGATCGCTTCGCCTTCAACCCCGAGCACAAGCTCGTCCTAGCGGTCGTTACCGGGGCACGGGCCGAGGAGAACGCCCGGGCCCTCGTCGCCGAGGTGAAACGACGTTCTGGGTGCGAGCTGCCGGCGATGATGACCAACCACGAATATCCGGCGCATACCACGAATATCCGGCGCATGTGACGGCGACCGAGGGATGTTCGGCGAGCCGGTGCCCGCATCGTCGCAACGCGGACCGAGTCGCCCAATCCTCGTGCCCGAGCGGCGGTTGCCGGAGAAGGTCATCGACGCGACGGTGCACAAGCACCGCGAGAACAACCGTGTGGTCGCGATGGAGAAGAGCCAGGTCTTCGGCTCCCCGGAGCCACTGGAGGAGGACCTAGCCGCCTCGACAGCGAGCCGCCGCGTCAACACCTCGTTCGTGGAGCGTCAGAACGCGAGCGACTGCGGCCGCAACGCCCGGAATGGCGGAAGACGTACCGCTTCAGAAAGGACTGGTAGGTCAATGAGGCGATGACCTATCTGCCGCAGTACGGCCCGAACTTCCGTTGGTGCGTCCGGACGCTGAGGGTCAGGGGCGGGCTCGGACGCTGGTGCAAGCGGACGCCGACGCTGTCGGCGGGCCTTTCGGATCACGTGGGGAACTGGCGGGAGTGGTTCACACGCCCGTCTGCTCAATCAACGTAGGACACCACCGACTGGCCGGATTCGACGATCCTCGGGATAATCACCCCTTCGGATCGGAAACGCGACGGAAGCAAGGGCACGATGGAAAGGCTCTGGGGACAGTGATGACCGAGGGACGAAGGAACCTCCGATTCGAACAGTTCGACGAGGTCATGCCGGAGGTCGAGCGGCTGCTGGAGGGTCACACGACCGTTGGAAACTGGTCGCTGGCACAGATTTGCCAACACCTCGCGACCGTCCTGCGTCGGGTCGTGGACCTGCCTGCCACGACGCCGCAGGACCCGTCGAAGTGGGTCTCGGTGGAACAGAAGCGGCACGTCTTGGAGTCCGGAAGGCTCCCAGAAGGGCTGCCCGGGCCGGCCGAGATCATGCCGATTGACACGCTCGGCGAGCGCGAGGAAGCGGAGGGCCTGCGGGCAGCCATCGCCCATTATAAGGCGTCGGCTGGTCCCGTCATTCCGCACCGGATTCTCGGGCCGCTGACGAAGGCCGAGTGGGACCGGTTGCAGCTCATCCACATCGCCCATCACCTCGGCTTCGCCGTGCCGACGGCGGCTGAATAAGGGAGACCCTCATGTGCCGCGCGCTTCTCGTGATCGATGTCCAGAACGAATATTTCACCGGCGCCCTGCCGATCACCCATCCGGCCGGCCATCTGGAGCGAATTCTTCAGGTGATGGACGAGTCGCGGGGGAAGATTCCCACGGTCGTGATCCAGCACCATATGACTCAGCCGGAGAAGCCGTTCTTCCAGAAGGGCAGTCATGGCTGGGAGCTGCACCCCGAGATCGCCGTCCGACCGAGGGATTTCCTGGTCGAGAAGACACTGCCGGGCAGCTTCACGAATACGCCGCTTGAGGCCTGGCTCCGAGATCGAGCGATCGACACGCTCACGATCTCCGGCTACATGACGCACATGTGCTGCGACACGACGGCCCGCCAGGCAGTTCATCGGGGCTTCAAGGTTGAATTTCTCAGCGACGCGACCGGGACACTACCGCTCTCGAACGCCGCCGGAACCGTGACAGCGGAAGAGCTTCACCGGTCGATCCTTTGCGCCCAACAAATGCTTCTGAGCGAGGTGCTGTCGTCGGCGAAGTGGCTCGAACGGCTCTGAGCCGTGCTGTCGGACCGGACGCATCTGGTCGCCGCTCCTGAAGTTCGACAGACCACGAGGTTGTATACAATCTCGCTTCAAGTTCGTAGAATCCGCGAGAAGTGGCCGTTGGACGGAATTGTTCCAGCGATCCATCCTTAATTCGAGCATTCACGTTTGCTGGGCCGGTTTTCTTCGACGGGTGTCGCACACGTTGGAAAGGCGGACCGAGAGTCGGCAAGGTAAGGGTGGAGATGGCGGCATGACGGGCGGACGCTATCCGAGGATTCTGGAGGGCCTGGTCTTCCTGGTCCTGTTCACGGTGGAGTTACCCGCCTTTGGCGGAGCCGACGCGATGAATTTCGCGCAGGCGGCGTCCGACTATGCCAACGTAGCAAAACCCCTCCTGGCGAAATACTGCCTTACGTGTCACTCAACCGAGGCCAAGGAAGGAGACCTCGACCTGGAGCGGTTCGCCACGCTGGCCGACGTCCGAACGGCTCCCGGTATCTGGCTGAAGGTCGTGGAGAAGCTCGGCAGCGGCGAGATGCCCCCCGAGGAAGGACGACGGATGGCCGACGGGCCGCGGAAGGCCCTGAGCGACTGGGTAGCCGGCTACCTGAGGGCCGAGGCTCTCGCCACTGCGGGCGACCCGGGACCAGTCGTCCTTCGGCGACTCAGCAACGCCCAGTACACGTACACCCTCCGCGACCTGACGGGTGTACCGCTCGACCCAGCCCGCGAGTTCCCCGTCGACGGCGCGGCCGGCGAGGGTTTCACCAATACGGGCAACGCCCTGGTGATGTCCCCGGCCCTACTCTCGAAATACTTCGACGCCGCCAAAACCGTCGCCGCCCACGCCGTGCCGCTCCCCGACGGCCTGCGATTCTCTCCGGGGACCACTCGACGCGACTGGACCAATGAGATCGTTGATCAAATTCGCGCATTCTACTCCGAGTTCACCGACCCAGGGTCTGGAACCCGAGTCAACCTTCAGGGGATCGTCTTTGACACGAATGCTGGGGGACGCCTCCCGCTAGAGCATTACCTCGAGGCGTTGCTCGTCGAGCGTGAGGGCCTGTCGAGCGGGACGAAGTCGGTCGAGGCGGTGGCTCGCGAGCGAAAGTTGAGCCCGAAGTATCTCCG
>CAZRGV010000007.1:4355-27681 GCA_964599655.1 uncultured Isosphaeraceae bacterium | reverse complement strand
CTGGTCGCTCCTGAACGGGACGGAAACCTCGCCACTACTCGACGAACTTCGAGCTCGATGGAAGGCCGCACGGCCCTCCGACGCGAAGGGGATTGTCGAGGAAATCGCACACTGGCAAACACAACTCTGGAAGTTCAACAGCGTGGGGCATATTGGCAAGGTTGGCGGTCCGAAGTCGTGGATGGAGTCGGCTTCCCCCCTCCTGACGAGGCAGGAGTTCCAACTCCCGATCCCCCCGCCAGACAACCGGAACGACGTGACGCTCTACCTCGTTGCGGACGACGCGGGGGACGGATCGGATAAGGACATGGTCATTTGGGAACGTCCTCGCCTCGTCGCGCCCGGCATGCCCGACTTGCTCCTCCTCGACGTGCCCGCTGTATCAAAGGCGCTGGCGGAGCGTCGCGAGCGGGTTTTCGCGGGTACGGCGAAGAGTCTCGCGGCGGCGACCGAGGTTGGAGAGTCTCGAGGGGACTTCGACACAGCCGAGCTGGCCAAGAGACACGACGTGCCGCCCGACGTACTCGCCGCCTGGTTCGACTGTCTTGGCCTGAGCGCGGGCGGCGGCGCCGTGTCGATCACGTCTCACCTGAAGGGTCAGATTGTGAAGGTGTCGGGGTATGATTTTGTAAATGGTTGGGGACCCGGTGAAACCCCGAACATGGTCGCCAATGCGTCGGACAGGCACGTGCGAGTCCCGGGAAACCTCAAGCCGCACAGCGTGGCAATCCACCCGTCGCCGACCTTGCGCGTGGCGGCCGGCTGGCTCAGCCCGGTGTCGGGAACGTTGCGGATTCAAGGGAAAGTTCAGCATGCCCATCCCGAGTGCGGCAACGGTGTGACCTGGTCGCTGGAAGTGCGACGGGGGGCGATGCGGCAACGGCTCGTGGCGGGCGAGGCCCACGGGGGGGATGTGGTCGAGGTTGGGCCGTTCGAGAACCTGCCGGTGCGGCCTGGCGACCTTGTCTCGCTGCTCGTCGGCCCTCGCGACGGGAATCATTCCTGCGACCTCACGGCTGTGGACCTGACCCTGACCGTCGACGGCAAGACGTGGGACCTGGCCGCCGACGTCTCGCCCGACGTGCTCGGGGGCAACCCCCACGCCGACCGCTTCGGTAACGCTGGGATCTGGCACTTTTATACCGAACCGGATCGCGGCGGCGATTCGGATGCGTTGATCCCCGCCGGGTCGGTGCTCGCGAGGTGGCAGTTGGCGACGACCCCAGAGCAGAAAGCGGCGCTGGCCCGCGAGGTCCAGACGCTACTGACCTCAGGAGCAACGGCGGCGAAGGATAGCCCTGATGCGACGCTCTATCGACGGCTCGTCTCGCTCCGCAGCCCGTTGTTTCGAGGGCTGCGAGGAGAAATCCGAAGGACGGTCACCGACGAGGCAACCGCAGACCTCGGACCGGCGACGTTCGGGCACTTGCCGGGCGGCGAGTCGATCGACAGCGCGAGTCTGGGGGTAAAGGCCCCGGCGGTCATCGCGGTCACGCTCCCGGCCGAACTGGTGGAAGGCTGCGAATTCGTCACGGCGGGCCAGCTCCCATCAACCAACGGCGAGGGAAGCGTGCAGCTCGCGGTCTCAACCGAGGCGCCCAAGTCTCGCCCGAAGATCGACCCGGCGCGGCCGGTAATCGTGGGCGAAGCGGGGCCCGCCCGCCGGCGTTTCGAAGCGGCCTTCGACACTTTCCGCGAGGTGTTCCCTCCGGCGCTCTGCTACGCGAAGATCGTTCCGGTCGATGAGGTGATCACGTTAACTCTCTTCTACCGCGAGGACGACCACCTCCGCCGGCTCATGCTGGACGACGCCCAGGCCGCCCGACTCGACCAGCTCTGGAACGAGCTCCGCTTCGTCAGCCAAGACGCGCTCACGCTTGTTGATGCGTTTCAGCAGCTTCTGGAATATGCCTCGCAGGACGCCGACCCATCGGTCTTCGAGCCGCTTCGCCAGCCGATCCTCGACCGCGCGGCGGCCTTCCGCAAGGCACTCGTCGCGGCCGAGCCGAAGCAGCTCGACGCCGTGATCGCCTTCGCCGAGAAGGCGTACCGCCGCCCGCTCCAGCCAGGTGAGGCCGACGAGTTACGAAGCCTTTATCGCAGACTTCGCGGCGAAGGACTAGCGCACGACGACGCCTGGCGGCTCGTGCTCGCGCGAGTGCTGGTTTCACCAGCCTTCCTCTATCGGGTCGAAATGCCAGGGCCGGGAGCGAAACCGGCTCCCGTGTCGGACTGGGAACTGGCCAGTCGCCTGAGCTATTTCCTCTGGTCGTCGGCCCCCGATGAAACTCTCCGCGAGCTGGCCGCTACTGGCCGCCTGAGTGATCCGGACGTCCTCGCCAGTCAGGCTCGCCGCATGCTCAAGGATGAGAAGGTCCGCCGCCTGGCTACCGAGTTTGCCTGCCAGTGGCTTCATGTCTATGACTTCGACACTCTGGATGAGAAGAGCGAGCGACACTTCCCGACGTTCAACGGTCTCCGGGGCGCGATGTACGAAGAGACGATCCTCTTCTTCACCGACCTCTTCCAGCGCGACCTGCCGGCGCTGGCATTTCTTGACGCTGATTATACGTTTCTCAACGGCCCCCTCGCCGAGCACTATGGGATTCCCGGCGTGACCGGTGACGGATGGCGGCGGGTTGAAGGCGTCAAGGCGTTCGGACGGGGTGGCATCCTCGGGCTAGCAACGACCCTGGCGAAGCAATCCGGCGCGTCGCGCACGAGTCCGATCCTGCGCGGCAACTGGGTTTCCGAGGTTCTCCTCGGCGAGAAGCTGCCGAAACCCCCGCCCGGCGTGCCGCAGCTGCCCGACGACGAGGCCTCGACCGGCGGCCTGAGCGTGCGCGAGCTCGTCGAGAAGCACAGTCGAGACCCGAAATGCGCAACTTGTCACACGAGGATCGACCCGTTCGGGTTCTCGCTCGAAGCGTATGACGCCATCGGCCGCAAGCGCGAAAAAGACTTGGGCGACCGCCTCATCGACGTGCGCGCGAAAACGAAGGACGGGGCCGAGTTCACCGGCCTCGACGGCCTGCGGGACTATCTGCTGACGATCCGCCGCGAGGCCGTCGCCCGTCAGTTCTCCCGCAAGCTGCTGGGTTACGCGCTTGGTCGCGGGGTGCAACTCTCCGACGACCCCTTGCTTGATGAGATGACCCGACTGGTCTCCGACGGGGGCCACATCGGCGAGGTAATTGAACTGGTCGTGCGGAGTCCGCAGTTCCGAAAGATCCGGGGAAGAGACGCGGCGGTCGCCGAGGCTCCTTGACGATCAATCCGCCGTTAGGGTCGCAATGAAGACGCTACGCGCTCGTCCGCGTAATGCTGTCAGCGTCGATCCCGAGGCGACCTGGTTCGATGCTGAAACACCCGTGAACTTCGAGGTTGCGCAGGACTTCTTCGGTTTCGCCCTGGCGACGCTCCCGAAAGGTTCGTACCTGAACATCAGCAACGGTAGGTTCAGTCCCGGCCCTTTGATAGGGCTAGCCGGTGGCTACGAGTCCTCTTGGGGCGATCATCTCCGGATCTGAGCCGTGATGTCAGAGGACAATGACAATGAGCAGGGCTGGCTACCGATCATCGAGCGGGGCTGTACCCGGTTCTCCCCGAGCGACCGCGAAGATCTTCAAATGGTCACATTCGACGAGGGCGAGTTCCACCTTGAGAATGATTCTTTGGAGATGGTTCTCAGGGGCTGGATCGACAGCGATCTTCCCGTGTTGGACAGCGATGAGTTCCACGGTCGACGCGGTTGATCGCGAGGTGTCGGATGGTTTGACTTCGATCCGCGAAGGACGAGGCTGGCCGTGGTGGCTTCTGGTATCATGACGGAAACTCGCGCCGGTCTGGTTTGTTTGCCTGCCGGCTGTCGCCACGGACATCGAATCACAACCCACTCCAAACCCGCCGAGGCCCACGATGAACGACAGCCCCCACAGACTCTCCCGCCGTACGTTCCTCCGAGGTGTCGGCGTGAGCATGGCGCTGCCCTGGCTGGAATCGCTCAAGGTGTGGGGCGACGAAGCCAAGGGCAAGGCGAGCGAGCCGCCGGTGCGGCTCGCGGTGCTCTTCTCGGGCAATGGGTTCCACTCCCGAGAGTGGTGGGCCAAGGGGTCGGGCCGAAACATGGAGCTGGGCAAGGTACTCGCCCCGCTTCACCCGCACCGTGAGAAGCTGCTCTTCATCCAAGGGCTGTTCAACGCCGAGGCGCTCAAGGGCAATATCCACAGCTCGCAGACCGGCAATCTCCTCTCCGGCGCCCCGCTCGCGTCGGGTGGCGAGATTCGGTCGGGTACGAGCATCGATCAGGTCGTGGCTCAGACCCATGGCCGATCAACCAAAGTGCCCAGCCTGGTGCTCGGTTGCGAGAAGTCCAACCCGTCGGTGCACAAGAATTATTCGATGCTTTATTCGTCGCACATCTCGTGGAGCTCGCCGACCACGCCGACACCGCTGGAGCTTTATCCCGCCCTGGCGTTCGACCGGCTTTTCAAGGACGAGGTGCTCAAGGGGAACGAGAGCGTGCTCGACGCCGTGCTCGACGACGCCAGAGACATCCGCCGCGCCATCAGTACGGCCGATCAGCGGAAGCTCGACGAGTATCTCGACTCGGTCCGCGAGGTCGAGCAGCGGATCGAAAGCGCCGGCAAGCGCGGCGAGATCCAGGGCTGGCGGCCAACCCTCGACAAGCCCAACATGGCCCGCCCCGCTGACGGCATCCCGCAGGACATCGGCGAGCACATGCGGCTGATGTGCGACATCCTCGTGCTCGCGTTCCAGACGGACACGACCCGCGTCTGCACGCTCAAGCTTAATAATGATCATAGTTCGCTGCGATTCCCGAACCTGGGGGTGGATTACATGATCCACCACCTGCTTTCGCACAGCGACACGGAGGATTGGCTCAAGGTCAACCAGTTCTTCCTCCAGCAACTGGCCTACGTTGCGTCGAAGCTCGACGCGATCCAGGAAGGTGAGCGGACGGCGCTTGACAACTCGATGATCCTCTACTGCTCCAGCATGCTCACTGGCAGCCACGACGCCACGAAGCTGCCCGTGGTGCTGCTGGGCGGTGCCGGGGGCAAGATCCAGGGTGGTCGCGTGCTCGACCACCTCAAAGATCCGAACCGGAAGATGTGCAGCCTCTTCCTTTCCATGCTCGACAAGGTCGATGTTCATCTCAACTCGTTCGGCGACTCGACGGAGCCGCTGTCGAGCCTCTGAACCGAGCTGAGGAGACGGACTTGCGGATCGACCTCACCAAGCGCGTTCGTCGGATCTCGGAAGCAAGCGTTGGAAACCGTAGGTCGCCCCGCGACGCGCGATGCGATTGCGACCTTGCTTGCCGAGGGCGTCCGATCCGTGTTATCTTTCTTTTGTTTAACAGGTTTCGGATGGGGGATCGGGGGAGACTCGGCGGACGATGCGGACAACCTGCCTCCTGTTGATCGCGGTTAGCCTCCTGTATGGCGCGATTGGCTCGCGGATGGCCGCCGACGATCGACCTGGGGAGGTGGCCGAGGCCGGCGCGAACGCACTCGAGGTCGGCTTTCGAGAGAAGGTCCGGCCGTTCCTGGAAACCTATTGCCTTGGGTGCCACTCGGGCGAGACGGCGAAAGGGGACCTTGATCTGGGCGTCTTTACAACGGCGGCCTCCGTCCGGGCCGACCTGGCCCACTGGGAGTTGGTGCGGGATCAACTCCTGGACCAGACGATGCCGCCGGCGAAGGCGAAGCGGCACCCAAGCGCCCGAGGCCGCGAGGAGGTTCTCGCTTGGATCGAATCGGCCCGGCGCTTCGAGGCCGAGCGAAACGCGGGGGACCCCGGCGCGGTTCACGCCCGAAGGCTCAGCAACGCCGAGTATGACTACACGATCCGTGACTTGACCGGCGTCGATCTCCGGCCGACCCGCGAGTTTCCCGTCGATCCGGCCAACGAAGCGGGCTTCGACAACTCGGCCGAATCGCTGGCGATGTCGCCCGCTCTGGTCAAGAAGTACCTCGACGCCGCGCGCAGCGTCGCCGAACACCTCGTGCTCACGCCGGACGGGCTCGACTTCGCGACGCACTCGATGCTCGCTGACACCGACCGCGACAAGTATTGCGTTCGTCGCATCATCGAGTTTTACAACCGCCAACGCACGGACTATGCCGACTACTTCCTCGCCGCCTGGCGGTTCCGGCATCGCGAGGCGCTGGGCCGACCTGGTAGTACGCTGGACGAAATCGCCGCCTCAGAGGGCCTCAGCGCGAAGTATCTGAAGACGATCTGGGAGACCCTCAACGCCCCAACGCCACAGGTCGGTCCGATCGCCGCGCTCCAGGCTCTTTGGGGGGAGCTGCCCAGCCCCGAGGGGAATTGGGAGGCCGCAAGGGCCGGCTGTCAACAGATGCGGAATTTTGTCGTCAACGTGCGTAAGCAGCTTGTGCCGGACGTGCCGAACCTGACCACTCGGGGGATCAACAACGGAACGCAACCGTTTGTGCTCTGGAAGAACCGGCAGTTCGTCGCGAACCGAATGCGGTACGCAGGTGGAGCCTCGAAGGTTCGTGCCGAAGGACTGACACCTGACAGCCCGGCCGCAAAGGCCATGGCCGTCCCCGAGGACGATGCGACACTTCGTCGTTTCGAGTCGGGCTTTGAACGATTCTGTCAGATCTTTCCGGACGCCTTCTTTGTCTCGGAGCGCGCGCGGGTCTATCTCGACAACGAAGACCGGAACAACACGGGGCGGCTCCTCAGCGCCGGCTTTCACAGCATGACCGGCTACTTCCGCGATGATGAACCGCTTTCGAGTTGATCCTGGACGACGCGGGTCAGAACGAGCTCGAACGGCTCTGGCGCGAATTCCACTTCATCACTGGCGACCCACTGAGGCAATACTCCAGCTACCTCTGGTTCGAGCGGGCCGAATCGGGCTTCCTCCGGGATCCTGAGTTCGACTTCGTCCGGGCTGAGGATCGGGACGCCGCCACCGAGGCGAACATCCGCCGACTGGCCGAGGTCTACCTGGCCAAGGCCCGCCGAGTCGGCGCCAGTGAGCGGGCCCTCAAAGCGATCGAGGATCAATATCGGATTATCTCCGAGGAAATTCGCCGTGTGGAGATCGACTGGCGGGAGGCTGAGCCTCGCCATGTCGAAGCCCTTCAAGACTTCGCTGAGCGGGCGTTCCGCCGCCCGCTCAGCCGAGAAGAGCGCCAAGGCGTCGCCGCGTTCTACCGCGCACTCCGCGACGAAGACGATCTCAACCACGAGGACGCCGTCCGCGACACGCTGGCTTACATCCTGATGTCCCCACATTTTCTCTACCGGGTGGATCAGCCCGGGGAACATTCGGTGAGCGAGTCAGGCATTCAGCCGCTCTCGAGCTACAATCTTGCCAGCCGCCTGAGCTATTTTCTGTGGGCGAGCATGCCCGACAAGCCATTGCTCGATCTCGCCGCCTCGGGGGAGTTGCAAGCGCCCGAGGTCCTCGCTTCGCAGGCCCGCCGCATGCTTCGCGACGATCGCGTTCGAGGTCTCGCCACTGAGTTTGGCGGGCACTGGCTTGATTTTCGACGTTTCGAAGAGCACAACAGCGTCGATCGGGGACGGTTCCCGGCGTTTGACGATGAGCTGCGACGGTCGATGTTCGAGGAGCCTGTCCGGTACTTCATCGACCTCGTTCAGAACGATCGATCGATCCTCGAATTCCTGGAAGGCCGGCACACCTTCATCAATGCCGCGCTGGCGCGCCATTACGGCATTCCGGTATCTTTCGACGGGCCGGATGACTGGGTTCGCATCGACGAGGCAACGCGATTCGGGCGAGGGGGACTACTGCCAATGGCGGTGTTTCTCACCCAGAACTCGTCGGGCCTTCGCACGAGCCCCGTGAAGCGAGGGTATTGGGTTGTCCGTCGCCTGCTTGGCGAGAACATCCCGGCACCTCCGCCCAACGTACCAGACCTGCCCGACGATGAGGCAAAGCTCGGCGGCCAGACCCTGCGCGAGATCCTGGCTCGCCACCGTGCCGAGAAGAGCTGCGCCGCCTGCCACGAGCGATTCGACTCGATCGGCCTGGCGTTCGAGCGGTACGGCCCGGTGGGCGAGGCCCGGACGCTCGATTTAGGCGGCCGTCCTGTTGAAACCCACGTCGAGTTCCCTGGAGGAGGGGAAGGGGACGGCTTCGAGGGGCTTCGCGCTTACCTGAACGCCTCGCGACGCGAGGAGTTTGTGTCGAATTTCAACCGCAAGCTTCTGGCCTTTGCGCTCGGCCGAACATTGATGCCCTCCGACGACGCGACCCTGAAGGCCATGCGGGACCAGTTCGAATCCGACGGCGGTCGCTTCAGCACCCTGGTCGAAACGATCGTCACCAGTCCCCAGTTCCGATACCAACGTGTCGAACGCCGACCCGCGGAGAAATCGCGATGAAGAACGCTACGAGACTGGCGGACGATCCACGTCGGCTCGACGTTGGAGCCTCACGACGGATGTTCCTCCGGGGGGTGGGGGTAACGATGGCGCTGCCCTGGCTTGAATCCGTCCCCACCTGGGGGGCGTCGCCGACCCCGGAAGATGGCCCGTCGCCGTCGCCGAAGCGGTTCGCGGCGATGTTCATGGGCTGCGGCGTCAACCCGACGCACTGGTGGGCTGGAGGTTCCGGCGCGTCGATGCAACTGGGGCCCTGTCTGAAGCCCCTGGAGCCGCTCAAGGGCAAGATTAATGTCATCCATGGTCTTTTTAATAAGCATGCGACTGGCGTCGGCATTCACCCCGGTCAGACGGGCAACATCCTCTCCGGCGCCGCCTTGAAGAAGGGGGCCGAGCTGCGAGGCGGCGTTAGCATCGATCAGGAGCTGGCCAGGCACCTCGGTGAGAAAACCGTGCAGCCAAGCATGGTACTTGGCTGCGAACAGCCGATTACCGGCTACCATGAGACGAACTTCTCGATGGCCTACAGCTCGCACATCTCGTGGCGGAGCGCCACCTCGCCGGTCCCCATGGAGGTTTACCCGTCGCTGGCGTTCGATGCTCTGTTCGACAACCAAGGCAGCCGGCGCAATAAGAGCATCCTGGATCGCGTACGAGAGGAGGCCGCCGACCTGAGCCGTCGCGTCAGCGCCGGCGACCGGGCAAAGCTCGACGAATATCTGACCAGCGTCCGGGAGGTCGAGCGCCGCGTTGTGCCGATGCGGGCCGAGAAGCAGGCCGCCGACGACCGTGCCGCCAGCCGAGGACAGCCCGTCGTCGCGATGCCTCGCCCCGACAACGGCCTTCCCGAGGACATCCGCGAACACATGCGATTGATGTGCGACCTCATCGCGCTCGCATTCCAGACGGACAAGACGCGGATCGCCACGCTGTTGCTCTGTCGGGATATTTCCGGACTTTTTTACCCGTTCCTCGACGTCCGATCGGCGCACCATGGCGCCTCGCACGACGACAAGTCCGACGCCTACCTGCGAGTGACGCAATATTATGTCGAGCAACTCACCTATCTCGCCAGCCGCCTCGACGCCATGCCCGAAGGGTCGGGTACCGTGCTCGACAATACATGCCTTCTGTTCATCAACAGCATGTTCTCCGGTTCGCGGCATGACGCGAGCAAAGTCCCGCTCGTCCTCGTCGGTGGGCTTGGCGGCACGCTCGAAACCGGCCGCGCGCTCGACTACTCCACCCGAGGCGACGACGACCGCAAACTTTGCAGCCTCTACCTCTCGATCATGGACCGCATGGGCATTTCGCTCGATCAATTCGGCGACGCTCACGAGCGCCTTCCGGGACTCTGAGCGAGGGCCCGTCCAAGGTCAACCGAACTCGGGGTAAGCCCAGTTCGGCGGACGCGGGCGACGGCTAGACGACGGCTCGTCGCAAACAAACCCGGACGTTCAGTTCGGATTACCGATTCAGTGAAATTACTGGGGAAAGCACTTTCCGAACGCCACCAGTCGCTTGAGTGGGCCAGTGAGCCGAATCTTCCGCCGCAGCAGCGCCCAGACCACGCTTCGTTCCTTCCTCAGAAAACTGCTCCTGGCCAGTGAAGGTGAAGCGGGTCGACCAATCTCAACAAACCCCACGTCAGCTGCACAAGCATCGAGAGCCCGTTGCTTCAGCCATCCGGCATCCAGCGCCTCCTTCGTGGGCGGAACGGAAGACACGCTCTTGAGGCGAATCCGCTGCACGGTCGAATGTTCTTCGACCTTCATGTCCGATCATTGTTTGATATACAACTATGTGACAAAAAAGATCAGACTGCTGCGGGCGTTTGGCTGACTCGCTTTGTCGCTTGGTTCAACCGCTCAACGAACCTGTCCCCCAAGAACCTTCTTGACCTGCTCTTGCGCCGCGCTCCAGGCAGGAACCGCCTTTTCCAGAAGCTCGCGTCCCTGTGCTGTCAGGCGAAACGGCTGCGAGCGACCATCCTCGTCGGGCACCTCTTCCAGCCAGCCACGAGTCTTCATTCGTTCGACGCTGCAAATGAGTTCATAAATGTAGATTTCAAGATACTTGCAGACTTAAGCAAATTGAGCCCTTCCCATCTTGGCGGCGTCGACCAGGACGTTCGTCTGGATCACCTTCAGGTCGAGCGAATGAGAAAGCCCTTCGAGGTTCTCGCCGAAGGGTTAGTCTCGAAAAATCGTCGGGGCGACCGGACTTCGTGGGGCCTTTTTCTCGCCGGCTTGCGCCCAGGGGCAGGAATTCCACGAGCGTGAGTGAACGACGGAAAATACTCGACGGGAAGATGTTACGTCAAATGGAGTGACGGTCGCCCAAGCGCAAGGTTGCAAGCAAGGACGCATCCAAATCATCGAGCGACCCGCCGGATCTTTTCTGGATTCAATCCAAGTCTTGACAGAGTCCACAATTTTCGTATGATCAGGGCATGAGAGACGATCCGGCCAAAATCCTTCGCGAACACGGTGTTCATGTCACGGCTCAGCGCCTGGCGGTGCTGCGGGCCGTGTCGCGTCGGCCCCATTCCACGGCGGACGTCGTGGCCGACGACGTTCGTGCCGAGATCGGTGCCATTTCACGACAGGCGGTTTACGACGCGTTGGGTATCCTGGCCGAGAAAGGCATCATCCGGCGCATCCAGCCCGCGGGATCGCCGGCCCTTTACGAGGATCGTGTCGGCGACAACCACCACCACTTGATTTGTCGCAACTGCGGAAAAACGGTCGACGTCGACTGCGCCGTCGGCGAAGCCCCCTGCTTGACCGCCGCCGACGCCTCGGGCTACGAGATCGACGAGGCGGAGGTGATCTACTGGGGCAGGTGTCCGACGTGCCGCGCGGCAAATCGAGGCTCACGCGGCGAGTAAACATCGAAACCAATTCCATTGGAATCGCTCACGATTCCAGTCCTTCAGAGGGAGCAAGTCCACATGTCCACCGAAGCGAAATGCCCTTTCCACCACGCCGCCGGCGGCGGCACGTCGAATCGCGACTGGTGGCCGAACCAGTTGAAGCTCGAACTCCTGCACCAGCATTCGTCCAAGTCCAATCCCATGGGCGCGGACTTCAACTACGCGGACGAGTTCAAGAGCCTCGACCTAGCAGCGTTGAAGCAAGATCTCTCGGCGCTGATGACCGACTCGCAGGACTGGTGGCCGGCCGACTTCGGCCATTACGGCCCGTTGTTCATTCGCATGGCGTGGCACAGCGCCGGCACCTACCGCACGGGGGACGGCCGCGGCGGTGGGGGCAGGGGCCAGCAGCGCTTCGCTCCGCTCAACAGTTGGCCGGACAACGTCAGCCTGGACAAGGCCCGCCGACTCCTTTGGCCGATTAAACAGAAGTATGGCCGCAAAATTTCATGGGCTGATTTGATGATTCTGGCGGGCAACGTCGCCCTGGAATCCATGGGGTTGAAGACCTTCGGCTTCGGCGGTGGTCGTGAGGATGTCTGGGAGCCGGATCAGGACGTGTACTGGGGGACCGAGACGACCTGGCTGGATGATCAACGCTACTCCGGCGACCGGGTCCTCGAGAATCCGCTCGCCGCCGTGCAAATGGGGCTGATCTATGTCAATCCGGAAGGCCCCAACGGCAACCCGGACCCGGTCGCCGCGGCGCGGGATATCCGCGAAACCTTCGCTCGCATGGCGATGAACGACGAGGAGACGGTGGCGCTGATCGCCGGCGGCCATACCTTTGGCAAGACCCACGGAGCGGCCCCCGCCTCCCACGTGGGGCCTGAGCCGGAAGCCGCTGGTCTCGAAGAGCAGGGCCTGGGTTGGAGAAACAGTTTTGGCACCGGCAAGGGCGGTGACACGATCACGAGCGGCCTGGAAGTCACCTGGACCACCACACCCACGAAGTGGAGCAACAATTTCTTGTGGAACCTGTTCGGCTACGAATGGGAACTGACCAAGAGTCCGGCCGGCGCGCACCAGTGGGTCGCCAAGGGGGCCGGCGCCACCATTCCCGACGCTCACGATCCGTCGAAGAAGCGTGTTCCCACGATGTTGACCACGGACCTCGCGCTGCGATTCGACCCGGCCTACGAAAAAATCTCACGTCGTTTCCTAGAGAATCCGGATCAGTTCGCCGACGCGTTCGCGCGGGCATGGTTCAAACTGACGCACCGCGACATGGGGCCGCGCTCGCGTTACCTTGGCCCGGAGGTCCCCAACGAGGAGCTCATCTGGCAGGACCCCATTCCCGCCGTGAATCACGAATTGATTGATGCACAGGACATCGCCGCTCTGAAGAAAACGATCCTGGCTTCCGGTCTGTCCGTCTCCGAGCTGGTTTCCACCGCCTGGGCATCGGCATCGACCTTCCGTGGCTCCGACAAGCGTGGCGGCGCGAACGGCGCACGCATTCGCTTGGACCCACAGAAAGATTGGGAAGTCAATCAGCCGGCCCAGCTCGCAAAGGTGCTGAAGACTCTGGAAGGCATTCAGAGCGCGTTCAACGACTCCCAGTCCACTGGCAAACAGGTCTCCCTGGCTGATCTGATCGTTCTGGCCGGTTGCGCCGGGGTGGAAAAAGCAGCCAAAGCAGCCGGCCACGAGGTCACCGTACCTTTTACGCCTGGGCGTACCGACGCCTCCCAGCAACAAACCGATGCGGCCTCCTTCGCCGTGCTTGAACCGATCGCAGACGGCTTCCGCAATTACATCAAGGGCAAATACAGCGTACCTGCCGAAGCGCTGCTGATCGACAAAGCACAATTATTGACCCTGACCGCCCCCGAAATGACGGTGCTCGTGGGGGGCATGCGCGTCCTGAAGACGAACTTCGGGGGAACGCTGCACGGTGTCTTCACGAGTCGGCCGGAGGCTCTGACCAACGACTTCTTCGTGAACCTGCTCGACATGGGCACGGAGTGGAAGGCGGTTTCGAAAGACGCCGACGTGTTCGAGGGCCATGATCGCAAGACGGGCGAACCGAAGTGGACCGGCACGCGAGTCGATCTGATCTTCGGTTCGAACTCCCAACTGCGCGCCCTGGCGGAAGTCTACGGCAGTTCCGACGCGCAGGAGAAGTTCGTCCACGACTTCGTCGCGGCCTGGAACAAGGTGATGAACCTCGATCGTTTCGACCTCGCCTGATCGCGAAAAACTCGAATCCCGTCGCCAGCCGCTTTCGCAACTGGCGACGGGATTCGCGGTTGTGATCAGTCGGGGCGACAGGATTTGAACCTGCGACCTCTAGACCCCCAGTCTAGCGCGCTAGCCAAACTGCGCTACGCCCCGCCTCCCGTGGCTTTCGCGACGGGATAGGTTATTGTAGGAACTTGGTGCGTTCTGTCAATCGGACCTGTTGAGGGTTGGGGTTGTGAATTTCGCGGATCGCCTGATTGATGCCGAGCGCAGAGTGGGCAATGCGGTGATGGTCGGAATTGATCCAAGGCCCGATCTCTTGCCCGAGGGATTGCGTCGCAGGTTCGGTGACGACCGTCGGGAGGTGGCCTTTACGCTCGAGTCGTTTTCGCGGGAGGTCGTGGATATCGTCGCGCCGTTCGTCCCCGTCGTCAAGTTTCAGTCCGCGTTCTTCGAGGCGTATGGACCCGAAGGGGTCGCGGCCCTGCATGCCAGCGCCCGCCATGCGAAACGCGCTGGACTGCTCGTCGTCATCGATGGCAAGCGAAACGATATCGGATCGACGGCGGAAGCCTACGCCCGCGCGTATCTGGGCAAGGTCGATCTCGGCGCGCGCCGAGATGCTCCCTGGGATGCGGACGCCTTGACCGTGAATCCTTTTCTGGGCCGCGACGGTGTTGAGCCGTTCATCCGGGTGGCTGAGGCGGAGGGGAAGGGGGTCTTCGTTCTCGTACGGACCAGCAACCCTTCGGCGGTTGAGTTTCAGGACCTCGTCGCCGACGGCCGACCCGTCTATCGCCACGTGGCCGATCGACTGGCCGAATGGGCGGCGCCGTATCGCGGAGCGTCGGGCTACAGCCTTGTTGGTGCCGTGGTCGGGGCGACCTATCCCGCTCAACTGGCCGAGCTTCGGGCAGCTTTGCCCGGCCTGATCTTCCTCGTTCCCGGCTATGGAGCTCAGGGGGGAACCGCTGCCGACGTCGCCGACGCCTTCGACAAGGACGGGCTCGGGGCGATCGTCAACAGTTCGAGGGGCGTGACGTTCGCCTATAGGCAGCCGGACTTTCGCGAGCGATTCGGCGACGACTGGCGTGCCGCCATCGAGGCAGCGGTACGCGGGATGGCCGAAGATCTCGCGACCAACACCCGAGCCGGTCGGCTCGCCTCACCAAAATCCTGAATCCCATCCGCCGAAATCGATCAACAGAACCGGGATCGGCCAACGTCTCTCGGGGTTCAGGTCAGCAACCAGTCCCCGAGAAGAGCCCGGCTTGTCGTCGAGAGCGAGAGATTTTTGAACGAAACCACGCCCAATCTTGCGACCTTTCCGTCCGAAATATCTGAGATCGGAGCAACGTCCGATAATGAGCATTATGTTCTAGAACTGGGGCTGGACCGGAGAACCATCCCGCGACTGCAGCCCTGGGTCGACATCGATCGGCCCCGCCCACTCGCTCGCGCTCGATCCACTTCATCGACGTGAACAACGCCGGTGAACGGCGAACGGCTTGAATCCATGCCCCTCGCGGGTTAGAATTCTTCCATCTTCCTTCACGGACGACCAGAGGTTCGTTCGAGGCGGCGTAGCTCAGTTGGTTAGAGCAGCGGAATCATAAACCGCAGGTCACAGGTTCGAATCCTGTCGCCGCTACTGTCCATCGCATCCGAAACGACCCGCCTCGATCCGTCAAAACCCGGTTCTTGCCATGGGTTCTGACTTATCGACGGCGGGTTTTGTGTTTCGCTCGATCCGCATTCTCCTTCGCGATGCGACTCTTCTGTGGTCCAAGCGGAGAAGAGTGTCGAGACGCTTGCATGTTTACGCCTGAAGGCATCCTTCCTCTCTTACCTCGACTGCACGCGGACGAATCTCCCTGGCTTCTGGCAGCGGCACGGCCGGACGAATATCCTGGACCGACAGCGTTTTTGACGTCAACGCGATCGCAGGCGACCGGAATCTCCTCGGCCGCCGGTCCGTGGTTCGGGAATACGTCCTGTCGGGGAGTTGTGGTATGAGAAAGGCGATCACCTCCGTGGTCAGGCTCGGATATCTGGGAGTTGTCGTCGTTGCGTTCGTGCAAGCGAGAGGGCAATCGCCTGCCGTGCCCCAGCCGAACCCAGATTCCCAGTACCGGCTGGGGCCCGACTCTTTGCCGCAGGAGGGCGTGCCGAAGGGAGAAATCCGAGGACCTTACACGGTTCCCAGCAAGGTCTACCCCGGCACCCAGCACACGTACTGGATCTACGTTCCGGCGCAGTATGATCCCGCCGTCCCGGCGGCTCTCATGGTTTTCCAGGACGGCCAGGCGTTCAAGGACGAGAACGGGGACATGCGGGCGCAGAACGTGATGGACAACCTGATCTATCGTCGCGAAATCCCGGTCATGATCGGCGTGTTCATCAACCCCGGCCGACGCCCCGATCAGCCCGAGCCGACACCCCGCGACTGGGGCGACCGGAACACCAACCGCCCGACCGAGTATAACTCGCTCGACGACAAGTATGCCCGCGTGATCACCGAAGAGCTCATGCCCGTGCTGGAGAAGGATTACAACATCTCGAAGGACCCCGAGATGCACGGCATCGGCGGCTCCAGCTCGGGCGCGATCGCGGCGTTCACGGTCGCCTGGGAGCGCCCCAACCACTTCCGCAAGGTCCTGAGCAACGTCGGCAGCTTCGTCAACCTCCGAGGCGGACACGTCTACCCGGAGAAGGTCCTGGCAGCCGAAAAAAAGCCGATCCGCGTCTACCTCTGCGACGGCCGAAACGACAACCGTGGCCTCCGCCGCGATGGTCAATACGATGAGACCCGCGACTGGTTCTACCAGAACGTGCGCCTCATGAAGGCCCTCACCCAGAAGGGGTACGACGTCAACTACTCTTGGGGGATGAACAGCCACGGTCAAAAATTCGGCGGGGCGATCCTGCCGGAGATGATGCGATGGCTCTGGCGCGACGGCCCGGTCTCCACCGACCCGAGGGACAACGTGGAGCGAGGGTTCCGACAGCCGGCCCCGAGGAAACATTAACCGCCGAATTCTTGTGTTCGCACTCAAGATTCCAAACATTCTATCAGACCTACAGACGTTTTTGCCACCATGACTTTACTTGACTGTTCCCGACGCTCGTTTCTGAGAACCTCCGTCGCGCTGGCGGGGACCTCTCCGCTTATTAGTCGCTTATCCAAGGTACGCTCGGACGAAGGCGGGGGGCCGCTCATGGCCTACGTCGGCACGTTCAGCGCTCCGCTCCGCGACGTCTTACCTACGCAGGTCGATCTCCCGCCCGGCAATGGACGCGGCATCCATCTGTTCCAGGTGAACCGCGACACCGGGGCGATGACCCCCGCCGGCGTCCTTGAGATGGGGACCAGCCCGAGTTGCCTGGTTCCGAACGCCGACGGAACCCGACTGTATTCCGCCAATGAGACCGATCGGGTCGGCGATGCCAAGGAGGGCTCGGTCAGCGCCTTCGCCGTCGATCGAAGGGATGGCCATCTCACGCCACTCAACACCGTCCGCTCCGGGGGCGCCGGCCCGACCTATGTGAGCATCCACCCGACCGGCCAGTTCCTGTTGGTTGCGAACTACTTCGGCGGCTCCGTGGCGGTACTGCCGATCTTTCCCGACGGCCGGCTCGGCGACCCCACGGACGTCAAGAACGATGCCGGCGAAATCGGCCCCACCCGAGCGAAGAACGCCCCGCCGGGCAGCTTCGCCATCAGCGGTCATGACCGAACTCATGCCCATATGATTCAGGCCGATCCCACAGGGCGGTTCGTGCTGCATGCGGACCTGGGCCTCGATCGGATCTTCGTCTGGAAGTTCGACGCGAGCAAGGGCATGCTGACCCCGAACAAGCCGCACGCGGTTGCGTTGCCGCCCGGCGACGGGCCGAGGCATTTCCATTTCCACCCCAATGGCCGCTGGCTCTACTCCATCCAGGAGGAAGCCTCGACCATCGTTCTGTTCGACTACGATGCCGCGACGGGGCGGCTGTCCCCTCGGCAAACGATCTCTACCCTGCCGCCCGGGTTTGCTGGCAGTAACTTCTGCTCCGAGATCCTCGTTTCGGCCGACGGCCGGTTCGTCTACGCGGGCAACCGGCTCCACGACAGCATTGGAATCTTCTCCGTTGGCCCGAATGGCGACCTGTCGTACAGCGGCGAAGAATGGACGCGAGGAGATTACCCCCGAAGCTTCAACTTCGACCCCACCGGCCGGTTCCTTTATTGTTGCAATCAGCGAGGCGACAACATCGCCGTGTTCCAGATCGAGCGCGAGACTGGCGGCCTCAAATTCAACGGTCACTACACCCCCGTCGGCAATCCGTCGATCGTCGTCTTCCTCGACCTTAGCAAAGTGTCCTCATAGTGCCATAAGTTCAACTTTTCCCTGACTCGAACACGGACAGGTCCGCTCGAGCGACCATTCGGCTCCACCGGTCCGTTCCAGCCCGATCCCTCACGTCGGAGATCCCTCGCATGTTCACGGCAGCGACGCTTTCGCTGGCCCTGGCCTGGGCCGCCGTCGGCCAGGCCGACTGGTACGAGCCGTTTCCAGCCCACAAGGTGATCGGCAACGTTTACTACGTTGGCTCGAAGGATCTGGCCAGCTACCTGATCACCACACCCGAGGGGCATATCCTGATCAATAGCGGGTTCGAGGCGACCGTCCCCCTGATCCGGAATTCGGTCGAGTCGCTCGGCTTCCAGATGCAAGACATCAAGATCCTGCTCGCCAGCCACGCCCACTCGGATCATGTCGCCGGGCACGCCCGGATGAAGGAGCTGACAGGGGCAAAGGTCCTTGTCATGCGAGGGGATGACGACGTGATCGCCTCTGGAGGCAAGGGGCAATACCTCTACACCGACAGCCGATGGCCCCCCTGCCCCGTCGACCGCGTGCTGAACGATGGCGAGGAGGTTCGGCTCGGCGGTGTCACCCTCGTGGCCCGGAAAACGCCCGGTCATACGCGAGGCTGCACAACCTGGACCTGGCGCGTCGCCGAGGGTGGCAAGGACTACAACGTGGTCGTCATCGGTAGCCCGAACGTTAATCCCGGTTTTCGCCTGGTGGACAACAAGGACTACCCCGAGATCGCCGACGACTTCGCGCGCACCTTCCAGATCCTCAAGACGCTCCCTTGCGACGTCTTTCTCGGCGCCCACGGTGGCTACTACGGCATGGTCGCCAAGTATGAGAAAGCCCGGAGAGGATCCGGCTCGAACCCGTTCGTGGACCCCGAGGGCTACCGCGACTACGTCTCGCAGAAGGAGAAGGCCTTCCGCGAGTCGCTGGACGCGCAGAGAGGCTCGAAGCCCCCCGAAGTAGGCCAGTGAATCCCTCTCAACTCCCGGGCGCGTGATCCGAGGATTCGAGCGTGGTCAGGATCGATCGGAACAAGATCGCGACCGCCTCGGCTCCAGGATCAACGTGACCGATCGCACGCTGCCCAAGATAGCTCGAGCGGCCCCGTCTTGGGATCATCTGGGCGGTCGCGTTCACTCCGGACTCGGCGCCCTGGACCGCGGACCGAATCGCTTCGATCACGGAGCGCCGAGCTTGGATGACCTGCTCGAAGGCCGACAGCGCCGGCCAAAGCGCGTCCAGCATCGTTCGATCCCCGGGCCGAGCGCCACCGAGTTCCTGCATCGCCTCGAAACCGGACCGAAGCGCGCTGGCCCACGTCCCGGGTTCGTGAACGTCCCCTTCCTTCAACCGAGCCGATGCCCGGAGGAAGAAGACGCCGTAAAGCGGCCCGGATGTCCCACCGAGCGACCGCTGCAACGTCCGTCCCAGCTCCCGGAACGTCGCCGAGGGATCATCGAGCGGAAACGTGGGCAACGCGTTCTGAACCGCGAGCGCGCCCCGGGTCAGGCTGATCCCCAGGTCGCCGTCCCCCACCGCCTGGTCCAGCTCGGTCAGCCGAGGCGCCGCCTCGATCCATCTTCGCGTCGCCTCGTGGATGGCGGCTTCGAGCAGAGTCTTCTGCTCGACGCTGAAAGGGCCCGAGACCCTCGACGACACGGGCGCTTCGCTCGGGCTTGGAGGCGAGATCGCCGCTTTCGAACGTCGAACGCGCGCCGCGGCGTTCGGCCAGGCCGGTGCCTCAGTCGTTGCATCGAGCCTGGCCAGCCGCTGGTCGTCGACTCGCATGACGGAGATCGAAACGCCCGCCATTTCCAGCGACGAGAGAAAGGTTCCGACATACACGCGATCGACCTCAACCCCACGATTCTCCAGGTTCGTAATCGCCCGTCTCGCCACGATGTCCAGCTCCATCGTTGGCGTCGCGCCAAGATTATTGATCATGAGCACGACACGATCCTTCGTCGGAAGGCCAAGATCCAGGACAATCGGCTCGAGCAGACGATCGACCAGAACGTCGGCGGACTCGATCGGACCTCGTCTCACGCCGGGCTCGCCGTGGATTCCGAGACCGAGCTCGATTTCCTGTTCGCCGAGATGAAATCCGGGACGTCCCGCCGCGGGAACCGTGCAGGCCGAAAGACCGACGCCCATCGTGCGAACGGAATCCGCCGCCGCTCTCGCTTCGCGGGCAACCTCGGCCAGCGAAAGCCCTGCCTCGGCCGCGGCCCCCGCGATCTTGTGGACCAAAACCGTCCCCGCTAACCCCCGACGCCCAGCATTCTCGACCGACGCCGCCAGAGCCACATCATCCGCGACGATCACCGTCTCGACGGGAATTCCCTCGGCCCTGGCCAGTTCCCCCGCGATTCCGAAATTCAGTCGATCCCCTGTGTAATTCTTGACGATCATCAGCACTCCTGAAGGACCGCCGACCACGCGAAGCGCGTCAAGCACGGCATCGGAGCTTGGAGACGTGAAAACATCCCCTGCCACCGCCGCCGACAGCATCCCTCGGCCGACATACCCAGCATGGGCCGGTTCGTGGCCGCTCCCGCCTCCCGAGATCAACGAGACGCGAGCGTCTTGAAAATCCAACACGTCCGAACGAACGAGAACCGTTCGGTTCTGGAGTCGATTTAGCCCCGGATAGGTCAGCACCAGGCCCTCGATCATTTCCTCGACCACGTCCTCGGGGCGGTTGATGAGTTTCTTCATCCGCGGAACTCCTTGATTCGGCTCGTGGACCCAGGCAACATCGTATAGCCTGGATCCCAACGCGACCAGGACAAGCCCGCCCTCCTCGCCCCCAGCGAACGCAACGATTCGCAGGGGGCTCCGACGCCCCGGGAATTCGCCGCCTCGTAGATCCTAACCTGGAGGAGATTTTCAAGTGAACGAAAACGTCTCTTTTCCTCGTGTGCAGGTGCTACCCGAGCTTGACAGGGCCAGCTTTCGGATCGACGGCGTTGAGCGGTTCGGCTACGAATTCGCCCCGTCGCATTCCCGACCCTTTCTCTTCCCCGTTCGAGGCGCCTCGGGCGCCCTGCTGACCCGGATGGGGCATCCCAACCCCGTTGGTCACGAGCATCACAAGTCGATCTGGTTCGGCCACCAGAAGGTCATTCCGGCCGGCCGCGCCGAAGGCTTTAACTTCTGGGAAGAGCCTCGTCAGAACGACATCCGTGTCCGACATCGCCGCGTCACCGCGTACCGCGACGGCCAGGACTGGGCCGGTCTCTCCGCCGAGTTGACCTGGTGGGCCGAGGGGCAAGCCTGGCTCACTCAGACACTGATTCTCGCCATCGAACCAACCGACGACGGCTTCGCGATCGACCTCCAGTCTCGGTTCGAGGCCCCCTCCGGCCCATTGGTCCTGGGCAAGACAAACTTCGGATTCCTGGGTGTTCGCGTGGCGAAAACGATCTCCGAACAGTTCGGCGAGGGCCGGCTTCGGAATGCCGAAGGAGCCTCGGGAGAACCGGCGATTTTCGGAAAAACCAGCCGATGGATCGATTACTCCGGGCCATCCGCGCCCAACCTCATCGAAGGCATCGCCTACTTCGACCACCCCTCGAACCCCAGACATCCCACTCCCTGGCACGTCCGGAGCGACGGCTGGATGGAGGCCTCGTTCTGCATGATGGAGCCTTTTGGGATCGCCAAGGACCATCCGCTCGACCTTCGTTACCGACTCCTCGTTCACTCCGGGCCTTGCGACCCGTCGGCCCTCAACCGCGCCTGGACGACCTTTGCAAACCTGCCGCCGTATGAATTCGTCCCCGCTGGAAGAGAGATGATCCCAACGATCCGGCGTGTGGGAAGTCCGGCGTGATCAACCGACGATCGACACGGTGATCCGCCGCTGGTGCGATGACGTCCGATGTTCCCAGAGAAATACCCCCTGCCAGGTCCCCAGGTCACAGTGCCCTCGGTCCACCGGGATCGAGAGCGACGATTGGGTCAGTATTGACCGAAGATGGGCCGGCATGTCATCGGGTCCCTCCGACGTATGATGAAAGATCGGATCGCCGTCGGGAACCAGCCTCGCGAAGTACCGCTCCAGGTCGCGCCGGACGCTCGGATCAGCGTTCTCGCAGAGGATCAGAGACGCACTCGTATGGTGAACGAAAACCGAGCAAACTCCCCGCTCAATTTTCGATTCGTGCACGATCTCCTGCACCCGATCCGTAATGTCGTAGGTTCCTCGTCCTCGCGTGGCGACCGTGAAGCGTTCCTGATGAAACATCGGTAAGTTCTCAACAGGGCGTTCGCGCCCGAACGATTCTTCCGACCTTCAATCCCCAAACCGACGTGATGCCCCCCTGCCCCTCCTCGCCGGATTGCCCGAGTCGAAATCCTGACTCAAACCGATCCTCAACCCTCAGAGCCACCGACGATCACCGTATCGCCTCGCTGGAGCGCCGTTCGAGCTGATTCTCGACGGGCACCACCGACTTCCGATGCCCCTCGGCGAGTTCGACGATCTTCGCGATCACGTCCGGATGCGCCTTCGACACGTCGAATTTCTCCGATGGGTCGTGTCCCAGGTGAAAGAGCAACGGCGGGTCGTGACGCTCGGGCTCGTTGTTTGGTCCATACCCCGCCTGTGTGATGAAATGGGCCTTGTAAGGACCGTACCGTACCGCGTAAAGCGCTGTATCTCGATAGTAGAACATCACATCTCGAGGGCTCTTCCCCGTTCCGAGCAGCGCCGGTCGAAGATCGAATCCGTCCATCACGCGATCGTCCGGGACCTTGGCTCCCGCCAGTTTGAGACACGAGACATAAAGATCCATCGTGCTACCCATGTCTTGCACGGTTTGGCCAGCGGGAATCTTGCCCGGCCATCGGGCTAGGAAAGGCTCACGCATTCCCCCTTCCCAGGTGCTTCCTTTCCCGCCTCGTAGCGGACCCGCGGAACCTCCTTGCTCGTTAAAGATCAGCCAAGGCCCGTTATCGCTCGTGAAGAACACCACGGTATTCTCATCAAGACCAAGCCGCTTGAGCGAATCAAGAATCTGACCGACACTCCAATCGATCTCCTCCACCGCGTCGCCATAACGTCCACGAGCGCTCGCCCCGGCGAAGGCGTTCGATCGGAACAGCGGAATATGGGGCATGTTGTACGAGAGATACAGGAAGAACGGTCGTTCCTTCCGTCCCTCGAAGAGCCGGATCGCTTCCTCGGTGTAACGCTTCGTGATCGTTCGCTGGTCGGCCGGACGTTCCACGACCTCTTCGTCTCGCATCAAAGGAATGTGGAAATACTCAATCTTTGGGTTCAAGATCGCGGTTTGCCCTTCCGGAGCACTCGCGAGCCGATCCATGTCGTTGCTATAAGGAATGCCGAAGTAGTGATCGAACCCGTTCCGCGTGGGCAGGTACGGCGGCAAGTGTCCCAGGTGCCACTTCCCCACGC
>CAZRGV010000007.1:0-4229 GCA_964599655.1 uncultured Isosphaeraceae bacterium | reverse complement strand
CGTCAACAGCGCCGCCCGGCTCGGCGTGCAAACACACGCCCCAACATAAAAGTTCGTCCACTTCTGCCCTTCCCTTGCCATCCGGTCGAGGTTCGGCGTTCGAATCGTCGGATGACCATAGCATCCCAGGTCGCCATAACCCAGGTCATCGGCGAAGAGGATGACGATGTTCGGCGGCCTCGTCTCCGATTCGGCGGCCGCCTCCAGAATCGATCCACGCGCCGAGAGGATCAACAACACCGTCAGAACACCGAGGCGAGTCCGGGCGCGCATGGTTGGGGTTCCAATCAGAAGAGGGTCGCCGATCATGGCGAAATCGCCGAAAACGAGGTTTGCCCCTGGCGTTCCCCGCTCGTGTGTGTATTAATGCCCTTAATCCCGTGACGCCGCAAGACCCGACAGCCCCGGAATCCCTTCGGACTGTCCGCCAGGAAGCGAGACGCCCATGTGCCGAAACGTCCTCTCCCGGATTCTTCTCTCGGCCCTCTTGACCATCGTCGCCCCCCTGGAGCTTCACGCCTCCGAGAAGAAATCCACCAACCCTCCGAGAAACGTTCTCCTCATCGTCTCCGACGACCTGAACACGGCCCTGAGCTGCTACGGCCACGCGCTCGTGAAATCGCCGAACATCGACCGTCTCGCCGCCCGAGGGCTCCGGTTCGATCAGGCTCACTGCCAGTTCCCGCTCTGCAACCCGAGCCGGGCCTCCTTTCTCACGGGTCTTCGACCCGACACGACGGGCGTCCTCGAAAACAGCACCCACTTCCGTCAACACGTCCCGGACGTCATCACGCTTCCCCAACTCTTTGAGAGAAATGGATACTTTGTTGCTAGAGT
Organism: uncultured Isosphaeraceae bacterium; assembly: GCA_964599655.1. GTDB lineage: Bacteria > Planctomycetota > Planctomycetia > Isosphaerales > Isosphaeraceae > CAZRGV01. Next base: position 3,392 of record CAZRGV010000007.1, on the reverse strand, counting down.
CGGCAAGCTCTTCCACTACGGCGTTCCCAATCAGATTGGCACAAGCGGCCTGGATGACCCCCCGTCCTGGCTCGAAGTCGTCAACCCCAGAGGACGCGACAAGGACGAGGAGGGCAAGATCTTCAGCCTCGAACCCGGCAAATTCGGCGCCACGCTGAGCTGGCTCGCCGCCGATGGCACCGACGAGGAGCAAACCGACGGCATCGGCGCCCAGGCCGCCATTCGCCTGCTTGAAAACCATCACGCCGAACCCTTCTTTATCGCCGTCGGCTTCTTCCGGCCACACACGCCTTATGTTGCTCCAAAAAAATATTTTGATCTTTATGATCTTAAGCGAATCTCGCTCGTTCGTCAGCCCGGGGGCGGACGCGAGGGTGTCCCCGAGCCGGCACTCACCGTCAACCCTCCCAATTACGGGATCAGCGACGATCTTCAGAAACAGGCTATCCAGGCCTATCATGCCTCGACGACGTTCATGGATGCCCAGGTTGGAAAACTGCTCGACGCGCTCGATCGCCTGAAGTTGACCGACAACACGATCGTTGTTTTCACAAGCGATCATGGCTATCATCTCGGAGAGCATGGCCTCTGGCAGAAACAGAGTCTCTTCGAAGAATCCACCCGCGTACCTTTGATCATCTCCGCACCCGGCATGAAGGGGGCCGGCAAATCGTCCTCCAGCCTGGCCGAGCTGATCGACCTTTACCCCACGCTCGCCGACCTCTGTGGGCTCACTCCCCCATCGGATCTGCCGGGCAGGAGCCTCCGGCCCATCCTAGACGACCCCTCCATCGTGGTGAAGTCCGCCGCGTTCTCCCAGGTTCGCCGCGGTGGACGGCAACAAGCCTTCGACGGCCGAGCCGTTCGCACGGAACGCTATCGCTATATCGAGTGGGACGGGAGCAATAAGGGCGTTCAACTCTACGATCACCAGGTGGATCCTCAAGAGCAGCACAACCTGGCCCATGATCCAAGTTACCAGCACACCGTCGCCGAGATGCAACGGCTCTTGCGCGGCTCTTCAAACGTCAGTTCAAAGTAAGGTGTCTTCATGACCTTGAGTCTTCTCAGGCGCCGGCATCCTCTCGCCGATCCCAGTCGCCAGCTCGAGATCCTCGATTCCCTAGGGGGCTTGACGCCGTTCGATGAGTCCCTGGCCCGGTGCGGCGAGGCACCGCTCCGGGCAACCGGCATCCAGGTCCTGCAGGTGAACCTGGGCAAGCTCTGCAACCAAACCTGCCGCCACTGTCATGTCGACGCCGGTCCCGACCGCCCCGAGAGTATGTCTCAGGAAACGATGCGACAGTGCCTCGACGCCATGCGCCGTGCGAAAATCCCAACCCTTGATGTCACGGGTGGCGCACCCGAGCTCCACCCGCATTTCCGCTGGCTGATCCAGGAAGTTAGACAGATCGATCGCCACGTGATCGATCGTTCCAACCTCACGATCCTTCTGGCACCCGGCTTCGAGGATCTGCCCGAGTTCCTCGCCTCGCATCAGGTGGAAATCGTGGCTTCCCTGCCGTGTTATCTGGCTGAAAACACGGACAGGCAGCGGGGAATTGGCGTCTTCGAGAAGTCGATTACCGCCTTGAGGCGGCTCAACGCGCTGGGCTATGGTGACCCGGCGAGCGGACTCACCTTGAACCTCGTCTATAACCCGATCGGGCCGACGCTTCCTCCAGACCAAGGCGGCCTTGAGTCGACCTACCGCCGAGAGCTTCGGCATCGTTACGGTGTCGAGTTCAACCGCCTGTTTGCCATCACGAATATGCCGATCAGTCGGTTTCTCGACGATCTCATCACTCGAGGGCACGTTCAACAGTACATGCAGTCGCTTGCCAATACCTTTAACCCCGCGTCCCTCGCCGGCCTGATGTGCCGGACAACGATTTCGGTTGGCTGGGATGGCCGTCTCTATGACTGCGATTTCAACCAGATGCTCGAGCTACCCCTCGCGGCGGGCCAGCCTCGATTCATTCGCGATTTCGACCCGCAGGCTCTCCTGAATCGCGCGATCGTGACTCACCAGCATTGCTACGGCTGCACTGCGGGTCACGGATCCTCGTGCCAGGGCGCGATTCTCTCGACTCCGTCCGCAGCAGCTTCGCCCGTCTGATGCGGGCTCATCCTTGTAACGCAGTCTAGCGCTGGAGTCGAATCGCGCGCAGGTCATGACTGCCGTCGGGCAGGGCCATCTCGTAGTAGTAGAACCGAGCGTTGGGACGGTCGAGGACATCGAAATAGCGCAACGCTCCCGATCCGTGAGGAGGTACGAACAACGGCCCGCGTCGACTGACGCGATGGAATCGACGAAGGTCCGTGCTGTACGCCAGACCCGCGCGCTCCTCGTAGTTCTCGGCCACGCTGGCCGATCCGTCGTAAATCGCGAGCCAAACCGGTGCCTCATACCAGACGCAGCCGATCCGAGCACAGTAACAGTCCCAGCCCTTGTCGCGAGGGCCGAGGATTTCTCCCTCCCATTGCCAGTTCCGCCCGTCATCACTGGTCGCCAGGCCAGTGGCGGAACGAATCAGGCCGGTGTTGTAGGCGTCGGACGTGCCGTGGAGCTCCTCGGCCGGCCTGGGTTGGTCCACTCTCGCCAGGCTCACAACCATGTGGTAGAGACCGGCCACCTGAAAGAGGAACGGATCCTTCACCCCTTCCGTCCCGATCTCGGCCGCCGTCAGTACCGGGCGAACCTGACCCAGATCGAAATTCTCCGGCCGGTCGGCCTCAATCCGGTCGATCCGCCATCGCCCATCAGCAGGATCGACATAACTCACATACAAGACCCACAGGCCCGACGACTCGCGAAGCAACGTGCATCGTTCGATGCTGGTGGTTTGCAATGTTTCCTTGCGCCCCGTCCAGATGTCCTCGAACGCGAGACCATCTCTCCCCCGAGCAATCCTCACCTCGGCCCCTCGGTCAGGATGAACGCCGCGAGGCCTTCTGAGTCGGTAGACCAGGTAGAATTCCTCGCGATCGGGGTCAAACGCCGCGCTCGGAGCGCCCACCCAGTAACCCGCGCCCTCCCCGGGTGGCTTTCGAACCACAGTCCCCTTGGCCGGATCGATTTGTTCGGGCACCGACCATTCATGAGGTCCATTCAAACGCATGATCGCGCGACTCCCGTCTGCTCATGGAGTGAGAAGAGCTCGATTCTCGGTCGGCTTCGCTCGCTAAGCAAGAGGATCTCATCTTGTAGGGTGGGCAGTGCCCACCGATTCCCTGGCGCCGTTGGCAGATCGCTGGACACTTCTCTCCCTACGAAAGAGGTTGATTCCGGGCGATTCCGTATCACAACAGGCGAGGGGGAAAACGTCGGGGGGGGGCGCAAAAACGCCACCGCCCCCGCGCTCGTGGGAGGAGCGAGGGGGCGGTGGGGT
>CAZRGV010000006.1:61054-89569 GCA_964599655.1 uncultured Isosphaeraceae bacterium | reverse complement strand
TCGAATTCGATGAGATCAAGCTCGGAGGCGTTCCGGACGAGATATTCCGGCTGTCAGCGTACGGGCTCCCCGACATCCCGCTGAGGCCCGTGCCGCGGCAGTCGATCTTCACATGGCACAACCCGTTTCTCTGGCTCAGTCTTGTCGCGGCCGTCGCCTCCTTTGCTCTTCTCTGGGCATTGCGCCCACGGAAGGCGAGAACGACGTGAGACCCATGAGGCATGTGGACCCTCATATCATAAATAACAAGAATAGGGAAGAGACGATGAAAACGGTGCTTCGATTCGGCTTGGGGTTGTCGATCCTATCCCTTGCCGGGAGTGTCGCCGCCCTGTTCGCGGGCGTGGGTCAATCTGTGGACCCACCGCCGTTGCGGTTCGATCCCGACCCGTTCGTCATCCCTTCCACGATGAATCAGCTTGATGAGCGTGACTTCAAGGTTGCCGTGGTCAACGACGCCGACGAACCCGCGCGGATCGTCGGTGTCGAGGAGTTCTGCTCCAGCGCGTGCTACTACGGCAGAGGGCTTCCGGTGACGGTGCCGGCCCGAGGTCGCGGGTGGGTGACCATTCACGTCGCAGTGAACTCCCCCGGACCGATCACGGACAAAGTGTACTTCTTTACGGATCGTCCGTCTCAGCCGAAACTGGCGATGCGGATCGAAGGCTACATCTGGGAGGACGAACTCGATGAGGCCCCGACCCAGGCGTCGAATCGGTGAGGCCGCTCTCTCACGCCCTCCGCGGACGAACCGTATCCTCCCCCGAGCGCCCCGCGGGATGACGCTGATCGAATTGCTGGTCGTCGTCTCGATCCTCGGCATCCTGATCGCGTTGTTGCTGCCCGCCGTCCAGGCGGCGCGCGAGGCTTCGCGGCGAGCGCGGTGCGTGAACAATCTGCGGCAGATCGGGCTCGCCCTCCACAACTACGAAGGTGCGGTCGGGTGCTTGCCGCCCGGCAGGATGATGACCTATGACCCGCGCTATTCGGGCTCGAATCCGCCTTGCACGTCTCCGATGGTCGAGAAGAGCATGTTGCTCCATCTCCTGCCGCAGTTGGAACAGCCCGCGCTCTTTCACTCGATCAATCACGAGTTGACGATCTTCGGCCATGAGAACCGGACGGCCCGCACAAAGCCCTTCTCGGTGTTCGCGTGCCCGAGCGACCCGGGCGCGGGCCAGGTTCGTCCCGGTTACTCCTTGGAACTCTACTCGTTCGGCCTCGCGAGCGCTACCGATCCCTACCTGGTCTCGTTCGGCAGCTACGTCGGAATCTATGGATCGTTCTCCGTGCAAGCGATCCCGCGGCCCGGCTCGGGCTGCCGGGTCGATCCCTCGGTGCTCGCGCAAGTCAACGGCAGTTTCAACGACCTCTCTCCACTCTCAATGGCGACGTTCTCCGACGGGTTGAGTAATACCATGATCCTCTCAGAGCGCGTTCTCTCCCCCTTGAGAGACGTGGAGTCGAGCGGAGGTCCCGCCTACGATCGCTTCGGTTGGGTCATCTCCGGCAACTGGGGCGATACCCTCGTATCCAGCTTCTTCCCGCCGAATCTGTACAAGAAGATTTCCGGCAAGAGCGGCGTCGAGTCCTTCTTTGCCGCGTCCAGCCTTCATCCAGGGGGTGTGAACGCCTTGATGGGGGACGGCTCCGTGCGGTTCATCAAGGATTCGATCTCAACCTGGCCCTACGATCCGACGTCTGGTTACCCTCAAGGCGCCAGGGTCAACGCGCAAGGTGCCTGGAGGCAACTGCCGCCCTATGGTGTCTGGCAGTCGCTGGCCACCCGATCCAGCGGCGAAGCCATCCCGGCGGACGCCTACTGATCCGGTGGCGGGTAGAGGCTGGACGTTCTTCACGACCGCTTGGCGCTCGTGAAGGCGAACGGCGTCAAACTCGCTACCCAGGGTATTCCGGAACCGGGCAGCTTGATCCTGCACCGTTTGGGCGGTCTGAGTTTGCTCAGTTCCCTGCGGGTTCGGCGCGCGGTCAGCCACCGATCGCGTCGGTCCAGCGACCATCGACGCAAGTTTTTGTGAGCACAAACCGTACTTCGGAATCGTCGCGATCGAGCCGGAAGAGGACCAGATTGGCGGGCTTGCCCTCTGCCAGTGACGGCGGCTCGTGCCCGAGCAGCCGCGCCGGATGGTTGGTCACAGTCGCGATCGCGTCGGCGAGGGTTAGGCCGGTCGATCGGAGGAAGTTCGTCAGACCGACATCAAGGCCCTGGTTGGAACCGGCCAGGTACGGGGTGTCGGCGACGACGATCTTGCCGGAGGGGTCGACCGCCCAGTTGCCGTAACGGCCGGGCGGCAGGCCGGCCAGGGGGCTGGCGTCGCTGACGAGGATGATGCGCGAGGGGGTCTTGGCTCGAACGAGCACACGGATCATTTCCGGGCCGAGGTGGTGGCCATCGGCGATGAGGGAGGCGTACAAGGCGTCGCAAGCCGCTTGGTCCCAGATCGGGTTGGGGTGTCGAGGAAGCTGCGCGGCAATGCCGTTGCCAAGATGGGTGCTGAGGGTTGCGCCGGCGTCCGCGGCCTCGCGAATCGTTGGGCCGTCGGCGGCGGTGTGGCCGAGAGCGATCACGACGCCGGACTGGACGGCTTGACGGATAAAGTCCATCGCGCCCGGAGATTCCGGGGCGAGGGTCATCAGTGCGATCCGGCGGCCCGACGCTTCCTGAAACGCCTGGAATTCGTTCCAGTCGGGGTTGCGGACGGCCTCCAGCGGGTGGGCGCCTCGGTAGCCGTCGATCGGCGAGATGTAGGGGCCTTCCAGGTGAATGCCGGCCACCATCGCGGCGACGACCGGCGAGGACTCACAGGCGGCGGCGATGGTGCGGAGTCCGTGGAGCGTGGCTTCGCGCGAGGCCGTGATCAGGGTCGGGCAGATCCGCGCGGAACCGAGACCGGCCTGCGCCTGGACGATTTCGCCCACCTGATCGACCGTCAGGCTCGGGTCTGAGAAGGAGATTCCCCACCGGCCGTTGGTCTGGATGTCCCAGAAGGCGGGGGCGACCCAAAGATCCTCGGGCGTGGCCGATTCGGGGCCGTCGGCGGGTTCGATCTCCGCGATCGCTCCCTCGTGGGTGGAAATGCGAACCCAACGCCCGGATTGATAGTGCCTCGCGACCGTGTCCAGGATGCACCTCTCTTGAAGCGGATCGGATGTGAAACCAGGATCCTGATCGACTCAGCGGACTTCCATCTCGGCGCGGCTCATCTCACGACGATGAAGAGCGGCGGCGATGAAATCGCGGAACAAAGGGTGGGCCTTCGTCGGCTTCGACTTGAACTCGGGATGGAACTGCACAGCGAGGAACCAGGGGTGATCGGGCAATTCGATGATCTCGACGAGATCTCCGTCGGGACTGGCTCCCGAGACGAGGAAACCGTTTTCCTCGAAGACCTTGCGATAGGCGTTGTTGAACTCGTAGCGATGCCTGTGGCGCTCGGAAATCAAGTCCGTTCCGTAGGCGGCCCAGGCCTTCGAGTCGGGAACGAGCCGGCAGGGCCAGGCGCCCAGCCGCATCGTGCCGCCCCGCTCTCGGACCTTGAGCTGTTCTTCCATCAAGGAGATCACCGGGTTTTGGGTGCCCCGGTCGAACTCGGTGCTGTTGGCGTCGCTGAAGCCGAGGACGTTGCGGGCGAACTCGACGGTGGCGCACTGCATGCCCAGGCAGATGCCGAAGTAGGGCAGACCGCGAAGCCTGGCGTGGCGAATGGCCTGGATCTTGCCCTCGACGCCTCGCATGCCGAATCCGCCCGGGACAAGAAGGCCGTCGACGCCCGCGAGGATCGACTCGGCCCCTTCGCGGTCGATCTCCTCGGACTCGATCCGCTTGACGATCACCCGGGCGTTATGGGCAATTCCCGCGTGGTCGAGAGCCTCGTAAACCGACTTGTAGGCGTCGCGGTGGCGAATGTACTTGCCGACGACAGCGATCGTGACCTCGCGGTCGGGGTGGCGGACCCGGTCGAGCAGGTCGCGCCAGTCGTCGATCTCGAGCGGGTTCGTCTTGAGGTTCAGACGCTTGACCAGGATGTCATCGAGGCCGTTATTCACGAGGCTCAACGGCACCTCGTAGATGCTGTATTCCTTATCGCGCTCCTCGATGACCGCGCGTCGCTCGATGTTGCAGAAGAGAGCGATCTTGTCCTTTTCCTCGGGAGAGATCGGGTGTTCGGTCCGGCAGATCAGGACATCGGGCTGAATACCAATTTGCCGCAAGGCCCCGACCGAGTGCTGGGTTGGCTTGGTCTTCAGCTCGCCGGCCGCCTTGAGGTATGGGACGAGCGTCAGGTGGATGTAGAGGCAGTTCTCGCGGCCGACGTCGAGCGCGAACTGACGGATCGCCTCGAGGAACGGAAGGCTCTCGATGTCGCCGACCGTGCCGCCGATCTCCGTGATGACGACGTCGACGTCGTCGGTGGCGAGGGTCTTGATGGCCCCCTTGATCTCGTCGGTGATGTGGGGAATGACCTGGACGGTTTTCCCCTCATAATAGGTTCCAGCCCGTTCCTTCTGGATGACCGCGAGGTAGATCTTGCCGGTCGTGTAGTTGCAATCCTTAGTGAGAGGAGCCTCGGTGAACCGCTCGTAATGGCCCAGGTCGAGGTCGGTCTCGGCGCCGTCGTCGAGCACGTAAACCTCGCCATGCTGGTAGGGGCTCATCGTCCCCGGATCGACATTCAAGTAGGGGTCGAGCTTCTGAAGCCGCACCCGAAGGCCGCGGTGCTCCAGCAGCATGCCGATCGAGGCGCAGGTCAACCCCTTGCCAAGCGAGCTGACTACGCCTCCCGTCACGAAAATATGCTTGGCCATCTGGCCTCCCGAGCATTGCCGACATCGGCGAGCGATTTCCAACGAGGTAGTATATCATGGACGTCCATACCGTGGAGTCGTTACACCGTTCACGGACGAGCGAGCGATTGTGACGCGGAGGTATGTCGGGCTAGAATAGTATGAAACGCGGTTCGGGATGGCCAACGGTTTGAATGGAAGAGGGGGATTTGCCTGATGCCGCCGATCCGACTCAATCGTCGTCGGTTTCTTGGCTGCTCAGCCGCCGCGGGACTCGCCCTGGCCAAGGGTCAGGTTGCCGAGGGCGCGTCGGCGTCGAAGCCGATTCGGGTCGGCGTCATTGGGCTGGGGAACCGAGGCACGACGTTGCTCCGAACGGTGCTGGAACTGTCAAACGCCCAGGTCGTGGCCGTAGCCGACCTCGATCCACGGCATCGCCAGCGGGCCCAGGGTATCGCGGAGAAGGCGAAGGCGTCGCGACCCGACGCTTACGAGCATGTCGACCAGGTCCTCGACCGGCCTGACGTCGAGGCCGTACTGGTAGCCCTTCCCTGCGACCTGCACGCCGAGGTTTACCACGCCTCGATGCGGGCGGGAAAGCACCTCTACGCGGAGAAACCCCTGGCCCTGACGGCGATTGAGTGCGACGAACTCATCGCGAGGGCGTCGAGGACTCCGGAACTGGTTGTTCACGTCGGCTTCCAGCGACGGTCGAATCCTCGTTACCAGGACGGGGTCGATTGGATCCATCGCGGAGAGCTCGGCACATTGATCGAGTGTCGATCGACCTGGGTCAGCAGCAACGGCCCGATCAACGGGCACGAGAACTGGCTCGCTCGCAGGGAGCGTTCCGGAGACTGGATGGTCGAGCAGGCGGTTCACGTCTGGGACCTCCTGTGCTGGATCAAGGGTGGGCCTCCCGCCCGAGCGTATGGACAGGGCCGCCGGGACGTTTTCGCCATGATTCAACCCGAACGGAACGTCACCGACTGGTACACGGTTCAGCTCGAATGGCCCGACGGCTTTCATGCGTCTCTGGTTCATAGTTGGGTTGATCCGGCCGACGACGCGTTCACCGGCGTGGCGCAGCGGGTCATCGGCACCACGGGCGGTCTCGACTTCGGCTCGGGTGTTGTGACCTTCCGCGACAAGGGCCGGCCGCGTACGACGCTCCACCCCGGCAACCTTCCCGAAACCCGCCTCGCGCTTCAGACCTTCCTCAACGCGATCCGAGCGGAAGGAACCACGGCACCACCGGTCTCGCTGGAGGAATCGCGAGACGCCACTCTGACCGGCCTGCTGGTTCGCAAGGCGGTCGACGAGCGAAGGGTCGTCTCGTGGGACGAGATCCGCTCGAAGGCCTGATCCGAGACAGTTTCCGTGCCGATCCCACTGCCCTCCTCGCGTAAGCCGCGTTCTCGTTAGGTGCAAGTATTCTAAACCGACCGCTCCGTGGTCGCGCCCTTTGACGTTGCCAGTTGGGGTTTCGGCCAATAGAATGATTGATTCGCGACGCGACGTGTCAGGGATAGAGGTTCCATGTTCGACGATATCCAGAAACGCCTCTCGAGCGCCTTTAGCCGATTTCGCGCCCGGGGCATCCTGACCGAGGCCAATATCCAGGAGGGCTTGCGTGAAGTGCGCACGGCCCTGCTTGAGGCGGACGTCAACTACAACGTCGTTCAGGAGTTCATGAAGCGGGTGTCCGAAGCCGCCGTCGGCACCCAGTTGATCCGCAGCGTCCGTCCCGAGCAGCAGATCGTCAAGATCGTCCACGACGAGCTCGTCGCGCTGATGGGCCCGTCCGACCCGTCGATTCGCTTCCAGAAGACCGGCCCTACGATCCTAATGCTCTGCGGCCTGCAAGGCTCGGGCAAGACGACGACATGCGGCAAGCTCGCTCGCCTGTTGGCCTCGCAAGGTCGCAAGCCCTTGCTCGTCGCCGCCGATTTGCAACGCCCCGCAGCCATCGAACAACTCAAGGTCATTGGTCAGCAGCTTCAAATCCCAGTCTTTAGCGAGCCGAACGCCAGTCCCGTCAAGGTCTGCCAGGACGCCCTGATCGAGGCCAACCGCCAAGGACGAGATACCATCATTCTCGACACGGCGGGCCGTTTGCATATCGACGACGAGTTGATGGCCGAGCTGAAGCAGATTGAGAAGAAAGTGCAACCGCATCAGGTCTTCTTCGTCTGCGACGCCCTGACCGGTCAGGACGCCGTCTCCAGCGCCGGGGCCTTTAACGCCGCACTCGAACTCGACGGCGTGATCATGACCAAGCTCGACGGCGACGCGCGCGGAGGCGCGGCCCTCTCCGTCCGGCAAGTGACGGGCGTGCCGATCAAGTTCGTCGGCATGGGAGAAAAGCTCGACAAGCTCCAGCCGTTCGAGCCCGAGCGGATCGTCGGCCAGATGCTCGGCATGGGTGACATCGTCGGCTTGGTCGAGGCGGCGCAACAGGCCGTCGACGAGGAGGAGGCCCGCCGACAGCAGGAAAAGTTCGCCAAGGGCAAGTTCGACCTGAACGATTTCCGCAATCAGATCGTGATGATGAAGAAAATGGGGTCGGTTCGCGACCTCATGAGCAAGATGCCGGGCATGAGCCAGCTTGCGGAGACGCTGGAAGGTTCCGACCCCGATGCCGAGGTGAAGCGGATTAAGGGCATCATCGACAGCATGACGCCCGCGGAGCGGTCGAATCCGCAGCTCATCGACATCCCTCGGCGCCGCCGGATCGCCGCGGGCGCCGGTGTCGACCCGGCGGAGGTTTCCAGCCTGGTCAAGCAGTTCGACGCCATGGCGGCCGTCGTCAAGCAAATGGCCTCGATGACGATGCTCGACAAAATCCGGGCGTTGTCCGGCCTGGGCCGGGCTGGCGCGTTCAATCCGGGTGCGAAGCTCTTCGCCCCCAAGCAAGGGACGGGCAAGCGGCTCTCACCGAAAGAGCGAGCGAAGCTTCAAAAACTTCGAGAGAAGGAAGAACGTCGAAAGCGCCGGGAGGAACGCGACCGGCGCAAGGGAGACAATCCCAACCCGCCTGGAATGCCAGGGTGATCTTGAACAATCCGCACACACGCCAGGTTCCGGATCCAACCCGGACCAGGCCAACACCTTTGAGGAAATCTCGTTCCGCCGATCGAAAGGGGATGACACACAACGTGACGCGAGGCCGCCGAAGGCTCGGGACCGGTCTCGTCTCCCAAGGGTTGTCTAAGGGAGGTCTCCATGGGACTCGCCATGCGTCCGAGCCTGAGAATGAAACAGGAGCTCTTGAGTGGTCCGTATCCGCATGAAATCGATGGGCCGACGACATCGCCCGTTCTACCGCATCTGTGCCATGGACGCGCGGACGCCCCGCGACGGCCGGGCGATCGAAGAACTCGGGTATTATGACCCGATGGTCCGCAACGCCGAGGCACGCACCGTCCTCAACAAGAGCCGCATTCGCTACTGGCTCTCGGTGGGTGCCCAGCCGAGTGAGAAGGTGGCTGTGCTCTTGAAGAGTTGTGGCGTGACCAAGCCCGCTCCGGGGGAGCCCTGGCAACTGCCCGAGGAACCGCCATCGGCCGTCCCGGCGCCCGGGACTCCGGCCGCCGGGGCGCCTACGACGTCCTGAGCTGAGACCGGCGTTGCATCGCCGGGAACGGAACGGTCGGATCATGCCCCCCTTGCTTCGCGTCGATTTGCTCACACTCTTTCCCAACCTTTTCGACGGGTTCCTCAGCGAGAGTATTCTCAAGAGAGCCATCGAACGAGGTCTCGTCGAGGTTCATCGCTGGGACATCCGCGACTGGGCCGAGGGAAAGCACAAGCAAGTCGACGACCGGCCGTTCGGGGGAGGGCCGGGCATGGTACTTATGGCCCCCCCGGTCGTCTCCGCAGTCGAAGCCGTGCAGGCCATGACCACCTTGCCTGGCCGCTTGATCGCGTTGAGTCCCAGGGGTCGCCGCCTCAACCAGGCCTGGATTCGGGAACTTGCCCGGGAGCCGCGACTTGTGCTGCTCTGCGGGCGTTACGAAGGATTCGACGAACGGATTTTCGATATCCTCAAGCCTGAGTCGCTTTCCATTGGTGACTACGTGCTCTCGGGCGGCGAGGTTCCGGCCATGGTCGTGATCGACGCGGTGATGAGGCTGATTCCTGGTGTCCTTGGCGACGAGCAAAGCGCGGTTGATGAGTCGTTCGGCCCTGAAGGGGGCCTGGAATATCCCCACTACACACGCCCTCGGGAGTACCGTGGGCTCTCGGTTCCCGAGGTTCTCCTCGGCGGCGATCACGCGGCGATCGATCGCTGGCGCCGGAGTATGAGACAGCCAAGCGAGCCGAGGTGCGTCGAACCGCACCCCAACGTCTGACGAAAGGACGGGCCGAGTCATGCAGAACAAATTGATGGAGCAGGTGGAACGCTCCAGCATGAAAGAAACCGTTCCGCAATTCGAGATCGGCGACACGGTTGACGTGCACGTGCGGATTCTCGAAGGGGAGAAGGAACGCATCCAGGTGTTCAACGGCGTAGTGATCGCCCGCTCGGGCAGTCACACCCGAGAGATGTTCGTCGTGCGACGCATCGTGCAGGGTGAAGGCGTTGAGCGGAAATTCCCGGTGCATTCGCCGAGAATTGCCGACATCGTCGTCAAGCGGTCAGGCAAGGTCCGCCGGGCGAAGCTGTACTATCTCCGAGAACGCTCGGGCAAGGCGGTTCGCCTCAAGGAGCGATCGGCGCCGAAGTACACCGCGGCGCAGGCCAAGGCGGCGAAGGCGGAGAAACGCGGAGTCAAGAGAGCCGCGAAGAAGGCCAAGGCCGAGGCAAAGGCCGCACGTGCCTCCAACTCGGAAACCGCTTCCGAGTAGGATCTTTCCAGTGCAACGAATTCGCGGGAGGAACCTCGACACCCTCGGTCGTGGCTCCTCCCGTTCGCTTTTTCCATGATTCGAATGCGGCGAATCGCGCGGCCGCGTTTTTCCGACGCGACCGCCTCGTTCTCTTGGCGAGATCAGTAGGAGTCCGCGCTGATCACCTCACCGCCATTGGACGTGCTGAGGCCTCGCCAGATGAACACGTTGATGCTGTTCTTGACGAACCGGACGCTGCCGTCACACATGGCGGCATTCACGCCGCCAGGATGCCGGCTACGAGCGGCGTAATGCTTGTCGTTACCGGTCAGCGGACTGGCGATACACTGGAGTGGCGGACCGTTGAGCCAGTTCGTGCACCAGTCGTGCACGTCGGGGATCGTGCTGTTGGGAGGGAGCTGACCCGTGAAGCCCGAGGCGTCACCCCATTGCGTGAAGCCCCGGAGATCGCCTGTCCCTTGCGAGATGATCACTTCCGAGGCCGCTAGCGTGTTCGATGTCCCGTCGGTGATCGTCGCGACGGTCGCGACGTTCCGGGTGTTTCGCCCCGGATAGTACGTCGAGGCGGGCTGGATGTCGATGTTGGGCGAGCCCATGTCGTAGAACGGGGCTCCGAGGAAGAAGATGGTCTTTGGTGTCGAGTTGGCGGGGTAGTCCATCTGGCCGATGTTCGTGTTCCCCAGGTTGACCACGTAATTCCGGAACCGGCACTTGTAAACCACGCCGTTGACCGTTCTGGTGATCGGGTTACTGGCGTTGTCGCCAAAGTCGCTCGGACAGAGATAGCTGCTGATGACGGCGTCAGCGACCGTCTGGTTCGTGAGGCCGAAATAGCGCCAGTTTCCGTCAAACCCGGTCACGTTGTTCCCGATGGAGTTCCAGGCGTTGAAGAGCGGTGTCTGCTCCATGTAGGGCAAGATGAAAATATTCCAGGTGCCCCAGCAGCAGCCCTTTCGAGCCGGCGGAAAGCTACCGTTGGCATCATTGTAGTTGTGCACGGCCAGGGCAATCTGTTTCAGATTGTTGGTGCACTGCGCGCGTCGAGCGGCTTCACGAGCCGCCTGCACGGCTGGCAACAGCAGCGCGATGAGTACACCGATAATCGCGATGACGACGAGTAGCTCGATCAGCGTGAATCCGCGGCGGCGTGACATGGATGAGGCCTCCAGCGAGAAACGATGAGGGGAGATCCAACGGCGAAGAACCGAGGGGGGCGTGGGGCGCCCCGTGGGTCACTTCTTCGAGCTCAAGGGGAAGTCGATCGGCTCACTCTGTCCTGCCTTGACCGTCGCGGTCAGGACGGTGTTGACGTTGTACTTCTCGGGAATGTTCTGCTTGGCGGGCGGGATCACGAACTCGCCCGGAGTCTTGCCCGCCGGGGGCTGAAAATTCGGCGTTTCGATCGAGTTGATCTGGACCTTGTAGGAGCCGGGAACCGGGCCGTCCGACTTGGAGAAGTAATAGTTCCCGTTCGTGATCTCCGTGGAGACGTCGGTACCCACCTGACTCGATGCCGGTGACAGGCGGATCGTACCTTTTTCCAAGGGCTTCCCGTCGAGCGTGACAGTTCCCTCGACCACCTGCCGGTTCAGGTTGTCTCCCGAACCACATCCCGCCGCGGCCAGCAGCACGCAGGACATGCAAGCGATCGCAAGGACATACCGCCAACGCAAGAGCAACCGAGGCTCCGGCATTCATGCCTCCATTTTGTGAGTCGTGACGCGTCGGATGTCTATGAAATAAGAATATGCGATGTCCCGGAGACACCGAGATCTGGTATAGAGGGCGCGCCGGCGGCAGTCAACAGAAAAAAAAAGCAAATTGGTTCGTCGAGACGGGTAACCCAGCGAAGTCCGCGAGATCTCGGCGATCTGTGTGGTCCTGATAAGTGAGCGATCGTGATGGATTTGAAGCACAAGGAGGTATCCGACCAGCCTCGGAAGACCCTCAAGGACGATTGACACCCCAAGTTGACTGGCTGTAGAACGATTGAGACCGATCGAGTTTCGAGCCACGAACGCCACAGGGTTCTGCATCGCTTCACCGCGACGCGGATGATAGGTTTTCATGAAACCATGCCGACGGAAATGCTGGGTGGTATGGTTCGCCATCGTAGGAACCGCCGTCGCGATGGCTTTCGGCGCGAGAATTTTGGTCTGGGAGCACGGGCTCGACGAGGAGTGGGCGCGGGCCAGAGACGAGGTCCGTTCCGGCCAGTTTGATCAGGCCAGGGCGCGCCTGAGGAAACTGGCCCTCGCGAGGCCGGACGACGCGGCCGTGGCGTACGAGTTGGGATTCTGCGAGCGGAGGCTTGGGCGTCCCGAGGCGGCGATCGAGGCCTGGTCTCGCGTTTCACCGAGGGCCGGCGACACCGCCATTCGGGCTGCCGTCGCCAGCGCGCAGGTTCTCATCGAGCTTGGTCGGTATGCGGTCGCGGAAGCCGCCCTGAAGGGCTTGCCAGAGCCAGAAAATGAGAGCCGGATTCAGCCCGAGCTGGCCATCGCCCAGGAGCTCCTGGCCTTTCTGGCTCGATTCGAAGGGAGGACCGATGAGATCCGGCCTTATCTGGAGAGGGCCTGGGAACTGGCCAGAGGACGCGACCGACAACCCGAGTGGGAGCCGGTTTCAAAGCCTCTGGAGTTGCTCCGGCAGTACGCCATCGTCGACCTGGAGCCGATCGCCGTTGAGGAAGTGCGCGCCACGCTCGAGGAGGCCCGACGGAAGTGCCCGGACGATGATCGGGTTTGGCTCGGCCTGGCGAATCTGGCCATCCGCGAGGGAAGGCTGGATGAGGCGGAGCAATGGCTTCGCAAGTGCGAATCGCGACGGTTGAGGGATGCCGCCGTTGGTCGGGCCAGGCTCGATTGGGCGATCGCCTCCTCGAATGCTGAGGCGGCGCGCGGGGTGATCGAGACCCTTCCGAACGATGGGCTCACCCCAGAACGCGTCCTCACTCTTCAGGCCTGGTTCGCGTTGCGTCGTGGCGATGTTGCCAAGGAACGCGAGGCACTCGAAGACCTACGGCGGCGCGATCCAGGGCGTTTGGAGGCCATCGAGCGATTGGCCGAGCTGGCCCTCGCGACCGGCGATCCCGCCGGGGCTCGCTCGCTTCGGGAGCAAAAGGCAAGGCTTGATGAGATCAAGCGACTCTACAAGATTCACTATTTCCGTCCCAGGCTGCCGGATGAGGCGGTGGCGTTGGCGAAGTGGGCCGAGGATCTTGGACGTCGGTTCGAGGCCCGAGCCTGGTGGACCCTGCTCATCGAGTCGCGTTCCGGAGACCTCGAGGCGAGAGAAAATCTGATCCGGCTTCAGCAGACCGCCCAAAGTTCGACGCGCCCGAACGTTGCGGATCTCCGGGCCATCCTGACACGATCCGAAGACTCGTCTACACATGAACGTGTGTTTCATTTTGATCGCGGCGCGCCTGCGCGTTTTCGAGACGATGCCGAAGTGTCCGGCCTCCGCTTCGTGTACGATAACGGCGCCAGCGCTGAACGACAGCTCCCTGAAACCATGGGGGGCGGAATCAGCCTGCTCGACTTCGACGGCGACGGCTGGCTCGACGTGTACTGCGTCCAGGGCGGGTCCCCTCGCGATCCCGATCGAACCGGCACAGGCGAGGACCGCCTCTTCCGCAATCGGGGAGACGGCACGTTCGAGGACGCAACCGCGAGGGCCGGCCTGGCCCATCATCGCGGATTCGGCAATGGTGTTACGATGGGCGATTATGACAACGACGGCGATCCGGATCTATTCCTCACGCGGATCGGCTCCTACGAGCTTTTCCGCAACCGAGGGGACGGCACGTTCGAGGACGCGACGGAGGTGGCTGGCTTAGACGGACAGCGCGACTGGCCTACGTCGGCGGCGTTTGCTGATATTGACAACGACGGTGACCTGGATCTTTACGTGTGCCACTACGCAGCGTGGGACGTTCACCGGCCGAAGCTCTGCCACCACGCTGACGGATCTCGGGCCTACTGTCCCCCGCACGTGCTGGAACCGGTTCCGGATCACCTGTTTCGCAACGACGATGGCTGCTTCGTTGATGTTACGGAGTCGGCGGGGATCACCGAGGAACCGGGGCGGGCGCTGGGAGTTCTGACCGCCGACCTGGATGAAGATGGTCGCATCGACATTTTTGTCGCTAATGATGGAACCGCCGACAAGCTCTACCGAAACCTCGGCGGCGGCCGGTTCGAAGAAGTCGCCCAGGAGTCGGGGGTCGCGGCGAATGCGATTGGGGGCTATCAGGCGGGCATGGGGGTCGCGTGTGGCGACCTTGACGGCGACGGCAAGCTCGACCTCCTGGTGACGAACTTCTACGGCGAGTCCACGACCTGGTTTCGCAACCTAGGGCATGGGATGTTCGCCGACCAGACGACTCCGTCCGGACTGGCGGCCTTGACGCGACACCTGCTTGGTTTCGGCATCGTGACGCTCGACGCCAATAACGATGGCCAGCTCGACCTGCTGACTGTGAATGGCCATGTCGACGATTTCCGACCGACCTTCCCGTATGCCATGCCGGCGCAGTTACTCCTGGGTGTCGGTTTCGGCCGCCTGGAGGACGTGTCGGCCCAGGCGGGAGACGTCTTCCAGCCGCTTCGGCTCGGCCGAGGCCTCGCTTTGGGAGACCTCGACCGGGACGGACAGATCGATGCCGTGGCGATCAACCAGAACGAGCCTCTGGTCTACTTCCACAACAGGACCGACGGCGGTCGTGCGCTCCGAATCGTTCTGGAGGGGACAGCCTCGAACCGCGACGCGATCGGGGCGATCGTAACGGTTCACGCTCAGGGCCGTCGACAGTTGGCGACTCGCCAAGGCGGCGGCAGCTACCAGTCGTCGTCCGAACCCGCGATTCATTTCGGGCTCGGACGGACCGAGTCAATCGATTCGGTGGAGGTCGCCTGGCCTTCGGGCCGGAAGCAACGCTTCGAGGGATTGAAGGTTGACGCCGAGTATCGGATTCGCGAGAGTGACTCAAGTCCTGTTCTCTCCCATGTGTTCCATCGGCCTTTCCCTTCTCCATGACCGATTCGCCGGAACCGACCCGACCCCTGCGAGGACCAGACATGTACCGTTCCCTGGTGATCTTTAGCGCCTTGGTAATCGTCGGTTGTTCGACTTCGGAGAACGCTCAACTGGTCGACGAGATCAAGCAGATTGGCGGTCAGGTCGAATTTGACGAGAACCATGCCGGCCAGCCGGTTAACCGCGTGATCTTCGGCAAGGATGCGAAAGTTACCGACGAGGATCTGAAACGGCTCAAGCTTTTCCCTGAGCTGCGCGCCGTGCTCTTGGAAAACGTGCCGATCACCGACGCCGGCCTCGCCCATCTGGTCGAGTGCAGGGGGATCACCTGGCTGGAGTTGACGGGCACGAAGATCAGCGATCAAGGGCTGTCGAGCCTGAAGGCCCTGCCCCGCCTCGAAACGCTCAAACTGAGCGATACCCCGATCACGGACGCAGGCATCGCCGCCATCCCCGACCTGCCGCAACTTCAGAATCTCGACCTCAGCGGCACGCAAATCAGCGACGCCGGGCTGACAAACCTGGCTCGGTTTTCCGAGGTCAAAACGCTTCGGCTCGATCGCACCAAGATCCACGGGGAGGGCCTGGCAGCCTTGAAGCCGTTGTCTTCACTGGGCACGCTCTCTTTGGCAGACTCCGCCATCACAGACGATGGAATGGAAGGCTTGAGCGAGGTTACTCAGATCAAGAGCCTCTCGCTGAATAATACCGACATCACCGACAAGGGCCTCAAAACGCTCGAGAAGCTATCCGGATTGAAGTTCATCGCGCTGAATGAAACGCTGGTCACCGACCAGGGTGCCGACGCGTTCGCGGGGGCTGTGCCCGGCGTTATTATCCCGGTGCGGCTCAAGCGACCGGACTCGACCCCGAAGAAGGCCGAATCGTCCGATTAACGGGTTGACCGGGTTCGCGGAGCCAACGAACCAGAAGAAGGTCGGACTCTCGCGGTCCCGCCGGCATTCCGCAGGACCGAGATCATGAGATTAGTGGAGACGACCGGGATCGAACCGGCAACCTCCTGCGTGCAAAGCAGGCGCTCTCCCAATTGAGCTACGTCCCCGAACGATCTCTCATCTTACGTCGACACGTCGAAATTGCAAACGGGAGATTCGCGGAACCTGATCGAAAATCCGGTTGGGCCCCGGTCGAATTCCGCGCGGGGAGCGTCCCTGTTATCGAACGCTCATCCATTGATCCGTGAACTGGAACGCCTTGCCTCGCGTCCGAAACGGCCAGGCGTGCCAGACGTATGGGCCGCCGTTCGGGGACGGAAGCTGTTCCAGCCACTCCTGGATGACTAGGGGAGACTGGCTGACCAAGGTTCCACGGCGGATCAGGCCATTCATGAGCGGCTGCTCGAAGGTCACGGCGTAATAAACCAGCGGTTCAAATTCACGAGACAGGCTGTTCAGATGCCGGCGGATCTGAAGATCCATACCTGCAAGGTTGCCGCCGAATGCGCGTCGGAACATCTCCAGATGTTCGTCCGGTGTGTGCTTCTGAAACGGAACGAGTTGGCTCATCTCTTTCAGGAATGCGACGAATTCCGCGGGACGCCGTTTGTTCAGGTAGTGGGTCAGCGCCCAGGCGAGGGCGTAGTCGGTGGGCGTGAATTCCTTCCGAGTGACAATATATTCAACCAGTGATGTGTTTTGGTTGCGACCGATGCGGGCGCGGGACATCCGGTTGGCCTGGCCCTGGAGCGCGAGGCTGTCCTCGAGATCCTGGATGGTTGCCATGTGGAAGGGATTGACCTTACCGCAGCCCACCCAGCGGGCGCCCCGCTTGGTTTCCGTCGCCGACGCCAGTTCGGCCATGCCCTCGACCAGCCAGAGCGGCCATTCGGCCAGTCTTGGTTGCACGCCAATGTTTTGCAGGATCTGATGCGTTCCTTCGTGCGCGACGGTTTGCGGCTTGCGCATCGCGGTGACTTCCGGCGCGTCGAGTTCGCGGTCCTTGGTCTCGTAGAAGAAAATTCGATTGGAGACGATCTCGTAGTACGCCTGAATATCGGGAGCGATTTCCTTGTGGCGTCGGAAATCGGTCTCGGTTCCAAAGATCACGGCCACGAGGGGGAATTCGGCGTCGTGCACCGTGATGCCGTTGCTCTGGAATTGATCGCGTAGACCGTCATACAGGCTTTCGAGTAAGCGGGCGCTGTTGTCGGCGAATCGGGTGGATGACTGATAGAAGATGAGGTAGTGTTGGGTCGGCTTGCACTGGAATCCCCGATACGGACCCGCCAGGAGCGATTCTCGCATTGCGTCGGCTGAGAGCGGCTGGAATGGCTCGTCGGTGTAAACCATCTGGTTGGGCCAGCCGAGCTGACCATCCGGCAAGAGGACAACACGCGACTCCGGCCCGCCGTAGACCCGTGCGATCATCGTTCGTCCCGAGCCGTCGCCAATCCGAACTCGTTGCGGACCGGTTCTTGAGCGGATGCTTCGCTCGAGCATTGGGGTGGGCTTCGGAGTAGTTTCTTGAGCCGAGCCGTGGTGAACGAGAACCCGCGAGGCTGGCTTCGGTCGGTCGGGGGTACCCGTCGCGGTCGGCTCATGTTCGGGCGAGGGTGGAGGTGGAACGGCCTCGTGTCGAATCGGTACAACGGCCTCGGGACGAGGAGGTGGGGGCGGGTTCGCGGGCCTGGATCGGTCGGTCACCGACTCTTCGGTGGCGGTGACGGGCCCCTCGTGGGAAGCGACCGCTGTCTCGGGATCTCGGAGAGTGGTTTTCGGAGGGACCGGTGCCAACAGTGCGCGGCGGCGAATCGCGGAGGGACTCACGAGGCAACAAGGCGGCACTGTCGGACTCGTCGATGACTTTGCAGGAACGACCTTCACCGCCGTCGCCGATGGCGCTCCAGTAGCGGCGGGCGTGCTTCCTGGTCGGCCGGTGGTGGCTCGATATTCGAACAAGAGAAGGATAAACGACGTCAGGGCGATGGAAGCTATGGTCCATCGAAGGAGGCCAGATTTCGAGATCGGGGAGGAAGCTGATGCGGCGGTTTCGTCTGCGGAGGGAGGATCGTCAAGGGGTTGCACCGCCGAGATGTTCACGTGTTGTGGCTTGACGAGAAGCTTGATCGTCGAGGACTCGAGCGACGACCGGCAGCGAGGGCAGGTTTTGGCTCGCGTCACGACGGGCTTGGAGGTTCGAATCCGAACCCCGCACCCCTGGCAAACCATGACCCAAGAGTCCATCGTCGCCCCCAGAGGTCCGAATCCGTGTTACTCCGCGCGGCGCCTTTTCTAAAGGTTAACCAAGTTGTTCTTGCCGCGAAAGACGTCAAGAACGCCGCTTCCTGAACTTTTTCCAATCCGCGAGGGAAGCAACTACCGAAGATACTTACCGCGGAATTCCCGCATCCATTCGAAGGCGGGCTTGGGCGTCTGATCGGTGCGGAACAAGCCCGAGTGTGGGAAGACGCGAGGCGCGGCGTCGGTGATTTGATGCCAGGTCACCGATCGAACGAACGGCTTGGCCACGGCGAGGGAGACCCACTGTCTGGCCCACTCCTTCTGCAACTCCTCGTCCGGGGCGCGAGGCCACTGGGCGGGTTCGACCGTCTCGGGTTCACTCAGGTTGGCATCCTTACCGACGGCCGAGGGCAAGGCAAGAGAGAGGTACAGCGGCAGGTTGACCAGTGCAAACAGATCGAGGAGTCGAGAAAAGTCGAACAGGTCACGGAGATGACTACCGTATTCGGGCCCATACCCCGGGGCGATTTCGAGGCCGATCCCGGTTAGGCCGAGGTCGGCGCGCGCCAGCGAGTCGGCCAGATGTAACGGACCGAGCTGAAATGCGGCGGAAGCCATCCACTCGCCCCAGGGCCGGTCGAAGTCGACCACCAGTTGCGCATGCGGATCGACTTGCCTGGCCACCTGCACCAGCCGAGCGGTCATCCGAATCTGTTCTTCCTCATTCAGGCCGAGGATTTCGTGCGATGCCGGTCGATGGACGAGATGCCAGAGTCCGACCTTGCCGCGGTAGCGGCCAACCGCCTGCCGAACGTGATCGATCGCCTGAGCGAGAATCTCGTCGTAATCTCCCTGCCAGAGCCAGAGCCAGTTGGGCAAGGCTCCCGGCCGGAAGTCAATCAGGGGGCCTGCCATTGGCGTGAGTCGACGCCGGCGGCACCAATGAATTTGCGCGTCCGGCAAGTCCCAGCGATGTTGTCCCTCGTCGGGTGCAATCTTGGCCCAGGAGCAGTCGACGCTTGCCGCGTTGAACGCCTCGGGAAAGCGGGTCGACCACGCTCGGGTTTTCGGAAGACCTTCGAGCCCACAGCCGAGCAGGGTGGGAAGCTTCGAAGAGTGTTCCAGCCTTCTGCGCAGAACCTGGTCCGTGTATTCCTCGACGAGCAACTGGCCGGCGGAAAATGCGTGCTTCAGGGTGGCTTGCGCGGCGGCAAAGGCCTCTTCGGGCTGGTCTCCGGAGGTCGCCGCGCGGGCAAATGAGGTTCTGGCTCCATCGAGCTGCGATCGCAATTCGTCCGTCAGCTTAAGACCTGCCTGTTGCCAGTCTGACACCTGGTTCCGTACATCGTTCAGCTTGCCTCGGGCCAACTCGACTGAAAGGTGATACGGCTCGGCTCGTTCGGCGAGCGTGGCCGTCGCCACGATCGGTGTGCCGAACCCCTCGACATGCCAGGGGACGTGCAGCCGTCCACTCTCCGGTGAGTCGCGATACAGTAGCATCAGGTCCGAGCGAAAATCGATCTGAGCTCGCTGCGGTGTCCGGTCCTGTCCCGTGACATACGCTTTGCGAAGCTCAGCCTCGCCCTCGAACCACGATGGCAGACGGAACTTCAAAAGACCCATGCGACTTCGAACGCTCGTCGGTTTGCCGGAAAAGGGAAAAGGTACGACTTGCCTTGATTCGGCCAAAGGACGCCTAGGATTCCGTCCAAGCTTCCGGATTCACCAGGTTTGGTGGACGTCGGCCTTGCAGAACCGCCACGACATTCTCGGCCGCGATCCGAGACATCGCTCCTCGAGTGGCCCGGGTCGCGCTGCCGAGGTGGGGCAAGAGCAGAGCATTCGAGCATTCGGCCAGTCCCTCGGCCATTCTCGGCTCGTCCTCGTAGACGTCCAGCCCCGCCCCGGCGATTCGTCGCGATCGCAATGCCTCAACGAGCGCCTTCTCATCCACAACGGGCCCCCGGGAGGTATTGATGAGGTAGCCGGTCGGCTTCATCGTCGCGAGTCGTCGTGCGTTGATCAGATGCCTCGTCTCCTCCGTCAACGGGACGTGTAGACTCACGAAATCGCTCTCGGAGAGCAATGCATCCAGACCGACGGATTGGCCGCCAAGGGCATCGATCTCGGGACTTGGCCGATGTCCGTGATAGAGCAGGCGCATCCGGAACCCCTGCGAGCGTCGAGCGACCGCGGTGGCGATCCGACCCGGGCCGATCAATCCGAGCGTGGCGCCGGTGACATCGCCACCGAGCATGTAATTCGGCCCCCAACCCTGGAACCGGCCGGACCGCATCTCGCGGTCCCCTTCGGCGACCCGACGGGCCACCCCCAGAATCAGGGCCCAGGTCAGGTCGGCCGTCGCGTCCGTCAGGATTCCTGGCGTGTTCGTCACGAGAATGCCGAGGCGGGTGGCTGCGGGGACGTCGATGTTATTGTACCCGACCGCCATGTTGGCGAAGATCTTGCAACCCCTGGCCGCTTCCAGGATGGACGCGTCGATCCTGTCGGTGAGGAGGCAGAGGACCGCGTCCCGGCCAGCCACGGCCGCCCGCAACTCATCAGGCGAGAGTGTGCGATCGTCTGGATTGATCTCCAACTTGTCGGCGGCCAGCCGAATCATCTCCGGACCAGGGTCAGGAATCGGCCTCGTGATGAAAACAGAACCCGGCACCTCGATGATCCTCCCTCAACGGCCGATCCATCCCACCTGCGACAGGATTTCCAAGCATAGCCGCGCCGGTCACGAATGCTAGTCGCCGGTGTCCTGGATGATGCTCGAAAGAGGCATCGTACCATCTTTTGACGACGAGATCGCGGCCTGATCGTTCGATTCCGACGCGACGAGGCACCCGGAACACGAACCGGCCCTGGTCATCCCACCAACATCAATACCTCAAGAGTACCATTTGAAAACACGTTTGCGAGAGGATTCGCGTCCGATCCGGCGCCTGGTCGAGTGGGTTGTCGATGGGGAGTGCTGTTTTCTTGATGCGCTGCGAACAGGGGATGCCCGCCGGCGGTCTGGAGCTGAATTTCGAGGCGATCGCGCTCCGGGAAACACCTGGTTCCATACGCGACAAGGCGTGAGAACCCTGGGAACGCTTGTTATAGTAACGCGGTCGTCCAGGTAATCATGGTCTTCCAGGAAGGCATGTGCGTAATGCCCACAGTCCTCATCGGATCCGGGCCACTCCGAAACCAGCCCGGTCGGTTCCGTGAACTCCTTGTCCAAGCGGGTTTTGAAACGATCGACCCTCCCGGCGACGGCACGCTGACGGAAGCGGACCTCCGCGCGCAACTGCCCAAGGTCGAAGCCATTGTGGCTGGCGGCGAGCCGATCACCGATGAGCTGATGGCGATGTCGCCCCGGCTCAAGGTGATCGCACGGACAGGAGTGGGTTACGATGCCGTCGACGTTGCGGCGGCGACCTCGCGGGGGATCGCCGTGACGATCACGCCCGGAACGAATCATGACTCGGTCGCCGAACAGGCCTTCGCCCTCTTGCTCGCCTTGACCCGGCGGATTGCCCTCAACGACCGGATTATTCGAGAAGGAGGATGGGATCGGACCCTGCCGGCGCCGCTTCGGGGCAAGACGTTGGGACTGGTGGGCCTGGGTCGGATCGGTCGCGCGATGGTTCCGCGCGCCCTGGCGTTCGGCATGCGGGTTCTGGCCTACGACCCGTTGCCCTCACTCCCGGCCCCGGTTGCGACTGACGACTTCGAACGAGTCGGCTTTGACGAGCTTCTGTCGCGCTCTGACGTGGTGAGTCTACACCTTCCACTCTTGCCAACAACGCGAGGGCTCTTCAATCGTGAGATGCTCGGCCGGATGCGTGCGGGTTCTTATCTAATCAACACGGCGAGAGGGGGGATCGTCGTTGAGTCCGACCTTCACGAGGCGCTCGTTTCCGGCCATCTCGCGGGCGCAGGGCTCGATGTCTTCGAGCAGGAACCGCCCGAGCCGTCCGAGCCGCTGCTCCAGCTACCCAACGTGGTTTCCAGTCCTCACGTCGCCGGCATCGACGTCCGTTCGATGGCCGACATGGCGGAAAAGGCCGCCTGGTGCATCGTCGAGCTCTCTCAGGGACGTTGGCCCTCGGACTGCATCGTCAATCCCGAAGTCCAGACGCGCTGGTCGTGGTGAGGAATGGCGAATGACGAAAACGCACCGGCCATTTTTGGAAAACGGCCGGTGCGTTCGAGTTCGGGCGTTCAGGACGGATCGTCGCGTCGTCAAACCTGGAACGAGCTACCGCAACCGCAGGACTTGACCACGTTGGGGTTATCGAACTTGAAGCCCCGCTGGCCGAGGTTCGGATCCTCGACGTAATCGATGACGGTACCGTCCAAGTAGGGGTCGAACTTCTTGTCCACGGCGAGTTTGACGCCGAAGAAGTCGGTCACTCGGTCGCGCTCACTGGTCTGGGTGTCGAAGTTCAAGCTGTACGAAAAACCGCTGCAGCCACCACCCTGGACGCCGACGCGAAGAACCGCGTCCTGGGGCAGGTTCTGGTCGGACATGACTTTCTTGACTTCGGTCGCTGCTTTCTCGCTCAGAGTCACGGGCATGGGTCGCCTCCTCGTGGCACGGTCCGGGAGTCAAACACACCCGGAGAGAATCTAGAGAATCGTATCCTATCGTCAATACGACATCAAGGCGCCCCGCGGAGAGACCAGGCCGGGCTCATCGCCCGTAGTCGATCCACCGCCTCGGCCACGGCGCTGATTGCAAACGCGATCTCCTCCTCCGTCGTGAACCGGCCCAGACCGAACCGCAAACTGGCGCGCGCCATCTCCTCGTCGAGCCCCATGGCGAGCAGGACATGGCTCGGTTCGGGATTGGCCGAGGTGCAGGCGGAGCCAGAGCTGACCGCCACATCCCGCATTCCCATCATCAAGGCCTCGCCATCGACGTAACGGAAGCTGAGATTGAGGTTTCCGGGCAGACGGAGCGTCGGGTGGCCATTGAGCTGAACTTCTTGGACCTGCGAGACGATGCCTGCATGCAGGCGCTCGCGCAGATCTAGGACTCGCTCCGCCTCGGCGTCTCGTTCGTGAATGGCGATCTCGCAGGCTTCACCCAGGCCAACGATCAAAGGGACCGGTAACGTCCCGCTTCGCATCCCTCGCTCGTGGCCGCCGCCGTCGAACAAGGGCAGGATGCGGACCTGCGGGTTGCGGCGTCGAACATACAAGGCGCCAACGCCTTTCGGGCCGTAAAGTTTGTGCGCCGAGAGACTGAGCAGGTCGATCGAGTCCTCTAGGACGTTGAGTGGGATCTTGCCGACCGCCTGGGTCGCATCGGTGTGATAGAGGATTCCTCGCTCGTGACAGAGTTGACCGATCTCGCGAAACGGCTGAATCGTGCCGACCTCGTTATTAGCGGCCATGATCGAAACGAGAACCGTTCGGTCCGTGATTGCGGCTTCAACAGCCTCCCTGGAAATGATCCCGTTCGCGTCCGGCGGCACGATCGACAGGTCCCATCCCTCACGAGCGAGCCGCCTCATTGGGTCGAGCACCGCGAGATGCTCGATGGCCGAGGTAACGAGGTGATTGCCTTTCTTCGCCAGGGCCGGTAAAGCCCCCTTGATCGCCAGGTTGTTGGCTTCGGTCGCCCCCGAAGTGAAGACGATCTCCCGGGTTTCGGCTCCAATCAGCCGGGCCACCTGCTCGCGACCGCGTTCCACGGCCTCCTCCGCCTCCCAGCCGAACCGGTGCGACACGCTGGCGGCGTTACCGTAAATCGTCGAGAAATACGGCTGCATGCGTTCGAGCACGCGAGGATCGGTGCGGGTGGTCGCGTGATTGTCGAGGTAAACAGGCCGCTGGAGCACCGCGAGGTTCCCGAGGTTCGACGAGGAGGCACCCCGTGTTTCCGAGAGTCAGGGTGACCGGGGCACGGCTCGTTGTCATGAGAATCCATAATGAGAGCTAAACGTATGATAACGAGAGAAGCACGCACCGTTCAAGCGCGTCAGAACAACGAAGCGCCGCACAGCGGCACTGAGAACCTCAAGAACGACGATTCGATTCAAGGGACAGAACCGTCGATCTCGACCCAAAGTCTTGCGACCGAAACGGGGGTTCGCTAAACCCATCGGTTCCCCAGAATCGCCGAACAACGCGAGAGCGCCGTACGTTGTAAGCTCAGCCATCGAGAAAACGTGCGACAAGGGACCCGTATGGTCACAAAACCACGGTTGAATTCCGAGTCTTAAGATCCAGTTTCACAGGAGCTTAAGTGCGGTTCCGCCCCACGATGTTCGGACAATCGTCCGAAGGTCGTTTCCCGCTCAGGGTGTGGACGGATATAATCGTGGCAGCGTGGAATCACACGGAACAGGGAGTCTGCGTCATGGCCCTGGGCGCTCAATCGCAAGGCAAGTTGCTCAATTATGAGCAGTACATCGATCACCAGATCGGCCTGACACGGGCCAAGATCCGGATGACCGACGTTCTCACGGCCTCGGTCACTCTGGCCGCCGTGGCCCTTGGCGTTTTGTTCCTCGAGGTGCTTCTCGACCATGTGTTCGGATTGCCGGTCTGGATTCGCCTGATCGTTTTGGCGGTCGGACTGGCCAGCGGCCTGGTTTTCACGGCATGGAGGATCGTTTGGCCCCTGCTCCGCAGGGTCAATTTCTTCTATGCGGCCCGAACGATCGAACTCGCCGATCCGAGCTTCAAGAATAGCCTGATCAGCTACCTCGATCTCCGCCGCCATCGCGATCAGACGCCGAAGCTCTTCCTGACGGCCGTCGAGTCGAAGGCTGTTCAGGACCTTACGCGGATTGAGGTGGACACGGTCGTCGATCAGCGGCACCTGATCCGGATGGTCTACGCGCTCGCGGGCGTCGTGGTCATCTTCTGCCTCTACTCGCTTCTCACGCCCAAAAGCATCCTCGACTCGGCCCGGCGGGCCCTTCTGGCCGACATCGCCAGACCGACCAACACCCGGCTGGTGAACATCAAGCCTGGCGACGACGACACCCTTTCCCATGTGGTGGCGGGCTCGAATGTGGACTTTGCGGTCGAGGTTCAGGGTACCCGCCCCTCCCAGGTCGCGCTTCACTATAGCAAGGACGGCGGGCAGTTCTACGCCACCCAGGAATTCGCCCGAGGCGCGAACGACTTTGATCCCTGGCTGACCTCGCTTCGAGACGTGCAAACCCAGGGGGGCGCGAAGTTCATCGACTACTACCTGACCGGCGGTGACGCCGAATCGAAGCACTACAAGCTCTGGGTCCGGCCCACGCCGATGGTCCTATCGGTTAACCACGATCTCGAATTCCCACTCTATATTCAGCGAGAACGGAAACGGTACAGCCAGCCGGCCACCTTGGAGAAGATCGACGGCGGCAATGTCGAGGCCATCGAGGGAACGCTGGTCACGCTCCACGTTCAGACCAACGAGCCCGCGCGTTCGGGGCGGATCGAGTTCGGCAAGGATCGCGACGGCAAGGAGAAGAAATCGGCCAGCATGGACGTAGACCGCGACAACCCCTACCAACTGACTGGAAGGTTCCTCGTCGACTCCGACCGGTCTTACGTGATCAAATTTGAAACGACCGAGGGGGAAAAGAATCCTCGCCCGGTCGTTTATGACATTCACGCCTTGCCCGACCGGGCGCCGGTCGCTCAATTCCTCTTCCCTGCTCCCTCGATCAAGGTGCCCAGTAACGGCCGAGTCGCTCTCCGAATGAAGGCAAGCGACGACCACGGCGTCAAAGAAGCGACCCTGCACGTTCAGCAGGAAAAGGAAATCCTCCAGGCCGCCCGCAACTACCTGGAAAAGAAGGACCCGACACCCGAGCTGATCCAGGACGAAATGCTTGACCTCGAGGCCTTGAAGGTCAAGCCGGGCTCAAAGATCGAATACTGGCTGAGCGTTCGAGACACCAAGGAACCGCAGTCGAATCGGGTCGAAACCGTCCGCCAGCTTATCGAGGTTGTTGAGCCACTGCCTCCCGAGGAACAGAAGAAGCAGAAGGAGGAGCAGGAAGAACAGCGGAATACTCCACAGCCCGACCAGCCTCAGGATCAGCCGCCGCCCATGGGGGATCAGCCCAAGGATCAGCCACCTCAGGATGGTCAGCAGCCGCAAAATCCACCCGACCAGCCCAAGGCGAACCAACCGCCCCCTCCGGATCAACCCGGCGATTCCAATGCCCCAAACCCCAATCCTCAGGAGCGTCCCCAGCCCAGCCCCGAGGACATGGAGAAGCTCCGCCAACTCGAACAGGCCCTGAACCGGCAACAGCCTCCGCAGCAACAACCTCCCCAACAGGGTCAGGCAGGCCAGCAAGCAAACAACTCGAATAACCCTCCGCAACAGAACCAGGCAAACCCCCAACAGCGTGAGCAGCCTTCGCAGCAGGAGCAGCCGAACCAGAGAAACCAGGGCGATCAGACGGGTCAGCAGGCGCCCTCTGGCAACGGGAATGCGCAGCCGCCGACCGCGAACGCCCCCCTGCCTAGCGGCGCGAACCCACCGCAGCCGCCCCCGAATGGACAGCCGCCCCAAAATTCGCCCTCGTCCGACGTCTCCCGAGCGAATCCCGAGCAGGGGAATAATCCGAGGAATCCGACCCCCAACCCGCGGACGTCGCCCCCGGCGGGGCAGTCGGGGAATCAACCGCAGTCGGGTCGATCGGACGCTTCGACCGGCCAGCCGGAAGCGGGTCCAAACAACCAGCCCCAGGCTTCCAACCGCCCGGTGCAGGGTGGCTTGCAACGCGAAAGCACTGCCCCGAAGGAAGGATCCACCAAGCCACAGTCCGGCGAACCGCAAAAGTCTACCGGCCAGCCCGAGACGACCGGCTCGAAGCCACGGAATGGCTCGAACGAACAGGAAGGATCGACCAAGCCACAGTCCGGCGAACCCCAAAAGTCTACCGGCCAACCCGAGACGACCGGCTCGAAGCCACAGAATGGCTCGAACGAACAGGGAGGATCGACCAAGCCACAGTCCGGCGAACCGCAAAAGTCTACCGGCCAGCCCGAGACGACCGGCTCGAAGCCACAGAATGGCTCGAACGAAGCCGCCTCTCCTCCCAACTCCGGCGGGGCCCAGAGCCAGCCTCAAGCCAACACGGGTCAGACGAAACCCCAAATTGGTCAGCCTCAGAACCATCTCCAATCCAGCGAAGGTCAGAACCCGCCCCAATCGGGTCAGGATCAGACCAAGGCCCAGCCCAGCGACAAACCAACCAAGCCCGAATCGAACCAGGCTCAGGGCGGCCAGAATCAGACCGAACGGCCGGATCAGGGCAATCCGCGGAATCAGGAAGGTTCTCAGACGAAGGCCGGCTCCTCTCGGCAGGGCCAGGGTGAGAATCAAGCCAGAAACGCGGGACGAAACCAAGAGGGGGCCTCGACGAACGCGGGCAAGCCATCCGTCGAGTCTCCCAACCCGCAACAAACCGGACAAAAGGCAGGTGAGAACGTAGGTGCGCCTGGCACGAAACCACAGGATCGAGAGCCCGGTTCGTCGTCCAAGCCGCAGGATGGCATGAAGAACGCGCCTCAGTCACAGGCCGGACAACCTTCCGGCGCGGGCCAGAATCGCGAGACGCCCGACCAGAAACCAGGTTCGTCCGAAGCCTCGCCGAACAGGGGCAGCAAGTCTGGCAACGAATCCGATCGCACACGGGAAGGATCCTCGCAAACGGGTCCGCGTGAAGGTTCGCCGGACGCGGCGAGACCCGGCCAGCCGCAACCCGGCCAGAACCAGCCCCAAACCAGCCAGCCAGGTGGATCGAACGACCAGCCGACCGGCTCGAAGCCCGAGCCCAACGGCGTCAAGCCAGAGAACACCCCCAACGAGGGCTCGAACAAGCCCCAAACCGGCGAAGGCCGAAACAAACCCACGTCGGGACAACCTCAGAACAGCCAGAACCAGGCCGGCAACGAACAGCCTTCGGGCAAGACCCGCGATGGCGTCAAGCCAACTCAGGAAAACCCCTCGGAAAGTGGTGCCGACCAGCAAGGTCGGAACAAACCCGAGAGCGGCGCCTCGAATCGAGCCTCCGGAGGCGAATCTCGGGAGGGCTCGAATTCCACCAAGCCGACTCCCGGACAGCCCGGTGCCGAGCGCCCGTCAAACGCCCCAAACGCCGGAAAGCCGCCGGGCCGTCCAGATCAAGACGTAACGAAGTCGAACGAGGGTCAAGGTGGTCAGGGTCAGCCCAAAGGCTCCGAGCGCTCGCAGGATCAAAAGCCAGGCGCCCGGGAGAACGCAGGGGCCGAAGGCTCAAAGAACGGAAAGCCGGCGGACCAACGTTCTGAAACCAACGGTCAGTCGCAAACTGGTTCCCAGCCCAAGGCCGGCACCTCACCGGATTCCTCGAATCCGTCGGACCGGAAGAACGGGCAGCATGAGGATGCCGGTAAGCCGCAGCCGAACTCCGGCCGTCCGGGCCCTGAACAACCATTGGCCAACCAGACTCACGAAAGTGGCGGAAATGCAGCCTCTCAAGGCCAGGATCAAGAGCAGCCGCAACAGCCGCCTGGTCAGCCCAATCAACCCCAAGGCCAACCCAACGCGCAGCAGGGTCAACCCCAAGGCCAACCCAACGCGCAGCAGGGTCAACCCCAAGGCCAACCCAAC
>CAZRGV010000006.1:53307-60954 GCA_964599655.1 uncultured Isosphaeraceae bacterium | reverse complement strand
GCGCAGCAGGGTCAACCCCAAGGCCAACCCAGCCAATCGCGAGGTCAATCTCAGGGGCGCAACAACCCGCAGAGCCAACCACGCGAGCGTCCCGACTCGCAGCAAGGTCAGCCCAACGCGCAGCAAGGTC
Source organism: uncultured Isosphaeraceae bacterium (assembly GCA_964599655.1). Classification (GTDB taxonomy): domain Bacteria; phylum Planctomycetota; class Planctomycetia; order Isosphaerales; family Isosphaeraceae; genus CAZRGV01. The sequence continues at coordinate 60,824 of CAZRGV010000006.1, read as the reverse complement.
AAGCGAACCAGCAGCCGACGGGGCGGCCGGAGTCCGCGTCGAATGATCAAGGGATGAAACCCCGGATCGGAGGTCAGGATGGCCAGCCCGACGAGACCATCAATCGTCGGCCGGGCCAGGAGGACGATCTCCCAAATTCCACCCAGCCGCGTCGTCCGGAACAAGGAAGTAGCGATCAGACGGGACGCCAGGCGTCCCGTAACGATCAGCAAAACCAGCCTGCGGGACCGTCAAGTGAGCCCCAGAAGGCACCGTCAGGAGAGAGATCCGAAAAGTCCACCAAGACACAGGGCTCTTCGTCAAGCAACAATTCGGACAAGCTGGGTGGCCAACACGAGGCGAAGGACGGCACAGACTCCTCCGGGAAGTCCAGCCAGCGCGAGCAGTCTGGACAGCAAGGCCAGGAAGGTCCGTCCGGTCAGCAAGGCCAAGAAGGCCAATCCGGACAACAAGGCCATGAAGGTCCGTCCGGTCAGCAAGGTCAGCAGGGGGAGTCCGGTGGACAGCAAGGTGGCCAGTCTGGCCAGCAAGGCCAGCAGGGCTCCTCGGCTCAGGGAGGAAAAGGGAGTCAACCGGGTCAACAGCCTGGTTCAACGCCGGGTTCCTCGGCAGGGCAGCCCAGTGGCAAGAGCCAAGGGCAGGGCCAGCAGCCCAACCAGGGGGAACCAGGCTCCAATGGCCAGTCGAATCCTCAAGGTAGTGGTGGCCCGGCCTCGTCGGGTGGTGGTGGAGACCGCCAGGGGAACGTCGATCTACCGGACCTGCCTGAGAAAAAACAGCTCGACGAGCCGACTGGCCCCCGACCCCAGCCTCCGGTGAACCCCGGCGAGAACGTCGCGCCCGACAGCGGTCGGCCCCAGACCGACCTCGTGCTTCGGAAGCTGAAGGACGTCCTCGAGAACGGCAAGGACAACGACGTGAAGCAGCTCGAAGAAGCGACCGGAATGTCGCGTCAGGAGATCGAGCAGTTCGTCGAGAAGTTCCAGAAACCCAAGGACACCGGTCCGTCGCGAGATCCTGGCCAGATCGAGGGCAAGCTCGGAGAACCGCAGCGCCTCGACCCGAATCGAAAGCTGCCTGATCAGATCCGCTCGCCGCTAGTCAGCGGGAGAGGCCAGCGAGGTCCTGGGTCGGTCGTGCAAGACTCCCTCCAAGACCAGACGCAAGGAGTCCGCACACAGGCCCCAGCCCAGATCCGTTCCCGGTTCGAGGCGTACCAGAGCAGTATTTCCCGCTCGCCAGCGGCACGGCCCTCGAAACCGGCGGCAGGAGGAAACGGAGAAGGCGGCCGTTGAACGCCCCCGTTCTGCTCGCAGCAAGGATCCGGGAATCGAAGGTTGACGACACCTTCGATTTCCCGGACCCTGAAGCATTCACGAATTGAATCGTCTGGCATCGAGGACGATTCGGACACGACTCTCCAAGCGATCGCGCCCCGAACATGGAGTTCCTCCCCTCCGATCGGGGCTCGGCAAAAGGCCCTCGACCATGCTCTGCCCGCTTGTGCCGCCTCGACGGTATCTCAACGCATTCGATCCGCGGGATCTCCCGCACCACTTCACCGATGTCCTCGTCATCGGTGGCGGCCTCGCCGGGCTCCGCGCCGCGCTTGGGATTCCCGATCCGTTCCGCGTCCTGGTCGTTACCAAGGACGAGGTTCGAGAAAGCAATAGCGCCTACGCGCAAGGAGGCATCGCGGGCGTTCTCGACCCCGAGGACCGCTTCGACGACCACATCGCCGATACCCTCGCCGCGGGAAAAGGGCTCTGTGACCCGGAGATCGTCGAGATGGTCGTTCGAGAGGCTCCCGTGCGTATCGCCGAGCTGATCCAATGGGGCACGCATTTCGACGAGGTTGATGGCCACGTCGCCCTCGGCCGCGAAGGCGGTCACTCCCACGCCCGGATCGTTCACGCCATGGGTGACTCGACCGGCCGAGAGGTTATGCGGGCCGTGATCGCTCGCGCTCGGCAAACCCCGAACATCCGCATCTGGCAAAACAGTTTCACCATGGATTTATTAACCCATGAGGATTCCTGCCGAGGCGCGATTGTCTGGGACCGCCGGCGGGGTCCGTCGCTGGTCTGGGCCCGGGCCATCGTTCTGGCCACCGGAGGGGCCGGGCAGCTCTATCGCGAGTCGACCAATCCCTCGATCGCCACGGCCGACGGCCACGCCGTCGCCTATCGCGCGGGGGCCGAGCTCCGTGACATGGAGTTCATGCAGTTTCATCCCACAGTGCTCTACATCGCCGGCTCGTCGCGACACCTGCTGACCGAGGCCCTTCGGGGCGAAGGGGCCTACCTCCGAGACCGCGATGGCCATCGCTTCATGCCCGAGTTCCATCCCCAGGCCGAGCTCGCCCCTCGCGACGATGTTTCAAGGGCTATCACGACCGTCATGGCAAGAACCGAGCACCCTTGCGTGTACCTCGACCTTTCCCATCTCGACCCCGCCCATATCCGGTCCCGGTTCCCCGGAATCGACGCCCTGCTCCGAAGCTTCGACCTGGACATCACGCGCGATCGCATTCCGGTTCGTCCCGGTGCTCACTACTTCCTGGGCGGCGTCACGGTCGACCGCAACGCGAGAACCACGATCCCGAACCTCTGGGCGGCCGGCGAGGTCACATCGAGCGGGCTCCACGGGGCGAATCGCCTCGCATCCAACAGCCTGCTCGAGGGTCTCGTCTTCGGCGCCAGGGCCGCCGAGGACATCCTCGGCGTGCTCGAATCCTCGGGATCGGTCCGGCTGGAGGTTCCGCCCGTTTCCAGCAACTCCGCCCCACCGCCCCGCGAGCCGCTCGACCTGGCCGATATCCGCAACTCGCTCCGTTCCCTCATGTGGCGCAAGGTGGGCATCACGCGTGATGCGCGTGGCCTGACCGAAGCCGCCTCTCAGGTCGACTTCTGGTGCCGCTACGCCCTGCCCCAGGTCTTTGACGAACCTACAGGTTGGACGTTACAAAATATGCTTACTGTGGCGCGATTGATGATCGCCGCCGCGCTCGAGCGGAAGGAGTCTCGAGGCGTACATACCCGAACCGATTTTCCCGATACGCGCTCCGAATGGGCCCACCACATCAACCTCGGGCGATCGGAATCTAGCGCCTCCAGCGACGAACGCGTGGAATGGCCCGTCTCGGCCAGTCGTTCGCATCGCTGATCGCGAACTCATTGGATTCTATGATCCTCAATACTGATCTATCTTTTCAATATTTCATAATTGAGACAGACACGTTTTCGTGGACTTGCTTTGATGTGCCGTCGGTTTCTACGAATGAGCCGAGGACCTGTCCGCCGATCCGTGGGATAGACCTGGATTTATTCGATTCTCAATCAACGCGTTAACGCCCGGTCATATTTGCCTCCTGAACCATCCGGGGCGTGACGCGAATAACGGTTTTTCCGTCGCGATCCTCGACTCGCGCCGTCGCGAAGTAGGTGTTTGGCGCGAAGTCATCGATGGACCAGGTCGCGACGGCTCGAGCGAACCCGAGAGCCTCGGGGCCGAACCGGTCGATCGCGGCGGGAATCTCCTTGACGATCTTGCCGTCGCCGTCGTGCAAGCGAATGACGACCTTGCCGACCTTGTCGATGGCCTCCGGCGGGATGGCCACGACGGCCTGAACCTTCGCCCGTTCGGCCTGGACCCAGGGCGTATCGACCCACATCGGGAACATCGCGGGCCCGACCTGCGACAGGTCGCCCGGTTCGATCGACTCGACGAGTTCGACGAGTCCGAGTGACGCGGGTTGCTGAACCGAGAGAGGCGAGCCATAAGTAAAGGTCCGGTCGGTTCGAGGGCCACCGTCGCCGCTGCAAAGCTCGGCATCGAGGGCGATCAGCCCGCCCGGTTTCGCGTGGAACGAAGGGAAATTCTTCCAGGGAATCTTGAACTCAATTTCATAACCCCAGTCGTGGCGTGTCGCGGCGATCTCGACATCGTCGAGCTTCGTGTCGCTGGTGGCGATCCCCTGTCGCATCACCCATCGCGGCTTCAACTCGGCCTGGGTAAATGGCGAGTAAAACAGGTGAATGGCTCCCTCGGTCCAGTCCTTGCCACGGAGCGAGTCACCGGCTCGGGTGTCGAAGTAGAACTCGACGGCGTCACCGTTCCAGACCGATCCCCCCTGCCCCACGTTGGCCTGCTTTTGGTCGAGGGCCCGCAGCCCAACGTAAAACGCCTGTTCATCCCAAAGGTAGAAGAAGCGGGCCGCTCGATTGAGCAGGTTACGATGGTTGTCGTGCACCGGCGTACAAAAGGCCCCTGCCCAGTCGTCGAGCCGGCCATCGATGTGGACCGGCCCCTTCGCGCGGGTAACGAGGCCACGAACCCCCTTGGCGAGCGGTCTCATCGCCTCGTCGGCCGTGGCGGATGCCGACAGACAGACCAGGATCGCCAGGGTGGTTGAGACGATGATTCGCATGGCAGAAACCTCGGCTCCGTCGATTGGGGGAATTCTCGTTCGCCTCGCGTCGCCGATCCTACGCCTCGCGTCGCGACCTCGCAAGCAGCCGATTTCCTACCCTTGGGAGTGAGGCAAGCGGCCGGCCGAACGCTCGCGACAAGAACCATCAGGAAGTGTGATCAGGCACGGTTTGGCATCAGGGGCGGAAACGTTGCCAAGTGCCGTCGGCGCCCAGGATCTCATTGGGCCGGAAGTTGGCCTTGTATTCGAGGGAGCGGCAGCCTTCGACGTAATACCCGAGATAAACGTGGGGCAGACCTCGAAGCGCCGCCTGGTCGATCAGGGACAGGACATTCCACGTGCCGAGCGAGCGTCGAGCAAGCAACGGGTCGTGGATGAAGTAGATCGCCGAAAGACCGATCGGAAGCGCGTCGACGTAGCCGAGTCCCACAAGTTCGCCATCGAGTTCGAAGCGCCACTCCTCGCTTGGAAAGGGGTTGTCCACGAACGACTCGTGAAAGGATTCAAGGTCGTTCTCTTCGTGAGAGGGCCAACCTTTCGCGAGCTCTTGGTGTGCGTGATAGCGGTGATAGAGCAAGAGCTTTTGCCTGGTGGGCGAGGGCGATCCGATGGTAAGGCGGACCTCAGAGGCGTTGACCTTGCGAGTCCGCCGCTGGCTCCGGTTCGGTCGGAATCGAGCAGCGTCGATCCGGAGCGAGAGGCAGCTCGAGCATCGAAGACAACGAGGCCGGTAAACGCCTCGTCCGAACCGCCTCCAGCCCCGGAGCAGAAGCGACGCGTATTCTTGAGGGTCGAGCTCCAGGACCCAGTTGTATTCGAGTCTCGCAAACTGATTGGGCAGGTAGCTGCAAGGGCGAGGCGACGCCAGGAATCGATAGGCCGACTTCATGGAGTGCTTCCACCGACGGGGATGGTTGATTCCATGCCGGCTCGACGATCCCGCCTCAAGGGGACAGGGGCTTGAGATCGATGCGCTGGAATTCAAGCACGCCGCCTTCCGCCTGAAGACCGATGTGGCCGGCCACGGGTTCAATCTGGCCCGTCGCGACCGTCTGCCCATTGAGGGAAACGGTAACATCAGGCCCCTTCGCAACGATGGTCAGGTCCATCCACTCACCGGCCGGCTTCTTCAGCGACTTGACGAGGTCGGTTTTATGGACCTTGTCCTTCACAGCCCGCCCCATGCTGACGACCGCGCCGAGCGTCTGGTTGTCCATATTCTGGATCTGGTAACCCTTGCTCGTCCAGTTGTTGCCTTCGAGAGCCGAACGGATGAAGATCCCCGAGTCCGCACCTGGCGTGACGAAACGATATCGAATCCGGAGTTCGAAATTCTCAAACGTACCCTCGCTGGCCAGCCAGCCTTTCCCCTTGTTCATGACGAGCACGCCGTCCTTGACGAAGAAGTTGTCCTTGGTGTTGACGAACGTCCACCCGGAGAGATCCTTGCCGTTGAACAGGGGGGTGAAACCTTCGGGCAGACCCGGCTCGTCGCCGAGGGCCAGGTCGGACGTGGCCTGGGACAGCATCCAAAGCGCGAGAAGAGGAGCCCAGCAGCGCATGGTCCGAACCTCCAGGGTGCGAGGGTGAAACAGGGGATCCTTGTCGGTCTCCGAAATCATGCTACCGCGGTGTTCACCCTCAATCCAGCGCCGGGAATCCGAAGCCTGCCACGCTTCCACGTGACCGGATTCCATCGGATTTTTTCCTCCGAGAGTCGGAGATCCCGCACAAGATCTTACGGCGAGGGGACACGCCGAACTCACCTGGGCGCCCCCGCATAGGGCATGAAGCCGTTGCGTCAAACTGGCTCGGCGAAAGCCGGATGGGATCGTCGGGTTGATTGGTTATTGTTGGTCCACCATAATAGAATCGTCGGTGAAGATTCCCCGGCTCGGCCGAGCGAGGGCCGGGTCTCGTCCCGCCCTGAATTGCAAAGACGCGATTGACGAGTCCGCTCTACTCCCACCCTGCAAGGCAGTTACGTTTATGCCCACAACGACACGTCGCCGCGTCGGCCTCTGGCTGGTCGGAGCCTTCGGTGGGGTCGGAACGACCATCACTCTGGGGCTTTCCAGCCTGGCGCGCGGTCTGAGCCCGACGACGGGATTGGTGACCGCGCTTCCCGAATTTCAAGGGCTCGACCTTCCAGGTCCCGATGAATTCCTGGTGGGAGGACACGACATCCGCGAATCCTCATTCGTGGAGTCGGCGGAGGAATTCCGCAAGAGCTCGGGGGTCTTTTCGGCGGAGTTGATTTCCGCGTGCCGGGAAGACCTGGACGCCGCTTCGGCACGAGTCCGGCCGGGAACCAAACTGGGTTCCGGACCGGCAATCTCTGGTCTCGGTGCCTGGGGCGACTCGAAGCCAGCTCGCACCGCGAGGGAGGCCGTCGACCGGATCGCCTCGGATTATGCGGCGTTCGTCGAGGCCGAGCGGCTCGAGCACCTCATCGTGCTGAACGTCGCCAGCACGGAACCTCCCTTTTCGGTCGCCGACGTCCACCAGCACTGGGACTCGCTCAACGCCGCGCTCGTCGACGGCGGTCCCGAACTCCTGCCATCCAGCTCCCTGTACGCCCTCGCCGCCTTGCGGAGCGGTCATTCTTACGTCAACTTCACGCCGAGCCTCGGGGCTTCGATTCCCGCGCTCTACGAACTGGCCGAGACCACAGGCGCCCTTCACGCGGGGAAGGACGGCAAGACCGGCGAGACGCTGATTAAAACAGTGCTCGCCCCGATGTTCGCCCGCCGGAACCTGGAGGTCTTGAGCTGGGTCGGCCATAATATCTTCGGCAATCGCGACGGCGTGATTCTCAACGACCCGACCAACAAGGCCTCGAAGGTTGACACGAAGGATCGGGTCGTGAACCAGATCCTCGGCTACAAGCCGAACACGCTGGTGACCATCGAGTACATCCCGGACATGGGAGACTGGAAGACTGCCTGGGATCACATTCATTTCCAGGGGTTCCTCGGTTCCAAGATGACCTTGCAGTTCATCTGGCAGGGATGCGACAGCCTGCTCGCCGCGCCTCTGGCAATCGACCTTTGCCGGCTGGTCGAATTCGAGAAGCGGCGGGGTG
>CAZRGV010000006.1:50339-53260 GCA_964599655.1 uncultured Isosphaeraceae bacterium | reverse complement strand
TCTTTAAAGGACCCGAGGGCGTCGCGGAAAATGACTTCTTTCGGCAATTCGATCTGCTGATGGACTACCTCGCGAAGGCGAGGAAGTAGAGAAGATGGTCGTCGCTCCCAGGGCAAGTCGGCTGCGGAAAGGAGGGCGGATGAGGGCGATCGCCGTGCTGGCGCCTCTGTTGGCGCTTTGGACGTCCATCGCCGAGCCGCCGGCCGTGAAGGCCCAGTCCTCGGAACTCTGGAACGCCCACAACGTCGGTGGCCGACAAGCCCTCAAAGCGGGACGCTACCGGCAGGCCGAGAAGCTGCTCCGCTCGGCCCTGACCGAGGCGGAACGCTTCGGGCCGCGCGACGACCGACTCGCCGAAAGCCTCGATGCGATGGCCTGGCTTGAGTACCGATTCGGGCGCTACGATAAGGCCCTCGAGCTCGCTCGCAAAGGGCTGGAGATCCGGGAAAAGAACGCGACGACCCTCGGTAGTTCGCTCTCGCAAAGCCTAACCACGGTTGCCGTGCTCCTGGCCGCCAAGGCGCGTTATCCAGAGGCGGAGCCCTTGTTCGCCAGGGCCCTGAAGCTGTCGGAGGAGTCTCTGGGGCTGGAGCATCCCGAGCTGGCTCCGATGCTGAACAACCTCGCGGAGGTACATCGGTTCCAGGCTCGTTACGCCGAGGCCGAGCCGCTCTATCGCCGGGCTCTGGAAATCCTTCAAAAAAATCTTGGAGCCGGGCATCCCGACCTGGCACAGAGCCTTCACAATCTGGCGCTCCTGGAACACATTCAGGGGGACTACGCCGAAGCCGAGTCGCTCTACCGGGAGGCGCTGTCGATTCGGGAGAAATCCCCCGAGTTGGAACCTTCGGAACTGTCGCACACGCTGCACAACCTGGCCGAACTACTCGTTGCGAGAGGCATGTCGAAAGAGGCTGAGGTGCTTTACGAGCGTGCCCGGAAGTTGCGAGAGAAGACGCTTGGACCCAACCATCCCGCCCTCGCGTTGACCCTTAGTCACCTCGCCGAACTCTACGCGAATCGAGAGGAATTCGATCGCGCCGAAGTCCTCCACCGACGAGCCCTGGCGATCCAGGAGAAGGCCCTCGGGCCCGAACATCCCCTGGTATCCGAGTCACTCCTCGGCCTTGGCAGCCTGGCCCGGCAACGCAAACAATACGAACGCGCCGAGTTGCTCCTGAAGCGGGCTCTAGCCATCCAGCAAAAGACGCTTGGCCTCGAACATCCCCTGGCGGCCGAGACCTTCGATCAACTCGCCCGGCTCGACTCCGATCGCAATCGCCGCGAAATCGCCATCGAGGAGGCACGGCGCGCCTTGTCCATCCGGGAGAAACATCTCGGTCCGAAACACCCTCTCGTGGCGGAGTCGCTGACGTTCCTGGTCGAGCAACTTCGGTTGGCCGGTCAAACCTCGGAGGCCGAACGTCTCGCCGATCGTGCCCGGTCCATCGGTCAAGCCGACTCGACACTCAATGACCCGATTTCGAAAATCAAGAACGACGCTCCGTGACCCTCCCGTGATCCACACCCCGATACCCAACTAAAACCCCGAGACGAACGAGATCTCGATGCGACTCGCTTTTAGCACAAACGCCTACATGCGTTTTCCATTCGATGAAGCCGCCGCCCGGATCGCGGCAATCGGCTATGAGGGGCTCGAGCTGATGGCCGACGTGCCGCACGCCTGGCCCAGCGGCCTGCTCGACGGACCCAAGAAAGCGATCGCCACAGCCATGAAGGCTCATAACCTTATGTTTTCTAATGTTAATGCGTTCATGATGAACGCGATCAATGACTATCGCCAGCCGTACTGGTATCCATCCTGGATCGAGCCAGATGAGGGATATCGTCGCGTGCGGATCGATCATACGAAACGGGCGCTGAGCCTCTGCGCCGAGCTTGGCGCGCCGCATATCACGACCGAGCCAGGAGGACCACTCGCGCCCGGCCAGAGCCGCGAGGAAGCCATCGATCTCTTCGTCGAAGGACTCAAACCGATGGCCGAGCACGCCCACAACCTGGGAGTGCTGCTCCTGATCGAACCCGAGCCGGGCCTGCTGGTCGAGACGACCGACCAGTACCTCGAAGTGGCCGAGCGGCTGAACGCCCCGTCGATCGGCCTGAACTTCGACATCGGCCACGCGTTCTGCATGAGCGAGGATCTCCCCCGGCAGATCGCCAAGCTCGCGCCTCACACGAGGCACTACCACTTCGAGGACATCGCGGCCACGAGGGTTCACCACCACCTGGTTCCGGGAACAGGGGCGATCGACTTCGCCGAGGTGATAACGGCGATCCGCCGGACCGGTTACGACGGCTGGTTGACGGTCGAGCTCTATCCATTCGTGGATGATCCGGACGCGGCAGCCCGTCAGGCGATCGAGGTGCTCCGTCCGCTGGTGGACCAGGAAGCCGGCGCGGCCTGAGCGAACCTCTCCATGCCACTCAAGCCGTACCTCCAACTGGTCCGCCTGCCGAACGTCTTCACCGCCGCGGCGGACAGCCTGGCCGGCTGGCTTCTCGTGCAAGGGACATTTGAGGAGCCCAAGCGATGGTTGCCGCTGGTCCTTGCTTCGATGACCATTTATGCCGCCGGCATTGCGCTGAACGACTACTTCGATTTCGCCCTCGACCTGGTTGAGCGGCCCTTTCGGCCCTTGCCGTCGGGGGCCGTTTCGAGGCGGTTCGCGCTCGTCATGGCGGTGGTCCTGTTCGCCATGGGTCTGTTGCTGGTCGGCGTGAGCGGCTCGACGGTCAGCCTGATGGTGGCGGGCGGCCTGGTGGCTTGTGTCGTTGCCTATGATGCCGGGTTGCGACGGACATTCCTGGGACCGGAAGTGATGGGAGCCTGCCGCGGTCTGAACGTCCTGCTCGGCATGAGCCAGGCGACGGCGCTCGGCGGACCGGCCGGATGGCTCGTG
>CAZRGV010000006.1:11822-50329 GCA_964599655.1 uncultured Isosphaeraceae bacterium | reverse complement strand
ATGGCCCTGTTCGTCGTCGGTCTGACTTGGATCAGCCGGTCGGAGACCGATTCAGGCGAGGCTCGAGGCGTCGCAGCCGGTTTATTCCTCCAGAACCTCGCCCTGATCGGGCTGTTCGCGGCGGCGCTGGGTTTGTGGCGGTTTCCGTCCCTCGTGTCGCGCCGAGAGCTGATTCCCCTGGAGGGGTTGCTCGTCCTGGCCACCGTTGCGCTTGTCGTCAACAACGCCGGAGGCAAGGCCGTGATCCAGCCGGTTCCGTCGCTCGTCCAGCGCGCTGTGAAGACCAGTGTCTTTTCGCTCGTCTGGCTCAATGTCGGGATTGTGGCGGCCGTGCGAGGTCCTGGACCGGCGCTGGCGGTCGCCGTTTTGTGGGTTCCCGCTTATCTTCTGGGCCGCTGGCTCTACGCGACCTGACGCACCACGGTCCCGCTTCCTCGCGAGGGCAGCTTGACCCGACGAGACACCGGATGCGACTCGGATACAACACGAACGGACTGGCCCACCACCGCTTGATCGACGCCATCGACCTGCTGGCCGACGAAGGGTTTCAAAGCGTGGCGATCACACTCGACGCTGGAGCACTCGACCCGTTCGACGATCCGCGTCACCTTGGTCGACAGGTCGAAGAGGTTCGATCACGCCTCGATCGACACGGACTCGGCTGCGTGATCGAGACCGGAGCACGTTACCTACTCAATCCCCGGCAAAAGCATGATCCGACCTTGATGGATCCCGATCGTCGGGCCATCCGGATCGACTTCCTTCGCCGCGCGATCGAGCTCGCGGTCGAGCTGGAGGCGGAGGCGGTGTCCTTCTGGTCGGGCATCCTGCCGGATCGAGTCGCGGACGATCAGGCGATGAATCGGCTTGTCGAGGCCCTCCGGCCGATTCTCGAACACGCCGAGGATCGTGAGATGCGGCTCGCCTTTGAGCCGGAGCCGGGCATGTTCATCGACACCTTCGCCCGGTTCGCCCTGCTCGACGAGCGAATCCGACACCCGCTTTTCGACCTGACGGTGGACCTGGGGCACGTCCATTGCATTGAGCCTGGCGAGGTGGCAGATTCCATCCGCCCGTGGGGTCCTCGAATCGCGAACATTCACGTTGAGGACATGGTCCGGGGCGTGCACGATCACCTCCTCTTCGGCGAGGGAACCATGGATTTCCCACCGATTTTTCAGGTCTTGAGGGAAATCGGTTATTCTGGCGGCGTGCACGTTGAGTTGAGCCGGCACAGCCACATGGCGGTCGAGGCCGTTCGTCGTTCCGCGGCTTTTCTCGCGCCATTCTGGAATCTGTTGTAGATTTAGGCATTACCAGAGCCCCGTCTCCCGTCTAACGGCTTCCCGCCACGCTCATGGGAGGAACCAGCCTCACGCATCGAGGGCGCACGAACCTTCGGAACCGTTCGACCTTGCGGAATTCGCGAGAGACTGCTCGCGTCGTCTCGAACCGCGATCACACGGCTTGAGCAATGGGCGGCGGATCGGCTGGTTTTCGTCGTCCGAAAGGACGTCCGTGCTCTCATTCCCAATGGAACCACGATGTCATGACCAACCGCGTGGTGCTCTTGTCGATACCCCAGCTGCGGCGACGCGATGTGACTCCTGGCGCACTCGCGTCGCTTGAGGCACTTTCCGCCCGAGGAGCCGTGTTCGACCTCGTTCCGGCCTTTCCCGGCCTGGCGGCCTCTTCGTTCGCAACCTTGATCACGGGAGTCGGGGCAGAAACCCACGGCCTGATTGGCAACACCTACTTCGACCGAGACACTCGATCGGTCGTCCAGCCGCCGCTTCACGATTCCAAGCTGCAAGCGCCAAGAGTCTGGGAGCGACTTCGAGAGCGACGCCCTGGAGCCCGGACAATGCTCTGGTTCGGGCCGAACTCGGAAGGGGCCAGCGTCGAAGTCACGGCGCGGCTCGACGCGGAATGGAACGTCCACACCGATCCGGCCAGCCTGGCCTCGTCGCTCGTCCATCAATTCGGGCCGTTCCCTCGTCCCCGGAGGAGCGCCTCCGAGGAGCCGCCCCGGCTGGAAGCGACCACCTGGATTCTTCGCACGGCGGCCGAAATGCTTCGACAGGAAAAACCGGATCTGGCGATCGTACGCGTTCCCTACCTTGGTCAGGTGGCGCGCCGCTTCGGTCCAGATAGCCGCGAAGCCTGTCGATCGATCGCGGAACTTGACTCGGCGCTCGGGCCGTTTCTCAGGACACTGACTCCGGAGACCGCCGTCCTGGCCGTCACCGAATCCGTCTCGACGCCAGTCTCGGATCCGATCGATCCGAACCGGATACTTCGAAAACTTGGACTGCTGCGACTGGCTCCGGCGGAGGGGGGCGGACTCGACATCGACCTGGAAAAAAGCGCCGCCTTCGCGGTGGCCGACCATCAACTTTGCCACATTTACGTGAACGACCCGAGCCAGGCGGCGGCGATTGCATCCGCGTTCTCGGGCGAATATGGCGATGGTGTCGCCGTGGTGGCGCCCAACGGACGTCGGTCGCGGATCGGCCTGAATCACCCGCGTTCCGGCGACCTCGTGCTTGTCGCTCACCCCGACCGATGGTTCCGCTGTGACTGGTGGGACTCTCCCGCTGAGATCCCAAAGCAACATCCCTGCATGTCAGGGCTAACAGCGCCGGCCTCTCAAACACCCATTGACCCGGCCCACGTCAAGGGGTCGATGGGCGCGCCACCTCCTTCGCCGGACGACCTCGGCGTGCTCGTCGCCTCCCGACCCGAACTCTTCGGCACCTCTCCTCAACTCACCGCCAGCTCGGTCTCGGATCTCGTCCTCAAGATCTTGACGGAAGGCACATCATAACGGCAACCTGCTTCGGCAGATCGGTGGCTCGGAGAGCGGTTCTTGTCGAGATTCTGGGCGGAAAAGCCCGAAGACTGTGCACAATATTCGTAAAGCAATGGTTGCAGCTTAAGTAACATTCGTTCAGAAGTTTCCTTAAAACGCGACGTGCAGAAGGCTTGGGAAAACGACTCCGGCGCGTTGCCGAAGTGGTACGCGTCTTGCCACGTTTGAAAAAAATTGTTGACTGCGCGACTGGGTGTCATTATGTTGCACGATCATCGACGCTTTCCAGGGATACTCACGCCTTGCCCAGGCTGGGCTGTAGCCCCTTTCCACCTCGAACCCAGAGTTCGGGTGAGAAAGGTTGGATTGCATTGTTCGGCCTGGATACCCATGCGACAGTCGCATCCTCCTTTCTGATTGTGGGGGTCAGTCTACCCCTGGGAAGCTCAAGCGTCGAGCGCAATTCAGGAGCGCGGCTTACGGTAGCAGCCGACCTGTCTGGCAAAGTTCGCAGCGTTGCTTCTGACCGGGAGTATTTCATCCATGTTTCGGTCGCGTGGTCGGAGTTTGATCGTCGGTCTGGCTCTTGTTCTCGGGGCGAGCATCGTGCCGCCGGCCCTTGTGGGCTGCTCGAATTCCGAGGAAGGGTCCATTGAAATCAAGGCGGACAAGGAGACCGTTCAGCAGGGGATTCTGAATCCGGGTGGTCTTCAAGATTCCAAGTCGAAAGACGTCGGGAAATTCAAGATGATGTCTCCCGGCAAGAAGTCTCTCTAGCGTTGATCCGTCATTCTTGATGTCTCAGTCTCGGTTGTTTTCGTCATCTTCGGAGAGCCCCGCCATGACGCACAAGATGCGCTGTCGAGCCACGAATCGTGGCTTCACCCTGATCGAGCTGCTGGTGGTCATCGCCATCATTGGCGTGCTCATCGCCCTCCTCTTGCCAGCCGTGCAATCGGCCCGCGAGGCCGCCCGACGTGCCCAGTGCACGAACAACCTCAAGCAGCTCGGCCTGGCGGCCCACAACTACCTCGACCGTTGGCAGACCCTGCCTCCCGGCTATCGCTGGGACCCGCTCACCGGGCAGTATCAAGGTTACGTCGGGACTGGTCACGGCGTTTTTCCCCCACTAATGCCCGAGATGGAGCAGATGCAGGTTTACAACGCCATCAATTTCAATCTCAACATCTTCTACAATGCGAACCTCACGGCGCATGCCATTGGGGTCAACTCGCTCTGGTGCCCCAGTGACGGCACCATTTCGACGATCCAGACGCTGGATCCCAACTCGTTCTACGAGACCGTGAACCCGCCGCAACAGGCCCGCATGGCGTACACGAGCTATTGCGCGTCCGGTGGTCCCTGGACGAACAATTGCTACGTCACCCGGTCGACCTATGGTCAGGTCTCGGCGAATGAGCTGGGTCTCTTCTCTTGCTTCAGCCAAACCCGACTGGCGGACATCACTGATGGCACCAGCAACACCATGATGTTCGGTGAGCACGCCCATGGGTTGCTCAGCCAGAGCGATCAGACCAGTTGGCACTGGTGGACATCGGGCAACTGGGGCGACACCCTCTGTACCACGATGTACCCGCTGAACCCACACCGGAAGCTTTCCAACGGCGCGGCTGGTTTGAACGCCTCGATTTTCATCGTGTCGTTCTCGAGCTTCCACCCCGGTGGCGCGAACTTCTGCTTTGCCGATGGTTCGGTCAAGTTCCTGAAGGACTCGATCGACGCGTGGCAGTATAACTCCCAGACGGGTCTGCCCGTTGGCGTTACGCAGACGCTGGCGAGCGGTGGTAGTAGCACGTTCTGGGATTCCATCTACCAGATCCAACTCGGGGCCAAGGTGGGAGTCTACCAGCAGCTCTCCACCAAGAACCTGGGCGAGGTGATCAGCGCAGCCGCGTATCAATAAATGGATTGATCGGAACCACAGGCCGCTCGTCGCGAAGCCCTCGCAACCGAGCAAATCCCGGTTGCGAGGGCGTTTTCTATGCGCTCCAAAAATCCGAGGATTTTGGGGGTAACAGGAAAGCCCTAGGGGTTCGATTCCCTCTTGTCAAAGAGCCTGTCGCCACGATGGAGCGAGCCATTGAGCTTGTTTGCGAAGGAAGTCGCGGCCTTGGCCAACTCGGTCGGTGCGCGTTGTCGACGCGGCTCGTATGCTGAGATCGGGTTGTCCTTCCTCTTCACGGCGAATTCGCCGGAGCGCACTTCCTTGCGTTCCCGATCAGACTGAGATGGATTCTTACTAAACTTTATGAAGGAAGTCAAGATCCAATCGAGAAGACTCCGTAAAGTTTCGGCTTCTTGATCACTCGGGTGCCTGAACGCCTTGAGGAACGTGAAGCTACGTGGCCGCGCGGACGGTCGGCTCTGCCAGTCGAACCTCTGGTTGCCGCGAGGTAAGGATTGTCGAGGGTCGATTTCTCCCCGGGATCGCTCTCGCCTCGCGGTGATCGTGGACCGGCCTCCCCGAGTCACTGGGCACGATTCTCGAGGGATAGCGTCGCGCTCCGCAATAATGACGTCGTAGCGAGTGCGAATCCGGCGACACGTGAGGACGGCTGCCCGCGTCAGAGGACGACTTCGGACGACACCTCTCGGGGAGTGAATCGGAATCTGGGGCACTGCGAGAAAAAGCTCAACGGGTTGTCGTGAACAACCTTGCGAATGGTCGCCTCGTCGTGGCCTCGGGATCGCATTTCAAAGATCAGTTCAGGGACGGCCAGGGGATCGCTATGTCCCCAGTCTCCGGCGGAATTCACCAAGATCCGGTCGGTACCATAGAGCTCGATCATGTCAACCGCGCGCGGCGGCGTGCACTTGGTGATTGGGTAGAGGGTCATTCCGACCCAGTGTCCCGCCTCGAGAGCCAGTCGAATGGTGTGCTCCTCGACATGATCGATGCAGACACGCTCCGGTGCGATACGGCTGTCGGCCGCGACCATGTCCAGGATCATCCGGGTGCCCTGGTACTTGTCAACCAGGTGCGGCGTATGAACGAGCACAAGCTCGTTCAACCGCGCGGCAAGATCAAGGTGCTCGAGGAAGACGGTTGACTCATTTTTCGTGTTCTTGTTGAGCCCGATTTCGCCGATTCCGAGGACGCTGGGACGATCGAGGAACTCGGGGATCATGGCGATCACTTCCCGAGAGAGCTGGACATTTTCGGCCTCTTTGGCGTTGATGCAGAGCCAGGTCCGATGTTCGATGCCGTACGCCGCAGCCCGTTTGCCCTCGAACTCGGTGAGCTGGCGGAAGTAGTCACGGAAACCCTCCACGCCGGAGCGGTCGAAGCCTGCCCAGAAGGCCGGTTCACTGACCATCACGCAGCCGGCGAGCGCCATCCGTTTGTAGTCGTCCGTGGTCCTCGAGACCATGTGAATGTGGGGGTCGATCCAGAAACTCATGTCATATCTCCTTTTCTGGCAATTACTTGTGCGAGTGGCCCGGACGGATTATGGACGGAATTCGCACCGGCCAGATAAATTCTATACTACCAAGTTACTCGCTCGAAAGCCCGCGGATACGCTCGGCGATGACCGGGCGAATGCGGCGCTTGCCGGAGAGCCAGCAGCGCACGGTGCGAGTCGAAACGGGAAACGTGGGTCGGGTCGAGGTGAAGTCGTGAGAGCAACGGTGTACCGCCCCAATGAACCCGACGGGCATGGAAGCTGGCGTCCACGCTGTCTCACGGATGATCGCGGGCCTTTGTTCCCTGACGAGTACCAGGAGTTTGCTGTGCTGGATGCTGACAGCCTGGAGCATGCCTGTGAGCAGTATTCGAGCAAACTGGGGGATGTCATACTACTGGGCGAAGGCGAGGACATCGTCGGCTACGCCGCTGGACCGTTCAACTGGGAACTGGTGAAGTTCGGGCCAGAATGGCGTTCCCCGAGGCGCAATGCTTAGCGGTGAAATACGATGCCGATCGCGTGGCCTGCGCCAGCTTCGTCTGTCAGCGCGGGCCGTAAAGGTGTTCACCGATCTTGCGGGTTTCGCACTGCTACTCGATCACCTGCCAGTCATCACTCAGCATATCGGTCTGCGAGGCGAGCCAGCCCATCAAGACTTCGCCTGTAGCAGTTTTCATGGTGATGC
Organism: uncultured Isosphaeraceae bacterium; assembly: GCA_964599655.1. GTDB lineage: Bacteria > Planctomycetota > Planctomycetia > Isosphaerales > Isosphaeraceae > CAZRGV01. The sequence goes on along the minus strand of CAZRGV010000006.1, from coordinate 43,404 downwards.
AAGGCAGCACGTCAGCAGTCCCGCCGTTGACGGTGGCATATTCACGGTTCGGACCAGCCCAGAAGCGATCGGCTGGGAGCGCTCTGCTGCCAGGCGAGTAGGCCAGCCACATGCCCTTGCCGTTCCATCCACTGCGAGCAACACGCTTCCCTGCCTTCAGCTCGCGAATCGCATCTCCAAAATCCATGTCCTCCTCCTTCAGTCTGTCAGCGGGCTTCATCGCCCGCGCGCAGGAAAGAAGGTAGAGGAAAGGTGCTTGTCGCGCAAGCACATTCTGATGTGTCTTCAGGAGCCGCGAACGGCATCGTCCCACTTGACCACGTCGTCGAGAACTCTCAGGTTGAGTTCCTTGCCCCGTACTTGCGGGTCGTAGCCGTGAACCGCTATCGCATGCTCGATGATCCGCCGGATGATGCGGTTCGTGATGACGATCTGGTTTCCCGCCGAGGACCAACTCCCGTCGCCGTTGTCGATCCATGTCTCGTGATAGCGCAGGTTGCCTTGGATGTAGGAGCCGGTGTTGTTCGCGGGCCAAATCCCGATCGAGATGTAACCGTCATCGCCCGTGGCTCGCCAGCGGAACTCGACGGCCCCGACCACGATCCTCCGACTTCCCTTCTGACTGCGCATCTGCGTCTCGCCTCATCGGGTAAGTGCCCGGACGGAATTGGGACGGAAATGGTGGAAACGGTGGAAAAGAGAGCCAAAAGTCACAGTTCCATCCGCGAACCGATTTGACGCAAGTCCTTTACTGGCAACAGATGTAGCGTCGGTTCCAGCGGACTAATTCTAGCGGGTCGATGTAATTCATGGCCGTCTCCAGGCAGGCGAGGCGAGCGTGGTGCGCCTCGAGGCGGATCGGGGATTCAAGCGAGGTCAGGATCGGGCCCTTCGACTGGCGTTGCCGTTCGAGGATACCGGGCAGTTCTTCAGGGATGCTCGCGGTTGCGAGAGCCGCGGCTAACGAGCCGTGTCGAGGCCGAACTTCTCCCGCCAGTCAGGATCATAGTCGAGAGAAAAGATGTGTTGGATGGTTTCCGCCCGGCTGGGTTCGGGAACGAGCAGGGCTTCGAGAGCCTGGCGGATCTGAGCCAGGCGGCGGTTGGGGCTGTGTCCTGGGTGCTCGGGCGCCCGGTCGATCCGGTCGAGGGCGGCGGCCACCTCCAGGATCCGGGCACGCGTTTCGAGGAAGTCGCGGTCGAGCACGGCGTCGACGTCGCGAGGGTTCACCATGGGATCCAATTCCTTCGATTCGATCGGCACGTTGTCCAACTTCCTCAATCATGGCAGATTTCCGTCCGGCACGCAATTTCCTGCCTTCGGCACAAAACAACCGACGACTCAGGATGGGATTGCGCCTTGAGAATCGATCGTGACGCTTGGTACTCCCGCCTTCGTTTGTTAATCTGGGAAGGGAAGCGTACCCTCGGGAATTCGGCATGGTCGCCGAATCTCGGGTTGGTCCGGGCTCCCTGGAGACGACAACCATGCGACCGTTCGTTGCTCGCGCCTTCCTAGTCTCGGCGTCGCTCTGCGCGATCACCCTGCCGAGAGCCCAGGCGCACCTGGGCCGCTCTAGCGGCGTCGTCGAAACCGTCTATGTTCCTTCGGTACTGACTGTTCCGACAACGTACTACGCCAGCACCTCGTATTACGTCCCGACGACTTACAGCGTGCTGACCCCGACGGTCTACACGTCGTCGGTCCTGACGCCGACGACCTACTACGTGGAACCGACAGCCTACCTGGTCGGCACGTCGTATCAAACCACCAGTCTGGCGGTCCGGCGGAGACTCGCGGCTCGACCGTTTTATACCACGACCAGTTCGTATTATGTTGACCTGACGCCCACAACCTATTACGCGACGACCTACTGGCCCACGACCACGACGCTCGACTTGCCCTCGCTGACCCCAACATCCTACACCTGCGATCCTTGCGCGGTTCCATCGGCGACCACGACCAGCTCGGTCCAGGTCGCTCCGCAAGCTGGCGGCAATAAAAAGGGGGCCGCCAAGGCGCCTCCTGTGGCGATTGAGAGCGAGCCGGGCGGACGCGGTACCGGAGCGGGCAACACGAGTCCGGCTCCCTCGGGCGCGGAACCCGGATCGACCGGAGCTGAGCCTCCGTTCGAGTTCCCGACTCCGGTAACTCCCACGCCAGAGAAGCCCGGCTCCGCAGGAGCCGAGACCCCGGTTTCGCCGCCTCCTCCGGCGGAAGGTGGCGTCTCCGCGCCGCCGGAGCCGATCGAGCGCCAATCGTACAAGCCGACACCGACCGTCATGCGTCCCCGGGCATCGTCGCTTGCTCCCGGCGCCTTGCGTGGCGAGGTCGTCTCTGGGAGCGACAACCAACCGCAGGCGAGGGTCAAGGTCGTCTTCTCCGACCTCCGCCAGCGGTACAAGGATCGCGAGGCGACGAGCAACGAACAGGGTTACTTTGAAGTCGTTCTCCCCGATGGCGACTGGGCCGTCCAAATCGCGGAAACCGATGGCAAGACCACGCCTTATGGCACGATTACCTCGGCAGGCGGTCGCTTCCTCGACGATTCCAATCGCCAGGTGTCGAGCCTTCGGATCAATCACTGATCCTGGTGATCGTCTCCAATGAGTTGGACTGCTCCCTCGTGTCCCGGCTTCCTCGGGGAAGCCGGGTTTTTTCATCGACATCCGTGGACAGACGGTAAACCTGGTCGTCGGTCCAGAGTCGGCTCGGGAACGATTTCTCGGGTCTCCAGAGCATGAACGAGAACCCGATCCGCGTCTGCTTCGTCGTCAGTCACTTCCACCCATTTCAGAGTGGCGCGGAACGTCAGGCGTTGGAGCAAGGCGCCGAGTTGGTACGAATCGGCCACCTGGTCCAGGTCGTGACCAAGTACGAGCCAAGTTTACCACGCGACGACGTCGTTCGCGGTGTTCAGGTGCGGCGATGGGTGCGCACCTCGCCCCGAGGTCCCCTGTTTGGCCTGACCTTCGTCGCCGGCGTTTTTCATGCGTTGAGGCGGTTGCGAGCGTCGTACGACCTCGTCCATACCCATCAGGGACTCTGGGAGGCCATTGCGACCGGGCTGGCCCGCCCCTGGCTCAAGGGCGCGCCGACCCTGGTTCAGCCGGCCAGTTCGGGTTATTACGGTGAAGCGCAAGAGCTGACACGCACAAAGGGTTTCCCAATCCTCCGGCGCCTGATCCTTCGAAACACCGCCTTCGCGGCGATCTCGGCGGACATTGAGCGGGAATGGCTCGCTCTAGGCGTGCCGGCCGCTCGTCTGTCTCGAATGGCGAGCGGTGTCGATACCCGTCGATTTCATCCGGGTCCCAGCGAGGTCGAAGCCGAACTGCCGCCGCGTCCCCGCGTTCTTTTCACGGGTCGACTCCATCCCCAGAAGAATCTCGATGTTTTGCTCGACGCCTGGTCGGACCTGACCCAACAGGTCCAGGCGAACCTCCTCCTCGTCGGGGATGGCCCCGATCGAGACCGGCTTCGACAACGCACAAGAGCCCTCGGAATCGCCGGCCAAGTGCACTTTTTGGGGGCGGTGCCCGATCCGGCCTCGTATCTTCGAGCCGCCGATGTCTTTGTGCTGCCAAGCGTTGCCGAAGGCATGAGCAACTCGTTGCTCGAAGCCATGGCGACTGGATTGCCATGTGTCGCGTCGTCCATCGGCGGCAACGTCGATCTCATCGACGAGAACCAGACCGGATTGTTGATCCGTCCGGACCGACCCGAGAACTGGACGGCGGCTTTGCGGCGAATTCTGGGAGATCCCGACCTGGGACGAAGGCTCGGTGTTGCCGCGAAGCAACGCATCGAGAAGGAGTTCGCCCTGAACATCATCGCGGGTCGTTACGTGGCTCTTTACCGCCAACTTCTCGCGAACGCCCGCCTCGATGGCAAAATCCGACGCTTCCAGGGATCACCCCGGTCATAAGATCCGATGGCCGGCAAAAGCAATTTCGCGAACGACCCAACGCTTAGGGCCATCCTCGTCGACTTCGGCCTGGAAGGCGTGTCCCTGAATTCGGTCGACGTCAAGCGATTCGTCTCGTAGCAGCAAGTCGAACGGAATTATGATCTTACGGGGTTGGTCCCGCCCGACGCCCTGCACCACCAAGACCATCTCGATCGACTCACTGCCCGGTGGATTCTCCTCCAGGATCGCTGTCTGGACAATGCCATGCATGTGCATCGAAGTCCTCCCCATCCCGGGACGTCTCGAAGTCCGAACTCAACACGCACGCCGCATGCGGTTTCGGGTGCACCCGGCGACGACGTCGAACTTTCTCGTCAATTTCCTCGTAAACAGGATAAACGGCAAGCGGCCAGAAATGTTTGCGTGATTTCTGATCGCAAGGAATTCCTGGCCTCGGTTTTGCGGCTATACTTTCTTTAGTGAAAGGTCGGCACGGAGGATTTTTTTCCGACCTTTGAAGGTGGCGACCGTCCAGGGTAGGTGAAGGCGAGTCGCGCCATCAGAGAGCGACACCCTTGATCTGCCCACGATTGATGGCGCCCGTGGTCCTGGCGCACGGCTTGTTTGGTTTCGAGCGTATCGGTTTAGGTCCGATCACTCTCGCGACCTATTTCCGGGGAATTCCGGAATTCTTGCGCGCGGCCGGTAACCGGGTTCTGGTGACTCGAGTGCATCCCACCGCCGGTATCGAGCGGCGAGGGAAGAAGCTTGGCGAGCGCATTCGAGCGGTGTTTCCGGATGAGCCGGTGCATATCATCGGCCACAGCATGGGCGGGCTCGACGCCCGGCAACTGCTGACGGATCCCGACTGGGCGGGCCGTGTTCTGAGCGTGACGACGATCGCGACACCGCACCTGGGATCGATCCTGGCCGATGTCGCGCAGCGTCGATTGAGCCCGGTTTATCGACTGCTCACCGCGATGGGGCTTGATCATCGCGGGTTCGTCGACGTGACGCAAAAGACCGCGAGGGCCTGGCATGAGGCGACTCCCGAACCCGAAGGGGTGGCCTGTTTCAGCGTGGCCGGCGATCCTCCTCCCGATGACATTTGCTGGCCGCTCCGGCGGCTTCACGCCATGCTCGGCCGCTGGGAGGGTCCCAATGACGGCCTGGTTTCCGTGGTCTCTTCCGAGGCCTTCGGCACCCCGCTGCCGATCTGGCCGACCGACCACCTTCGGCAAATGAACTGGTGGACCGACGCCCCTCGAGGAACCCTGCCGCCTCGGCTAAAGGCCCTGTATTGCGGTATCGTCGAGAATCTGGTCCCGATTGACGTGAAGGCGGTTCTGAACGGGCGCGTCCCTCGAGCGATTGAGGAATGAATCCTGGTTCCGATCAAGTTCAACGTGCGTCCTGGCCGTCGTTCGTTACGATCTCCGGTTCTACAGACAATGGCTCAAGCGTCGGTTGGGGAGGCGACACGAGCCGACCGGGCGATTCCGGTACCTTGCCATCCAGCAGGCAGCTCACGTTGATGTCCCCAAGGACGTTGATGGCGGTGCGGCAACGGTCGAGGAACCAGTCGATCGTGAATAGCAACGGGATGTACTCGACCGGAAGGTGGACGGCCTTGAAGACTAGGGTCATGGTGACGAGTCCCGCCTCGGGAATCCCCGCGGCCCCCACCGAAGCGATGACCGAGGTCAGAACGACGAGAAGTTGCTCGGGAAGCGTCAGTCCTCGACCGATCATCTGCGCGATGAACAGGGCCGCCATCGCCTCGTAGAGCGCGGTTCCATCGTTGTTGAAGTTGGCCCCGACCAGAGAGCCCATGCTGGCCGACTCTTCACGAAGACCAACCTGCTCGCGCAGGCAGGTGTAGGTCACGGGCATCGTGGCGGTGGAACTGGCCGTTGAGAAGGCCATGACGAGCGCGTCTCGGGTTCCTTTCAGAACCCGCCACGGACTCACCCACGACCAGAGGCGGATTCGAACAAGGTAATACGCGGTCTGAAGCAACAGTCCGAGCAGGACCGCCCCGACGAACGCCCCCATCGCCGCGAATGGCTGGAATCCCTCGGTGCCGATGACACGGGCGACAACGCCAAAAACGCCGAGCGGGACGAGGTCGATGATCCAGTGCAGCACAACGATCAATAGGTCGTAGGCCACCTTAACGACATCCTCGACCGTGCGAATCTCCTCTCGACGGCGACTTCGGAGAGCAACCCCGAACGCCAGGGCGATCAGGATGACGCCAATGACGCTCCCCTGGTCGCCGAGCGGACCAAGCAGGCTCCTCGGCACGTTGTCGAGAAACAGGAGCAAGGGGTTGGGCGCGGCATCCTCGGTGGCCTTGGTGGCCGACTCCGCCGATCGTGGTGGGGTCAGCTTACCCCAACGGCCGGGTTGGACGACGTTGGCCACCAAGAGGCCGATGGTGATGGCCACGAGAGTATTCAGAACGAGCAAGCCAAACAGCCGGCGCGCGATGTGTGGCTGTATCTCGGCGGTCATCAGGGTATGGACCACCGCGACGAGGATCAGCGGAGGCGCCAGGGCGCCTAAGAGCCGAAGAATCAAGCGGCTTGGAATCGCGAGCGCCTCGGCGTTCGGACCGAGAATCACCCCCGCGATCACACCCAGCACCAGCCCACCGAGAATCCGCAGATACAACGGAGTTCGGTGCCACCAATTCAAGAGACTTCGTTGATCGCCTGGGCGACTGGACGCGTTCGAGGCGACGGGGGTGGTCAAGGGGGGAACTCCCAGGGCGTGTTTTGTTCGATCGCCTTGGCCACACGACGGTTAGAGCGCATCGAAGCAGGCGGGAGCCAAAACGCGAAGCCTATCATAATCGATGGCGATTGAGGCGCGCAGCAGGGATTTCGACACACCTCGAATCCTCCCTTATTCGGCGGGTCTCGCGCCAAACTTGAATCGATCCGACTTGACGGATTTTTTCGCCTTCCTTAGAGTCCCCCCCCGTCCGAGGGTAGACAGCCGTGACGGGCATCGGCCCGGCGATGACAGCGGGGATGGGACCCCAGAACCGGACTGCCGACCCTCTCGGATTACTGCCATGGAGAGAGCAGGATGAGAGCACGCATCAAAGGCTGGGCCGGCTGGACGCTGGCCGCCGCGGGCTTAGTCGCAGCGGGAGCGCCTTCGCTCAAGGCCGATGCGATCAGCAGTCCGGCCGTGAAGGTCACCGACCTCGGAATCGGTGACGTCAAAGGCATCACCAACAGTGGTCGCGTCTTCGGAACGTCTCAGGGCCAAGCCTTTACCACAGGGCCGCTCGATACCCAGCCCACGGATGCGCAATCGAGCACCGCGTCGTCGGCCTCGACCAGTCCGATGACCCCGGTCAGTGGGCTGGGCAACGGGTACAGCGTCACCTACGGCATCAACAGCGCCGGTCAGGTCGTGGGCTCCTTGCCGATCTCGACGAACAGTGGCAACTTCCAGCGCGCGTTCGTTCAGACGAATGGTCAGACGACGCAAATCGACACGCTGGGGGGCCGTTACGGCGGAGCGCTCGGAATCAACTCCTTCGGACAGGTCGTCGGTTCGTCCGAGACGGCCAACGGACAACAGCACGGCTTCCTCTACAGCAACGGTCAGTTGACCGATCTCGGCACGCTGGGCGGCAATACCAGCGATGCCCGTGCCATCAACGACTCGGGTCAGATCGTCGGTTCGGCCCAGCTCGCCGACGGATCGACCCATGCGTTCTTGAGCGTCAACAACCAGATGCAAGATCTGGGGACGCTCGGCGGTAAGAATAGTTGGGCCTTCGCCATCAACCCCTCGGGTCAGATTGCGGGAGCGTCCGAGGTCAACGGAGGCGCGACGCACGCGTTCCTCTACAGTAACGGCCAGATGCAGGATCTCGGCACCCTCGGCAAGTCGAGCTTCGCCGACGGGATCAACTCGGTCGGCCAGGTCGTCGGCTGGAACATCGACTCGATGAACGAGTACCGGGCGTTCATCTGGGATGGTAAGGAGATGATCGACCTGAACAAGTTCCTGCCCGCTGGCTCGGATTTCACGGTCCTGAACGGCGCCACGGGCATCAACGACGCGGGCCAGATCGTGGGTTGGGGCACGATGACCGATGGCAGCCAGCACGCGTTCCTGCTGACCCCCATTGGCAATACCGGCCCTGGCTTCCCGTCGCCCATTCCCGAGCCAACCACGTTTGCGATGTTCGCCGTCGCGACGCTAGCGATCGGCGCGCATCGGCTTCGACGGCGACGACTCGCCCTCAGCGGAAACTGATCGAGCCTCTCGACGGCGCGGACGCTTCAAGCCGGAACGGTCTCCACGCGGCCTGTGGACGACCGTTCCGGTTTCGTTTCCCTCACGCCTCCGGCTCGCCGACTCTTGTGTGTCGGCCGACGGGTGGCACGACGTCCACTCAAGGAGTTTCGAGCGCCTCGACCTTGTCAAGACTCCTGGAAAGATCGTCCCAGAGGTGTGCGGCGTCGATCGACGTGATCCAGCGTATCTGACCTTGTCCCCGGTCGTGATCGAACGTCCGATCGTCCCGAAGGACCGGTCGGGGTCGTGTCTCGCTCGAGGTCAAATCGAGCAGGTCGGCGGTCACCACCTCATCCCAAATCGGCCAGCGATCCACCGCGCCAGTCAGATGCCTTGCCATCTCCGGATTCGCTTCGAGCCATCGGTCAAAGGCGTTGGTCAGGCGGGAACCGGCCTTGCCTCGTTGGCCCAATCGCTTCCGTGCCGCCGCCGTTGACAGGGTGAGCGCGTTTCGAGAGACGGCGTCGTCTCCCACGGTGATGGGCACATGAGACTCAAGCAGGATCTGCCAGGCTCTGACGTCGTTCTTGACGTTCCAGGGATCACCTCCATCGGGCCAGGCGTTGAAGGCCATCGCGAGAATTTCGACCCGATCGGCCCAGGAGGGATCGATCCGCAAGGCCGAGGCGACATCCGTGGCCGCGCCAATCACCACGACCACAAGCCGATTCGCAGAGGAATGTCCCTTCGACTGCTCGAGCAGGAACGTAACTCCCGCGTTGTGATGGACGGAGTCGCGACGTTCCAGAGGCCCGCTGGAACCGACGATGACCGGAGGGCGAATGCGTTCGGGCAGAGACGAAAGCACCTCGCGAACCGACCTGGCCGATGTCTCGGCCGCCGGCGCGTCGAGGGTCGGAGCATGGTTGGTCACGATCCCCTTGAGGTCGATCCGAGGGGAAACGGCCATGTGGACGAGGGCCCACTGATCATCGATCGAGGCGCCACAATCGGTCGTCACCACGACAGGGCGTGGCTCGTCCAGGGGGAGCATTGCGACAACGCCTAGAAGAAACGGGCTCAGCATGACAACCGGCTCCACGACACAAGGCCGGAGTGGATTCCTCGCCCAATTGAATTCCATCCGGTCACGGACGATAATCGAGAGAACTTGGTTGCCCCAAATCTTACCCAGTCCGTGCTTTCTGTGAACGGGGCGACTTTTTCCGAGCCCTCCGGTCGGGAGTCCTCGATGAGCCGAGATCCCCGTGAGCCGACTCCCCCGCGACCGACTCCGTCCCGGTCCAAGCCGAATTCTCCTCCACCAGAGCCCGAAACCCTGGAGGAATCCCGAGGGGATCGGGAGGAATCCACGACCTTTCGACCGGCCACGAAACGAACCAGGTCCCGAAGTGGTGTCAAGGAACCGATGCCAGCGTCCGGCGGCCCCAACCTGCTGGAACGGATCGTCTTCGGCAAGGTGAGCTCGACTCACCTCGCGACGTTCTGTCGACAACTGGCCGCCTACCTCGACGCAGGCGTCGACGTCCGGCGCTCGCTCGACAGCCTCGGGACGCAATTCCAGCGAACGGCCCTCGGCCCGGTCATCGAGCGCCTGGGTCAGGCGGTGCGCCGCGGCGACGACATCGCCAGCGCGGTGGCTCGCGAACCCCAGGCGTTTGACCCCTTGTTCCTGAGTATGATCCGTGTCGCGGAGGCGAGAGGCGGCGTGCCAGAAACGCTTCGAACGCTCTCGCAGCACTACGAGGCCCGCGTTCGGCTGATCCGACAGGCCCGGTCGGCCATGATCTACCCGATCGCGGTCCTGATCATCGCGCTCGGGGTGGTCTTCCTACTGACCCTCTTCGTCCTGCCCGCGATGATCTCCGCCCTGGAGCTCGATCGGGCGAACCTCCCCTTGCCGACGACTGTGCTCATCGCGTTCACCCGCTTCATGCAGGCGTTCGGATGGTGGCTCGTTCCGCTCTTGATGATTGGCGGGTTCTTCGGGCTGGTCCGCCTGTACCGAACGGCCAGCGGCAAGGCGGCGATGGACGAGATCGCGCTCCGGGTTCCGGTACTCGGCAAGCTCCTGCGGCTGATCGACACGACCCGGTTCGCCAGGACGTTGGGTGCCCTGGTCGAGGGGGGGGTCGATATCGTCACGTCGCTCGACCTGACAGCCGACGTGATGCGACTGGCCCCGTTCCGTCGCATGCTCCAGAAAACGAAACAGGCGGTCGTGGATGGCTCGGAACTGAGCGAGGCCCTGGCCGAGTGCAACCGTTTCTCCCCCGACGTGATCGCCATTGTCAACACCGGCGAGGAAACCGGCAAGCTGCCCGAAAGCCTTCGGCGCCTGGCGGACGACTACGAAGAGCAGGTTACCTATATGGTCAAGAACCTGGGTAACCTGATCCAACCTTTGATTTATATCATGATGGGCGGAATCGTGCTGTTCATCATCCTGGCCGTGCTGATCCCTTACATTTCGTGGATCATGAGTATGTCGAGAGGATGATCGCCGCCATGGACGAGGCGAGACGGATCAAGATTAGCAAGTACTTGAGCAAACATCTTCGACACCAGCCCGAGCGACTTGGCCTGACGCTCGAGCCTGGCGGTTGGGTCGACGTCGAAACCTTGCTCGAGGCCTGCGCTCGCAATCACTTGCTGATCCGTCGTGAGGAACTCGACGAGGTTGTCACCTCGAACGACAAGCGGCGGTTCGCATTCGACGAAACGGGCCGACGAATCCGGGCCGACCTAGGGCACAGCGCGGAGATCGACCTTCAGCACGAGCCGGTCGATCCACCGGAACGGCTGTATCATGGCACCGGACATCGTGCCGCCGAGGCCATCACGGTGGAGGGCCTCCAGAAGATGCGACGGCACCACGTCCACCTCTCGCCCGACATCGAGACGGCCAGGGGAGTAGGAGCCCGCCATGGCTGGCCTGTCACCTTCGTGGTTGACACTGTTCGAATGCATCAGGATGGCCACACCTTTTTTTGGTCCGCCAACGGCGTCTGGCTCGTGGAGCACGTGCCGGCGTCCTACCTGAAGCGGCTTTGATCGGCTCTCGCCTTGAAACCCGACCCGCAACACCGGAGGATTCCCGCATGAGACGCATCTCGACGTGTCTTGTTCTTTGGTTGGCCGCCTTCGCGGTCTCGATCACGAGTTCCGCCGTTGCGGCGGGCTGGAAGGCCGGGACCGCGAAGGTCGCCATCACGCCGAAACAGTCGATGTGGATGGCCGGTTACGGGAACCGCGACCATCCGTCCGAAGGGGTGGAACACGACCTCTGGGCCAAGGCCCTCGTGCTCGAAGATCCGGACGGCGCGAAGGCGGTGATCGTGACGCTCGACGTTTGCGGCATCAGCCGGCCGCTTTCCAACGCCGTTCGAGACCGGCTCGAGAAGGCGCACGGATTGACTCGGGATCGGATTGTTCTGGCCTGCTCGCACACCCACTGTGGCCCGGTGGTCGGCACGAATCTGATCACGATGTATCCCCTTGACGAAGAGCAGCTCGGCCGCGTCGAGGCGTACGCGGACTGGCTCACCAACGCGATCGTTGAGGTCGTTGCCAAAGCGTTTGGAACGGTCGAGCCGGTCGAGCTCGCGTGGGAAACCGGGCGCTGCGGCTTCGCCGTCAATCGCCGCAACAACAACCAGGCCAAGGTTCCCGAACTTCGACGACAGCTCGCGCTTCAAGGGCCCGAGGATCACGACGTTCCGGTCCTAAAAGTTCAGGGGGCCAATGGCGAGGTGAAGGCGATCGTGTTCGGCTACGCCTGCCACTGCACAACCTTGAGCTATTACAAGTTTTGTGGTGACTACGCCGGGTTCACGCAGATCGCTCTCGAATCGGCCCACCCGGGTGCTCAGGCGATGTTTGTCGCGGGTTGCGGGGCCGATCAGAATCCGCTGCCCCGAGGCACCCTCGAGCAGGCAAAAGACTACGGCAAGCAACTGGCTGACGCCGTTGAGCACGTGCTGGCGAGCCCGATGCGTCCAATTTCCGGAGTGTTGAGGTCCTCGTACAAGGAGATCGACCTCGCCTTCGCGCCCATTCCCGAGAAGTCGCACTGGGAAACCGTGGCAAAGTCGGAGAACCGATTCGAGGCCGCGAGAGCGAAAATGCTCCTCAAACGCATCGAATCGGAGGGCTCGCTGGCCGATTCGTACAAGTATCCCGTTCAGGCCTGGAAGTTGGGGAACGACCTGACCTGGATCTTCCTCGGCGGCGAGGTTGTGGTCGACTACGCCCAGCGGATCAAGCGCAACCTCGGCTCGACCAATACCTGGGTCTCCGCCTATTGCAATGACGTGATGGCGTACATTCCCTCGCTTCGCGTCTTGAAGGAAGGCGGTTATGAGGGCGGCGGCGCGATGGTCTACTACGGACAGCCCGCCCCCTGGTCGGAGCGCGTTGAGGAGCAGGTCATCGACGCCGTCCGTGAGGTTGCCGCCGCGACGATTCGGCCTTGAGGCTCGGAAATCAGGTCGAGCCGGCGTGCACGAAGGGTTCGTGCCCGGCCGGCTCGGCCAGAACATCCCAGACGAGTACCACGATCGCGGCCACCATGCAGAGGACCGCGGAGAGCGTCATCACGGAAGCCACCCCGTTCAAATTCGCGAGCCAACCCGCCCAGAGCGAGCCGAGCGGAACCGAACCTGAGTAGACGATCATCCAGATCCCCATGATCCGGCCTCGGAGGTGGTCGGGCACGGTCGTCTGGATCATGGTCTGGGTCGCCGCGAAGAAGACGATGGCACCGAGTCCCGCTCCCAGCAGGCAGAGAATCGCCATCGCCAGAGCACCCCGATGACCGAAATAGGGCGGAATCAAGCCCGCCGCCGCCAGTGAAACGGCGAACGCCAACATGCCGTAGGGAATCAGCCGCTCCTTTCGGCGGAGTCCGCCGAGTGAAGCGACGCCAAGCGCACCGATCGTCGCGCCGAGCCCGCCGCTCGCCTGAAGCAGGCTGTAGCCGATCGGTCCCGTGTGGACGACCAACCTTGCGTAGGCGGGCACGAGGGCCAGGTACCCCATCCCCACCACGCCAAAGAACGCCATCAAGCCATAAAACGTGCGAATTCGTCGATCCTTCCGAAGATATTCGAGTCCACCGAGGATCTCGGATCGCCCCCCCGTCGAGGACTGGAGCGCGGATCGATCGGCCGTCCGGATGGTCAATAGGGCCGCGATGGCCGCCAGGTAACTCGCTCCGTTGAAAACAAAGCAGGAGGTTCGTCCGAACACCGCGAGACAAAGGCCCGCCAGCGCCGGACCGATCACGCGAGACGCATTGAAAAGGCCCGAGTTCAACGCGATGGCGTTCATCAGCGCCGAACGACCGACCAACTCGTAGAGAAAAACCTGGCGGCTCGGCATCTCAAAGGTCACGCACACCCGCGTCAGCGCCAAAATCAGGGCCATCTGCCAGATCTGGACCAGGCCGGTCGCCACCAGAACCGCAAGCAGGAACGCGAGAAGCATCTGCCCGACCTGCATGCCCAGGATCATCGCCTTGGGCGCCACGCGATCGGCCAGGGCACCGGCGATCAGGCCGACGAGCAACCCGGGCATGGTCCCCGCCGCGCTGACAAGCCCGAGCGACCACTCCGACCGGGTCATGTCGAAGACGATCCAGCTCACAGCGGCATCCTGGAGCCAGGTGCCGATCAGGCTGACGCCTTGCCCGACGTAAAACCGTCGATAGCCCGGATTGTCGGTCAGGGACGCGAACGTTCGAGAACGAATTCGAACCGACTCGACTCCAGCGGCTTGAGTCATGGAAGGATGCGGGCGGTGGGCACTTGGGCGGTCAAGGAGCCGCCGTTCTCTCGGGGCGACTCGGACATTATTGGCCTCATCGCCCGATCGATCAATGTCGACTGCGAAGATCAGGCTTCCGCTGTGTTCCGCGATTCCGTTGCGGGCGACGCGACGGCCTGGAGCGATACCTCAGGCGGTTCAAAGCCCACCAGCGCCAGGATCAGGTATGTGACGAAAGACGCGATAAACGCAAGAACCGATGCCGGCTGGACCTGCGACCAGCCGTCTCGACCGAGAATCGAGCCGGTCACGGGTAGCAGTCCCACGAGGAAACCGACCGTCCAGGCCGTCCATCCGGCGATGTTGATTCCGCGACGAGGTCCGGGAACGGTTGTTCGATGTCTCAGGAAATCGGCCGCCATGGCTCCGACGACAGGAGCGAACGCCGCTCCAAGCAGGCCAAAGACCAAGGCGAGCCGGAGCGGAACGCGAAACGCGATAAGGGGCCACGTGGCCACCGCGCCGATCATCGACCACGCCCAGCGCGGCAGGCTCGGCCAGGCCGCCGAAAACCGTCGGCCGATCACGAACGGCGTGAAGCAGGCGGGTCCCAGTAGCGCCAGGTCGAAGATCAGGAGGAGGACACCCCCTCGCCAGCCACCCAGACCTTTCTGCAACACGCCTCGGATGGTCAGGCCCTCAGCCCCCAGGGCCAAAATCTCACGACGGAACGGCTCGACCTGAGGCCCCCAGCCTCGGACTTCCAGGGCCCGTTCGAGTCGGTCCTGGGCTTCCCTTGTCTCGACGAGCCCAGGCGGCGGAGGTTCCTTGCCGAGCGACCCGGCCACGACGAGCAGGCCGAGGCTTGCCAGTACGAACGAGGAGCAGGCGACACCGACCAAGCCGCCCATCCGTACGTCGCGGGCGTCACGGCTCGCCGCTCCCCAATCGGCTGCCATCGCCCCCTGAGTCGCGAAGAAGCCGAAGACCATCTGAATCATGGTGGTGAAGGCGGTCCAGCCACCATTCTGGACGGGTTCGGCCGTTACCGGATCGACTGGCCACGGTCGAAAACCACCGGCCCAAGGCATGGCCCAGACCGCCACGAGTCCCAGCGCGAGGGCGGGGAATGCCTGGTAGCCAGCCATGACCGCCGCGACGAGCCGGAAGGCCAGGGTTCCGATCAACGCCGAGGCGATCGACCAGGAGAATGCCACCCAGAGAAAAAGCGGACCCGCGAGCGGGAAATCTCGCCAGACAATCGGCCGCAGATGTCCGGGATCAAGTAATCCGAACTCGGAGAGCGTCCGGAAGGCCAGATCGGTGGCATAAAAGAGCGCCAGAGCGAACCAGAGAATTTGGGCAAGTCCCAGCAGGACCCCAGGAATCCATCGAGCCCCTCGCTGGCCGAAGGTCGACCGGCTGATGTCGTCGAGAGGCGCTCTGGCCTTCAAGCCCCACGTCGCGGGGACGAGGAAAAGCAACAAATACGCCAGGAGACCCGCGACGAAGGCCCCAGCGATCGAGGAAAGTAGCCCACCCACGGCGAGCGTGCCGGGGGCAAGCTGATCGAGGTAAAGGATCGACAGGAAGACCGCGATGTAACGGGGTGCGATCCCCTTTTGCCAGGCGATCGGCTCGACCGGTTCCGAAGGAGCACCGGGGGCATTCGACATCGATCTGACTCGTCCCTCGGTCCCCGACGAGGCCGGCGTGCGCCGCTGACTCCTGGTCGAATCGCCCAACCGTGTCGCCTTGCGGTGCAGGCCGGGCGATCGACCAACCGATTGATTCACAACTCGGCCGGGCCCACGGTTCCGCCCGTCATCATCAGCTCTTCCTGCCGTTCGGTCACGAGCATCTCCGCCTTGTAGCCGCCCTTCGACTTGAAGTAGAAGATCAAGGCGACGTAACAGGCGAACATGACACAAGGGAAGATCGCCACGGTCAAAAGCGCGTTCTTCTTTTCCTCGGCCTGAATGGTCGTGATGAGTTCCCGCTGATCTTCGGGCAGGGCCTTGACCTTGGCTTCCTCCAGAGGGCGGTACTCACCGAAGACGCTTTTGGTGGGCTGCCCGACCACCTGGGCGTAGAGCGCGGGATGGTTCGATTCGAGCCGTTTGTCTAGCCGAGAGTCTTGCAGGTTGCCTAGCAAGGGGCTGCCGATGACACCGACCGCGAGCATTCCGACACCGCCGAGTGTGTTCAAGGTCAAGGCGCCGCCTTTCGGGAACTGCTCGGCCGCGACTCCGAGCATCGTCGGCCAGAAGAAGGTCTTACCGAAGCCGTACAGTGTGGCTGCGGCGAGAATCATCATTCCTTCGGCCTTGGAGAGAAACACCAGACCGCACGCCGCGATCGCCGCGCTGGTCGCCAGCAGACCGAGCGGCGAGAGCTTGTGAACGATCGGCCCGGCGAAGAATCGTAGGATCAGCATGATCAACGAGGTATAAACCAGCACCCAGCCCGAGTTGAAGCCGATCTGTGTCATCGCCGGCTTCATGAGGTCGGTGATCCAGCTATCGGTGCCGAGTTCCGTGGTGGCCAGCGGAATCATGACCATCAAGAGGAAGATGAACAAGGGTTGACCCAGCGATCGGACGTAGAGCCCGTAACCGACGGCCAGCAGGCCGCCCACCGCCAGTTGCAGGCCGAGGGACCACTCGAAGACGCGACCGACCTCGCGAACGATGAGGCCGACGACGATGGCCGCGCCGATGAAACCGACCTGCTGAAGCATTTCCTTGTACGACACACCCGCGGCCACTCGCTCATTCACCGGGAACTTGCAGAAGACCATCATGACGCCGTACGCGATCACCGGCAGAAAGATCAACGCGACCTTGTACTTCCAGCTAACGTCTCCCATCATCAGGGCGATGACGCCGCCCAGAACCAGGCCACCGGGCCATCCAGCGTGGAGGATGTTCAACCACTGCGTCTTGGCCCTCGAAAAGACCGTGGCGACGACCGGGTTGATGACCGCTTCGACCGTCCCGTTACCGAGAGCGACGATGAACGTACCAACGTAGAGAATCCAGTAGGCCTTGCGGCTGTCGCTACCCGAGAGTGTGGGAGCCAGGATCGTCACGATCGCCGAGACCACGTGGCAGACGAAGGCGAAGATCATAGCCTTGCCGTAGCCGATACGGTCGATGATCAGGCTGAACAGGACGATGCTGATGGCGAACGGCCAAAGTCCGACGCCGAGGATTTCCCCTTTTTGCGTTTCGCTCAGGCTGAATTCGCGTCCCCAATCATCGATGATCTGGGTGCGGACGATGAACCCGAACGCGGTGGCGATCAGGGCGATGAAACAGGCCCAGAACAAGAACTTTTCTTTCGCCCCCGCGGAGTCGGCGGCAGGCACGTCGGCAGCTTGAGCGTTCATCGGAGCCGGTCCCTTTCCCAACGATCAATGGCTCGCTTTGGCGGAGGAGATTGGCATCGCTCTACGTCACGTGGGTGCATCGAGGTTGCAAAACGACCGTCTGGCGTCGCGGCTCGCTCTTCGAGCGGTCGTACGCGGAATCTTCGACCCCGTGCTGCCCGGTGGACGGTGGCAAGACCGATTCTTCATACCCGACTGGGCCGCGTGCCGCAACCGTTCACTGGCACCGCTCAAGGAAGAACGTTCGTCTCTCTCGGACGGCGAGGCGGTTACGGGACGGGGCAACGGATTATCCGAAGCCGATCAGAGGCGAAGATGCTGGGCGATGATGTTGCGCTGGATGTCGTTCGTTCCGGAGTAGATCAGACTTCCCACCGAGTCTCTCAGGTCGCGCTCGATGCCGAACTCGGCCACAAATCCCGGTGCGCCGAACAGTTGCACGGCGTCTAGGCTGTTCTTGACCCAGCAGTCGGAAACATGCAGCTTGGCCATCGCCGATTCGAGGGTGGCATCCCTGTCGTGCGCCTTCAGCCAGCCGATCTTGTAGACGAGTGGCCGACAGGTCTCTAACCGCAGCTTCATGTCGACGATCCGGTTCGCGACCGACTGGAACTTGCCGATCGGCTTGCCGAACTGCTTCCGGGTGCGGGCATGCTCGATGCAACGTTCGAGCTGCCGCCGCATGGTTCCCAGAGCGCTGGCAAGGATCGCCCCTCGCTCCCACTCCATCGAGCAGTTGAAAACCTCCGCTCCCCGGCCCTCGCGACCGAGCATCGCGTCCAGCGGCAGCTCGCAGTTTTCGAAGGCGAGCTCTCCCATCGGGACGGTCCGGACGCCCATCTTGTAGATCTCTCGCACGACGCGAAATCCGGGCGTTTCTCGAGGGATGATGAACGCGGTAATCCCCAGCACGCCCTTCGAAGGGTCGGTCTTGGCGTAGCAGACGAACAGGTCGGCAACCGGCCCACTCGTGACCCAGGTTTTTCGGCCGTTGAGGATCCAGCGATCCCCCTTCCGGTCGGCGGTGGCTTGCATACTGAAAATGTCGGACCCGGCCTCCGGCTCGCTGGCGCCGTTCGCGCCGACGAGCGTGCCGTCACAGAGCCGAGGTAGCCATCGCCGTTTCTGCGCCTCGGTGCCGTAGCGGAGGATTGGAATGGTGTTGGTCCAGGTCGACGCGTTGATGGAGAACACGAGTCCGGTATCGGCGCAGGCGTAGCCGAGTCCTTCCATCGCGGCGATCGTGACGGGCAGATCCTTACCCTTGCCGCCGTATTCCTCGGGGACCGGAAGCCCTTGGATCCCAAATGAGGCGCAGCGTTTCCAGCCCTCCCGCCAGAACTCCCGACGCTCGTCACGAGCGAGCAGATCGTCCTGAAGCTGCTCGCGGGCGAATCGAATGGCGGCATCCTGCCATGCTTGCTGATCGGCACTCAGGGCGAAGTCCATGGGCACACCTCCTTGCCTGCCGCCAATCCGTCCCCATCCTGGCACGTCGCGAATGTACCCGGACTGCTCCGGAACGCAACCCGAGTTTTCCTCTCAGCGAGAACCGGCGCCCACCTCCAATGCCTTCGCATCGGCCTTCTCTCGGGCCTCGGCAATGGCCTTTTCGATCGCGTCCGGATCGCTCGGGATGGCCTTGGACAGCTTCAAGGGACCGTCCTCGGTCATCACGTAATCATCTTCGATGCGGATGCCGATGTTCTCGCTCTTGATGTAGAGTCCCGGCTCGATCGTGAAGACCTCACCGACCTCGATCGGTTTCGACATGTCACCCACGTCGTGCACATCCATGCCGAGGTAGTGGCTCAGACCGTGAATAAAGAAACGATCCATGGTCTGCTCCTTGCCGTCCTGATCCCGGGCGCGGAGCGGACTCTTCCGAAGATATGCTCGAACCACACCAGTCATTTCGCCAAGCCGCGTTTTTCCGCGCGTCATCTGGTTCGCGGCGTACTCCTGGGCATCGAGAACGAGTTGATAGAGTTCGCGCTGCCGGGGCGTAAACCGGCCGTTCGCCGGATACGTGCGCGTGATGTCGGCCGTGTAATACTGATATTCGGCGCCGATGTCGACGACGACCAGGTCGCCGTCCTCCAGCTTCCGGTTGTTGTCGAAGTAATGCGGAATCGTCGCATTCGGGCCTGAACCCACGATCGAGGCGAATCCGGGCCGAAGTGCACCGCCGTCCAGAAACGCACCAAGGATCTTTCCCTCGAGCTGGTATTCGACGAGTCCGGGGCGAATGGATTCGACGACCCGCTTCTGCGCCTCTCCGGTAATGTCGATCGCCTTCTGAAGAATTGCCAACTCGGCGTTGGACTTCACCTTGCGCAGCTCGCCGAGGATCGTCGCCACGTCTCGAAAATCCGTCGATGGGGCCCCTTCCCTCAGCAAGCGGACAAACCGAGCCAACGGGGAGGTGTCCGAATCTTTCGGATTCGGAGAAATCATGTAGACCGCCGCATGGCTTGATCGCCCGAAACCCGGTCGCATCGGGTCGTCGAGGATCGTGAACAGGTCGCCGAGCAACTTGCCCGTCGACTCAACCTGATCGAATCCAAGCCATTCCGCGGCCTCGGGTCCCGGCCGTGCATGCACCCACTCGCCGTTCATCACGGGATGACCGATCGGCCCGGGAGGTAGGTAAAGGGTTGCACGATTCTCAGTGGGTAGGAGGATCAGGTAGGCTCCTGGGATCTCGACGCCCGTCAGGTAGGCGAACCAGTTCGTCTGTCGGAATCGACCTTCCTCGAAGTCTTCCCGATCTTGATTGTCGCCCCCTCGAAGAACGATCAAGGGGACTCGAGGTTCTCCACGAGCGAAACCGCTACGACTCGATTCCGCGTCCTTCACTCGCCTCATCAATTCCTGACGACGCGCCTGATACTCCGACCTTGGCTGTTCGATCAACCGGGGCTCGATCGGCCGAACGGCGGGTGCGTCTGAACCGTCGTTACCAAGAATTCGTCCTGCGAGTGGAACCTCGGCCAGCGCGATCACGGTGAGGCTTAACCAGAGCCGGCGCGACGTCAACATGATGTGTCACTCTCCACGACTCATTCGTTAGGGATTCATCGGAACTTCCCTGGCGCGATGATTCTACGAGAACTCTTCCCGCGAGGCATCGGGGCACACCCATTCGGACCGTTGAAGGGAGCGACCGGCTTCCGAGGGAGAACGGTTGACGCTGCCGTGTTCTCGTCGAATGATCTGGGTGGATCGCATCGATTCCACGGATCGGGCCTCTTGCGCTGTTCGTCACGTCAGTTCAGGCCGACGCGCGACGCCTCGTTTCGGGAGCCAATCACGAAGGAGCCTTCCGTTGAAGGTGAGGACTCTGGTCGTTCGCACGCTCGTCTACACCTGGGCCGCTCCCACAACGTGCGTGGGGCTAACGGCCGGTGTCCTCACGCTGGCTTCAGGAGGCCGCGTTCAGCGACGGCTTGGGGCGCTCGAATTTCATGGCGGCTTCGCGTCCTGGTTTCTTTCTCGACGGGTGGTTGGCGCTTCGGCGATGACGCTTGGACACGTCATCCTCGGCCGCGACGAACTCTGCCTGGACCTCTGCCGCGACCATGAGCAAGTTCACGTCCGTCAGGTCGAGCGATGGGGGCCGGTCTTCCTGCCCGCCTACGTCGCGGCGAGCGTCTGGGCCTGGATCCAGGGGCGTCATTACTACTTCGACAACTGGTTCGAACTCGACGCCCGTCGCGCCTGTGGTGAGATCGATTGAGCCCGCCGGGCGAGCGCCACTCCCGGTATGAATCCGACGCAACGTGGCAATGGAGCCCCAAGCCTCCGCTCGGGAGGTGGCCTTTCGGCTTGGACGCTGGAGCGAGGGAAGCTCCTGTGTTCAGCCGCCACCGAAGAGGGATTGGAACAGGCTCGGCGGCCGGCCACCGGGCACAATAATCCGGTCGCCCGGCATGAGCTGGTAGTTCGTGAAGGTGTCTCCCACCTTGATCCGCTCCCAATCGATACGGAGGATCTGGTCGGGGCCTCCGGCAGGGTGCGGACGGGCGAGGTAGGCCTTCTCGGGGAGGCTGTTGGTACGAAGCCCTGCGCGGAGGATGCCGTCAAGCACCGTCTCGCTGCCCGTTAGAGGGAATGACCCCTGCGTGGTGACGGTCCCAAGGACGTAGTACTGCTTACTTTGCGATCCGTTGACCAAACGCACCGAGACCTCGATCGGCTCTTGCAAGTTGCGTCGAGCGGCGATCGGTTTCAGGTGCTGAGCGATCTTTCGTTCCACCTGCTCCAGCGTGAGGCCCGAGACGTAGACGTCGCCGTTGAAGCCGAGGTCGATGAAACCATCCTGGCGAACGACCACACTCGTCAAGGGCATGTCGAGCGTCGCGGGCCGGACGTTGACTTCGAGCTCGTCGGGAGGCTCGACCACGTAGTCGGGCATCGACACCATCTGAAGCTCTCGAGGCTGATGCGGGTCGTAGGTTCCGAGTTGAGGGATCTTGCGCGACTGGTGCTCGCTCAGCAGACCGCAGCCCGTCAGCGGCGCGAGCGAGAGAAGCAGAACGACGAGGATGAGGGCTCGCCCAGGAGTCGGCAGGGTCCATGACGTCATCAGCCAGCTCCCTCCGCTATGGTTGAACCCGCCTCCCTGACGGGCCGAGTCGTCAGCGCAGGCGGAAGCCAGCGCCGGACTTTACCCGATCCACCTTTCGGCCAGACGGCCTCGACGACTTGAGAAGAAACTCGGGATTGACCGGATTGGGCGAAGCCGGTAGGGTTCGGCCGTTCTCCGGGGCCCCGGTCCGCGATGGTCGGCCCCTGCCCGGTCGCCACGGAAGGCGGTCGGCGATCTTGGAGAGATAGGCATCGAGGCGAGCGCACATGCCGGCTCCCGCATCTCGGGTCGTGTTTCTCGGCCTCGACGGCGGCACGATGGACGTGTTCGGGCCGTTGTTCGAGCGGGGATGTCTTCCGAATCTAGCCTCGCTCTGGAGGCGAGCCGCCTCGGGCACGCTCCGCTCCAGCACGCCCATGGTGACACCCGTCGCCTGGACCTCGTTCGCGACGGGCTGTACGCCGCCGGTTCATGGAATTCACGAATTTTACCATGTTGAGGTCTCGGACCGCACGATCCGGCCCAATCACGCGGGACGGGTCAAGGTGCCGACCCTCTGGCAGATCCTTTCGGCCAACGATCGGGAGGTCATCAGTCTCAACTTGCCGATGACGTATCCGCCTCCCTCGGTCCGTGGGATCGTCGTGTCCGGCTCCGATGCGCCCGGGCTGGACTGGGCCTTCGCCCAGTGCCCTGACTTCGCGGAGGAAATCTTTCGCGAGGTTCCCGACTACACGCACAAGATCGTCTGGAAGTCGAGGCCCGGCACCCTGGAGGAGCTTCATACCCTGGGCGCTCGCAATCGGGCCATTTTTCGAGCGCAGGTTGATGCCGCCGAGCGAGCCGACGCCCGTTCCGACTGGTCGGCCATGATGGTCCACTTCCACAACCTCGATAGCCTTCAGCATCGGCTCTGGCCCTACCTCGACGTCGACGACACCGGAGAACGTCGGCCGGGCTGGAACGAAGTGGTCGAGGACTGCATGCGATCCCTCGACGAGGCCGTCGGCCGCCTGATGGAACTCGCCTCAAAGCGAGACGCGGCCATCATTGCCGTTTCCGACCACGGATTCGGCCCCTGCCGTGCGCTCGTCAATGTCAACGGTCTGCTCCAACGCGCCGGCCTTCAGCGACGGCTGGCCTACGGGACAAGGTTCCGATACCGATTCAACCGTTTGCGGGACCGACTTCATCGCTGGCGGACGCGAAGGGAACCCGGCGGACCCGGCCGGCGGTTGCCCCGGTCAATCGACGGCGAGGTCGGGTGCGACTGGACTCAGACCGTCGCGTTCGCCCCATTCGGCCAGCTCAGCGGCTGCATCTTCCTCAATCCTGATACGACCAGGGAATCCGGCGTCGCCGAGCGCGTGAAGCGCGAGGTCATCGAGCTCTGCCTCGACACGAGAGATCCGGACACCGGCCTCCCGCTCTTCGCGGACGCCTTCGACGTGGCGGAACGTTACGGGCTGGATCCGGTCACCGAGGGCCTGCCCGACGTGATCGCCCCCTCCGCCGACGGCTTCCAGGCTCAGGCAAAATGGAGCCCGTTCGACCAGTCGCTTCTTCGCCCCGACCCAAATTTGCCGGGCACGCACTACAAAAATGGCGTGGTCGCGATTGAAGCTCCCGATGTCCGGCCCGGCGATCAGCTCGTGGCGGACTTGCATGATATCGCTCCCACGGCGCTCGCCATGCTCGGCCTCGACATTCCCGAAGGGATGCAGGGCCGCGTGCTTCACGACGCGTTCGAGACTCCACTGGCGGTCCGTCGGGGAGGCCGACCGATCATCGCGTCCGATCCCCGGCTCGAGGCACTGCTGGCGGCGGCAGGTTTCGGAGCCGATGGCACGTGAGCCTCGGCCTTTCTTGACGAGGCACGCTCGCCGTCGTTCCCCCCTTTTGAATGAGGAGACCGCTCATGAATGACGAGATCAGAAAAGCTGTTCGCGAATACATCCTCGGCGAGTTCCTCCCCGGCGAAGACCCGTCGGAATTGACCGATCAAACTCCTTTGATCACGGGCGGGATCCTCGACTCGATCAGCACACTCAAGTTGGTCGTCTTTTTGGAAGAAACGTTTGGCGTCACGCTCGAGGCCCACGAGGCGGGCGCGGACCATCTGGACAGCATCAGCCAGATCACTGGCCTGATCGCCGAGAAGAAAATGGCCGCCTGAGCCGGGCTCCAAAGCCGGGCGAATTTGTGAAAGGGCCGGACTCTGCCGCTCGGTGGTCCGGCCTTCAATCCGCGCCAAGGTCGCCGTGGAAGCGGATCGCTCATTTGCAAGGTTCCGTCCAGAGTCCGCCACCGGCCGCTTGACGGGTGGGGGGTGCGTGTTACAAGATGGTTCGTTCTCGTTTGGACGGTCCCCGCCTGGCCTTCCAAGGATGCACTCTGGAGGCGTCTCGTGATGCGAGTGTTTGTCACCGGTGGAACCGGATTGATCGGCCGCCGTGTCTGCCAGCGGCTCATCGATCGCGGGGACCGGCCGGTGATCCTTTCCAGGCGAGCCGATCGCGCCCGACTCAACCCGGCTCTTCGAGGTGCCGAGATCGTCCAAGGCGATCCAGTCGCGCCGGGAGCCTGGGAGACCGCCCTCGATGGTTGCGATGCCGTTGTCAATCTCGTCGGACACAACCTGTTCGCCGAGCGCTGGGATGCTGAAGTGAAGCGAAAGATCCGGGACAGCCGGATCCGAGCGACCGAGCACGTCGTGACCGCCATCGCCCGCGCCTCAACCAGGCCGACGATTCTGGTTCAAGCCTCGGCGATCGGATACTACGGTCCCCACGGTGACGAGGAACTTACCGAGTCGTCCCCTCCGGGGAACGATTTCATGGCGGGCGTTTGTCGTGACTGGGAAGCGGCCGCCAAGCCCGCCGAGTCGTTGGGGTTGCGAGTCGCCTGGATTCGCACCGGAGTGGTGCTCGCGCGGGGAGAAGGCGCGCTGGGGGTGATGACCCCCATCTTCAAGCTGTCTCCCGGCGTGCCGGTCGGAAGTGGTGGCAGCGCATTCAAGCCGGCCTCGGGCCAGCAATGGATGAGCTGGATCCATCTCGACGACATCGTGGGTCTGTTCCTCCTCGCCCTCGACCACAGCGAGGCCAAAGGGCCGATCAATGGAACGTCGCCCAACCCTGTTCGCAACGCCGACTTCGCCAGGGCGCTTTCAAAGGTGCTCCGAAAGCCGTATACGCCCTGGCGCTTTTACCTGCCGTTTGGTCCCCCCGATCCTGTTTTGAAACTGGTCCTGGGCGAGGTGGCGCAGGTCGTCACTGAAGGGCAGAAGGTCGTGCCGTCGAAGGCCCTCGCCCTCGGCTACAAGTTCCGGTTCCCGGAACTCGCCGACGCTCTGAGCAACCTGTTTCGGTCGACGTCGGCGGCCGCGAGCTCGTCGGAACCGGCCGCCTTAGCGGCGGACCTTCGTTGACTGGCGGCTCGAGATGACCGCGTTTCGCGGCCATCGCCCGGTCCTCCCCAGGGACCGTCGTTCGAATCCGTCCTCACCCGATCCTTCGAGAACCGAGACCACGCCTCCCATGACCACCTCTGAAAGAGAATTGCCGGGGGGCGATCAAAGGGACATTGGCCCGTGACGAGCAGCCCGATTCAGCATGGAGGGAACCAGTACGGAGTCCGCAGGCGCCTCAGGTTGGGAGACCGCCCCCTGCTCGACTTCTCCGTGAGTCTCAACCCGCTCGGACCGCCCCGGGCCGCCGTCGAGGCCGCCCGAAAAGCCATCGACCGGGCTCACGAGTACCCCGAGCCAGGCTGTCCTCGACTGACCGAGCGGCTGGCGAGACGACATGGTGTGCCCGTCGATCACGTCGTCGTGGGAGCCGGCACCAGCGAGTTGATCAGCCTCATCGCTCAGTCCCTTCGAGAGGCGCTGCGGATGCACGCCCAGGATCTGGGCGATCCCAAGATGCCGCTTTCCCACCTTGTCGAGCCGATCTACAGCGAGTACCGCCGCGCCTCGACCCTGAACGAGCTTCGAACCGAGGCCTGGAGCCGACACGCGCTGGCCTGGTCCGTCGACTTTCTTCCCCGATCGGCCCGAGGTATCTACTGGACAGGCAATCCGGTCAGTCCACTTGGCCACGCCTGGGAACGCGACCGGCTTCTGGCCAGAGTCGACGACTCGCAAGACCTTCTCGTCGTGGTGGATGAGGCATACCTCCCGTTCTTCCCAGACGAGGCCGAGCGAACCGTCACCACCGCTGCGGCCAGCCGCAAGAACCTCCTCGTGCTGCGATCCGTCACCAAGATCTACGACATGCCCGGCCTTCGCGTCGGCTACGCCGTGGCTTCGGCCGACATGGTGCATCGCATCCGGCAATTCCAGAACCCCTGGAGCGTCGACTCGGCGTCCGAGGCCGCACTACTGGCCGCGCTCGACGACGACGAGTACCTGGAACGAACCGTCGAGCTGATCGGTGCCCAGGCCGCCTGGCTCACGGATCGACTCTGGGAGATCCCCGGCCTTCGACCCGTCTGGCCCGAACGCAATCGTCCCAAGTCGGCCCCACCTCGACCGAATTGGGTCTTGGTCAGCCTCACCGATACGGCCTGGACTTCAGTCCAGCTCCACGAGGCCCTGGCTCGACGGGGTATCCTCGCTCGTGAGTGCTCCAACTTCCACGGCCTTGAGCCAGGCTCGATCCTGACAGGCCCCGATCAAATCGTTCCGACTCAGGGGCATCTTCGCTTCGCGGTTCGCTCCCCCGCCGAGAACGACAAACTGCTCCGGCTCCTTTCGGAACTTCTCGCCACCACGCCCTCCCAGTGCGGCGAGGTGCTTGTTCACGCCGCCGGCTGAACGATCCGTCCTCGTGCCACGGGAATCGAGAACCCAGGAACGCCCCTGGAAATCCGTCGGAGTCCAGGGGCGTTCGGGCGCACGTCTGTTTCGTCCGCTTCCAAACCTCACGTCGGGATCTCGGCCGCCCATTCTCGCCTTTTCCTACCCTCTCCGGGCCGCGTGACGAGTGTTTTAAGCGTTGTGATCGCGTCGCGTTGCGCGCGGCGATTCAGTTTTTTCTTAAAAAACACGAAAAAATGGGATTCGTGCCTCGATAGTAAAAGGTGGATGAGGCCGGAACGGAAACGCATCGCATGGGATACCGACGCGAGTTCGGCATCGACGCGACCGTGAGGCTGGACCCGTCCATGAGAGGCATCGAATCGATGTTCCCAAAGACGTATTTTCCGAACGATTTTTTTCCAAACAGTTTTTTCACGGACGGCAATACGCCCCCTTTGTATCAAGACGACTTTGACCGAGGTCGGCCTTCGTTGGCTTGGTCGGTGCAAGGGGGAGCCTGGACCCAGGCGGGAGGGATCGCGGCCCAGGTCTCGACGAGCGTCGGCGACCCCAAAAAGCTACTCTTGAGCGACCCGAACTATCAGACGGACGTCGAACTACTGACTTGCCTTCGAGTCGATCGCTGGTCGATCGGCGACATGGCGCGGACCGGCCTGAGTGTTCGTACCGACCCCACCACCGGATACGGCTATAACCTGGTCTTAAGAGAATACAGCGGAAATCGTTATGTCCAGTTCCTCGACGACTACGTCACCTGGGGCAACGTCTTTCCCTTCCCGTGGCAGGTCGGCTCGTGGTACTGGATGCGGCTGCGGGCCCAGGGCAGCACTCTGTCCGGCAAGCTCTGGGCGGATGGAACCTCGGAGCCCAGCAGTTGGCCGTTCGTTCAGGTCGGTTGGACGAAACGGACAACGGGGCTGTCTGGACTTCACGGCGGCTCGGCGGGACAAGGTTTCGCCAACACCTCGTTCCGTCAGTTTCAGGCGACGAGCCTGAACTCCGCCACCGCCGTTTTTAATGACGCCTTTACGATCGGCCAACCAAGCGCCGACTGGGTGACCCGAGGAGGGACCTGGACGGAGTCGGGCAGTGTCGTCTCGCAGGTTTCCACGGCAGACGGCGACCCGAAGAAGCTCGTCTTGATCGACAAGAGCTACCCCTCCGACGGCGAGGTCCTCGCCCGGATTCGCGTCGACTCATGGGTGAGTGGAGGCTACGCGCGAGCGGGCATTGGGCTTCGGACGGATCCGACCACTGGCCTCGGCTATAACCTCGTGTTTCACAAGGAGCAGCAAGTCCGGTTCCTCAACGATTTTGTCGCCTTCGGCAATTCGTATCCGTTCGCCTGGCAACTCGGTTCCTGGTACTGGTTCCGTCTCCGGGCGCAAGGCAGCACGTTGCTCGGCAAGGTCTGGGCCGACGGCTCACCTGAGCCGACCGGGTGGCCTTACACCCAGACCGGCTGGACCAATCGAACCTCCGGCGCGCCTTCTATTAACGGAGGCTCAAGCGGCAGTGGCAATTATTCCACGATGAGCTGCGATCGATTCCTCGTGAGGAGTTGAACGGGAAGAGAATCCCACCAGATCGTTGCTCGCGGAGCCGGTTAGTCGTGCCGGCTCCGCGAACGGAGCGACCAGGGGGCGTCGGTCCGCCGCGGTTCCTGTCGAAGGACGTTCGCAATCAGGCGGCTGATCGAAGATTCGAGGATGGCTTGACTGGTATTCGATGGCCTCCGGTTCGCGTAGGATGGTCCGATGGGCGGTCGCTCAATGGCCCTCCAAGGTTCTCACGGCGACTCGCATCGTGGATGAATCGAGATCGCACACCCGGAACGAGACTTTCGCGGCTTGGCCTCCAACGAACTGGAGAATCGGCGTTGAGTTCGACCCCCCTCTGGCCCTACTTCTTGAAGTGGCTGGACGTCGTGGACGTTCTGGTCCTCAGTTTTCTGATCCAGAGGCTGGTCCTCCTCTTCCGAGGCACCACAACACTCCACGTTACGGCGGCGCTGCTGGTCCTCATGATCATCTACGCCGTGGCCCACGAGTCCAACCTGATCCTGACGAGCCGCTTTCTCGAGGGGCTCGCAGCGGTGTCGGTGCTCGTCATTGTGGTGGCGTTTCGTGACGAGATCCGCGACGTCTTGATCCAGAGCAGTCCCGCACGACTCATCCTCGGGCGTCCGCCTTCCAAACCCGAGGACGCCAAGATTCACGCGGCGGTTGAGGCCGCGTTCCGGATGGCCGAGAAGCGGATTGGCGCCTTGCTGGTGTTTCAGAGCCGCGACCGGCTCGGAGCGATCGTTCGTGATGGCGTGGCGCTCGGCGGACAGATCAGCGTGCCGATTCTGGAGAGCCTCTTTTCCAAGGAGAGCCCGGTTCACGACGGGGCGGCCCTGATCCGGAGCAACAAGATCGAGCGCGTGGGAACGTTCCTTCCTCTCACGCAAAGGCGCGACCTGCCTTCCGAGTTTGGAACCCGCCATCGGGCCGCCATCGGGCTCTGTGAGTTGAGTGACGCGGTCGTTGTCGTGGTCTCGGAAGAACGGGGAGAAGTCTCATTCGTCCATCGTGGGGTAGTCCAGGTGGTGGAAACTCGCCAGGAGCTGGAAGCGCTCCTCGGCGATCAACTCGGCTGGAATGAGGTGGGGCGCCGGTCGAAAGGTTGGCGTGGAGAGATCCGTCGCCAGCTGATCGGCTTCGTCCTGACGTTCCTGGCGGTCTCGGTTTACTGGGGAATCTACTACGGGCGGCAAGTCTCGGTTATGGGGCTCTCGGCTCGGCTCGACTTCCGCGACTTGCCGGATCATCTGGCACTGGAGTGGGTCTCCGCCGAGCAAGTCGACCTTCAGATCCAGGGGCCTCGTCCCTTGATCGAGGACCTGAAACCGCATCCGGAGCAGATCACCGTCTCCCTGAGTCTCAAGGGTATGTCGCCGGGCGAGAATCAGGTCGTCCGGCTCGGGTCCGAGAATGTCGGGCTTCCCGTCGGACTGGAGGTCGCGCGCATCACACCGTCCACGATCACCCTCGACCTAGCCCAACGTGTGCAACGTTCCATTCCAGTTTCGCCGACCTTTTCGGGGCCACTGCCCGATGGGGTTCGAGTGCTCGTCAAACCTGAGAGGATTGTCCTGATCGGTTCCGAGTCGGCCTTGAAGGAACTCGAGGAGGTGAAGACTCGGAGAATTCCCATACAAGGAGTCAGACAAGACCAGCTGCCGAAAACCTTGCGCGTTGAGCTCGCTCCTCTACCCCCCTCGGTGCGAGCGGCTGAAAACCAGCCACAAGAAGTTCAGGTAACCTTCCAGCCCCTGGCAGTGGGGTCACAACCTGGATCGACACCCGCGGGTTCGAAACCAACGCCCGATGGGCCTTGACTCCGAGCCGGGAGCGTCCGCCACCCGCCAACCACTCCTTCGCCGACTGACAGAGACAAGCGAGTCGGTGCCGGTCGGCGACTTCGGAAGAGGTCTCGCGAGCATGATCACTCGCGTCAGTCGCTTCGAGGAAGCAACATCGCAACGGAGCGCCTTGTGACCAATGCGTGATTCGACGCGATGGAGTGTCCGGGATTGGCTTTGGGCAGTGGCGTTCGCGGCTCTCGGTTGTGGGGTGGTCCAGGCGCCGGCCGAAGCACGAAGTGTGGTCATCCTTTCCGGCGTCGGGCATAGTCTGTGGGCCCTGGCCTTTTCTCTCGACAAGGCCCTGGCTTCGTCGCCGAAGCGATCGGACGCGAGCGGGTTGATCGCTTCGGTTCAGGTCGTATTCGCGCTGGCGGAATCGCTTGGAACAGGAATGGCGCTGACGCAGTCGGAGTATAACCAGGCGCTCTGGTTCGTGCTGGGATTAAGCTTCGCCGTTGCGGGCATGCTTAACACACTTCGGCGCGCACCGGGCGATGCCGTGATCGTCGCACAGATGCTCTTTCACTTTCTCATGGTTGTTCCCGCGCTGGCTGGCTTGATCAACCTTGGCATGGCCTGGTCGGCAGGACGATCGGCGGCCACAGTGCTGACGGGTCCGGCCGGGTTGACCAGGACGTTGATCCTGATCTCCGCAGTGGCCTTCCCGCCACTGTTTCTCACGATCGTGGGCGTGCTTGCCTTCGAACTCACGCGACCGCGGTCGGATCGCAACCCGATCTGGACCGCCTTGTTGGGACACCAGGCCGCGTTCGTCGTGATCGTGCTTCGATGGGGAGTCGACGGGCTTTGAGCCGTTAAACGATGGCCGGCTGGTTCAACGGCGGATCAGCAACGCCGTCAGAATGCCGGCGCCGAAGCTGAGGAGAAGCATGGCCAAAAAGAGGACCAGCAGACCCCGGGGTGATTGCTCGGCAAGCCCCGCGATGGGTTCGAACCAGGCAGGATACTCGGGCAAGATCCCTCCGACCGCAGGTTCCGAAGGCCCGTCGAGCCGAACTTGGGGGAACGGTGATTCTTCGCCGAGTTCGATCGATTCCCGAGCCGGGCGCGACGACCGACGTGGCTTCGACGGCAGTAACGCCTCAAGTGCCTCGGCGGCTTCCTCGGCCGTCTGGTAGCGATCCTTGGGCTTGTTGGCCAGAAGGCGGTCCATCACCTCGGGGAGTCCGGCGGGCAAGTCCGGAACCAGGTCGCCTAGAGGGGTCGGGCGTCCATTGATCCGCTGGCCGAGCCGGTCGATCGGCGACTCGCCCGGGAAGACGTAACGCCCACTGATTAGGTGGTACATGGCGCAGCCGAGGCTGTAGATGTCGCTTCGACCATCGACATCCTTGCCGCAGGCCTGTTCCGGCGACATGTAATCGACCGTGCCCACGGCGATA
>CAZRGV010000006.1:2579-11784 GCA_964599655.1 uncultured Isosphaeraceae bacterium | reverse complement strand
TCCATCAGAACACCCAGGCCGAGGTCGAGAACTCGAACGCGACCATCATCGCCCAGGAGAATGTTCGAGGGCTTGATGTCGCGGTGGACGATTCCTTGCTGGTGCGCGTGCCCAAGGCCGAGCGCGGCCTGGGCCGCGACGTCGATCACCTCCATGGCCGGCAGCAGCCCTTGCTTACGAAACCGCTGTCCGAGGCTTTCTCCCGGAACGTACTCCATGACGATAAACAGGATGTTACCCAGTTGGTCCGCGTCGAAGGCGCGAACCACGTTCGGGTGGTCGAGTCGGCCCACCAGCTTCATCTCGCGTTGAAAGCGGGCGACGACCCTGGTATTCGAGACGATTTCCGGGGCAATGATCTTTAACGCCACGACCCGCCCCATGAGCAGGTGGTGCGCCTTGTACACTCGGCCCATCGACCCCGACCCGATTCGGTCGAGAATGACGTACTTGCCGACCGCCATGCCGTGCGGCTTGTTCTTCAGCAGGCGGCCGGCCTGATAGGTCGTCAGGATTCCGTCCTTGACCAGGCGATGCGCGAGCTGCTTGGCGTCGAAGGGGTAGTCGCCAGCCAGAACCTTCACGCGAACCTCGTCGAACTGACGATCGCTCAGGATCGCCGACTTCCGTAGAACCGGCAAGAGATCCGAAGGAACCTCTTCGGCCGGCTTCGGCTTCTCGAAGGTCGCCATCGCGCGAAACCTCTGGTCGTACGTCGACCCGACGAATGTGGTGCCCTTCCACGCATTACGGATCGTGGTTTCCAACTGGCCCGGTTCCAAGACGCCGACCGGCCCGGTTCCAAGACGATATCATAGCAGACCGCGAACGCTCAATTCGCGACCCGGCCGGCAGACTCTTGGAAATCGTGGAGTGTCAGGACACAATGGGCCGCGGTACCCCGGCCTTGCCGGTAGGTATCGGATTAACTCCGAGAGGAATGCCGATGACGACGACCGATCCCCAGGCCCCGCTCCGCGATTTCGCCAAGTCTCAGGACTTTTTCGTCGGCATCGACAGTGACGGCTGCGCCTTCGACACGATGGAAGTGAAGCACAAGGAGTGCTTCATCCCCAATTTCATCCGGTACTTCCGGCTCGCGGCGGTGTCGAAATTCGCGCGAGAGGCGGCCGAATTCGTCAATCTTTACTCCCACTGGCGGGGCGCCAATCGCTTCCCCGCCTATTTGATGGCGCTCGATTTCCTGGCGGAGCGCCCCGAAGTGGGACGTCGGGCGTTTCGGGTGCCTCCCTTACTCGGGCTTCGGGCCTGGGTGGAGCGCGAGACCAAACTCGGCAATCCGACCCTCAAGGCCGAGGTCGAGCGTACGGGTGATCCCGACCTGCGACTGACGTACGAGTGGAGCGAAGCCGTCAACCGGGCGGTCGAGGAGACGGTTCGGGAGGTTCCCCCCTTCCCTCTCGTGCGCGAGTCTCTTGAGTCGCTTGTTGGAAAGGCCGACGTTATGGTCGTTTCCGCCACGCCGGGCGAGGCCCTCGAGCGG
Source organism: uncultured Isosphaeraceae bacterium (assembly GCA_964599655.1). Taxonomy (GTDB): domain Bacteria; phylum Planctomycetota; class Planctomycetia; order Isosphaerales; family Isosphaeraceae; genus CAZRGV01. The sequence continues at coordinate 10,280 of CAZRGV010000006.1, read as the reverse complement.
GAGTGGCAGGAACACGACTTGGCTCGACTCGTCGCTCTGATCGCCGGGCAGGAGATGGGCAGCAAGAAGGAACATCTGGCCCTGGCGACCTCTGGACGCTACGAAAAGGACAAGGTCCTGATGGTTGGCGACGCCCCAGGCGACTTCAATGCCGCGAAGGCCAACGGAGTCCTCTTCTACCCGATTGATCCCGGTCGGGAAGACGAGTCTTGGCAACGATTTTTCGAAGAGGCCCTGCCCCGCTTTTTCGGGGGTACGTATGCCGGATCGTACATGGACGAGCAGGTCGCCCGGTTCGAGAAACGTTTGCCGAGAACACCACCCTGGAAGTGAACGCGAGGTTCCATCCCAGTGAGTTCTGGGACCGCGAAGCCGCTCCGTTTCGCGTGATGGCGGCCTCGAACGCGGGCGCGGACCGATCGGAGGATGTCACCATGAAGGCTCCGTCACTTGAAGCTCTCCAGCGGCGTCTCGACCGGCTCGAGAGACAAAACCGCTGCTGGCGAGGATTGGCGTTGCTTTTGCTAGCCGCCATGACGGGGCTTGGGCTCTTTCAAGGGGCGCGACCGATCGTTGTCGAGGCTCAGCAGCGACGACTCGACGTCGGAGATCCCGGCGAGCCGGCCCCGCTTTTCGTTTCGCAGGTGAAAATGGCGCAGCGAGCCCTGGAAATCATCGACGACACGATCTCGATCGGCGCGCCCGTTCCAAATCCGTCGAGCGTCGTTTTCAACTGGTCGTACCGGATGCTCTCGGCCGAGCTCTTCGCGACAACCGAGAACGATCCCGTCCAGTTCGCCGAGCCGGAAGTCTACCTGAGCCAGGCCAAAGGAGACCCTGTCCAGGCCAGGGTCAGGTCGTTGGAGAAGCACCTGGCAAGGATGAAGCAATGGGAGGCGCGGTTCCGCCCACTGGCCGAAGGGAGCAAGTTCTCACTGCTCGACTTCCTGGAAATCCAGGCTCGCCGCCTCCAGGCTGAGCAATGGCTCGCTCGCGAATTGCATAAGCCAAAGCGCGGTTAATCGCTCTCTCCGATCCGATCCGTTCCGTCCACGACTTCGCACGCTCGTTTTTCAGACAGAGGCGTCCATGCCAGCCCGAAACGTCGTTGTCGCCCAGTCGGGCGGTCCGACCTGCGTCATCAACAACTCATTGCGAGGGATCATCGAGGCCTGCCGCGACGATCCGAAAACGTTCGGCACCGTGTATGCCGGCAACTTTGGCATCGAAGGCGTCCTGAAGGAAGAGCTGATCGACCTGTCGGCCACGCCCGACGAGGAGATCGCCCTGCTTCGGACCACGCCCGCCGCCGGGAGCATTGGAACCTGTCGCTACAAACTCAAGCCGGGGCAAAACGAGGATTTCGATCGCGTCGTGGAGGTTTTCAAGGCCCACGACGTCGGCTACTTCTTCTACATCGGCGGCAACGACTCGCAGGACACGGCGCACAAGGTTAGCCTGCTGGCCCGCGAGAAGGGACTCGACCTGGTCGCCACCGGCGTTCCCAAGACGATCGACAACGATCTCGGCGACGAGGAGTTCACGCTGCTCGATCACTCACCCGGTTACGGCTCGGTGGCCCGCTACATGGCGCAGTACGTTCGCCAGGCCAACGAGGAAAACGCCGGCAGTTGCCCGCCGGATCCCGTGCTGGTGATCCAGGCGATGGGTCGCAAGATCGGTTTCATCCCGGCCGCCGCCCGCCTGGCCGACCCGGCTCGCGAGTTGCCCTTGCAGATCTACCTCGCCGAGGCCGGACTGTCCCTCGAGCAGCTCGGTGAAAACGTGATCAAGCAACTGGAGAAGGACGGCCGTTGCCTCGTCGTTGTCAGCGAGGGCTTCGACGTCGGAGAGCTGGGCGCCGTGCGAGATAGCTTCGGGCACGTTCAGTTCTCCGCCAGCCAGACGACCGTGGCGCAAACGGTGGTCAACTATCTGAACAGCCTCAAGTTCCCGGTTCCCGGCAAGGCCCGAGGCCAGGTTCCGGGGACCGACTATCGCAACGCCATCGCCTATGCCAGCGCCGTCGATCTCGATGAGGCCTACAACGTTGGTCGCCATGCCGTCGAAGTGGCGCGGACCGACGGGAACGGCTTCATGGCCACCATCCTCCGCGACCGCTCCCGCGGGACGTACTCGGTTCGATACGATAAGGTCCCGCTCGACAAAGTGGCCGCGAAGGACCGCCGATTCCCTGAGTCCTGGATCGCGCCCAACCGGATCGACGTCACCGACGAGTTCCTCGCCTATGCCCGTCCGTTGATTGGCGACGACTGGGTTAGCGTGCCACTGGTCGACGGATTGTCTCGGTTCGCCCGCATCCACAAGACGTTCGCGAAGAAGATGCTTAGCGCCTATGTCCCTCAGACCTACCGGAAAGGTTAAAGAACACGCGATGGCCAACTCAACCGCCGACATCGGCCTGATCGGACTGGCCGTGATGGGCGAGAACCTCGTCCTGAACATGGAGAGCCACGGCTACACCGTGGCCGTTTTCAACCGCACCACCTCCAAGGTCGACGACTTCGTCAACGGCCGGGGCCAGGGCAAGAAGATTGTCGGCTGCCACTCGGTGAAGGAGTTGGTGGCCGCGCTCAAGCGCCCCCGCAAGGTCATGATCATGGTCAAGGCCGGCCCGCCGGTCGATGCCGTGATCGATGAGGTTGCGCCCCTGCTCGAGGAAGGCGACATCCTGATCGACGGCGGCAACACGCACTACCCCGACACAACGCGACGAACCAGGGCACTCAAGGAAAAGGGGCTCTTGTTCATCGGCACCGGAGTTTCAGGCGGTGAGGAAGGAGCACTCAAGGGCCCGTCGATCATGCCGGGCGGCAATCCCGACGCTTGGCCGCACGTCAAGCCGATCTTTCAGGCTATCGCCGCCAAGGTTGGAGACGGCACGCCGTGCTGCGACTGGGTCGGGCCCGAAGGCGCCGGACACTACGTCAAGATGGTCCACAACGGCATCGAATACGGCGATATGCAGCTCATCTGCGAGGCCTACTGGCTGTTGAAGGAACTGCTCGGCATGGGGGCGGACGCCCTTCATGACGTCTTTGCGAAGTGGAACGCCGGTCCGCTCGACAGCTACCTGATCGAGATCACCCGAGACATCTTCGGCTACCGCGACCCCGAGTCGGGCAAACCGATGGTCGATCTGATCCTCGATAAGGCCGGCCAGAAGGGCACAGGCAAGTGGACGGTGACCTCAGCCCTCGATCTGGGCGTCCCTTTGACCTTGATTGGCGAGGCGGTTTTCGCCCGATGTCTCTCGGCCCAGAAGGACGAACGGGTTGCGGCCTCGTCGGTCCTCAAGGGACCGAAACCCGAATTTCAAGGCAATCCGCAACAGTTCGTCAACGATATCGAGTCGGCCCTCTACGCCAGCAAGATCATCTCCTACGCCCAGGGTTATGCCCTGATGGACGCGATGGCCAGGGAGTCGGGTTGGGAGATCAACAAGGGAGGCGTCGCTTTGATGTGGCGGGGTGGCTGCATTATCCGAAGCGCCTTCCTCGGCAAGATCAAGGAGGCCTTCGACCGCAATCCGAACCTGACGAATCTGATGCTCGACCCGTATTTCGCCACCGAGATCGAACGGGCCCAGGCAGGCTGGCGCCGCGTTTGCGCCGCAGCCGTCTCACAAGGGATCCCCTTGCCGGCGATGACCTCGGCGCTGGCCTACTTCGACGGCTATCGCTCCGCCAGGCTGCCCGCCAACCTGCTCCAGGCCCAGCGCGACTTCTTCGGCGCCCATACCTACGAGCGGATCGACAAGCCTCGAGGCGAGTTCTTTCACACCAACTGGACCGGTCGCGGCGGCACCACGTCTTCCACCACGTACAACGTCTGACTCAAGACAACCCATATCGATGGATCCCGGCGCGATCGATTCTTCCTCAATGCCGGGATCCCTCGCTCCGCTCACGCCACCCCGCTGATTTGCGAATCGCCTCCGGGCCGTTTCGCGGGCCTTGGTGACGTGCTGTCGCAGTTTCCCTGCGTAAAGCCCGGGTCGTCGCAATTTCGCCAGCGACGGAGCGGACCGAACCGGTCGAGCACCTCGTCTCAGCGATCGAGCGATGATGGGAGGGACTGCTGGAATCGGAAGCAAGGGTTAGGCGGGCGGGTGGCACTGGTGGCTTGTCCACCAGTGCTACGGGCCCCGCAGACACTGGCGGGCGAGCCGCCAGTAGCACCCGTTCCGAAGGAACGCCGCCTAACCTCGCGCTGCAGCGGACCCCGGCCACGGACCACTGAGCTTGGTTGTTATCCGGCTGGTCATGACGGCGCTGGTGGAGTCGTTTGAAAAAACGACTCAGGCGCGTGGATTGTCTTCTTCCAGAGACAACCAGGTCGTCGCGGCGCAATCGGCGGCCAGTTCTTGGTCGGGCTGGAATGGGGTGAAGGTCGTCGCCGGTGGTCCGGGCAGCGGGAGGCGGTCCGGTCTCGACCTCCTTCTGGGTCCGTGGCCGAGTCGACCTCGGGAAACCCTAACGTCTGCCGGAAATTTTTGGCTTGTTTCGTGTTCCGGCAACCGGCAAGGCACCTGCGTTAGCGGAGTTGAGCGAAACTGAGGCAATCGGCGCCACCGAGACTCTGAGAAATGCCAGGACCTATCCCGAACTCATGGCGGATCGACCTCGTAACTCATTGTGAAAAACCGGTACACGACTTGTCTTTCGTCTCGTGGGGGATCGAAGCCCGCCTCTTGTCGTGAACGTTCCGCGGGGCGAGCGAATCCACACCTTGGAAGTCGATTTGTGGTTGGGGCACTGTCGAGGCCAGCTCCCGAGCGGCCGCTCGACGATCGAAAGTCGATGTAAGGAATCGGCTTGAGGGAGCGACCTATGAAATCGCACTTGACCTCCTTGCCGAGTCGGGAACACTGTAAGACGAAGAGAGAGACTGAGGCGAACATCGCCTCATTCGATCGTACCGGAGAGAACGGTTTGAATCTCGCGAGCGCGACGACTGCGAGAATCGAAGGCAGCCGTTGTCCGCATTGCGGCGGTCTTTTCGATCCCGAGTCCGATCAATCTACGGACTGTCCGCATCCGGGAGGACTCCACTCAGGGAGACATTCCGGATCGACCGACTCTGGGGACGAGTCTGCGTTTCAGGAAACGGTTGTCTACCGAGAGGACCAGGGAGGGGAGCCCAGCGATGGCTTTCCTCACATCGACGACCTTATCGAATCGAACCTGAGCCACTACCGGATTCGCTCCGTGATCGGTCGAGGATCGATGGGCCGGGTCTATCGGGCCGAGCATCTTGGACTGGGCCGCACTTGCGCGATCAAGGTGCTCAGCCCTGGGTTGGTTGAGCGCCAACCGCAGATGGTGGAACGATTCTGGGCCGAGGCCAGGGCGGTAGCCGGCCTGATTCACCCCCACGTGGTGACGGTGCACAACCTCGGGAGCGACCGGGGTTATCACTACCTCGAGATGGAATACATCCCGGGCGGCATCAGCCTTCGAGAATCGGTGGTCCGGGAGGGGGCGTTTGATCCGCTTCGCGCGTCGGTCCTGGTGCGACAGGTCGCTCTGGCGCTCAGCGCGGCGCATCGCGCGGGCCTGGTTCACCGCGATGTCAAGCCGGCCAACGTGTTGCTCACTTCGGAAGGCCATGCGAAGCTGGCCGACTTCGGGCTCGTCCGCCGGCTCACCGACCTCGATTCCACCGGTGGACCGCTCGCCGGAACGCCGACGTTCATGGCGCCCGAACTCTTCAATGGCTTGCCGGCGACGCCTCAGACCGACCTCTACGCCGTCGGGGTGATGTACTTTTACCTCCTCACGGCGAGGCTCCCCTTCGCGGCCGACCGGCTCTTCTACCTGATCCGGCAGCATCGCAAGGCCCCGATTCCTGACGCTCGCAAGCTCGCGCCCGACGTTCCCGACGAGGTCGGGAACATCCTCAACCGCTTGCTGGCCAAAAACCCGAAGCAACGCTATGAGTCCGCGGAGGAGCTTGCCGATGAGCTAAAGGTGGTGGTCGGCCACCTCCGGGACACGGAGAGCCTGGTCCGCGAAGGGCTTGACGGTCTGGATTGCCTGATTCAACAAGGTGGCCGGGACCAGTTCCGGGTCATCGTGCCCGTACCGGGCGACCGGCTTCAGGAGGTGTACCTCGAAGTGGTGCTTGGACGAAAGAAGGAACGCCTTCTCTCGGTGTATTCCGTCTGCGCTCCGGCCGATGCTCGACACTACGAGTTCGCCCTAAAGCTCAACGCGGAACTGACATACGGTGGCCTCTCGATTCGAGAGGTCAACGGAGCTCCCATGTTCGTGATGACCCGAGCCTACTCACGCGGGCATGTCACGCCGTCCGACATTCGAGCGGCCGTACAGGAAATCGCCAGAAGGGGCGACTGGGTCGAGCAGCAGTTGACGAGCACCGACCTGTTCTGACCGAAGCCTCGGCTCTGGCGACCGCCGCAATCGACGCGTTAGACTGAAGTAAGTTCGCCTGGGCCGACGGATTTCCCCCCGGAATAACGGCTCGTGCAAGCCGTTCTGAAGGAAACGATCGCATGCCTCCCCAACAAACCGGGGGCCGGGAGACCCTGCTCATGGCGGCCGTGCTGATGGCACTGGCCGCGTTCTTCGCGATCCAACAATGGATCGAGATCCGCCGCCGACCGTATGACGTCTCCGACCTCGACGCCGAGCACTTCTCCCATAAGGATCGGAGACGGTATCTCGTCGCGGGCATCCTGAGCATCATCAGCGTCGCCATGGTGCTCAGCACTCGGATCGACTTCCGCCTTGGCCGTCCCGCGTATCGGCTCTGGAGCTGGACGTGGCTCTCGATCCTGGGGCTCGCCCTCGTTTTGCTCATCCTTGCGCTGCTCGACTGGAAGGCCAATCGCGCCTACGCCATGCGCCATTATCGGGCCCTGATCGACGAACATCGAGAACTTTTGACCCAAGCGTTGCGGCGTCAAGCCACGTCTCGGAATGGAACACCGGACCGCGATCGAAGCAACCGGGACACGCCCTCCTCCTAAAGCTTCCCATCCCCTCTCGAAGACCAACCATCTGGGTTCCGAGCGGAGAAACCGCGCTCCGAGGACCGATCCGTTAAAGGAGAACTCCCGTCGTGGATCTGGCTCCGAGGCGAGGGAGCGCACGCCGAGCAATTCCATCCACGCATCGTAGGGTCGCTGGGATCGGGAGGATTTGTGAAAGGAATGATGGAGAATTCGCGAAGTATTGGTTGACGCAATAGTAGAAGGGGTGTAGCATTACCCTGGACGATCCAGGATGGAGCCGCTCCTGGGGCCCACCCCTCGAGGATGCGGCCGAGCCGCCCGAGGTTTTCCCGGCCGGCGTCGGAGATCCGCGATCTCGCCCTCGTGACGACTCGACCTCGGCTCATCCCGCGGCCCCTTCTTTCCGCGGTCTACGACCATCATCTTGATGGTCCTCTCTGTGGGGATCACCCTCCATGAGCCACGATCGATTTCCAAGCAGCCACCACTTCGGCCGAGCCCTCTGGGTGTTCGCCCTGGCCCTGCTCCTGAGCCCTGCCCTGTCGGCGCGGGCCAAGGAGCCCGACCCTCAGTCCTACTGGGATGTCAAGGACATCCGTCCGGGCATGAAGGGGGTTGGCAAGACCGTGATGGTCGGGACCAAGCTCGAGGAGTTTGGGGTCGAGGTCCTCGGTGTCATGCGCGACGTGAGCCCCGGTCGC
>CAZRGV010000006.1:0-2569 GCA_964599655.1 uncultured Isosphaeraceae bacterium | reverse complement strand
GATTCTCTGCCGGCTCAGTGGATGCAACCTGGAGCACGCGGGAATCATCCAGGGCATGAGCGGCAGCCCAATCTACATTGATGGTAAACTCGTCGGCGCGGTGGCGTTCGCGTGGGAGTTTGCCAAAGACCCGATTGCCGGCGTCACGCCGTTCTCGCAGATGGTCCAGTACGTGCGGGCCAACGATCGTCGCATCGCGGTCGAGGGTCCACACTCGAAGGGGACGGTCGTACGCACGGCCCGGCTCAACGAACTCTCAAATCTCGACGCGGGCTTGCCGACCATTGTCACCGATACAACCGGGGCGGTTGCCGTGTCGGGCGGCGGTCTCGCCGGCATGAAGCCAATCGCCACGCCCCTGGCCGCGACCGGATTCACGCCGCGTGCCCTTTCGATCCTGGCCGACCGCCTCGGACCGCTTGGCATGGCGCCCATGGCGGGAGGAGCGGCGCAAGAGGACATTATCAAGAACGAAGGGGACAAGCCGCTGGTTCCCGGCTCGCCGTTGAGTATTGCTCTGGTGACCGGCGACTTCGATCTCTCGGGCATCGGCACGGTCACCCACGTCGAGGGAGATCGGGTTTACGCCTTCGGTCATCCGATGATGAGCCTGGGGGCTTGCGAGTTCCCAATGATGACCGGGTACATTCACACGGTTTATCCCCGAGCCAGCGTCAGTATGAAGATGGGCTCCCCCTTGAAGGTGGTTGGCGTTCTCGACACCGACGTCAGCACGGCCGTTTCTGGCCGCCTGGGTCGCACGCCCGACATGATGCCAATGACCGTCAAGGTGCAGTCGGGACGCTACGCCGAGCCTCATACGTATCACGTCCAGATCGTTCGGGAGCCGAACCTCTTGCCGACGTTGGTGATGACCGTCCTGGCCAACGCCATCGATACGGAGGGCAACTTGCCGGACGAGTTGACCGCGCGGATCTCGGTCGATATCGCCCTGAAGGGCCATGAGCCGATCACCATGCGGGAGACGCTCAGTGGCCCGCGCTACACCGGTCCGATGGGCCCCATGGCCCTCTTCGGCCCGATCGCCAGCACGGTCAACCTGCTGGCCCACAATCCCCTCGAACCGGTCCGAATCGAGTCGATCGAATGCCAGATCAATATCGAGTCTGGCCATACGGTCGCCGACATTGAGTCGGTTCGCCTCCTGACCGACCGCGTCGAACCGGGTCAGACGTTGCGGGTCGTGGCAACGCTCAAACCTTACAAGGGAGATCGGGAGGCGGTTGAGCTGAGATTGCCGATTCCTGCCGATACACCGGAAGGAACCTACGAGGTTCAGATCTGCGACGCAGGCCGGAGCCTTCAGCGACGGTTCCGCAACGAGCCCCAACTCCTTGAGCCACGGACACAGACGGATCTCCTCCAGGTGCTTCGCTTGCGTGCCGAACCCTCTCACACGGCAATCTATCTTCATCTGCCCCAGCCCGGAACCGGGCTGGCCGTTGATGGTCAACCGCTTCCCGACCTGCCCGGCAGCATTCAGGCCGTCTTCTCGAGCGGACGCCAGACACCCGAACCCCCGGTTCGGGCCGATCTGATCCAGGAAGTTCCGACCCCCTGGGTCATCAACGGCTCGCAGTCGATCCGCGTTCAGGTCGTCAAGGATCGCGGACTCTCGCTGGACGAGGCTCGCTGAGCGGGCGGGCGTTGTTTCAATCAAACAAAACAGAGGCCGGCTGGGTCACCGCCTCAAGCGCGATGAACCGGCCGGCCCGTTCGTTTGATTTTGCCGTCACATCTCGGCTCAGCGATGATTTGAACGATCAGCGCTTCTTGAGCGTCACGCCGATTCCCGCTCCGTCCATGAGCACGAACGTGGTCTCCAGGTCGGGGTTGGTCGTGATGGCCTCGATGTAGCGGGGATCCGGCGCAGGACGCCGCATGTTGTGGGCCAGGATCAGGCCTCCCGGTCGGACCAGCGGCAAGAGCTTGTTCAGGTAGTCGATATAACCCGTTTTGTCGGCATCAAGAAACAGGATGTCGATCGGTTCCTTGTGCTGCTTCACAGTCTCGTGCGCGTCCCCTTCGATCAGGGTGATGATGTCGTCGACACCGGCCTTCTTGAAGTTTTCCTTGGCCACTTTGATCCGCCCCGGATCGAGGTCGTGGGTGAAGAGCCGTCCGCCCGTTTTACGAAGGGCCAGCGCGAACCAGACGCCCGACTCACCCGTTGACGTTCCCAGCTCGACGACCCGCTTGGCGTTGACCGCTTCCGTAAGTTGTCGCAAAAACCGGCCATCAGTCGTTGAAACATTCGCGTAGCGCGGACCTTCTTTCATCACGCCGAGAGCCTCGAGGATCTTCTTCTCCGCCTCGTCCTTCGGAATGGGTGGCTTTTCAAGGTCGCTCTCACCCTGGGCGGCAACTCCTCGAGGACCGCCTCGACCCTGCGCGAATTCGCGTGGCGGCGCAGCGGCCTGCCGGATCTCCTCGAGACTCAACGATCCATCCTGACTCGTGTCGAGTGCCCGGAGCTTGTCCGAGGCGGCGCCGATTTCCTCGGCCGAGAGGGCTCCGTCCCGATTCGAGTCGAACAGGGCCAGTAAGG
>CAZRGV010000005.1:55254-91271 GCA_964599655.1 uncultured Isosphaeraceae bacterium | reverse complement strand
GATCCGGCAAGAGCACCATGTCGCGAACCACCAGTGCCCGCTCGCCTTGCGGTCTGAGGATCTCCCGGGTTCCCATCGCGGCGACCTGCTCCACCTGGTCGCTGGCCAGCAGTTGCCAGATGGTCGAGAGCTGATCATCCAGCGTGCCGGGCTGGGTCTCGACGGGCTTGAGGAATTGGGGCATCGGGGTGCCGGGAATAATGCGCTGCGGATCGGCGATCCAGCGGCGGAAGTACCGTTCGGTCATCCGCTGGCGCGCCAGGGCCAGGTCGGGACCGAGCGTCTCGGGCTCGCCTCCGGGAGGGATCTTGCCCGCCAGGACGTGACAGGAGACACAGCCGAATCCTCGCTGACCGATGAGTGCCGTCGCCCGATCGATGACAGCCCGGTCGGGATGAGAGGGCCCGTCCGTTGAATTCCGAGTGGCAGCTTCCGTGCTCTCGCTCATTCGATCGTGCCCTTGGAAAAACTCGAGGATCGCCTCGGCCTCGCCGGGCTCAAATGGAAAGACCGGCATCCGAACCGCCAGCCACGGACGAGCCACCGGAGCTTCACCGTGCACGGCCTTTGCAAGGTATTCGGGCCGGAGCTTGTCGCCCACGGCCGTGAGATTCGGCGGCGTGAGCGTTCCCTTCCACGCGCCGAGTTCCGGGTCACTCGCGAGATACGAGGCCACGCGAGCGCCGATCGCTTCGCCGCCTCGACCGTCCCTCGCGTGACAGCCGAGGCAATTGAGCCGACGGATCGTATCTTGGGTGTGCGTCCAGGCCGGAGTCGGCGACGGTGCCTGGGGCAAACCCGCGACGAAGGCCCGAAGCGCCTCGCGTTGGGAATCATTCAACACAAACCTCGGCACGTTCGAGGACTGGGCACTATCCGCCAGGCACCCCGCCCTCGGGTTCGTACCGGCCTTCAAGACCAGATCGGCCGGTCGCGGATCGAGACCGGGAATGGAATGGCACGAGGCGCAACGGTACGTCTCGGCCAGCTTCCGACCGCGAACCGGGTCGCCCTCGTCGCCGTCGCGATGGGTGATCGCGGGAGGAGGCTCGCTCACGAGGTACGAGGCCAGATGCGCCGAGGCATCGGCGTTGAGGTGCAGGTCGGGGCGATGCCGACCGGGTGTTCCCGGCCTAGGTCGCGCGAGAAACGAGGCCAGCCAGTCGGCCGACCGCTTTCGCCCCAGGTCCGCCAAGTCGGGCGCGAACGCCTCATGAGCCGGGGCCCCCGTCGCCTCCTCGCCTCGCGAGTGGCATCCCAGACAGCCAATCGTCCGGAAGAGTAATCGCCCCTTGACCGGATCGGCCACGTTCAACGCCATCCGAAGTTCGCCGCTCAACGCCACCGGTTTCGTCGTCGGGAGACTGCGGAGGAAGGCCGAAAGATCGGCCGCCTCACGAGAGGGTCGCCCTTGTCCGAACGCGGGCATCCGGGGCGCGTGGCGCAGCGTCGACGGCTCGGCCAGCCAGGCGGCGAGCCAGTCGGGGTCGATCGATTGCCCCGCGTCGGTCAAAGGCGGGCCAAGCTGCGGATGGCCTGGAAGGTCGAGCACGCGATGGCAGTTGGCGCAACCAAGCCGGTCGGCCAGCTGTCGACCCTCCTCGAACCGATCCAGCTCCTCCCCTTTTGACGACTCGTGATAGAGCACACGAGCCGGCAAGGGCTCACGGCGGAAACCGTTACTTTCCCAGTCGATCGCCAGGTGCGCCGGGCCGTTCAAGTGTCGGTACTCAACCTCGATCGGAACGAGGCCTGGCGGTAGGTCGACGGGCATCGCGCGGCCTGAATTGGCGGAGCCGTTCCAGGCCTCGCGTCCGTCGACGAGCAGGCGGACTTCGCCGTCGGTCCTGGCGTAAAATCGATGTGGTCCGGGCTGCTGGATCAGGATGAGACCCGTCCACCTCGCGGCAAAGGGGCCGGAGGGCAATCGAGGATCGGGCCTGGCATCCCCCCATTGATAGGTCAGGTCTGGCTCGATTCGGCGCGTGAGGGGCGGCCCATCGGGCGTCACCTTGTACACCGCGAGCAACCCTGCCCGCTCGGTCTCTTCCTCATCGTCGATCGCCTTCGCTCCGTTCGTCGCAACGAGGCTCGTGCCAACAGCCAGAACGAACGCGGCACTCCACCAACGGTTCCAATGGGCTCGCATTCGATCAGGCTCCAAGGACGCGACTTCCAGGTTGCGGTCGACTCCACTCAGGCTCGAATCGACAAAGGTGGTGTGTTGAGTCTACGAGACCCACAACGCGATTGGCAAGCCGCCGCTTGGGCCAGGCCGTTTCCTTTGTTTTCAACGTAGCGAGCGCCGAGGCATCGATGGCAACGGTTGCGCCGCCGTGCTCGAATTATTGGGGCGTTCGAGGAAGACGCGGCCATAAGCTTATTTCAGCGATTCAGTCGTGCGCACACATGACGCGTTTCACGAGCGATCATGAGGTCCTCGTGAGTTCGGAGGACCAGAATCCGGGCGGTGGAATCGTCGCGGGCGACATCGGCATCCGGTTGGCATGAGGCGTTTCGCGACGGGTCGAGCGCCAGTCCGAGGCATTCGAGTCCCCGACAGACCTCCGCCCTCAGCGTCGAGGAATTCTCACCGATTCCCGCCGTGAAGATGAGGACGTCGATTCCCCCCAACGTCGCGGTCAGGGATCCGATCGCGGATCGCACCCGAGCCGCGTACATCTGGATGGCCAGAATCGCGTTTTCTTGCCCGCGTGACGCCGCCTCGCCGATCGCCCGGAAATCGGAGGAGATGCCGGAGACTCCCAAAAGGCCCGACTGATGATTCAGCGCGTCGTCCAGTTGATCAACGGTCAAGCCTTTGTGTCTCTGTACATGCAATAAGATCCCTGGGTCGACGGAGCCCGAACGCGTGCCCATCATCAGACCGTCCATGGGAGTGTAGCCCATGGTCGTGTCCACGGCGATACCACCCGAGGTCGCGGTGGCCGAACAGCCATTGCCGAGGTGGCAACTCACGATTTTCAGAGACGACGGGTCACGATGGAGCCATTCCGCGGCGCGTTGAGCGCAATACGCATGGCTGATCCCGTGGAAACCAAACTTTCGAATCCCCCAATTGGTATACCAATGATACGGTAACGGGTAGACGGCGTGGGCAGGCTTCAACTGGGTGTAGTACGACGTGTCGAAGACCGCGACATGAGGGAGTCGCGGCAAGACCCGCTCAACGGCTTGCATGGCGGCCAGGGCCGGTGGATTGTGGAGAGGCGCCAGCTCGGACAGACGAGCGAGCTCGGCCTTTACCCCTTCGTCGATCAGGACGCTCTCCTGGAAGACGACCCCCCCATGGACGACGCGATGCCCGATGGCGGTGAGATCCGAGAGGCGGCCGATCTCCGGATCGTCCGACTCAAACAAGGCATGAATCGCCAGACTCGCGGCCGAGTCGTGATTCGCAGATTCGTGAGGAATCCGGCGCTCCGGACCGCCGGTCGATCGGACGACCAGCTCCGGACCTCGATCGGGATCGGTCCAGTCCACGATTCCCCTGGCCAAGGACCGGCTTGCCTCCGCGTCAAACAGTGCGAACTTCAAACTGCTCGACCCCGCGTTGACGACCAGAAGACTCACGGCCACCTCCCGCCCAAGGGTTCCAAGGATCACGCACGAGGCGCTTGAGAATTTCCTTCATGGCGAATTGCAACCGCGCGGCCAGAGGATTCGACGTCGGAGGTTCCGGTATCAGTCCGGGCAATGCCCGTGGAATCGCTCCTATTATCGGCAAACTCACGGTCGACTCGAATCGACCGGGGGGTGCAATCGGTGGGAAACGAAACCGCGGGCCGGCGTCTCAAGTCACGCCTGCCCGCGATCGGACGACTCGAATCGACGCCGCGTTCGTGTTGATCGGCCGCTCTACATAATGCCCCGGAGCATGCCGTGCCAGTACATGTAGGGCAAACCGTACTTCTTGAGCAAGTACATGCTGAAGCGTTCTTTCGACTGGTCGAAGGGGAACGATTCTTCGGGTTGATGCTCGTAGTTGAACTCGGCGAGAACCATCTTTCCGTATCCGGTGACCAGCGGGCAGGAGGTATAGCCGCTGTATCGAGCCGTCAAGGGTCGGCCCTCCATCACGGAAATCAGGTTCTTGACGAGGACCGGCGCCTGCTTGCGAACCGCCGCGCCGGTTTTCGACGTCGGCAAGCCACTCGCATCACCCAAACTGAAGATGTTCGGGTAACGGACATGCTGTAATGTGTACTTGTCAACGTCGACCCATCCGGCCTCATTTGCCAGCGGACTCCGCTTGATGAAATCCGGCGCGCTCATCGGAGGAGTCACATGGATCATGTCGAACGGAAGGGTTACCGTGGTCCCTTCCTGGTCGAGTCGTTGGAAGACGGCCTCATTGGGCTCGGTGCGAATCTCGACGAGGTTGTGCTTGAAGCGGGTCTCGATCCCCTTGCGAGCGATCACCTTCTCGAGCGTCTTGCGGTATTTCTCGACCGAGAAGATGCCGCCAGTGGCGGACGCGAAGATGATCTTCGTCCGATCTCGAACACCCGACTGGCGAAAATAGTCGTCGGCCAGGTACATGATCTTCTGCGGAGCGCCACCGCACTTGACCGCCGTGTTGGGCATCGTGAACAACGCGTTGCCACCCTGGAAGTTCTTGATACACTCCCAAGTGTAGTCGACGTGTTCATAAGAATAATTGCTGCAAACTCCGTGCGTCCCGATGTTCTCTTTCAGCCCTTTGACGTTTCCCCAGTCGATCTGGATTCCAGGAGCGACGATCAGGTACTCGTAACCGATCCGGTCGCCTTCTTTGGTGACGACGGTGTTCTGATCCGGCAGGAACTCGGTCACGAAGTCCTGGATCCACTTCGCGCCATGCGGGATGTAATCCGCCTCGAACCGCTCGGTGACCTCCTTGGGATAGACGCCCGCGCCGACCAGTGTCCAGAGTGGCTGGTAGTAATGCTTGCGCGAGGGTTCGATGATCGTGACTCGGGGTTTCTTGAGCTGGCGACAGAGCTGCGCGGCGACGGTGAGGCCCGCCGTACCACCTCCGACGATCACGATCCTGGGTTGACCGTTGGCTGTCATGGCTTCGACTCCTTCAGATTGTTCCGCAAGGGAGAGGTTTCTCTTTGGTCGCGGCAAACTCGAAGGCGAATGATCGGCACCTGTGCCGAAGGTAGTGACTCGGCAACCAATCGAGCGCTCCAGCAGTACGTGCAGGCGAAGAGTTTCAAGAGCACGGAATTCCTGGAGCCTGCTCGTCATGATGGAGGTGGATAGGGCCTTACCTCTAGTTTCATTCCGACGGAACACCATTTCCAGAGGACGGTGGGCAAATCGGATCCAAGGCGGAAACCACACAGTTGTTTGTAAATATTGCGATTGATTATTATTATGTTAAATAATCTAAGTTCATTATGAATGAACGCTTGTCTGAAATTGCGACTTCCCAGAGCGTCTCAAGCCGTGGGCTCGCCCCTTGCCGAAAACCAAGGGAAAAGAGCCCCGCCCTGGGGTCTGGACAACGCGTCGAGCACGTTCCCATCATCAGGGCGGGTTTCTCCGTGAGCTTCGACTCCGGAGTCACTGGGAAATCGAACCTGGAGGAGTCAACTCGTGACGGTCGGCAGGTTCGCGGCCTTCCAGGCGCTCATTCCGCCGATGACGTTTGTGACGTTTTCGTAGCCATTCCGCAGGAGGAAGGAGGATGCGATCGAGGCGCGGTAACCGGTTCCGCAGACGACGGCCACGTGTCGATCCCGAGGCACTTCCTGGTACCGGTCTTCGAGCGTTCCGCCATGAATATGGAGCGCTCCTTCGATGTGGCCGGCATCCCACTCCTTCTCGGTGCGAACGTCGAGCACGAACGGCTTGCCGTCCTTGCTGCTCAGGAGGCGGTGCAGGTCGTGAACGGAGAGGGTCGCCAGGGTTTTCAGGGGGTAACCCGACGCCTCCCAGCTATCCATGCCGCCTTCGAGGTAGCCTCGGATGTCGTCGAAGCCGACGCGGATCAGGTGCCTGGTCACCTCGGCCATATGCGAGGGGTCGTCGAGAACGAGCAAGGTTGGCCGATCGTAGGGCAGGACCCAGCCCGCCCAGGTAGGCAGGTTGTGTCCGTAGGGGATATTGATCGCGCCCGGGATGTGTGCGGCGGCGAAGGATTCCTTCGATCGGACATCAATGATCAGGCAGTCTTCGCAGCTTCGCTCGTACATCTGCTTGGCGGTCCATCGCGACTGTCCGGGAAGTTCGGGCCCGAGGATCTTGGGGCCGGTCCGGTTCACCTGCTTCATGCGACGGAAGTATGGAGGTGCCAGGGGCATGCCCGCCAGTAAGTCGGCGACCCACTTTTCCTCGGGCTTTTCGACGAGGGCCGCGTTGAATCGCCGCTCGAAGCCCACGGTCGACGCCGATCGTGAACCGATCGCCTTCCCACAAAGGGAGCCGGCGCCGTGGCCTGGATAGATCTCGGTGATGTCGGGAACGGCGGGCAGCTTCTGGAAGACGCTGCCGTAGAGCTGATGTGCAAGCACCTTTCGGGCTTCCTCGCCCAGCAGGTCGGGACGACCGACATCGCCGACAAAGAGAAAGTCGCCGGTGAACATCAGCCAGGGGACATCCTTGCTCCGCGTGTCGTCGAAAAGCGCCCAGCAAACGTGCTCCAGCGTGTGACCTGGCGTATGAACGGCCTTGAGACGGACCGAGCCCAGATTGACCTCGTCACCGTCCTTCATGACGCGATCGACATAGGGGGGGGTCCACTCGGCCCCGCCGAGTCCAGAACAGCAGATCTGAACATCTTTCCCCAGGCGGCTCTTGAGCTCGTTCGAGCCGCTGACGAAGTCGGCGTGGACGTGGGTCTCGAGAACGTGCGTAATGCGCAACCCCTCGCGCTTGGCGATCTCCAGGAATTCATCGACGTCACGTGTCGGGTCGACCACCGCGCATTGCTTGGTCTTCTCATCCCCGACCATGTAGCTGTAGATGGCCAGGCCGGGGATGAATCGCTGATGAAAAAACATCGGTTCGCTCCTCGATCGGTTCCGATTAAACGAGGCTCTTGATCACGATGTACGCTGCCACGGCGACGATGGCTGCGGCGAAGATCTTTTGCAGGCCTGGGCCGGAAAGTCGCCGGCTCAGCAATGTTCCCAGCCACATCCCGCCGATCCCGCCTGCGACGAACAAACCTGTGACTTCGAAGGGTAGTGGGCGACCGGCGATCACATAGGAGGTTACGCCCGAGGCGCCAATCAGCGTGATCACCATCAAGGAGGTCGCCACGGCGCGATGGATTCCCATCCCGCTAAAGAACACCAGAGCGGGAACGATCACGAATCCACCACCGACCCCGAACAATCCCGAGAGGATCCCTGTGATCAGCCCAACGACCGAAAGCAGGCCCGCGCACCGGGAGGTCCATCGGAGCTTTCCTTCCGGGTCGCGACGGCAGGTTGGCCCCGGCTCGTCAACGGCCGGCTCGATGGAGGCCCGAACGACGCTCGCTTCCTCGGGGGATTTTGTGGCCTTCCGCCACATTCGAGCGGCGACAACGACCATGAGCACCGAGAAGAGCAAGAGCAGCACCGAGCCCGGAATCCATCCACCGATCGCGGTTCCAATCGGTGCGCCGAGCATGCCCGCGACGGCGAAGAGCAAACCGGTTCCCAGTTCGACCTCGCCCGCACGGAGGCGGTGAAGGAATCCGAACATCGCGGTCGCCCCGACGGCCGCGAGCGAGATCCCCACCGCTTCCTTGGGGGGGACGCCGAGGCCGTAGACCAGCAAAGGGACCGCGAAGATCGACCCGCCGCCACCGGTCAGGCCAAGCGAGAATCCGACGACCACGCCGAAGAGCAGACTCAGCGCGGTCGCCAGGCCGCCGTCGACGGATGAGGCCGTCGACGCCACGGAAACCGCCGCGAGCAAGGGGCTCAGCGGGTACACCCTTCCTCTTCCTTTCCAACCTGGTTCCACGGCATTCTGGCCAGCATCATCCCCATGCCGCACGTGTCCGTGATTCCCGCGAAGACCAGCCCCGCGCCCACGAGCGCCGCCAGGCCGAGGAAGTAGGGATGAACGAACGCTCCCAGCGCCGAGCCCAGAAGCACCAGGGAACCCGCCGCGATTCGGACCTGCCGCTCCAGGGAGATCGTCTTCTTGCCGCGGACCACAGGCAAACCGGCTTTCTCCCATGCCTGCGTACCGCCCTCGACATTGATGACGTTCGTGTAACCGGCGTCGAGGAACTTCTCGCAGCCCTTTTGGCCTCGCTTGCCCGAGCGGCAGATCAAGTAAATCGGTTCGTCCTTGGCGCCGTTCCTTGCTTCCATGAACGCCTTCGGGTCGAGTGTGTCCAGCGGCACCAACCGCGCGCTTTCCGCATGGATTTCTCGGTACTCGACCGGCGTACGCACATCGATCAATTCGATCGATTGACCCTTTTGAATCAAGTCATACAGCGCCTTCGGCTCGATGCTCTGAACACTCACGTTCACGACACTCATGCCAACTTCTCCCTTCCCAAGGTTCTCGGGTGTCGACGAGTCCACCCTCGCTCGATGGATTTCCACGTCAAGGTTTGAAGTACGAATAGCCCTGCTGCTGCTTGCGGACCACCTCCAAGGCGCCCGAAGGCACTGTCCCGACGCCCGGCAGCAGATCCTCCTTGCGGATCGATCGATCTCTCATGGTGTTCTCACACGCCACGAAGCGTACGCCCCGCTTTCGAAGGGCCTCCACCGTCTCGGCGTGCTTCGACTGTTCCTTCACCACCAACCCGATTCCCAACGCATGGCAAACGACCTCCACCTGGGTGTCTGGCGCATCCTTGAGAATGTTCATCACATTCTTCAAACCGTGACCCTGTTGATCGGAGTCCGAGAAGTTGACATGCACCACGACCTTGAGTGGCGCGGAGGTTTGACCACCTGTTGCATCCGGGGTGTCCGCCGGAATGGCTCCGATCATGGCGATCGACGTGAGAAGTGCCCAGGAAATCATTCGAGAATCCTTCATGATTCGAGAGATCCGGATCCACAACGCCCCGACAGGGACGCGCCTTTTTCCTTGCGGAACGCACTCTCCTCAACGTCCTTGTCGGGGACCTCGACCCGGACCACGTCCCATGCCTCGACCGGGCCCACCCGCCCAGGGCGGCCTGGCCGCCTGGTGTCCCTGCGCCACGAACGTGTTCACCTTCCTGGCATGAGCCCGGATCAACGACACGACTTCCGGGTTATCGGAGGTCTCGGTCACGACGATTCCTCCGTCGATGTTTTCCCACGTCAATGAGATTTCATCGGCGTGTGCGAAGATCCCGCGGAAGACGGGATCCCAGAGCCGAACCGGCGACCCCGTCTCGATCCTCCGCGACATCTGCCGCACATGCGATCGTAACGTCTCCACCAGTTCCGGTTGGGCCGTGGTCGTTCTGGTCCGAACGCCGCCGGGAATCTCCTCGACGGACCGTTGAATTGTTCGATGATTCGTCAACAGTGCATGAATGTTTCCGTGCTCGGCAACCGACATCCCGCGATCCGCCATTCCAGCAACGCCTCGTGCACCCATGCGATGTGGAGACTGGGCGAAGACAACGGAGGTGCTCGCCAGCACGATTGTCACTGTGATGAGGAATCTCATTGCGTTGCCTCCCTCGTCGCTTGGCCCGTCAAGGATCCGACAACTCGTTTTCCTGAATCGCGGATTGACGGTTCTCCAGGGTCGTCGCGTCGCTCGTTTTCGCCTCGTTCACCCCGCGCGGTGACACCGCGCACGATCCGCTCATTCAGGTCGGCACACCCAGCCGGGGCAACACCCAACGGCCCAGGATGAACCAGACGGCCAGCACCACGATAGGCAAGAGGTAATCCATCATCCGTGTTTCCCTGTTCCGACTGGCCATACCGCCGTCTCCGGGCTACAATATAACTGTGGTCGTGATGAACTATATTCCCAATTAGCAATAAAGTCAAGCCATGCCGGAAACGATTCCCGACGAGTTGCTGGACCTGATGGCAGAGAAGTTCCGGATGCTGGCCGACCCGACCCGGCTGGCGATCCTTCGGAGCTTGATGGCTGGCGAGCGCAGTGTGGGGCAGGTGGTGGCCGAGACGCATCGAGGGCAGGCCAACGTCTCGAAGCATCTAAAGCTGATGGCCGAGTCGGGGCTGGTCGCCCGTCGCAAGGAGGGCTTGCAGGTCTTCTATCGCCTGGATGACCCGCTGGTCGACCAGCTTTGCCACCTGGTCTGCGACACGATTCGACAGAACGTGCAGGCGGAGTTGGAGCAGAAGCGCCGCTTGCTCGAGAAGTGGAACCAAGGGGCGTGATCATCAAACGGGAGACACCCGTCGAGTAGTTCCGCCTCAGGATCTCGCGAATGAACGGTTTCATGCGCCGTCTCCGGGAAGCCACGACGAGGTTTCCGTCGTGTTCGAGCCGGTCGCGGCAACCGTTACCGCGTGATGGACCAGAGTCGAGAACAAAGAGCCCCGACGGGGCGAACCTGAACGTCGGGGCCACTCTGGACCAGGTGAGGTTGCCTCTCGCGAGCGAACCCCTTCTGCCGAAAAAATAAGGCGATCGTGTCCGGGCGTCAAGCCACAGCTTTCGAACGGAACCGGCCATGGCGACCGGATCCGGGATCCGGAGTCAAAATCGAGAAGACGCGAGCTGACCGGCCTTGATGACGCCGCCCTGCACGACGGCCACGAAGCGGCTTCGGTCTTCGAGCGTTCGGATATCGGCGAGGACGTCGCCGTCAACGATCAAGATATCCGCAAGCTTACCCGGTTCAAGGGTACCGAGCTCATGGCCGCGTCCCATGATTTCGGCGCCGGTTTTGGTGGCGCAACGGAGGGTCTCCAGCGGTGTGAATCCGACGTGGTGGACGAAGAAGCTGAGCTCCTTGGCATAGTCACCGTGTGGGTTCCAGGCGAAACCGTAGTCGCCTCCCATGCCGAGCCGTCCTCCGGCTTTGAGAATCATCCGCGCGCTCTCCGCGCCACCTTCCAGGGTTTCCTTATGTCCCTCAACCACGGCTTGAGGCATGCCGAAATCGGGCCCTTTCACGATGCTGGCGTATTCGAACTGAAGCGCGGGAACGACGGGGGTGTCGCGCTCGAGGAGCATGTCGAGGGCCTCCTGATCCATGAACGTCCCATGTTCCAGGCAGTCGAAACCAGCCCGAAGAGCGTTCTTGATTCCCAGGTTCGCCCGGCAGTGGCCGGTGACCTTGCGACGGTAGTTGTGCGCCTCGGAGACCACGGCCGCCATTTCCTCGAAGGTCATGCAGAGGGTGTGATGATCGGCCGTGTCCGGAGCGGCCGCATCTCCGGTGGGGTAGGTTTTGATCCATTCGACGCCGTCCTTGACGAGTTTTCGCACGGCCTTGCGGCCGTCGTCGGGGCCGTTGATCAGGAGAATCAAGCCTTCCATGCCGAGTTTCAGGTGGTCGGCGTTCCAGTCCATCAGCCCCCCTGCCCCGCAGATTTCGCGCCCGCTGGCCGCGAGCCGAGGGCCAGGAATGAGGTCTTCTTCGATCGCCTTCTTGAGCCAAACGTCGATGTTATGCAGGCTACCGCCGCTCCGAGCCGAGGTATAGCCGCACTCCAGGGCGAGCCTCGCGTTGCAGGCCGCGAGGATGGTCACGTACTCGACGGGATACTTGATATCGAGGTCCGCGAGTTCGGCAACATTGAAATACGTCGGATGGAAGTGGGCCTCGACCAGACCCGGCAAGATCGTGCCACCCCTGGCATCGATCCAATCCGCGTCGGGCGGAACCTCGGGAGCGCCGACCGCGGGTCCGGCATACGTGATGCGTCCGTCCTTGACGATAACGGCAGCGTCGGGAACCGCGGGCGATCCCGTTCCGTCCACGAGCTGGCCATTCGAGATGCGCATCGTCCCCCGGGCGGTCTTCATGGTGCGATCCCCTCAAGAATCCGAGCCATCGAGTGATTCCAGGAACTCGATCACCAGTCGGAGCATTGTCTCGGTCTGCATTGAATGGATCTGGTGGCCGACTCCGGAAAGCCGAACGTGTGCGGCGGGGCCAATCATGGAAAGGAGTTCGGCCGCGTAGTCGTCTGGCAAGGCGCCACCCAGGGCGAAATCCCCTTGAATCAGCAGGGTCGGACAGACGATCCGGCGAAGGATCGCTTCGAGGGGGTACTCCTCGAGCCAACGCCCGTCCACGATCGGTTCTAGAACGCCGGGGTCAAGCTGACGAAGACAAGCGGCTGAGAAGCGGAGCGAGGTCGCGTCTCGCAGATCCCCGAGCCTCGAGGGCACGGCCTGACCCGGAGCGGCGATGCGAACTTCGGCGAGCGCGGTCGCGACCTCCTCGACGCTTCGGATGGAGCCCGCAAGACCCTGATATCCTCGAAATAGGTCAAGGTAAGCGGTTTCTCCGATCCGGTCGCCCATCATCGCGAATGGAGGATCTTCGAGCACGAGGGCGCGAACCCGGCTTGGTGAGGCGGCTGTCACGGCCGCGGCGATCATCGCGCCCAGGGAATGTCCCAGGAGGACCGCCGGCTCGTCGAGACCGGTCCGGAGGAACGCCACCACGTCCTCGACGTAGTCGATCACGCGATACGAGCCTGGCGTGCGCCCGGATCGTCCGTGGCCTCGAAGATCTAGCGCGTGGACCTGCCAGCGAAACGAAAGGTTCGGTATGATGGGCAGAAAATCCTGCCAGCGACGGGTCACACCATGTAAGAGAACGAGTGGAGGGCCCGACTCCGGTCCTTCGGCGTAATTCAGGGCGACCTTGCCCGTCTCAAACGTTCGTTCACTCAACGCTGGCATCACGCACGCCTCACCCGACCGAAGCGATTCCGACTCCGAACCGCCCGTCCCAGGATACGGCCGCGATCAGAGGAAGTCGACAGCCCTTTCCGATGCGGTCGAAGACCGCGGGTCGCGATGCTATTCGGCGTTTTCGCTCGATTCCACCGGAGTCGTGGTTCTTGGAGGAGAGAGTACCGGCTGTTTCCGGACTGTGTACGAGTCGTTTCCTTCGGTGATCACGAGGAACTGGTCGGCCGCGATATTCCGAAAGGTCTGGGTCGTCTTGCTCGCCGGCCAAGTCACGGTCAGGCGATCGACGGACGGTGCATCGAGCAAGCCGATCAGCTCGAAGAGGCTATTGCCTCCGAAGCTTCCGTTATCTCCGATGACTCGGTAGATCGATCGGGTCGAGCCGTCCGGCGATTTCAGATCCACCTGAATTCTGGCTCCGAGGGCCGCGCGATTGGTCCGGGTGCCCTCAAGCTTGATCTTGAGCCAGTGCCGGCCATGGCCTGGATTTTGGAAAAGGGCGTTGAACGCCTTGTCCCCAGGGTAACCGCCGCCGTGAACCACGAAGATATCCTGGTCTCCGTCACAATCCCAGTCGCCAAACGAGATCCCGTGCCCTTTTTGAAGATGACCAGTCCCCGAAGCGTCCGTCACGTCCTCGAAACGTTCCCCGTCGACGTTCTTGAGCAGGACGTTCGGAATCAGGCCTGAATAGGTCATCCAACCCGTTCCGAGATAAAGGTCGAGATAGCCATCATTATCGATATCTCCAATATTGACGGACATCGCCGCGAGTGGACGGTTCAATCTCACCTCCGCGCTCACTTCACGGAATCCCTCTTTGCCCAGATTGCGGTACAGGCGGGGATGGAGGTTCTCTCGGACAGGCAGGCCCATGTAGCCGGCCACGGCTTCCGCCAGTGACGCCCCGTAGTCGCTGACATAGAGGTCGAGCCGCCCGTCGTTGTCGTAGTCCCAGAACATGCAGGAAAAGCTGAATTCCGAGCCTTTGATTCCCACCTCTTCAGCCACGTCGCGGAACCGGCCGTTTCCTTCGTTATGGTAGAGCCGGCTCGGCATATATTTTCCCATACACATATTAGAAACAAACAGATCTAGCAAGCCGTCGCCGTCATAGTCCCCCCAGGCCGATCCCTTGGCAAATCGATTATTGGTGACTCCGGCCTCGCTGGCAACGTCGTCGAAGGTACCGTCGCCATTGTTGTGGTACAGCCGGCAAAGGTTCCGGAAATCGTTGGAGTTCAGCCGGTATTCGCCGCAGACGAAGAGGTCGATCCATCCGTCGTTGTCGTAATCACCCCAGACGGCTGACTCAGTCGCGATGGGTTCGTCGAGGCCGCTGGCGACGGTCACATCCTCAAACACCCCGCCCCCCTTGTTTCTGAGCAAGGAGAGCCGGGTTGGAACCTCCCAGCCGCCTCGCAGAAGCAAGACATCGAGGTTTCCGTCGTTGTCGAAATCGGCGCGCGCGACGTTCAGCGCATAGACCTGGTCGTCGAGACCCGCCGAGGAGGACCGATCCTCGAAGGTGCCATCTCCTCGATTCACAAAGAGCGAGGCGCCTCGGTCGGGATCGAGCGAGCTTGCGAAGAGGTCGAGCAGGCCGTCGCCATTGAAGTCGTCGAAGATACTGCCGCCCGCCAGGCCCGGACCTCTCGCGTCCAGGCCCACGAGGGTCGCGATGTTGTTGAAGTGGCCAATGTCGATCGACGAACGGAACCTCTCCATGGGAATCCGATATGCCGGCGGCACCTTGTCGGGATATTCCCCGAGAGTCATGTAGGCAAGATTCAAGAGCCAGCGGATTCGCAGATCGCCGGGCCACTCGTCGAGGTACGCCGTGAATTGCTTGACCGCTTCGCGAGAGCCAGCCTGCAATTGATGCACGGCCTCGGGCGCGATCGGAAAAATGCAGCTCGAGGGGCCGAGACATTCCACGCAGTTGGCGATTTCGCCACGTCGGAGCGCATTGATGCCGATGAGCGCTTGCAGGTTAGCCCGATCCTCCTCGGGAATTCCGGGTCGGCGGCTCAGTTCCCGGGCCTTCTCGAGCCAGGTCGCAGCTTCATCAAACTTGCCGTCATACATGTAGAGGCAACCGATCGAACGCCAGAGCTGTATGGCTCGGATCGCCTGCTCGCGCGAGGGATTCTCGTCCAATGTCAATCGGCGGTTCTCCTCGCGAAGCGCGGTCAGACCCCGGCTCACACGCCCCAGAATCGCCTCACTCCGATCACGAATCGAGCGTTCATTCCGCACCAGTCCCGTGAAGCGTAGCGCCGTTCCCGAGATGTCGTCTTCGAAGAGAAGAGGATCGACGAAAACCATCGAGGAGGTTCCGGGCGCGTTGGGATCGGGAAAAACCTCCACCCCCGTGCTGGTCGGTGAGTCGTCCTCCGCTTCCACTGGAGTGTGTCCCGCCGGAGTCTCATTCAAGGTCTGGGGAAGATCCGTGACCACCGCGCGATCTTGCCTCTTGGCCGATGGCCAGACGAGAACTCCCGCCACGATGGCGACCAGCCCCAGGAGGCCAATGGTCGCAAGTCCCATTCGCGGCATGAGGCGCATTACGAGCAACTCCCCCCTTGAAATCCAGGCGCAAACCCAGTCACGGACTTCCAGTCCGCGGCGCATGTCGCCTCTCTGTATCAATTAGGTATCGGCGATAAAGCCTCTCCTGCTGGCCCAAGAATCCTCGTGAATTCTCCAAGACGATCGAACACAATGTCAAACTATAATTATATAAAAAAATATAAAAGGATGAGAATATTTAAATTCATTTAGAGAGTCTCAACCGGAATCGTCCTTCCTGATGCCATCGCAGCTTCGTTTGATCTTCCAGCTCGGTCCCGAAGATCGACTCCGTCGCGTTGTCCGGGAGGCCAAGACTCCCGATGCTAGGCCGCCCAGAGGTTGGCGTGGATCGGTTTCCGGACGACCTTATCGTCTGTACGCAATCGATGGCGGCTGCGGACGATCTTGACTTTGGCCTGCAATCTTGATTGGCAGTGTTCAGGTTTGTGTGTACCGGTTCGACTTGAAGCGATAGCCCGCCGTGCGGGAGGCGGATCGCGGATCGAACCGAACGCGAATTCGGGCTTTGACCCGAGACGGACCGACATCCCGGATGGGTAACGCAACCCGAAGCCGATTTGAGACAATCGGCGCGGAGGGTCATCCTGGACAACGCCAAGCCGTCCTTCGGACGTGGCCCACCGGACGAGGACTCGAATGAGGACCAGCGCGAAGGCGGTTCATTGGTCGAGTGGATGGGGCCAGATCGCGCTCCGTTGGTGGTGGAGATCCTCCGTTCGTTGACGGAGATGCGATCGGGCGAACTCGAGCACCGTCGGTCAGGTCGGGTTCCGGGGCGGGAATCACGAGATCTCCCGTCTGGAGACCTCGGGTGATCTCGACCTGCTCGTCGTTGATCAAGCCGATTTCGATGGGTTGAAGTCTTGCGAAGCCACTGCGGACCACGAACACGCGCCAGTCGCCGGTCACGCTCCGGAAGGCGGCGGAGCGGGGAATCCAGAGAGCCTTCGCGTTCTCGGCGGTGATGATCCGGACTCTCACCTGATAGCCCACGCCGATTCCGTTCTTGGTGCGGAGGCGGTTTAGCGACTCGGAATCGAACGCAATGACAACCTTCACCCGCTGTTGTTCGACACCGAGGGAACTGACCTTGGTAAACCCTGCCGGGAAAATCCGACGAATTGTCCCGAATGCGACGACCGGACCGAGAGCCGGTCCGTTGATCTCGACGAGCTGGCCTTCCTCGACCCGTACGGCCCGCTGGCTCAGGACATCGGCCTCGACTTCAAGGTCACGGAGCGTGCCGATTTCGAGCAAAACCGAACCTGCGGACAGAAGCCGCTCGCTGACCGACTCTCGGCGGAGGATCACGCCGTCGATGGGACTCGTCATGGTGCCACGCTCGAGATTGAGCCGGGCCTGGTCGAGTCTGGCCTGGGCTTCGGCCCGTTCCTTGCTCAGGACGGCGCCCTTGAGGGCCTTGCGGGCAATGTATTGCCGGACGAGGGGGGGAGTCAGTGTCGCGGCGGCCTGGAGCGACTGAGTGGCCCGCCAGATCAGAATGTCCTGACGATGCTCGACCTCGGCCTGGACTTGACTCGTCTCGGCACGGTTCAAGTCCTCCGCGCTGGCGGCGTTACGGCCGGCCAGGGTACGGAACCGTTCGAGGTTCTTGTTGGCGAACGCCATCTTGGCTTCGGCGGCCTTGACCTGCTGTTGCGCGGCTTCAACCATTCGATCGATTGTGTCGAGGAACTTGAGCGACTGCTGGAGGACCGTCTCCTCGATGCTCGTGTCGGCGTTCTCGGCAATCGAGGCGTCGAGGCGCTCAACGGCGGCGGCGGCCTCGGCCACCCGGATTTCCAGATCCTCCGGCACCAGCCGAGCCACAACCTCTCCCTTCTTCACCGGAGAGCCTTCCTCCAGCGTGATCGGCTGGATTCGACCCTCGAAGGGCATGGTGATCAAGTAGGTCCGCGGCAGGCGCGTCTTCGCCTGCTCATCCACAAACTCCTGGACTAGGCCGACTTTGGCTCTCGCCACCTCGACCGAAACGCCTCCCATCCATCGATCGTAACTCATGGCGCCTCCGAGCACGGCTAGCACTCCGATGACGGCCAGGATCATGACGGTCCGGAATTTCATGGCGTTCTCCAGGGATCGGGCCGAACACCGATGCTATTCATACCCCTTGAGTCGATCCAGCCAGTCCATTCGATTGATCGACTTCTGAACAAATACATGTGCGATGGCGTTGAAGACCACACTGATCGCGATAGTCCAGAGCGAGGCTGAGAGTGGACTGGCACTTGGGATTCGAAACAGGTCAGTCTGGTAAAAGTATATGAGTAACTGGAACATCTCGTATCCGAGGGGAAGTCCGAGGAGTGTTCCTGTCAGGTTGACGAGCAGACTTTCCCTCAAAAACAGTCGCCCGACCGCGCCAGGCGTGTAGCCCATGACCAGGAGTGTGGCCACCTCGCGCTGCCGCTCCGCCAGACTGACCAGCGAGGCGTTGAGCGTCGTGCCGAAGAAGATCACGCCCGCGAAAAGCACGAGAACGCCCGTTGTCGCCGCGTTCGTGTCCACGAGAGTCGACATGAGGTTCTCGATCACGTCGGCTCGGACGTTCACGGCCGCCAAGTTGGGGAACTGCTTCAGTTCGCGCTCCAGGCGGTCCAGAATGGGCTTTCGCAGGTCGGCCTGCAACTGCAGGTCGCTAACAGCAAACTCCTCGTCGGCGAGAAGACTTAGGTACGAGAGGTCCGCGTAAGCACTCAGGCCGAGGTAGCTGTCTGAAATCGCGGCAATCCTCGCACGCTTTGGGGTTCTGCGACCCTCGGAGGGCTCGATCAGGACCTCGTCGCCCGGCTTCAGCTCAAGCTGATCGGCGAGCGCTCGGCCCATGACCAGGCCCGACGTTGGAATGGGGATAGGCCGACCGTCCCGGTCTCGCGGTACGTAGAGTGTTGCCTCCCGCGAAAGGCCCGTGATGGCGGCTCGTTTCCAGCGATGTCCATTGCGGAATGTACAAGCCAGGTTGAAAAGCGGTTCGGCATGGTCGACACCTGGCAGTTGCGTCACTTCGAGCAGGGCTTCACGTCCTCGCTTTTCCCTTATGCTCAAATCGATATCACTACGGAGCACTTTGTGAAATTGGAAGTCGACGAGGGCAACAACGGCCTCCCGAGCCACGAGACCGCTCACAAGCAGGCTGGCGGCGACGGCAGCCGCGAGAACGCCGACAAGGCTGCGTCTCAGGTTACGAAATAGGTTGCGGAAGACCATTCGCCAGCCCATGTCGAGGCGATTCCAGAGCAAACCGATGTGTTCCAGTAAGATGGCACCTCCCTTTGCGGGTGGCTTCGGTCGCATGGCCTCCGCCGGTTGAAGCCCCAGCACGGTTTGCGTTCCTCGAATGACGCCCAGCAAGGCGCAAACGATGCTAATCACCAACCCGACCACGTAGACGCCCGGAAAGACGCGATTCTCGAGGACGGGGAGTTGAAAGAACCGACGATAGATCGTTGTCATGCCCCCTGCCATTACGTAACCCAGAAGACAACCAGTGATTCCGCCAACCAGACCGACAGAGATCCCAAACTTGAGGAAGTGCCCAAGAACCTCGACATCGTGGTAGCCCAGAGCCTTCAGGGTTCCGATGGAGGTTCGCTGCTGCTCGGTGAGACGTCCCATCAGCACGTTCAACACGAGCGCGGCCACACTCAGAAAAATGATTGGCATTACAACTGCGAATTTTCCGAGTTGCTCAATCTCATCACTCAAAAATCTATTTGAAATTTGGTTCTCTCTCGGCGTGGTCGTGAATACGCCCGAGGATTGCAGGAGACGCTCGGCGCGGTCGAGAATCGGGTGGGGTCGATCTCGTACCTCGGGCGCCAGCAGTCCCAGCACTTGGTTGCACGCCCCTTTGAAGTCGAAAACTTCTTCCATGTAGGAGCGTTTGAGATAGAATATGCCAAAGTGCTCAGGGTCGGGTACGAGACTGCCTGGCGAAACCAGGTAAACAAACTCACTGCTGATCGCCGTTCCAATGATATGCAACTCCTGTCGTCGATTGTTCAAGAGAAGATGGATCACATCGCCAGGATGAAGTCCGTGTTCCTGGGCGAACGCCTCGTTGACGATCACCTCTTCGTCCCGATGCTCCGTGAAGTAGCCGCCTCGCTTGAGCACGATGTCATTCAGGATCGGGGCGTGGCGGTGCTCGGGTAGCGAGAGCACCATTCCATTGAGAGGTTCGCTGACGCGCTCGAGGTCGACTGTCACAAGAAACTGAATGCGAGGTCGGATTTCCGTCACGCCCGGAATCGACTCCAGCAGATCGAGGTCCGAGAGCGCGACCTTCTTCAGCTCGATACTGAAATCGGCCATTCGGCAACGCGAGTAGTAGCGAGATTTGGCGTCGCCGAGGTTGTGAAAGGCCGATCGCATCGCGACGTAGCAGGAAACACCGGCCGCGATGATGCTGGCGATGGCCAGCAACATCCCTCCCGAGGTTCTTAGGTCGCGCATGAGCTTGCGGTCGAGAGCCCTCACCAGGCGATCTCCTCTGGGGTCGACGGCGCCGGGTTGGGCTTCAACTCGACGATCTCGCCCGAACGGAGCCGGACCAGGCGGTCGGCCATCCGGCTGATGGCGAGGTTGTGCGTGATGATGATCACGGTCTTGCTCAGGTTTCGACGGACGTCCCAGAGTACCCGGAGGACCGACTTGCCCGTCTCGAAGTCGAGCGCGCCGGTGGGCTCGTCACAGAGCAGCAACTGTGGATTCTTGGCCAGGGCTCGCGCGATCGCCACGCGTTGCTGCTCGCCGCCCGACATCTGCGAGGGAAAATGATCCATCCGGTGCCTCAGCCCGACCAGTTGAAGTGCCTCCTCGGGATCGAGCGGGTTGTCGCTGATTTCTGTGACGACCTGAACGTTTTCACGGGCGGTCAGGGTCGGGATGAGGTTGAAGAACTGAAAGACGAATCCGACGGAACGTCGGCGATAATTCGTCAACTCCTTGGTCGTCATGGCCGAGAGTTCTCGATTCTCGAACCAGACGTGCCCCGTGGAGGGCTGATCGAGGCCGCCGATCAGGTTCAGCAAGGTGGTCTTGCCCGACCCACTGGGTCCCACGATCACCATCAACTCGCCGCCGGGAATCTCCAGCGAGACATCGCGGAGCACGTCGACGGTGACCTCGCCCATGTGGTACACCTTGCCGACATGCTCGAGTCGCGCGACGATCTGGAACGGGTTCGGGGGGGAATGCGGCGCCACGTTCCGTTGAGCTCCTCGAAGACCGGATCGGTGGAGCGGAACGGGTCCGACCACCAGGTTTCCAGCATAACTCAGCAGTGCTGAACCTGCTGCGCCGATCACGGTTCTCGTTTCGACGACCACTCACTTCGTCAGGCCAGGAGACCAGTGCTGGATTTCGTGCGCGCGGAGCGGGTCGATACAATTTCAAATGGGTAGAACCGGCGTGGTCTCCGACCTTGGAATCACGTGCCGCTGGGAGCGAGAAACCGCCCGTGAAGACGATCATCGAGCCCTTCAAGATCAAAATGGTCGAGCCGATACGGCTCACCACACCCGAACAACGCGAGCAGATCCTGCGTCGGGCATACTTCAACCTGTTCCAGGTGCCTGCGGAGGATGTCCTCATCGACCTTCTGACCGATAGCGGTACCTCGGCCATGAGCAGCGAGCAGTGGGCGGGCATGATTCGAGGCGACGAAGCCTACGCCGGAGCGCGGAGTTGGTACCGCTTCGAATCAGTGCTCCGGGACCTGACCGGCATGCCCCATATCCTGCCCACGCATCAGGGCCGCGCCAGTGAGCGCATCCTGTTCGAACTCGTCGGGGGACCGGGCAAGGTTATTCCCAACAACAATCACTTTGATACGACAAGGGCGAATGTTGAACACTCGGGCGCGGAGGCTGTTGACCTGGTGATCGACAAAGGGACTCAGCCCCGCGATCGCCATCCCTTCAAGGGGAACCTCGACCCTCGTAAGCTAGAAGCCCTGATCTCTCGTGTCGGACGAGAGCGAATTCCGCTCTGCATGGTCACCGTCACCAATAATAGCGGCGGTGGTCAGCCAGTCAGCCTGGCCAATCTCCGGGAAATCAAGGCGATTTGCCGGTCACACAACATTCCTTTGTTTCTCGATGCCTGCCGGTTCGCCGAAAACGCGTATCTGATCAAAACGCGAGAACCAGGGGAGTCCGTGCGTTCGGCTCGCGAGATCGCTCGGGAGATGTTCGACCTGGCCGATGGCGCCACAATCAGCGCCAAGAAAGACGGCCTGGCCAACATCGGCGGCGTACTCTTGCTCCGTGACGATGCGCTCGCTCGACGCGCCAACGACCTTCTGATTCTCACCGAAGGCTTCGTAACGTACGGCGGAGTGGCTGGCCGAGACCTCGAAGCGATGGCTCAGGGGTTTACCGAGGTGCTCGACGAGCATTACCTTGAGTATCGGATTCGGAGTGTCGAGTATTTGGGTCTTCAACTGCTTGCGGCGGGGATCCCGATCGTCGAGCCACCCGGTGGACACGCGATCTATCTTGACGCGGCCTCCTTCTGTCCTCACATTCCACCAGAGCATTTCCCCGGTCAATCGCTCTCTTGCGCGCTTTTCCGGCACGCGGGCATTCGCTCGGTGGAAATCGGCGGCGTCATGTTCGGCGGTGGTGATCCCGAGTCGGGGGAAGTTCGCCGCCCGGCGATGGAGCTTGTGCGCCTGGCCATCCCGCGCCGGGTTTATACACAGAGCCATATCGACTATGTTGCCGAGGCGGTTGTCGAGGTCTATCACAATCGACAGGCGATCCGTGGCCTTCGCATCATCGAGGCGCCTCCAACCCTGCGGCATTTCACAGCGAAGTTTGAGGAGATCGTTTAACGGGTCGTCAGAGGTTCGTGATTCGCGGACCGAACTCGCACTCGACGCGCTGGGACGTTACTCTCTCGTCTGGTCTCCCCCAAGCGCCGAATTGCCACTTCGTTCATTGAGGAAGCGCGATGAGTCTTACCGTATCCAAATCCTGGAAGGCCCTGCGAGAACACGCTGCTCAAATGGGGGGAACGCATCTTCGAGAGCTGCTTAAGGATGACGTCCGTTGTAAGGCCATGACGGCCGAATACAACGGGATTCTCCTTGATTACTCCCGGCAGAACGCGACCACCGAAACCATGAAATTGCTTTTTCAGCTCGCCCGAGAGGCGGAGTTGGAGCGAAAGATCAAGGCGATGTTCGTGGGCGAACGGATCAATGTGACCGAGAACCGTGCGGTGCTCCACGTCGCGTTGCGGGCTCCCAAAAGCCGGTCGATCGTGCTCGACGGGACCGACGTGGTGAAGGAGGTTCATCAGGTCCTGGATCAGATCCGCGAGTTCAGTGACCAAGTTCGTGGCGGTCAACACACCGGGGCCACCGGCAAGCCGCTGACCGATGTCGTGGCGATCGGCATCGGTGGTAGCTACCTCGGCCCTGAGTTTGTCTTCGAGGCGATGCGGACCGATCCCTCCTGCGCCCGATCGGCCGAGGGGCGCCGGCTTCGCTTCCTGGCCAACGTCGATCCGATCGACGTGACCCGCGTCCTCGAGGGACTTAACCCCGAAACGACTCTCGTCGTCGTTATCTCCAAGACGTTCACGACCGCGGAGACGATGCTCAACGCCAGGACACTCCGGCAATGGCTGGTCAGTGCACTCGGCGAAGCAGCCGTGGCCCGGCACATGATTGCCGTCAGTACGAACCTGGATGCGGTCGCCGCTTTCGGGATCGACCCCAAGAACGCCTTCGGGTTCTGGGACTGGGTCGGTGGCCGGTACAGCGTCTGGAGCGCCGTCGGTGCGGTGCCGCTCTGTCTTCAGTATGGCTTCGACCACATTGAGCAGTTTCTGGCGGGTGGGTATGACATTGACAACTATTTCGTCAATACCCCTTTTGAGACGAACATTCCCGTAATTCTGGGTTTGCTCGGCGTCTGGAACGCGACATTCCTGGGTCGCGGAACCCGGGCAATGCTTCCTTATTGTCAGGCGTTGTTGAAGTTCGCCCCGCACATTCAGCAGGTCGACATGGAGTCGAACGGGAAGCGGGTTTCGCTCGACGGCCAGCCACTTGAGTTCGATGCGGGCGAGATCGACTTCGGAGAGCCTGGAACCAACGGCCAGCACAGCTTTTATCAACTGCTCCATCAGGGACGGATCGTGCCGGCCGACTTTGTTGGTTTCCGCGAGAGCCAGCAGCCCCGACGGGTGCCCGGTGAGCCCGTATCGAATCATGACGAATTGATGTCCAACTTCTTTGCCCAGCCGGACGCCCTGGCCGTTGGCAAGACGGCGGAAGAGGTTCGCGCCGAGGGAACACCAGAATGGCTCGTGCCGCACAAGGTTTTTCCCGGCAATCGGCCGTCGAGTTCTCTACTCCTAGATCGATTGACGCCCTACACGACGGGTCAACTCCTGGCAATCTTCGAGCACAGGACCGCCGTCGAAGGCTTCCTCTGGAACATCAACTCGTTTGACCAGTGGGGTGTCGAGCTGGGCAAGGTCCTGGCCAAGCAGGTCCGCTCCCAACTCCATGCTAGTCGCGAGAGCGGCGCGCCGGTCGAAGGCTTCAATGCCTCCACGACTCGATTGCTCCAGCGTTATCTCGGGACCTGATCCCAATGTCCTCACCTCATCGCTCGGAATTTTGCTGCTCGGGAAAGTCGCGACGATAGCGAGCCAGGAGCGCGTCGAAGTCGGTGTCCATCAGGTAGATCTTGCCTCGGATCGATTTCGTTTCTCCCGGCTTCAGTCCACCGATTCGGAAGTCGGAATGAAGACAGACGATGACACCCTGGAACAGTTCCTGGTACGGCTCCCAGGCCGTGGCCAGGAGCTGTTTTCCGTCGGCCGAAACACAACCGATCAGGCCATTTGAGGGCACGATCGAGCTTAACGGACGAGGATTCACGTCATTACGATCTACATGTGAGGGGCACCAGACTTGACCAGGTGTGTATCGGGCCTTCGTGGACCACGGTTGGGTCGGTAGGAACGTCCGCTGACCGTTGACGTAGAGGAAACACTTCGGCAGATATGTCTCGGAGGAGTGGATAGGCTCGACACCGGTGAACCGATCCACACGAATGCAGGGCTGGGCCCAGTGGGCCTGGGAGGCCACTGCCGTCGGGTTGGTCGCCGTCAGGTGAAAAGAGATCTGATCGGCGCCGGCCCGGATCTCATGGTCGACGATCACGCCGTCCACCAACTTGCTGCGCAAGCGTAGAAGCCGCCCATCGGACGAAGCCTCGATGAGTCGCGTCTCGTGCGGGATGACCGTCTTGGACCAGTCACGATCCGTTGAACCGGGCCGACAGAAGGCTTCAAGATACCAGACCTTCACCTCGCCCCCCGGGAGATGCGAGCCGCGGATGGTCAACATGTTGTCCGACCAGGCGAGCGTTAGCGGCGACTTCGCAGCGCGCTGCTCACCACCTCGAGACCACGGAAACCCGACGAGCCACACGAGCAGTAGAAAGGCGAAACGGTTGAGCCTTCGCATCGGAGTCCTCACTCAGATCATCGGTGTAACGGGTTCGAGGTCGGTGGGATTGCCCCAGATGACCACAAAACCGTTCGACTTGGAAGCACTGAGCCGATAACGTAAGCGACAGCCGCTACCTCAGGCGCGGTTGAGGTTTTGAAGGCCGATCGAGAGCGAGCCCGCCACCATGCCCAAGCCCACCGATATTCGCCCCGTTTCCGCCGCCTTGTACTTCCTTCCGATCAAGACCCGCATGCCGCTGAAGTTCGGCCCCGAGATCACGACGGAGGTCACCTGCGCCAGGGTTCGACTGACCGTGGTCGACCACCACGGACGTACCGCCGAGGGCTGGGGCGAAACCCCTTTGAGCGTCCAGTGGGTGTGGCCCAGCACGCTCTCTTACGAAGCGCGCCACGACACTCTCAAACGGCTCTGCATCCGGCTCGTCGACGCCTGGGCGGGATGCGACACGACCGGCCATCCAATCGAGATTGGCCACGCCTTCAACGAGGCAGTCTTGCCCGGCATTCAGGCCGAAATCAACGGTCTTCACGATCTTCCAGAACCAATGCCCTGGCTGGCCGCTCTCGTCGGCAACTCGGCGTTTGACCTCGCCTTGCACGACGCCTACGGTCAGCTCCACGGCGTTCCGACGTATGAGACCTACAATGAAACCTTCATGAATGCGGACCTGGCCCACTATCTCGTGCCCGCCGAAGGGAGCGACCTCTCGTTCAAAGGCCGCTACCCAGCCGAGTTTCTCGTGCGACCTCGGCCCGACCATCTCCCGGCCTGGCACTTAATCGGAGGCAAGGATCCGCTCGACTCGTCCGACCTGACCGGCTCGGAGCCCGATGACGGATATCCCGTTCTCCTGCGAGACTGGATTCGTCGAGACGGCCTGAAATGCCTCAAGGTGAAGCTCACCGGCAATGACGCCGCTTGGGACTTGGAGCGACTCGTTCGCGTCGGACAGATCGCCATCGAGGAGGGCGTGGATTGGCTCACGGCCGACTTCAACTGCACAGTGGGTGAGCCGTCCTACGTCAACGAGATCCTCGACCGACTCCTTCGCGACGATCCCCGGATCTACGGGATGATCCTCTACGTCGAGCAACCGTTCCCCTATGACCTGGAGTCGCACCGGATCGACGTTCATTCCGTTTCCGCGCGCAAGCCGCTCTTCATGGATGAGAGCGCGCACGACTGGCACCTGATTCGGCTAGGGCGTTCGCTGGGCTGGTCCGGCGTCGCTCTCAAGACCTGCAAGACCCAGACCGGGGCGTTACTCTCGCTCTGCTGGGCGAAATCCCATGGCATGACCTTGATGGTCCAGGATCTGACCAACCCGATGCTCGCGCAGATCCCTCATTGCCTGCTCGCGGCCCACGCCGGAACGATTATGGGCGTCGAGACCAACGGCATGCAGTTCTACCCCGAGGCCTCGCGTCCGGAGTCGGTCGTCCACCCCGGCCTGTACCGCCGCCAGAGCGGACAGGTCGACCTAGGCTCGATCGCCGGCCCCGGCTTCGGCTATCGACTCACTGAGATCGATCGAACCTTGCCGGATCCTGTCGCAGTCGCCGGTCCCTGAGCCCGAGGGGTTAAGAAGCCTTCCTCTGAAGGCAGACCACGATCGGAGGCGGCGTCTCGTCCTCATGAAAACGGTGGTAACTCTCGCGTCGCGCGGCATGGTTGTCTCACAAGTCTGTCTAGGACCTCTTCGGTCCGACAACCCGAGACGACGAACTGACTTGGCTCATAGAAGCATATGTTCTCATGATCTATAGACCGGGACTGCCACGACGCTGAAAGCGTTTGCGCCTCGTCCTGGGTCTGGACCGTCTGGAATTCGTAGTGAGTCCGATTCGTTCGATAACGTGAGATGGATCCGTCAAACAGGACAAGGAAACGAGCCATGACCTGGTCGTCTTCGGTCGCCTCTGCCAGATGAAGAGACTCTTAACCAGCGGTTCGTGACGGAATGCGTTGAGCGGCCGTTCCAGGAACGACCGCAGAAGGATCCGCGATGCCCGTTTCCTGTCGTTGGACCATCGAGCGGCGAGGTCCCCCCAAAGCGTTAGCGTCGTCGCATCTCCAGATCGCGAAGGCGAACTCGGGGTCGCCTCGCTCCAGCAATACTTCGGCCAATAGCCACTGAGCCGGATTCCATGAACGACGTTCCTCAGGGCTCGAAAGTCCGTCCCGAAGCCGTTGTCACCGTCAACGGCACGCTACCAAGCGGGTGGTCCTTGCGTCAAGAACCCGCTCAAATCGCAAGTCAATCTTACTAAAAGCGATCAAAACCACCGTTTTTTCTCTAAGCCGCAGTGGAATCCATGACGAGAAAACCTTGACCGAATGTTAAAATATCGTGAAGCCGAATGACGCTCCTTCCCACAAAACCTGGACACAATCGTCGGCACTTACATGAACCAGATCGAATCGAGCTTCGACCAGGTCCGTCGTGCTCCCTCGCTGCCGCCTTTTTCCAAGGGGGTTCGTGGCTTGTCGGAGGTCGGCCCAGACTCCCCGGTTTCGGAAGCGATCCGTGTCTCGATTGCTCAGGCACTCCTTCAACTCGACAAATTGCAGTCGGCCGCTCATGACGCGCAACCCGAGGGCGTGCATCAGTTTCGAACCGCCATACGGCGTCTTCGAAGCCAGCTTCGGATGTTCCGCGACCTCCTCGATCCGGGCTGGATCGATCTGGTCGAGGGTGAGCTTCGCTGGTTGGCCGGTGTACTCGGAGATGTCCGTGACCTGGATGTGCTCCGTGCGAGGTTGCTGCGCGACTGCGACGACTCCCGGCTGGTCCTCGCCCCGCTCTTCGACCGTCTCGACCAGCGTCGGGAAGAGGCGATCCAGGCCATGGCCTCGGCCCTTCAGGGTACGCGATATCACAACTTGAAGGCGATGCTTGGCCAGGCCCTCGTCGAACTTCCACTGACCGCCGAGGCTTCGATTCCCTGTTGTCGAGACGCTTTGCCGGTTCTGGTCCGGGATGCCTGGAAAGCACTCAAGAGACGTGGCCGCGCGATTGACGTCGACTCCCCGGACTCGGATTATCATGACGTTCGCAAGAAGGCCAAGCGTCTTCGCTACAATGCCGAGTCGGCCGCGAAGATCTTGAGCGGCCGTTCGAGCCGCCGCGCCAATCGTATCGCCAAACTCGCGCGAAAGCTCCAAGATCTTCTGGGAACTCATCAAGACGCGATTGTCGCGCGCGAAGTCGTGCGGGAAATCGCCTCCGCGCATGAGGGAGACGTCCCGTTCCAGCTTGCCGCGGCTCGGCTCATGAATCGCCAGGAATCGGCGGCCCAACAAGCTCGCAAACGGTTCCCCAGTAGCTGGAAAAAGCTCGATCGGAAAAGGAACCGCCGATGGCTTCACGTCTGAACACGGTACGAGTGGGCCTGGTCGGTTCCGGATTTGTTTCCGCAATTCATGCCGAGGCCCTCCGACGGATTCCCGGCGCCGAGATTCTCGCCGTCGCTTCACCGACTGCCAACCACGCCGAGCGATTCGCGTGCGAGCACGGCATTCCCCATCATTACACCGACTACCGGGCGCTCTACGATCTCAAGGAGATCGACCTCGTCATTCTTGGCTTGCCGAACGATCGGCATGCCGACGCCACGGTGCTCGCCGCGCAGGCGGGAAAACATGTGGTGGTCGAGAAACCGATGGCCCCGAGCCTGGCCGAATGCGACCGCATGATCGAGGCCTGCGACCATGCCGGTGTCATCCTGGGTTATGCCGAGGAGCTATGCTTCGCACCGAAGTATGTTCGTCTCAAGCAACTCGTCGATGAGGGTGCGCTGGGCAAGATCCATCTCGTCAAGCAATCAGAGAAGCACGACGGCCCTCATGCCGCCTGGTTCTTTGACACCTCGAAGAGCGGCGGCGGCGTGACGTTTGACATGGGTTGCCACGCCATCGAATTCTTCCGCTGGATTCTGGGAGGTTTGGGTAAAGCAACGATCGCCGGTGTTTATGCCCGCATGGGTACTTTCGTTCATGGCGACAAGACGAATGGAGACGACGAGGCCGTTCTGATCCTCGACTTCGAGGGAGGCGCGATCGGTCTGGCTGAGGAAAGCTGGACCAAGCCAGGTGGCATGGATGACCGTGCCGAGGTCTTCGGGAGCGGAGGCCAGGCTTACGCGGACTTGCTCTTCGGAAACGCGCTGCGAACTTACTCGAAGGCGGGTTACGGTTACGCCGTCGAGAAGGCCGGCGCGACGCGAGGTTGGACGTTCCCCGTCTTCGAGGAGATTTGGAACTACGGTTTTCCTCAAGAAATGAAGCACTTTGTCGAGTGCGTTCGGACGGGTGCCACACCGCTCGAGAACGGTCATGACGGCCGCGTGGTGGTCGAGGCGATTCACGCCCTTTACGCGTCGGCGGCCGAGAATCGTCGAATTGCTCTCCCATTCCATTCCAGCGCCGCTCGACCGATCGATCTTTGGAGGTCCAAGTGATCGCGTGGATCGCCCTTGGCGACCTCAATCGATCTTCTTGAGGGAGAAAGGTCGGCTTGCTGAGTTGCCGGAAGTAAATTAGTCTCAAAACCCTCGACAGGCGTCCTACGACGGCCTGTTGTGGAAACTTCGCATCGGCTCGACACCATCGATTCTGGCGGAGGAACCCGGCTCTACCGCCAAATCAGACTCAGGAAAAGGCCAAAGGAATGAGCCACACCACGGTGAGCATTTTGCCGGAAGTCCTCGACCGCTACGCGTCTGAGCTGCTGAATGACTGGATCCGCGAGCAATCGGCCCAGGCAAAGCGTCGTCTCGGCCCCCTGATGGAAGCGGAGCTTCGTGCCCAGTGTGCCGAGGTGCTCGGGTTTCTCACCCAGGCCGTCCGCGAGCAAGCACTGCTGGACGACGTTCGCGGGGCTGAGTGGGAACCCCTGCGAGAAACCGTCGCGAACATCGCGCGAGAGAAAGCGCGTCACGGCCTTCCACCTTCCGAAATCGTCGGTTTCATCTTTTCGCTCAAGCGGCCGCTCTTTTCCCGGCTGCGGCAGGAACTCGGAAGCGATGACGCCCTGGCTGAAGAAATCGGACTCGCCAACGAGTTGCTGGACCGCATTGGCCTGTCCATGATCGAGGCCTCCCTCGACGCTCCACCGGACGATTCGGAAGGCCAGAAGCGTTCCTCAGAAGATCCCCTGCGGCTGATCCTGCCCCTTCACGACAAGATCGTCCTGCTGATACTGATCGGCTCGCTGGATCGCGATCGGGCAAAGGCCATCGGTGACAGCCTCCTGCACCGGATTGAAGCGAATGGTATCGAGTTCGCAATTCTTGATCTTTCCGGCGTGGCGGACCTAGACCCCTTGGTTGTGGATGAGTTGCTCGAAATGATCGCTGCCGCGCGGATCATGGGGACGAGTTGCCTGCTGTGTGGTGTCTCTCCGTCACTGGCGAGGTCACTTGCCCGGCAACCTCTTGCCCTGGGCCTTCCTCTTTCGAAACCAAGACTCGCTGAGGCGCTGGCGTTCGCTTTGAGTCAGCTTGGTTTGGAGATTGTCCCTTCTGCCTCTCAATCGTGAATTTCGATCGCGTAGGACTTGACGCTTCGTCGGGCTTGCTAGTGCCATCTCCCTTTTGCTTCGGATTGCCCTTGGGTGATCCCCCCCGTTTCCCTATAACGTGGTGTAGATTCCTACTCCACCCTTCATCGACTCTCTATCCAGAAAGGAGTCTGGGTTGAAAGTCTCACGATGGATCGTTCATCGTCTGATAGTGGGAATTCCTCTCGGTGTGGGCATTCTAACTGGAATCCCTTCAAACCCTTGCCAGGCGGCGACTTCCGTCGGCGACAATCCGGCCGAATCGGCTGACTCACTTCCTCCGCTACCAAACGAGAAACCGGCGAGATCACCTGTAAAGACCTCCGATCCAAAAGCCGTGACCGGGTCGGCTCCCTCATCAAAGACGGGGATCGGTCTTCCCGCGACGGTTCAGCCACCGCGAGATCCCGCCACGAATCCGGGGATGCTCTCCGATGCCGAGCAGATTGCCCGGCTCCAGCGTTCCATCTCGGCCAGTCAGAAACAACTCGAGGAACTCAAGGCCCAGAAAGAGAATCCGGAAAGCGAGTTTGCGCGGGCCGAAGCAGAGTTTAACGCTGCGGACAAAAAGCTCCAGTTGTTAAAGAAGTCGCTGAAGGATGCGCCACCCGAGAAAGTGGAGGAGCTGAAGGCTCAGCTCGCCGCGTTTGAGAAAACGTGGAAACTCTCTAAAGACCGCTTCGACCTTGCCATCGAGGAGCGAAAGACGCTTGTCGAGCAAATCACCTCCATCGAGCAATTGATTCAACACGATCGTCAGGCTTTCGACCGGCTGACCGGCGTGGATCCCCCAAGCCCCGTGGTAACTCCACGACAGGCATCTTCGACGGCTCCAGCAGGTGCGTCGACGTCGGCAAACCCCGCTTCGGCGGTCTCGACTCCCATGATTCCGGCCTCAGCAACCTCGAATCCTGCTACCACTTCCACTCTTGTCGATCCCGCCGCTGCGGCAGCCCGAGCCGACACTGCGCCTGCGGTGACGCCGGCAACCTCTGTGACTGAGCCTCCCCCCACGTCCAAGGGTGAGACCGTCGTGGGAGGCACCGCGCCTGCCGCCGGAACAGCGACCCTGACGGCTCCCGCTCCAAAGGGGCCCCAAAACAAGGAACTCGTCAAGGCCGAGCAAGTTGTCCAGGAGAAGGTCGAGCAAGCTCAACAAGCCGAGCGCGAGGCGATGTCCATCACCGAGCGATTGGCCATTCTCGAGAAGAACATCGCACTCGAACAGAAGCACCTTGAGACCGCCAGGAAGCAGTCCGACAACGCGAGCGAGACCCGGGACAGCCTGGCCCAGGAGTTCGAAGCCAAGTCGGTAGGAGGTGTGTCGCCCCGCGAGCTTCGTGATCTGGCCGCCAAGATCCGCGAGGCCGCACAACGCCATCGCGAGGCGATCAATGAGGTAAGAGATCGCTCTGAGCGGCTTGACGATCTCCAGTCGGAGCGTGCGGATCTACTCCGCGAACAACTCGCCGCCAGTGCGAAAGCCGCCCAAGCCAAGAAAGAGGTGGAGCAGGCCGAGGCCAAGGTCAAGACCCTCCAGAATCCCTTCGCACCACGGAACCTCCTCCAGTGGGGTCTCGACCACGGTCTCAAGATCTTTGCCATTCTTCTGGCGATGATCCTCCTTCAGTGGCTCTCCAGGCTCTTCACCAAACGGGTCGTCAAGCTGATGGCCCAGAGCGGCATCCGTGGTTCTCGCGAAGAGCGAGAGAACCGGGCCAACACCCTTGTGGGCGTCTTCCATAACGCTGTCTCCGTATCCGTGTACCTGGGCGGTACCTTGATGGTACTGCAAGAAGTCGGCATCCCTATTGCTCCGTTGCTCGGAGGTGCAGCCGTCTTCGGTTTGGCCGTCGCGTTCGGCGCGCAGAATCTGATCCGTGATTACTTTTACGGGTTCGTCATCCTGCTGGAAAACCAGTACAAGCTGAACGACATCGTTAAGATCGGTAACTTCGCCGGCCAGGTCGAGCGCATCACCCTGCGGATGACCGTTTTGCGTGACCTCGAAGGGTGCGTTCACTTCATCCCCAACGGTCAGATCACGGCCGTCAGTAACATGACCCACGGCTGGTCCCGCGCTCTTTTCGAAGTTGGAGTGGCCTACAAGGAAGACGTGGACCGCGTGATCCAGATCATTCAGGAACTCGGTCAGGAGCTCCGTAACGACCCAGTGTATCGAATGATGATTCTCGAAGATCTCACCATGCTTGGCGTGGATCAGCTCGGTGATTCCGCCGTCGTGATCAAGTTCTTCATCAAGACTCGAACTCTCAAGCAGTGGGAAGTGAAGCGCGAGCTCCTCCGGCGAATCAAGAACAAGTTCGACGCGATGGGCATCGAGATCCCCTTCCCCCACAGGACCGTCTATCACCGGTTCGAGGAGGGGACCGACCTCCCGGAATCACGAGGAACGCACGGGTTATTTCGAGGCCGGCACCGACCAGTGAGCTGATCGTCGGATCGACTTCCATCCGATCGCTCTCAGGCCGAAGACGTTGGCCCCGTCGTCGCGAGAACTAACGGCCAGTTTCGTTTCGACGTTTTGCGACTCCAATCCCCTCCGTCGCCGAACCAGAATCCAACGGTTCGAGCGATACTTTGGACGCGGCGCGGCATTGAATCCTTTATCGGAGAGGCTGCGTCGCTTGCGTCGGCGTGTGCCGCCGTCACATCCATCCCGGAGTTGTAACATGCGTCGCCTGCGAACGATGAGCATCGGCCTTGGACTGACTCTTCTTGTCGGCGGCACCTCAATTCAGGCCCAACAACCCAACGGTTTGCCAAATCTCCGCGAAATGTTCCTCGAACTCGACGCCAACGGCGACATGATCATTGACCCAAGTGAGGTTCCCGAATCGGGTCGCGACGCCTTCGAGCGACTGGTCAAGCGCGGCGACGAGAACAAGGACGGCAAGCTTGATGCTCAGGAGATGCGAAACCTTCTCGCCAAGCTACGAGTCCTTGCGAATCCAACGGCTATCGAGGCGCGCCTAAAGTCGATGGACAAGAACGGCGACGGCAAGGTCAGCAAGGATGAGTATGCCGGCCCAGCTCCGTTCTTCGACCGACTCGACGAGAATAAGGACGGTGTCGTGACAAAGGAAGAGATCGCTCGGTTCCAGGCCGAGCTGCCAGGCGTTCCGGCTGGGAATTCCATACCAAAACCCGTCGTGGCCCCGAATGCCTCGTCCCTTCCCGAACGGTTCAAGGCGATGGATCGAGATAAGGACGGGAGGATCAGCCGCGAAGAGTTTCGAGGTCGGGCTCCCCTCTTCAACCGGCTCGACGTGGACAAGAACGGAGTCCTGACGATCGACGAACTACCCAAAACGGTCGGTGGCTCGGCCGAACTGTCGGCCAATCCCGCCCCGAGACTTCGCCGACTGATGGCGATGGACAAGAACAGTGATGGAAAAGTCAGCCGCGAGGAGTTCCAGGGTCCCGCAGCCCTCTTCAAGCAACTCGATCGCAACAACGACGGAGTGATCTCTCGGAACGACCGCCCAGCCGTTGTCCAGAAGAAGGCGGAAAAGTAGCCGCCCTGTTCCTGAACCGAGACCCGGTTACCCCGCGACCCTCGGGGCTCGACGACAATCGTGTCTTTCCGCCGCGTTTCGAGCGGGGCGATCGATCAATGGTTCTTCCGGCGCGAGAAACGCCGTGCCGAGACAGCGGACTGACTCAAAAACGCGGCAACATCGAGCCTGACTGGAGACTGCAACACGCCTTCCGAGCACGTC
This sequence comes from uncultured Isosphaeraceae bacterium, assembly GCA_964599655.1. Classification (GTDB taxonomy): domain Bacteria; phylum Planctomycetota; class Planctomycetia; order Isosphaerales; family Isosphaeraceae; genus CAZRGV01. The sequence continues at coordinate 57,034 of CAZRGV010000005.1, read as the reverse complement.
ACCTGAGCGATCGCGAGCCATTTCGGATCCTCTGTTGCCATCGAACGAGCGGTCCAGAACCTTCTCGATCAACGGCCGAGTCGTTCGATCGCGGAGGCCGCGACCGACCCTCCGTCAATACCGGGTCGGCTCCACAGTGCTTCTCTGTTGGATGCGGAGCCGATTGGCCCAACTCCGTCGTGCCTCGAAGATCAACGGGTCGACGTGATCGACCCGGCGCAGGGCCTCGCCTGGGGACCGAACTGAGCCAACTCGTTGTATTCGGCCGCATGCATTTCGTTATCATAAGCCAAACCGGCAGCTCAAATTGCATTCTTTAGCTACTTGTCCCTAGATTTTCCTGTTCAGATTCCGTATCTTCCCTCAGTGCCCTGAGTTCGCGCGATTGAGTCACGCGAATAACACAAACACGATGCATCCATGGGGGGCTGCCAGATGGGAATGGTACGAAGCGATCGACGCCAGACGCGTGTGACGAAACGATGGAACCTGACGGTTGAGAACCTTGAGGGGCGAATCCAGCTCTCGACGACGGGGCTTCAGGCGAGCCAGAGTCCTGTACCAATCGTGGATCAGGGGCAGCTTCCTTATCAGTTGCGGCTGGATCCAGTTTCGATTCCGAACGCGCCTGCGTTGCAGTCCGCGGTTTACGCCCAGTCGGGTGGGCTCTGGGTCTTCTTCGGAGGACGGACGAACGGACTACACGGGTTCGGTCCTGGGCAAGACTTTCCTCCCGAATTCCAGAACCGAGACATCATCGTCATCAACCCGAGAACCGGTCGGGTCTGGACGCGGTCTTGGTATGACAGCTCGCTTTCAACGGCCGCGATTGACGCATTGACCTCCACGAATCAAGAGTTCTATCAGAAGGGAAACCGCCTTTACACCGTGGGCGGGTACGGCGTTGACTCATCAACGAATGTGTCAACGACCTTTGACACACTGACCTCGATCAACGTGGCGGGGCTGATCCGCGCGGTGGTTCGCGGGGGAAGTCTCGCAGCGCAAGTCCAGCAGATTCACGATCCGAGGCTCCAGGTAACCGGTGGGGAGATGAATACGCTCGGGTCACGAACCTACCTGGTGATGGGCCAGAATTTTCAAGGGGACTACTTCAGCCCCACGGCCGTTCAGACCTACACGGAACAGATTCGCAGCTTCCAGATCGTGAATACGCCGCACGTGCTGGCGATTCGGGACTACAAGGCGCTGACCGATCCGGCGAACTTCCATCGCCGGGATTACACCCTGTCGACGACGATCCTGCCGGAGGGCCAGCCGGCGCTCACGGTTCACGGAGGTGTCTTCACACCGGACAACTCGGGCTACCGGACGCCGATCGTCATCCGGGCGAACGGTCAGGCAACGGTGGTCAATTCTTATCAGCAGTTTTTCAGCCAGTACAAGACAGTGAACATTCCGATGTACAGTCATCGACAACATTCATCGCAGACGCTGTTTCTTGGAGGAATCAGCCTCTACACGTATGACCCTGCGACACAGAAGATCGCCGAAGATCCCAACCTGCCGTTCATCAACACGATCACGTCGATGGTTCAGAACGCTGACGGATCGTATCAGGAGTATATCCTGCCGCAGCAACTACCCGGCTTACTTGGCGCTGAGGCATCGTACTTGCCTTCGCCCCGGGCGCCACACTATCGCAACGGCGTAATCGCGCTGGATGCGATTCGACATCCCACGACGCTTGGATTCATGTACGGCGGCATCCTGGCTCAGATGCCCAACTTCGGCGCGACCACGGCAACCGCGCAAATCT